>CAMTUN010000029.1:0-31862 GCA_947084915.1 uncultured beta proteobacterium | reverse complement strand
CTTAGGAGAAATGAGGCGTGGGTCAGCGGATTCCATCAGGGCCAGCAGGTTCGACCTGCACAACAGGCCGGATATAAAACTGCAGCCTATCTGTCCCAACACACCAATTCGTCCTTGCAAACGGGAGGCGTCCATATAAATGCCATGCGCTGGTTTCTCACGTCCCTGCTTGCACTGCTGATGCCGTTTGCCCAGGCTGCGACCCTGGGTGCGGAGGACGCCCGTCATGTGCTCAATCGCACCGGCTTCGGCGCTACGCCGCGGGAAATTGCCGATTTTGCGCGGCTGACCCGCAGAGAGGCGGTGGATCGTCTGTTGTCCAGCAGGACGACCGCGGCGATGACCCCGCTGCGGTCCGGAATCGATGAGTATGTCCGACCCTCACGACTGAAGAATCTCTCCGCAGAGGAAAAGCAGGACTTGCTGCGCCGGCAGTTCGAAATCGGCGCCGACCTGCGCGGCTGGTGGCTGGAGGAAATGCTGCACACGCCTTCTCCGCTCACGGAGCGCATGACGCTCTTCTGGCACAACCACTTCGTCTCCAGCCAGCAGAAGGTGAAATCCGCGCGGCTCATGGCGCGGCAAAACCAGCTGCTGCGACGGCACGCCCTCGGCAATTTTGGCACGCTGCTGCACGCCGCAGCGAAGGATCCGGCGATGATCGTGTTTCTCGATTCGGCCACCAACCGCAAGGAACAGCCGAACGAGAACTTCGCCCGCGAGGTGATGGAGCTGTTCACCCTCGGCGAGGGCCGCTATACGGAGCAGGACATCAAGGAGGCGGCGCGCGCCTTCACCGGCTGGAGCATCGCGCCGGAAACCGGGGAGTTCAAGTGGCGGCCGTTTTTCCACGACAGCGGCGTCAAGACCGTCCTCGGCCGATCGGGAAAATTCGACGGCGATGCGGTGCTCGATATCCTGCTCGACCAGCCGGCAACGGCCGAATTCATCGTCGCCAAGCTGTGGAAGGAGTTCGTCTCACCCCAGCCCGACGCCAGGGAAGCGGGCCGCATCGCGAAGCGCTTCCGCGACAGCGGTTACGAGATCGGGACGGCGCTGCGCGAGCTGTTCCTCTCCGATGCCTTCTGGGCGCGGGAGAATCGCGCCGCACTGGTGAAATCGCCGGTCGATCTGGTGGTGGGTACGCTGCACCAGTTCGGCTTCGAGACCGGCGATCCGCTGCCCTTTGTCTTTGCCCTGCGCCAGCTCGGCCAGGACCTGTTCGGCCCGCCCAACGTCAAGGGCTGGCCGGGCGGCGAGGCCTGGATCAACAGCAGCACCCTCCTGGCGCGCAAGCAATTCGTCGAGCGCCTGTTTCGCGGCCAGGAATTCATGGAGCGCATGCGCGCCGCCGGCAAGGCACAGGCCGAGCGTGTGGCCTTGCGCGAAACCGACGGGACCGGCAAGCGACTGGGCGATGCAGGACGCGAGCGCATGATGCGGGCGATGGCGGACATCCGTTTCGACAGCGCAGCCTGGCTGGCGCAAGTCGATCGCCTGCGCTTGACGCCGCAAGCGGTCATGCTGGCGGGCGCGCCTGCCGCCGCCGACGGCGCGGAAAGCGGCGGCATGGAATTGATCCGCCGCCTCGCGCTCGATCCCATGTATCAGCTGAAGTAGGAGGGGAGCATGGAAAGACGCGATTTTTTGCGCTGGCTCGCCGTATCCGGGGGACTGACTTTCATGCCGGGCCTGTCCTGGGCCGACGGCGCCTACGATCGACTGCTCATCCTGGTCGAACTGAAGGGCGGCAATGACGGCCTGAATACCGTCGTGCCCTATGCCGATGACGCCTATTACCGCTTGCGGCCGCGCATTGCGGTGAAGCGCGAGGAAGTCCTCCAGCTCGACGGCCGCAAAGGGCTGCATCCGGCCTTGCTGCCGCTCATGCCGCTTTGGCAGGCGGGCGAACTGGCGGTGATTCAGGGGTTGGGTTATCCGAATCCCAATCTGTCGCATTTCCGCTCCATCGAAATCTGGGACACCGCTTCCCGTAGCGAGGAATACCTGCAGGCGGGTTGGCTGGCCCGCACCTTTGTCGCGCATCCGGCGCCCGCCGGCTTTGCCGCCGACGGCGTGCTGGTGGGTTCGGGCGAGCTTGGCCCACTGGCCGGCGGTGGGGTGCGCGCCATTGCTCTTTCCAACCCGGAGCAGTTCCAGCGCCAGGCGAGACTGGCGCAGCCGGCCGGGGAGAGCCGCAACGCCGCACTGGCGCACATCCATAAGGTTGAGTCGGACATCGCCCAGGCTGCCTCCCGTTTGGCGAACGCCCAGGCCGGCCTGGGCACAGAGTTTCCTCGTGGCAATTTTGGCAATACGGTGAAAACCGCCAGCCAGGTGCTCGCCAGCGGCGCCGGCGTCGCAGCGTTGCGCCTGACCCTGAACGGATTCGATACTCATCAGAATCAGCCGGGCGCTCATGCCAATCTGCTCCGGCAACTGGCAGAAGGGCTGGCGGCGCTCAAAGCCGCGCTGGTGGAGATGGGCCGCTGGGACCGTACGCTGATCCTGACCTACGCCGAATTCGGCCGCCGGCCGAAGGAGAACCAGTCGAACGGGTCGGACCACGGCACGGCGAACGTGCATTTCGCCCTGGGCGGTCGGGTCAGGGGCGGCTTTTACGGCGCGCCGCCCGCGCTCGACCGGCTCGACGGCAATGGCAATCTGCCCTTTGCGCTGGATTTTCGCAGTCTTTATGCAACCGTGCTGGAACGTTGGTGGGGAATCGGTTCCGCCCCCATTCTGGGCGGGCGTTTCGAGACCCTGAACATTCTTAAAACCTGATTATTTCCGGAGGGCACCATGCCCCGTATTGTTTGCATCAACATCTTGGCACTATCTGCCGCGCTGGCGCTCTCTCACCCTGTTTCTGCCGCTGACGGCGCCAAGGGCCAGGAACCACAGCAGAACATGAAAGCACGCTTGATCGAGCACATCGATGCCAAGATCTACATCCTGCAGTCAGCCAAATCCTGCGTACGTGCAGCATCAGACATGAAGGCCATGGCCATCTGCCACGAGCAGGAAAGAAAACAGACGAAGGACCTCAAGAACCAGGCCCGTTCTGGTATCCAGGAGCGGAAGGTGCAGCGTTCAGAGCGCAAGGGTCCGCCGCCGGCCCCTGCGGCAAAATAAAATTCCTTCCTGAAGCATGGTGACAAAATGGAAATGAAACAGGTCAACGCCGGCAAGCTGCGTGCCATCGGCTACGATGCCGGCACGCGCATTCTGCGTGTCGAGTTCGACGACCGCAAACTGGTCGAGTACGCCGGCGTGCCGCAGGAAACCTGGCGGCGCCTGAGCACCTCGGGCTCGATGTGGAGCTACTTTAGAGACAACATCGAGGATGAGCACACGGCCAAGCGCATCAAGTAAAGTCAACCATGAGGATGGGATGCGTCGGGTAAAATCCCGTTCGTGAAACTCCTTGCCCTCGAATCTTCCTCCGATCTGCTCACTGCAGCACTTTTCCTCGACGGCCGTATCGTCGAGCGGGAAGGTGCGCGTGGTGTTTCGCATTCGGAAATAGCGCTGCCGCTGGTGCGGGCCCTGCTCGAAGAGCGGGAAGTGGCATTGAGCGACCTGGAAGGCATCGCCTTCGGCGCCGGGCCGGGCGCGTTTACCGGGCTACGGCTGGCTTGCAGTGTGGCGCAAGGGCTGGCTGTCGGTGCCGGCCTGCCCGTCATCGGCATCGGCAGTCTCGAGGCGCTGGCGCTGGGGGCCGGAGACGGACCGGTGTATGTCTGCGCCGATGCGCGCATGAATGAAGCGTATTGCGCTGCCTATCAAGTAAGCGGGGATTCCGTCGAGGCGGTCATCGCTCCGCTCGTGTGCGCGCCGGGAAAGGCGCCTGTGCCGCCCGGCCAAGGCTGGCTGGGTTGCGGCAGCGGCTTTGCCGCCTATGGCGATGCACTTGCCGAACGGCTGGGCGCGGCGATGCGCGGAGTGGATTCCGAGGCGCGTCCGCGGGCTTCCGCCCTGCTGCGGCTGGCCGCCCTTCGCTTCGCGCGGGGCGAAGGCGTCGACGCCGCGCTGGCGGCACCGCTCTACGTGCGCGACAAGGTGGCAATGACCACCCGCGAACGTGTCGCACTGGGCGGCAAGGCATGAGTGCGGTGTTGAATTGCGCGCCGAACTTTGTGCCGATGCAGCCGGAGGACATCGATGCCGTGCTGGCCGTCGAGCAGGGCGCCTACCCCTTTCCTTGGACGCGCGCCAACTTTACCGACTCGCTGGCTTCCGGTTACAGCGCCTGGCGCTGCAGCGTCGAGGATGCGCTGATCGGCTACGCCGTGATGATGCTGGTGCTCGACGAGGCCCATCTGCTCAACGTCACCGTCGCGCCGGACTGGCAGCGGAACGGCTACGGCATGCTCTTCATGCATCACTTGTTCAGTACGGCGCGAACCCATGGGGCAAAGCGCATGTTCCTCGAGGTGCGACCTTCCAACGCGCCGGGGCAGGGACTCTACAAGAGGCTGGGGTTCGAAACGATCGGCCGACGGCGCGGCTACTATCCGAATACTGAAGGGCGCGAGGATGCGGTGGTGATGGCGGTGGACCTGTGAGCAGGCGCGAGAGCATTTTGCGCGAGATGGGCCTGGCCCCGTTGTGGCGGCTGCGGGAGGGCAATGTAGTACAAGACGCACGTGCCGGGACCGCGCCGGCCGCCGCGGCAGATGTTCCTGCAGAGGATGTTCCGTCGCCGACCGCCGCGAGCGCAACACCAGGAGACGAACGGTCTCAGCGCATCGCCGCCATGGGCTGGGACGAACTGAAAGCAGCGGTGGCGTCATGCCGCGACTGTCGCCTGTGCGAGCAGCGCAAGCAGGCGGTGCTCGGCGTGGGCGACGTCGAGGCCGACTGGCTCTTCGTCGGCGAGGGTCCGGGCGCCGAGGAGGACGAGCGCGGCGAGCCCTTCGTCGGCCAGGCCGGCAAGTTGCTCGATGCGATGCTGGCGGCCATCGATCTCAAGCGTGGAAGGGGGGTGTATATCGGCAATGTGGTGAAGTGCCGCCCGCCCGGCAACCGCACGCCCGAGGCGGCAGAGACGGCAGCCTGCTTTCCCTACCTGCAACGGCAGGTCGAACTGATCCGTCCCAAACTTATCGTCGCCCTGGGCAAGCCTGCGGCGGAGACATTGCTCAACACCGAAGTCAAGGTCGGCGCCTCGCGCGGCCGGTTGTTCGACTACCACCGCATTCCGCTTATCGTCACCTACCATCCAGCCTATTTGCTGCGCAATCTGACGGACAAGGCGAAGGCCTGGGAGGATCTCTGCTTTGCCCGTGCGACCATGGGACACGGGGCGGGAAGTGATGGCGAAGACAGCGGCTTGAAAAACACCCAAACGCCCTAAAATAGCCTCTCAGAAGAACAACACCCAAGGAGACAGTCATGCGCCTCAAGTTACTTGCCCTGCTGGCCCTGGTCGCGAGCCTGCTGTCCGGCTGCGGTTACAACCAGATTCAGACTACCGACGAGCAGGTGAATGCCGCCTGGTCGGAGGTGCTCAACCAGTACAAGCGCCGTGCCGACCTGATCCCCAATCTGGTGCAGATCGTGCAAGGCTATGCGGCGCATGAGAAAGACGTCCTGACCAAGGTGACCGAGGCGCGTGCGCAGGTCGCAGGCATCAAGGCGACGCCTGAATTGATCAACGACCCCAAGGCCTTCGCCCAATTCCAGGCCGCGCAGACACAACTCTCCGGCGCACTGTCGCGTCTGCTGCTGGTAGTGGAGAACTATCCCAACCTCAAAGCCGACGCCAGTTTCCGCGACTTGCAGGCGCAGGTCGAGGGCACAGAAAACCGTATCACCGTGGCGCGCAATCGCTACATCAAGGCGGTGCAGGAGTACAACACCACGGTACGCGTCTTCCCGAGCAACCTGACGGCCATGCTGTTCGGCTACAAGACCAAGGCCAACTTCACGGTCGAGGACGAGAAGGCGATGTCGACGCCGCCGGCCATCAAGTTCGACGGCGGCGCCAAACCTGCACAGCCTGCTGCCCCAGCCGAGCCGGCCAAGCCAACGTCTCCCGCCAAGCCGGGGGCTGCCGCCGACAAGCCAGCCGGTAGCGCCCTCTCGGCAGGCTACTAGGATTGCATGGTTATCGCCGCAAGGCTGCTGCTTGCGCTCTGGCTCTTTGCAGCTGGCGCCTACAGCCTGGCTGCGGATAACCTCGTCGCCGTACCGAAGCTGGGGGCGCGGGTCACCGACCTGACCGGCACATTAAGCGGCGACCAGACGGCAGCGCTGGAAGCCCGTCTGTCGCAGTTCGAGAAAAGCCGCGGCAGCCAGATCGCCATCCTGCTGCTTCCCACCACGCAGCCGGAAGCCATCGAGGCCTACGCCATCCGCGTCGCCGAGGCCTGGAAGATCGGCCGCAAGGGCATCGACGACGGCATCATCTTGCTTGTTGCCAAAAATGACAGAACGTTGCGCATCGAGGTCGGGCGCGGTCTGGAAGGCGCGCTGCCGGATGCCGTGGCCAAGCGGATCATTGCCGAAGTTATCGGGCCACGCTTCAAAGAGGGCGATTTTCACGGTGGACTGCAGGACGGTGTGACGCGCATCGAGTCAGTCATCGCCGGCGAGCCGCTGCCGCCACCGAAAAAGCACGCGCAAGGCGCCGCCGCCGATTCCTGGGAAAACCTTCTGCCGCTGGCCATGCTGTTCGTGTTCGTCGGCGGAGGTCTCTTGCGGGCCCTGTTCGGACGGCTGCTCGGTGGTGGGGTGGCGGGCGGCGTGGCCTTCCTCGGCGGATGGCTGTTGCTCGGCAGCGTGTCGATTGCATTGCTCGTTGCCGTGGTCGTGTTTTTTCTGACGCTGTCGGGCGTTGCTGGCGCGGGCGGTCTGCGTGGCATGGGGGGGCGGGGCGGTTTTGGCGGCGGGGGTGGCTTTTCCGGAGGCGGTGGCGGCTTCGGCGGCGGCGGGGCATCGGGACGATGGTGAATATCCTACGCCTGCTGCGGCATTTGCTGATGCCGGACTGGCGCGTCCGCCAGTGTTTTCCGCAGCGGACCTTGCTAGCCGTGGGGACGGCCATTGCCACCTCCGAGCGAAGCCATGCCGGCGAGATCCGCTTTGCCGTTGAGGCGGCGCTGACGCCCGCGCAACTGCTGCGCGGGGAGACCGCGCGCGATCGTGCCATCGAGGTTTTCTCGGCACAGCGCGTGTGGGATACCGAGGAGAACAGCGGCGTGCTGATCTACGTGCTGCTGGCCGATCGCGATGTCGAGATCGTCGCCGATCGCGGCTTCAATGTCTGCGTGTCGCCTGACGAATGGGAGGCGATTTGCAAAAGCATGGAGAAGGCTTTCGGTGCGGGTGAGTTCGAGGCGGGAACCCTGGCGGCGATCGCCGAGATCGGCGACTTGCTGGCGGTTCGCCTGCCGTCTCGGGCAGGCGATCGGAACGAATTGCCCGATCGCCCCGTGCTGCTTTGAAGGGACGCCTCAATGGTGCACGTTGACTGTTCTTCGCGGCTGCGAGAATCCGGTGCAGTTCTTCCCCCCGGAGCGAAGTCATTTCGCTCGACGCAACTGGGAGCGCTCGAAAGCCACCACCAGCGGTAGCGAGACGGCCAGCGGGATCAGCAGATACATCAGTCGCCAGATCAGCAGGGCGGCGATCACGTCCGACGGTGCGATGGTAGGCATTACCGCAAGGAATACCGCCTCCATGACGCCGACGCCGCCCGGGGTTTGCGAGAGCAGCCCGGCCGAGAACGACAGCAGGAAGGCGCCGAGCACGGGGATGAAGCCGGGATTGCCGGCTTCGGGCAGCACAAAGTAGATGATGCCGGTGGCGGCGATCAGCTCCAGCGGCGCCGCCATCAACTGACGGGCCACGACGGGCAGTCTGGGATAGACGATATGCACCGAGCGAAAATGCACGGGCTTGAAGTGTAGCCATGAACCGAGGATGTAGAGGGCGCAGAGCCCGAGCATGACTGCGCCGATCAACTGGATTGCCTGAGCGGGCAGGTACAGGCGTGGAATCAATTCTGCCAGCGGTTGCACGATCTCGGGCTGGACAACGAAGACGAAGCCCATCAGTAGCACCGTCCCGTAGGCAAAGGTGAAAGAGCAAAGGGCAACCAGAATCGCGACTTCGACAGCGTTCAGACCAAAGGCGCCATAGGCGCGCAGACGCACCAGCCCACCCGACAGGACGGATGCACCGAGGTTGTGGCCGATCGCATAGGTGACGAAAGAGCACGAGGCGATGAAGGGCCAGGAGATTTCCTGATGCCGATTAAGATGGATCAAAGCGATGCGGTCGTACCAGGCGAGCGCGATATAGGCCATCAGGGTCGAAAAGGCAGCCAAGGCGTAGCCGGAGGCCGGTACGTCACCGATACTGCGGCCGATCGATTCGGCGATGATCTTCAGGCTCACCCAAAAGCCGCCGGAGGCGAGCAGTTCCCTGGCAATCGGATCAGCCGCGACTTCGCCGCGCAGTTTGGTGTAGAGAAGCCAGAGCGACCAGACGATCACCAAACCCACACCGGTCAGCCAGAGAACTTTTTTCGCGTGTTGTATCCAGGGGCGATGGGTTTGTGGAGCGGTCATGGGTTGCTGGTTTATATCACTAAAGTCATTGCGCCCCATAGACGGCACTTGTATTCGCCATCGCATCCCTGCCAATAGGAGGAATGAACGAGGGGGCCGGGATCCGTGTCCGAAAAAAAGCGTGAAGCTTGTTTGTAATTTTTATTGGCCCTACGACGCGGCTTTATACCATGAAGCGGCGACGTGTGTCAGATGCCCCGCGGAACCTGGACAGGATGTAACGCTTTCCCTGATAATTGACGGAAAAATGGAGAAATCAGGCTACCTTATACAGGCAATTTGTGATTGAATAAGCGTTATAAGTATATCGAGGGGTGCTAATTATGGCTGACCGCAGGCTCCAGGTTTTCCATGCCGTTGCCAAGCAGTTGTCCTTCACGAAAGCGGCCGAAGTGCTGTTCATGACGCAACCGGCAGTGACGTTTCAGATCAAGCAGTTGGAAGAGCATTTCAATACACGGCTGTTCGACCGCGGCCACGGCAAGATTTCATTGACGCCAGCCGGCGATACGGTGCTCGAATACGCCGACCGCATACTCGGCCTGTCCGCGGAACTCGACGTGCGCCTGGCCGAAATGACCGGGCAGATCGGCGGGCCTTTGTTGATCGGCGCCAGTACCACCATTGCCGAATTCATGCTGCCGCGCATTCTCGGCGAGTTCAAGTCGCAGTATCCCAACGTCAAGCCGCGCCTGATCGTTGCAAACTCGGAGTCGATCGAGATGCGCGTCGCCGAGCACACGCTGGACATCGGCCTCATCGAGGCGCCTTCGCACCAGAGCAACCTGCAGTGCGAGATCTGCTGCGAGGATGAACTCCTCGTCATCTGTGCGCCCGGCACGACGCTGGCCAAGAACAAGGAATTGACCCCGCAGCTTCTGGCGACGCATCCTTTCGTCAGCCGCGAGCCGGGCTCCGGTACGCGCGAAGTCACCGACAACTACTTCCGTGACGCCGGCGTGCCGCCGGAGAGCCTCAACGTCGTCATCGAGCTGGGCAGCCCGGAGGCGATCAAGGGCGTGGTGGAGACCGGCATCGGCTTCGCTATCGTCTCACGCGCTTCGGTGTCCAAGGAAAAGCGCCTTGGCGACCTGCTCGCCATTCCACTCAAGCCGCGTCTCAACCGCACTCTGTCGATGGTTTATCCGAAGGAAAAATTCCGCTCGCGTTTGATCAATACCTTCGTTGAGTTTGCCAACACCCGGCTCAAGCAGTTTGTGGCGAAATAAGCTGGTGTAGACCGGTAGACCGCGCTCCGATTTGACCCGCCCCGTCCGCGCCACCCTCGACCTGTCCGCTCTGCGCGGGAACTTCGCCGTTGCCCGGCAGCGCACGGCGGGTGCCAGCCTGTGGGCCGTCATCAAGGCCAACGCCTACGGCCACGGCCTGATGCGTGTAGCCGAGGCGCTCGATGACCTTGCCGACGGTTACGCGCTGCTTGATCTCGACGATGCCATTGCCCTGCGAGAAGCCGGTTTTCGCCAACCCATCCTCCTGCTCGAGGGTTTTTTCGAGGCGGATGAACTGCCGCTCTATGCCGAGTACGGCCTGACGCCGGTCGTGCACACGCTGGAACAGGTGGAAATGCTGACCAGCGTCGCTCTGCCGGCGCGGCTGCCGGTGTACCTCAAGCTCAACACCGGCATGAACCGGCTCGGCCTGTCCGCCGAGGAATTCCATCCCGCCCTGACCGCCCTGGAGACCCTGCCCGGCATTGCCGATATCACCCTGATGACGCACTTCGCCGATGCCGACCTGGAACGCGGCATCGGCTGGCAGATGGCGCGTTTCGAGGAGATCACGCAGGGCTGCGCCCTGATGGGCGGGCGAAGCCGCCCTGAAGAAGTACTCCTGGGGTGCAACTACCCAGTCAGCCTGGCCAACTCGGCGGCATTACTGCGCTTTCCCGAGGCATGCCGCGGCTGGACCCGCCCCGGCATCATGCTGTACGGTTCGTCACCCTTTCCGCAGGACGAGAGTGCCGAGCAGCTCGGCTTGCGTCCGGTGATGACGCTTTCCAGTCAACTGATTTCAATCCAGCAACTCCAAGCCGGAGACCGTGTCGGCTATGGCGGCACATTCACCGCCGAGCGGCCGATGCGCATCGGCATCGTTGCCTGCGGCTATGCCGACGGCTACCCGCGCCATGCGCCGAGCGGCACGCCGATCCTCGTCGAAGGCCGGCGCACCCGCATTGTCGGCCGCGTGTCGATGGACATGATCATGGTCGACCTCGAGGGCATGCCGGACGCCGACATCGGCTCGCCGGTGGTGCTGTGGGGCGAAGGCATGCCGGTCGACGAGGTCGCCACAGCCGCCGGCACCGTCAGCTACGAGCTGCTGTGCGCACTGACCCAGCGGGTTCCGGTTGTAGAAAAGGAATAGTCGCTTCACTCTGGCTCGTCGTCTGAGCCACACCATCCGTTAGACTTCCGCCATGGCCAAGCAGAAAACTGTCTACACCTGCACCGAATGCGGCGGCAGCGCATCCAAATGGCAGGGACAATGCCCGCATTGCGGCGTCTGGAATACCTTGGTGGAAACCTTGGCGGAAACCGCAGCAACCAACCGTTTTTCCGTCATCGCCGGAAGCGGCCGGCTGCAGCGCCTGGCCGAGATCAGTTCGCACGAAGAATCCCGTATCACCACCGGCATCGAGGAATTCGACCGCGTGCTGGGCGGTGGGCTGGTGACCGGCGGGGTGGTGCTGATCGGCGGTGATCCCGGCATCGGCAAGTCGACTCTCTTGCTGCAGGCGCTGGCCCAGCTGGCCGGCCGCCAGACAGCGCTCTATGTTTCCGGTGAGGAATCCGCCGAGCAGGTGGCGCTGCGCGCGCGACGCCTGCAACTGCAGGTCGGCGGCCTGCAACTGCTGACAGAGATCCACCTGGAGAAAATCCTCGCCGTGCTGGCCGAGCACAAGCCGCGCATTGCCGTAATCGACTCCATCCAGACGGTGTACTCCGACGCGCTGCAGTCGGCGCCGGGTTCGGTGGCCCAGGTGCGCGAGTGCGCCGCCCAACTGACGCGCTACGCCAAGCAGGCCGGCACCTGCATCGTCTTCGTCGGCCATGTCACGAAGGAGGGCGCGCTGGCCGGGCCGCGTGTGCTCGAACACATGGTCGACACCGTGCTCTACTTCGAAGGCGATCCCAATTCCAGTTTTCGGCTGATTCGCGCCTGCAAGAACCGCTTTGGCGCGGTGAACGAGCTGGGTGTCTTCGCCATGACAGACAAGGGTCTGCGCGGCGTGTCCAACCCCTCCGCGCTATTCCTCTCGCATCACGAGCAGCAGGTGGCCGGTTCCTGCGTGCTGGTGACGCAAGAGGGCACACGTCCGCTGCTGGTGGAAATCCAGGCGCTGGTGGACGAGGCGCATTCGCCCAGTCCACGCCGCCTCTGCGTCGGCCTCGAGCAGAACCGCCTGGCCATGCTGCTGGCGGTGCTGCACCGCCATGCCGGCATCGCCTGCTTCGACCAGGACGTCTTCGTGAACGCCGTCGGCGGCGTCAAGATCGGCGAACCGGCGGCGGATCTCGCCGTATTGCTCGCCATCGTCTCCAGCCTGCGCAACAAGCCGCTGCCGCAAAAGCTGATCGCATTCGGAGAAGTCGGCCTGGCCGGGGAAATCCGTCCCGCGCCGCGCGGCCAGGAGCGCCTCAAGGAAGCCGCCAAGCTCGGTTTTACGCATGCCCTGATTCCCAAGTCCAACATGCCGAAACAGCCGATCAAGGGCATCGAAGTCATTACGCTCGAGAGGGTGGAGCAGGCGGTGGACAAGCTCAGGGAGCTGCAATGACAGCTTGGCATTTGTCCTGGCAGATGCTGAAGCGCGATTTTCGTGCCGGCGAGTTGCGCCTGCTCGGGCTGGCGCTGCTCATCGCCGTAGCCAGCCTGTCGAGTGTCAGCTTTTTCTCCGACCGACTCTCACGCGCCCTTGCGCGCGAGGCGCATCAATTGCTGGGCGGCGACTTGCTGCTGCTGGCCGACCATCCCTGGAACAAGGCTTATCGAGCGGAGGCGGAGCGGCTTGGCCTGCGCGTCATCGGCAGCGTCAGTTTCCCGAGCATGACGGCAGCCAACGGCGCCAGCCACCTGGCCGACATCAAGGCGGTGCAGCCAGGCTATCCCTTGCGCGGCACGCTGCGCACCGCCCCCGCGCTCAACCAACCCGATGCCGAAACCCGGCAGACGCCGACGCGCGGCACGGTATGGCTGGACGAGCGCTTGTCGGCGGCACTGGAGGCGAAAGTCGGCGATGTCGTGCAGCTCGGCAGCGTCAGCCTCGCCGTCTCGGCGGTACTGACTTTGGAACCTGACCGCGGCGTGAATTTTTTCAATATCGCACCGCGCCTGATGATGCACGTCGACGATCTGCCGGCCACGCAGCTCATCCGGATCGGCAGCCGGGTTACCTACCGCCTGCATCTGGCCGGTGACGCCAAAGCCGTCGCGACCTACCAGAAGTGGGCGGAAAAACGCCTCGGGCGCGGCGAGCGCATCGAGAGCCTCGACAATGCGCGGCCCGAGGTGCGCAGCGCCCTCGATCGCGCCGAGAAGTTCCTGCGCCTGGCGGCGCTTCTGGCAGCCGTGCTGGCTGCGGTTGCCGTCGGCCTGGCGGCGCGGCGCTTCATGCAGCGGCATCTGGACGGTTGTGCCGTGATGCGCTGCCTCGGCGCGCGCGGCAGCCAGCTGATGCGTATTTATCTCGGCGAATTCCTGCTCTTCGGCGCCATCACCTCTGCGCTCGGCTGCCTGATCGGTTTCGCTGCGCAGTATGCGCTCGAGCGCCTGCTGTCGAACCTGCTGACGACCACGCTGCCGGCGCCTTCGCTTTTGCCGCTGGCCTATGGCTTCAGCGTCGGTCTGGCGCTCCTCGCCGGTTTCGCCCTGCCGCAGCTGCTGCGTCTGCGCAACGTGCCGACGGTGCGCGTGCTGCGGCGCGAGTGGGCCGAGAGCGAGCCGCTGGCCTGGACCGGTTATGCCTTCGGCGCCGCGGTGCTGGCGGCCCTGATGCTGTGGATGGCGGCCGATCTCAAGCTCGGCCTGTGGGTGCTCGGCCTGTTCTCGCTCGCCGTGGCGATTTATGCCGGCGTGGCGCGGCTGGCGCTGGCCGTGGCCGGCCGGCTGCGCGGCGCGGCCGGCGCCGGCTGGCGCTATGGCATCGCCTCACTGCATCGCCGTCTCGGCACCAGCGTGATCCAGGCCGTGGCGCTCGGCCTGGGCATGACGGCGCTGCTGCTGCTCACCCTTGCGCGCGACGACCTGCTCGCTTCCTGGCAGCGCAGCGTGCCGCCGGATGCGCCCAATCGCTTCATCATCAACATCCAGCCGGAGCAGCGCGAGCCGGTGCGCGAACTGTTTGTCAGCAAGGGGCTGGAGAAACCCGTTCTACTGCCGATGGTGCGCGGCCGCCTGGTGTCGGTGAACGGCCAGCCGGTCAATGCGGCGGATTATGAAGAAGAGCGCGCCCAGCGCTTGGTCGAACGGGAATTCAACCTCTCATGGATGGCCGATCTGCCCGAGGGCAATTCGCTCACGGCCGGAAGATGGTTCGCGGCGCAGGACGCCAACCAGCCGCAATTCTCGGTGGAGCAGGGGCTGGCGGACACGTTGAAGCTGAAGATGAACGACGTCCTGGTCTACGAAATCGCCGGCCGGCGGCTCGAGGCGAAGATCACCTCGCTGCGCAAGCTCGACTGGGACTCGATGCGCGTCAACTTCTTCGTCGTCACGCCGCCCGGCGTGCTGGAATCATTTCCGACCAGCTACATCACCAGTTTCCATCTGCCGCCCGACAGGGCCGGCTTTGTTGGCGAGTTGGTTGCAGCCCATCCCAATCTGACGGTGATCGACGTCGCCTCCATCCTGCGCCAGTTCAAGTCGGTGATGGACCAGCTGGCGCGGGCGGTGCAGTTCATCTTCGCCTTCTCCCTCATCGCCGGGCTGGCCGTGCTGTATGCCGCGCTGGAGTCCACCCATGACGAGCGCGAGTACGAGATCGCCGTGCTGCGCACTCTGGGCGCGCGCACCCGCCAACTGCGTGCCGCGCTGGCGACGGAGTTCGCCGTCCTCGGTGCGATTGCCGGTGTGGTGGCCGGCATCGGCGCGGCCATCATCAGCTGGCTGCTCGGCCGCTTCGTCTTCCAGATGCCCTATGAGCCGGCCTGGCTGGTGCTGCCGGCGGGGGTGCTCGGCGGTATTCTCGGCATCACGCTCGCCGGTCTGGCGGGTACCGCGCGTACCCTGCGCGCACCGGCGCTGCAGAGCTTGCGCGCGCTGTCCTGACGTGTTCCTGTGTATTATTACAAAAGGGATAGGCAAGCTGATTTCACGCTGCTATACTCGACATTAAAATTAGAATGCAACCCACTGTGATGGCACGGATTTTCCGTGCATGGGCTCCACAGGGGAAACTGAGGGGGTCATGCCCAATCTTTGGACGGTAGTCGCGCTTGTTGCAGGGGTCGCGGCTGTTTTTCTCATCCTTTGGCGAATCGCCGCGCTCCTCGCGGCGACGAAGGAACTCCCTACCGGTATCGATGCCGCGCTGGCCGAGAAACATCGGGCCATGCTCTCCGACCTGCACGAAGGTCTTAATCGGCAGGGCGACCGTCTTCTTTCGCAAAACACCGAATCCGGCGAGCGGCTGCAGAGGGCGCTGGCGGAACTGAACGCCTCCTTCCAGGCCAAGCAGGATCAACTGCGTTCCGAGGTTCTCGAACAGATCATGCTGAAGCTGGCGGAACAGGCGCGCGCCGACCGCGAGTTGCTGCAATCCGGCCTCGGCCAGGCTACCGCCCAGCTCTCCGCCAGCATGGAAAGCCTCACGCGCAGCATCAACGAGCGTCTCGAGCAGATCAGCGGCCGCGTCAGCGAGCGCCTCGACGAGGGCTTCAAGAAGACCAACGAGACCTTCGCCAATGTCATGGCGCGGCTGGCCACCATCGACGAGGCGCAGAAGAAGATCGACGGCCTCACCACCAACGTCGTCAGCCTGCAGGAATTGCTCGGTGACAAGAAGGCACGTGGCGCCTTCGGTGAAGTGCAGTTGGAGGCGCTGGTGCGCAATACCCTGCCGCCGGGCAGCTTTGAGCTCCAGTACACCCTCTCCAACGGCACGCGCGCCGACTGCGTGCTGAAGCTGCCCGAGCCGACCGGACTGGTGGCAGTGGATTCGAAGTTTCCGCTGGAGAACTATCACCGCATGTTCACGCCGGAGACCTCAGAATTCGAGCGCCGTGCTGCGCAGACTGACTTTCGCGCCGACCTGCGCAAGCATATCGACGCCATCGCCACGAAGTACATCATCGCCAACGAGACCTCCGACGGCGCCGTGATGTTCGTGCCGGCCGAGGCAGTGTTTGCCGAGATCCACGCCTACCACCCGGAAGTGGTCGGCTACGCCATGCAGAAGCGCGTCTGGATCGTTTCACCGACGACGCTGATGGCCGTCCTCAACACCGCGCGCGCAGTACTGAAGGATGTCGAGACGCGACACCAGATCCACATCATCAAGGATGCGCTGGGCAAGCTGTCGAAGGATTTTTCCCGCTTCGATGAGCGTATGCAGCGTCTGGCGACGCACATCGACCAGGCGCAGAAGGACGTACAGGACGTGCAGGTCAGCAGCAGGAAGATCAGCGGCCAGTTCGCCCGCATCGAGGGCGTCGAACTGGACGGCGTCGAGACCCCGCCGGTGATTGCTGCCGTGCCCCTGCGCAAGGCAGGTGAAGAATGAGCAGGGCGTCCCGCCTGAATATCGCCTGGCGTGTCCTGGCCGCGCTGGCGGTCCTCTTCTCCGGCGGCGCAGCGCTGGCGCTCGGCCCGGCCGACAGCGGCCAGCCGGTCGCCCTGTTCTGGTTCGCCGGGCTGGGCAGTGCCAGCGCCCTCGGCGGCTGGCTGGCTTGGAATTCAGTTTCGACGAATCGCCTGCGAGACCAACTCAACCTGATCGACACGGCCTTCCGCTGCGTCGACATCGCGGTTGTCGGGCTCGATGACCGCGGGCAGGTTTTCTTCGCCAATGCCGCGGCGGCAAAGCTGGCAGGTGTCGATCACGCCGAGGTCATCGGGCAATCCTTCGAGTCGCGCTTTCCGCTGCGCAACGCGGCCGACGGCAAGCCGGTGCTGCTGGAGGAACTGCAGGCCGCCAGCGGCGACAACGTGCCGGCGCTGCGCGCCGTACTGCGCGATGCCGGCGACAACGAACGCGTGCTGGACATCAGCTGCGCCAGAGAGGATGCCGGCCGCAAGCAGGTCAGCTTCCTGGCCATGGAGGATGTCTCCGTTCCCCATGGCATTTCACTCGAACTGTTCTGGCAGGCCAATCACGACGCGCTGACCGGACTGGTGAACCGCCGCGGCTTCGAGGAGGAGTTGCGCAAGGCCATCACCGCGGAAGGCGCGCCGGACAAGCGGCACACACTGCTCTTCCTCGACCTCGACCGATTCAAACTGATCAACGACAGCGGCGGCCATGCAGCGGGCGACGAATTCCTGCGCCAGATCGCCGCCGTGCTGCGTTCCCGGGTGCGCACCTCCGATGTGCTGGCACGCATGGGCGGGGACGAGTTCGCCGTGCTGCTGCATGCCTGCCCGGTGGAACAGGCGCTGCGCATTGCCAACGCCATCCGCATGGATGTCTCGAGCTTCCGTTTCGTCTGGCGCGAGAAAGTGTTTCACGTCGGCGCCAGCATCGGCCTGGTGGTGATGTCGGACCCGGCCGCGGCTGCGGATGAAGTGATGGAGCAGGCCGACGCTGCCTGCTATGCCGCCAAGGAGGCCGGTCGCGACCAGATCCGCGTCTATCACGCCAAGGCCGCCAGCCATCTGCCGCGCGTCGACATGAACATCGTCGAGACCATCCATGACGCCATCGAACGCAACGGCTTCCGTCTCTTCCGCCAGCGCATCGCCGGACTCGACGAAACGACCTCGAAGACGCGGCATTTCGAACTGCTGCTGCGCATGGTCGACCGCGAGGGCAAGATCGTGCCGCCGATGGCCTTCATTCCCTCGGCAGAGCGGCACAACATGATGCAGGCCATCGACCGCTGGGTTCTCGCCAACGCCCTGCCGGCAATCCGCCGCGAATGCGAGGCCACGCCGGAGAATATGCCGGTGTTCGACATCAACCTGTCCGCCGAGAGCATCAACGACAGCCGTTTCCAGCAGTTCGTGCGCGAGCAGATCGCCCTGCACCGGACGCCCCCCGAGGCCATCTGCTTCGAAATCACCGAGACGCTGGCGGTGGCCAACCTGACCAAGGCGGCCGAGTTGATCCGCGAACTGAAGGAGCTGGGATTGCGCTTTGCGCTGGACGATTTCGGCGCCGGCATGTGCTCCTTCGCCTACCTCAAGCACCTGCCGGTGGATTACGTCAAGATCGACGGCGCTTTCGTGCGCGACATGTTTGCCGAGCCGATGAACCTCGAGGTGGTTTCCGCCATCAACAACATCGCCCATTCGCTCGGCATGAAGACCATCGCCGAGTTCGTCGAGACGGAAGGCACGCTCAACCGCCTGCGCGAAATGGGCGTCGACTACGCCCAGGGCCACGCCGTCGGCCGGCCTTTCTACTTTAGTTAAATATAAACCCCGCACCACAGAGACACAGAGGCACAGAGAAAAACAAACTCAAGAAGAGTTTTTCGGTTTCCTCTGTGTCTCTTTGTCTCTGTGGTGAAAGGTTTTGGCTTTATATCAATCCCTCGAAGGGCTGCACAGCGACCGCTTCGCCCGGCTCGACGTTGCCGCGTTCCGGCTCGATGGCAATGAAGCAGTTCGCCTCGGACATCGAGCTCAGGATGCCCGAGCCTTGCGAGCCGGTGGCGCGTACCTTCCATTCGCCATTCTCGCTAAACAGGACGCCGCGCTGGAACTCGCTGCGGCCGGGCCGCTTCTTCAGTGCGGTGACACAGGGCACGCGGAACTGCGGCAGCGGCGCTATCGGCGAGACGCCCATCATCTTCTGCAGCGCCTCGCGCACGAACTGGTAGAAGGTCACCATCACGGCGACCGGGTTGCCCGGCAGGCCGAAAAGGAAGGCGCCATTGGCTTCGTCACCGATGCGTCCGAAGGCCATCGGCCGGCCTGGGCGCATGGCAATCTTCCAGAATGCCACTTCGCCGAGTTTTTCCATCAGGCCGCGGATGAAATCGGCCTCGCCCACCGAGACGCCACCGCTGGTGAGGATAACGTCGGCCTGCGCGGCTGCCCGGTGGAATGCCGCCTCCAGCGCGGCCGGTTCGTCGCGCACCACGCCAAGGTCGATCACCTCGCAGCCCAGCCTCGCCAGCATGCCGTACAGGGTGTAGCGGTTGCTGTCGTAGACTTCGCCTTCCTTGAGCGGTGTGCCGAGCGAGCAGAGTTCGTCGCCGGTGGAGAAAAAGGCGACGCGCAGCCGCCGCTTCACGCTCACTTCGGCGACGCCGAGCGAGGCGAGCAGGCCGAGTTCCGCCGGGCGCAGCAACTTGCCGGCGCGGATTGCCGGTTCACCCGCGCGCAGGTCCTCGCCGGCGTAGCGCACATGCTGGCCCTGGCGCTGCTTCGGGGGAATGACGATGCGTTCTCCCTCGGCCCTTGCCACTTCCTGGATGATCACCGTGTCCGCGCCTTGCGGGATCACGCTGCCGGTCATGATTCGCACGCACTGTTCCGGCCCGAGGCATCCTTCGAAGGCGCGTCCTGCGAATGCGGTGCCGGCCAGCCTCAGCGTGGTATCGCCCGTGGGCGCGAGATCTGCGAAGCGCACCGCGTAGCCGTCCATGGCCGAGTTGTCGTGGCCCGGCACGTTGGCGGTCGAAATCACATCTTCCGCCAGCACGCGGCCCAGCGCGCTGCGCACGAAGAGGCGCTCGCTGCCCTCGACCGGATCGACGAGATCGAGAATGATCTGCCGCGCCCTGGTCACGCTCAGGGATTCAGGGTCATAGTCGTCCGCGCAGGAAATCTGTTTGAGGAGAGAAGTCATGATTCCATCTGATTCAGTTCTTCAAGCGTATTGATGTTGGCGAAAGCCCGTTCGTCCTCGAAGGGCACCCCCGCCACTTTGAGAGCCGCGTACCAGGCATCCACTTTGCGGCCGCCGGTATCGAGGAAGACTGTCAGGCCCTCCAGCACCTTGCGGCGCATCAGGGAGAATACCGGATGCGGTTGTTCTCCGGTTTTTGCCACGGCCAGATCCGCGCCGGCCGCTTCCAGCGCGGCGCGCAGGCGTGCGACCAGGTCCTCGGGCAGGAAGGGCGAATCGCAGGGCGCGGAGACGAGCAGCGGTGTCTCGCAGGCGAGCAGGCCCGTGTGCAGGCCGGCCAGCGGACCGGCGAAGCCGGCGATGCGGTCCGGCACCACCGGGTAACCGAAGGCGGCATAGGCCTCCAGGTTCTGGTTGGCGTTGATGAGAAGTGCATCGACCTGCGGCGCCAGGCGCTCGATCGACCACGCCACCATCGGCTTGCCGCGGAAGGGCTGCAGGCCCTTGTCGCGTCCGCCCATGCGACGGCCGAGGCCGCCGGCGAGGATGAGGCCGGTAATGTGTTCACGAGACATAAGAAAACCTCATTTAACGCAAAGAGCGCAAAGACGCAAAGGGCGCAAAGAAACAATTCCTCAAGAAGATGCCTCTCTTTGCGTTCTTTGCGTCTTTGCGTCCTCTGTGTTGAAAGCGGTTTCGTTATTTCTCGAGAAGCGCTCCGCGCCGGTGAACAGCAGGTAGTGCTTGCCCTGCGAGCGGCCGATCATGGTCATGCCGACGCGCTGCGCCAGATCGTAGCCCATCTGCGTGAGGCCCGAGCGCGAGACGAGGAAGGGGATGCCCATCTGCGCCGTCTTGATGACCATCTCAGAGGTGAGTCGGCCGGTGGTGTAGAAGATCTTGTCCTCGCCCGTCAGGCCGTCCAGCCACATCAGTCCGGCGATGGCGTCCACCGCGTTGTGGCGGCCGATGTCCTCGACGAACATGATGATTTCCGTACCCTTGGCCAAGGCGCAGCCGTGCACCGCGCCGGCCTGTTTGTAGATCGATTCGTGGTGGCGCACCGCGTCGAGCAGGCCGTACAGGGTGTCCTCGTCGAGGCGCCCTTGTTCCGGCAGGGCGATGCGGTCGATTTCTTCCATCAAGTCGCCGAACATCGTGCCTTGCCCGCAGCCGGTGGTGACCGTGCGCTTTTCCATGCGAGCGTCGAGATCCTCCGTGGGTCGGTGCGTGGTGACGGCCACCGAGTCCGTCTCCCAGTCTACTTGCACGGCGGCGATGTCCTCCAGGCGAGACACCAGGCGCTGGTTGCGCAGGTAACCAATGGCCAGTGCCTCCGGTGCGCAACCAAGCGTCATCAGCGTAACGATCTCGCGCTTGTCGAGGTACAGCGTCAGCGGATGTTCGCCGGCGATCTGCGTCGGCACGGCTTCGCCGCGCTCATTGGTGGCGGAGATGGTGATGGTGGCCGGACGGGCGGCGTTGGTCAGCTGCGGACGGTAGGGCATCAGCCCCCCGTCATCGACATGAAGCGGACGACTTTGGGATCCTGCATCTGTTCGTTGAAATCGTGCCCCTTCGGCTTGATGCCCATCGAATCCATAATGGCCTGGCGCAGCGGCGCGTCGTCCTCGGGATGATCGCGCAGCATCGGCATGAGGGCGAGGGCATCGTTCTGGCCGAGACAGGGGTAGAGCTCCCCCTTGCAGGTGATGCGCACGCGGTTGCAACTGTCGCAGAAGTTGTGCGAGTTGGGCGAGATGAAACCGACCCGGGTTTGCATGCCGGGGATGCGCCAGTAGTTTGCCGGCCCGCCAGTAGTCTCGGCCGAACTGACCAGTTCGAAGTGCGGCTGCAGCAGCGCCAGCGCTTCGTCCGAGCTGAAATAGGTGTCCGCGCGCGAGCGGTCGATCGAACCCAGGGGCATTTCCTCGATGAACGAGATATCGATGCCCTTGCCGACGGCGAAGCGTACCAGGTCGACGATCTCGTCGTCGTTCACGCCGCGCATCATCACGGCGTTGATCTTGATGCCGGCAAAGCCGGCGGCAATCGCCGCATCGATGCCGCGCAGCACCTTGTCGATCTCGCCGACGCGGGTGATGGATTTGAAACGATCCGCCCGCAGGGTGTCCAGGCTGATATTCACGCGCTTGACGCCGGCGTCGACCATCTCGGCGGCGTAGCGGTCGAGCTGCGAGCCGTTGGTAGTGACCACCAGTTCCTTCAGGCCTTCCAGCTTGCCGGTCTCGTGCATCAGCCAGAGGGCGTTGCGCCGCACCAGCGGCTCACCGCCGGTGATGCGCACCTTGGTCACGCCCATGCCGACGAAAGTGCGGATGACGCGCAGGCATTCCTCCAGGCTCAACACCTGGTCGCGCGAGAGGAATTCCATCTCTTCCGCCATGCAGTAGAAGCAGCGGAAGTCGCAGCGGTCTGTGATGGACAGGCGGATGTAGGTGATGTGGCGGCCGTACTTGTCCACCAGGGTGCCGGGGGGGTGCGTGGACGTCGCAGCTGACGTCGGGGGCACGAAGCTCTCAAGGTTCGGCGGCACGATTTCAAGGTTCAGGGATTCATTGCGCATATTGGCCTCGATGCGTATATTTTAACTCTCCTGTAATTCGATCCGCTATGCAAGCCTTTCGGTCAATTATGTTGAAACCCTTTTCCATGCAGGGAAATGTGGATTGCCGGGCCGGCCGGGCCGCAGTCGCTATCGCGCTGGCCATCCTGCTGAATGCCTGCGCCGGCATGGGTCCGGTCGCCGAAGTCTTGCTGGCGCCGGTGCCGGGTACTACCACCACCGGGCGGGCGGTCTTCGAACAGAAGGAAAACGGCATTCACGTCGTCGCCTACGTTGCCGGTCTCGGGTTCGGTCCACACGGCCTGCATGTCCATGAAAAGGCGGATTGCGGCACGGCCGAAGATGCCAGCGCTCTCGGCCTGACGATGTCGGAATCAGACGCCTACGGCAATGCCAAGTTCAACGCCGTGTTGCCGGGGCTGACTTTGCAGGGTGATAAAAGCATCGCTGGCAAGGCTGTCGCCGTCCGCACCGCACCTGGCGCGCGCATGGCCTGCGGCGTGATCGTCAAACGGTAAGCGGCGTCATTCCCGCGCAAGCGGTTGAGCGCGTCATTCCCGCGCCCCGAAGGGCCAGCGAAGCTGCCCTGAGGAAGTACTCCTGGGGTGCGAACGCGGGAATCCAGCTCTTCTCATTTCAACTTCGGCTTCTTCGCCGGAAGAGTCTTAACGAACTTCAGGCAGACTTCAACCCAGCGCGCCAGATCGCGATCCTCCTCGAAGCCGAGAGGATCGACGAAGACATAGCCCTTCATCGGCCTGCCGGTGAAGTCCATCTCCCGCACCTGCGGCCGGCGCAGCGCTTCCGCATAGGCCTCAGGCCCAACGCGCGCCATCAGCGTCTCGCCCAGGATGCCGACGAACATGTAGTCGCGCGACATGAACGCCAGTCCACCGAACAATTTCTTCTCGATGATGCCGGCGTGGGCGGGCATGATTTCCCGCAAGCGCTCAGCCAGGCCTTCGTCGTAAGCCATGGAGTTCCCTTCAGTTAGCTGGCGACTGAAGCTTAGAAGCTTAGTGCCGGAATGCAATTCCCGCCAACGGGAATGCGCCAGCAGCTTGCTGCCGAAGCCATGACGGCGGCTGCGGGTCGAGACATACGCATGGCGGATCAGCGTCACGTCCTGCACGTCCTGGATCCCCATGACGCCCAGCAGCGAACCGTTTTCCGAGTAGCCCCAGAAGCGCACGCCGGAATCGATCTCGTGTTGCAGTTCTGCGTGCGACATGTACGGCTCGTGCAGGCAGTCGTCGGGCACATGCCCGCGATAGGCGTGTGCGGCGTCGTTGACGATGGCCAGGATGGCTGGAATCTGCGAGGCGGTGCTGGGGGAGATAGCGGCAATCATCTGCAACGTTTGAATCAACTCGACTGCAGTGGTTTGGAGATATGCTGGTGAAGGACTTTCCACTTTCCATCGATCTTGCCGAGGCAGAAGGTCGCACGAAACGTGTCTTGAAAGGTTTTCCCGTTTGGCAGAGTACCTCCGCATTGAATGATGTTTATGGAGTGACAGCAGCCAACTGTTGCTGCATGTCGGTTCTTGCACTATCCAGCCGCGCCGGCGGCAACTGACGGTAGCGCTCGTCTTTTCCGATGATCTCCCGCCAGAGTTCGCCGAGGGGAATCCTTCTTTCGCGATCGCGTGCAACCCATTCGGTGGGGGGCGTCTTTGCGGGATCGAAGCGCACGCCCCAGATCGGTTCGAACTCGAGTGTGGCGAGGGAATAGCGGGCATCGGCTATCACCGACGCATCGCGCGGCGCGCGCGCCAGCCAGCCGGCGGAAAAATAGTTGAAGCGCTGAAAGTCGCGGCGGACGCGCGGGTCGGCGGCCGCCTGCGGCGGAAGATCGTCGAGGGCGACAGGCTGCAAGCTGTTGCCGGCCAGCCAGGTGGGCTCGCCGCGAAAGGGCACGCGGATGCGGTCGGCGTAATACAGCGCGCCGTTCCGGTAGAGCGAGCGCCACACCAGCGGGTTGCCCACCGTGGGGAAGATCTCGGCGCGAGAGAGTGTGTGTCCGCGCGCCTGGGCGATACGTGCGAGCGCTTCGACGGCGCGCTCGCGTTGCAGGCCTGCAACGCCGACATAGGCCAGGCACAAGCACAGCGCGGCAACGGCGGGATAGCGTGAGCGGCGCAGCGCGGCGAGCACAACGCCGAGAAGCAGGAACAGGGTAAACAGTGGCCCGATGGTGGCTATCAGGTTCCACGCCGTGCGCTCATCGGAAAACGGCCAGTACAGGTGCGTGCCGTAGGTGGTGCAGGCATCGAGCAGACCATGCGTGGCGAAGCCGATGGTGGAGGCGGCGAGCAGCAGCTTGCCGTCGGAACGCTGTCTGCGGAAAGCCAGCCAGGGCAGGGCGGCGATGAGGCCGCCGGCGGGAATAAAGGCCAGCGAGTGCGTGAAATGCCGGTGGTACTCGATGGCCAGCAGCGGGTCCGCCGTGCTGCGGATGAGGATGTCGGCATCGGGCAGCAGCCCGCCGATCGCGCCGGCGATCCAGCCGCGGTGGCCGAGACGCTTGCCGAGGACGGCTTGCGCGGCGGCTGCGCCGAGCAGGCCCTGGGTCAGCGGGTCCATTTGGCAGGGGTACGGGATTCGGCGGCTTGATAGACCTCGTCGTCACGCCGCGCGCCGACGGCGATGATGAGCACTTCGACGCGCTTGCCGTCGACGCGGTAGACGATCCGGATATTGCCTGTCCTGATGCGGCGGCAGCCCGCAAGAATTCCGCGCAAGGGTTTGCCGGCCTTATCTGGTTCGCCTTGGAGGATGCGATCCTCAATCACCGAGAGAGCACGGCGGGCGCCGGTCGAGCCCAGCAGCGTCAGGTCCTCGGCGACTTCAGGGTGATAGATGACGCTCCAAGGCATTACTTGGCGAAGCGCTTGGCCATTTCTGCGTGGGTAATGGCCTTCTTGCGGTCGAAGCTCTGCAGCCGTTCACGCGCGACTGCCTCGATGCGCAGGTCTTCGATTTCGTCGATCAACGCTTCGTAAGCTGCGACGGGCATCATGACTGCGGCCGGCGCGTTGTTGCGCATCACTACATACTTGTCCTGTTCGCCGGATTCGAGGCGCTCGAAAACGTCCTTCGCTGAACGGACGAGTTCGGTGACGGATAAGGCCTGATTGGAGCGTTCAAGTAGATTGGACATGGCTCACTCCGATGGTGAAGAAGTTATATATGATTATAAACAAACTATAATCATATTACAATCAACTTATTGTGAGGCTACGCCTTCAACTCGGCGTTGAGGTGCGGCGCGATGATCTGCAGCAACTGGACGAAGACCTTCGGGTTGCCGCCGACGATGTTGCCGGTGTTGAGGTAATCGGATTCGCCGGTGAGGTCGCCGATCAGGCCGCCGGACTCGGTGATGAGCAGGGCGCCGGCCGCCATGTCCCAGGGCGAGAGGCCGAGTTCCCAGAAGCCGTCGAAGCGACCCGCGGCGACCCAGGCGAGATCGAGTGCCGCTGCGCCCGGGCGGCGCACGCCGGCGGTTTTTTGCATGAAGTCGCGCAGCATGCCCATGTAGGCGTCGACATGCTCGAAATAGCGGAAGGGGAAACCGGTGCCGACAATGACTTCGTTGAGCCTGATGCGCTTCGATACACGGATGCGGCGCTCGTTGAGATAGGCGCCGCCGCCCTTCACGGCGGTGAACAGTTCGTTCCTGTTGGTGTCGTAGACCACGGCGTGGGTGAGGATGCCCTTGTGGGCCAGCGCGATGGATACCGCGTACTGCGGCACGCCGTGGATGAAGTTGGTGGTGCCGTCGAGCGGATCGATGATCCAGACGTATTCCGAGTCGCCGGAGGCGCCGGACTCTTCTGCTAGAATCGCATGCGCCGGATACGCCTCCTTGAGCACCCCGATGATGGCCGCCTCGGCGGCCTTGTCGACCTCGGTGACGAAATCCTTGTCGCGCTTGGCGCTTACTTTTATGAGATCGACGTCGCGCGAAGCGCGATTGATGATGCCGCCAGCACGGCGTGCGGCCTTGATGGCGATGCTGAGTGTCGGGTTCATGGGCGTCCGGTTTGTTCATTGAGCGTGCCGGCGAGCAATCCCTCCGGCGAAGAAGGCGGCATTTTAACAGGCTGTTGCATGAATCCAGCGCTCGACCGTATCCGCGTCGTACTCTCCCACACCAGCCATCCCGGCAACATCGGCGCCGTCGCGCGTGCGATGAAGACGATGGGGCTTTCGCAGCTGTATCTGGTGAATCCGGTCGCCGATCCCGACGGCGTGGCGCGCGCCCGTTCCTCGAATGCACGCGATGTACTGGAGGGCGCCGTCGTCTGCCAGACGCTGGAAGAAGCACTGTCCGGCACGGTGCTGGCCGCTGCGTTGACGGCGCGCCAGCGCGAACTTGCACCACCGCCGCGCTGGGTGCGCGAAGTCTCGCCGGAGATCATTGCCGCCGCCTCTCAGGGCAGCGTAGCGGTGGTGTTCGGCAACGAGAAGGCGGGCCTCTCCAACGACGAAGTCGCGCTGTGCCGCCTGCCGGTAATGATCCCCACGAACCCCGCATATACTTCGCTCAACCTCGGCGCCGCCGTGCAGGTGGTGTGCTACGAACTGCGCCTGGCGGCGCTCGATCCGGGCACACCGCCTGCACCGGAAAATCCGCCCGCCAGTTTCGAGGAAATCCGCCTCTTCTACGAGCACCTTGAGGCGACCATTACGCAGAGCGGATTTATCGACCCGGCTCATCCCAAGCGACTGTTGCCGCGCCTGCACCGCCTGTTCGACCGCGTCGGACTGGAGCGGGACGAAGTCAGCCTCTTGCGTGGCATGCTCAAAACTTTCATGAAAAGCCCCGGGAAGAAAGTTGATTAAATTCGTTGGGTATTTTAATATTCCTACACATTCTGATGGAGTTATCTGATGTTCAGCCGCCTGCGCGAAGACATCGCCTGCGTTTTTGACCGCGATCCCGCCGCCCGCAACACATGGGAGGTGTTGACCTGCTATCCGGGGCTGCATGCGCTGGTTTTCCACCGGTTCACCCACTGGCTATGGGGACACGGTCTGAAGTGGCTGGCTCGCTGGATCTCGCATTTCAGCCGTTGGCTGACGGGTATCGAAATCCATCCGGGCGCCACCATCGGTCGCCGCTTCTTCATCGACCACGGTATGGGTGTGGTGATCGGCGAGACGGCGCTGATCGGTGACGACTGCACGCTGTATCACGGCGTCACGCTGGGCGGCACCTCGTGGAACCAGGGCAAGCGCCACCCGACGCTGGAGCGCGGGGTGGTGATTGGCGCCGGCGCGAAAGTGCTTGGCCCGATCACACTGGGCGAAGGGGCGAAGATTGGCTCCAATGCAGTGGTGGTGCGCGATGTGCCGCCGGGGGCGACCGCGGTGGGCATTCCGGCACGCATCATCGAGGATCGCAGCGAGATCGCGCGGGAGATCAAAGCCGGCCAGATGGGATTCTCCGCCTACGCCGTAACGCGCAACGAGGACGACCCCCTGTCCACGGCCATCCATGGATTGCTTGACCATGCCGTCGAAACGGATAAACGGATTGAGCTTCTGATCAAGCTGTTGGGGCAATCAGGCGTTGAGTTGTCCGATGAACTGGCCACGGCAGACAAATTCGATCCGCAGTATCTGAATAAAATAGTAGACTGAACTGATCGGGTATTGTATTGTCTACTAAATTGTTCAAGTATTAGGCGCAACAGCGTCTTTTTGGCTTCGGCCGTTTGCCTAGCCTGCTTCTCAGGCTAGCCTGCGCCGAAACTGCGTTTAGGAGAGGACCCAACCATGAGACTGACGACAAAAGGCCGGTTTGCAGTGACGGCGATGATCGACCTGGCCCAGCGCCAGACCAACGGGCCGGTGACTTTGGCGGGCATCAGCGAGCGCCAGAAGATTTCCCTGTCCTACCTGGAGCAACTCTTCGGCAAGCTGCGCCGTCACAAGATCGTGGGCAGCGTGCGCGGCCCGGGCGGCGGCTATCGCCTGGCGCGCGCCATGAATGAGGTGACCGTCGCCGACATCATCTCGGCGGTGGATGAACCGCTCGACGCCACCAACTGCGGCGGACACGAGAACTGTCAGGACGAGCAGCGCTGCAATACCCACGACTTGTGGACCAACCTCAACAAGCGCATGCACGATTATCTGGTCTCGGTATCCTTGGACGATCTCGTCCGGCAGGCGAAGATCCAGCCCGGCGTGGGTACCGTCGTCACCGACGAACGCCTGCGTGGTGTCCGGCGTGACAACGTGGCGGTGTCCGCGTAAGGACCAGCATGTTCGCCCCGACCTACCTCGATCACAACGCCACCACGCCGCTCGACGCGCGCGTGCTGGAGGCGATGCTGCCGTTCCTCAAGGAACGCTACGGCAATGCATCGAGCCGCCACGAGTACGGCCGTGCGGCGCGCGCCGCCATCGACACAGCGCGCGAGCAGGTGGCGGTGGCAGTGGGGGCGCACCCGACCGAGGTGGTGTTCACCAGCGGCGGCTCGGAGGCCAACAACCTGTTCATCAAGGGCGCGGCGGCCTGTCTGAAGCCTTCCACCGTGGCGGTGTCGGCCATCGAACACCCCTGCGTGCGCGAACCGGCGGCCGACTTGAAGCGGCTCGGCTGGCAGATGCATGAAATCGCCGTCGACGCCGAGGGGCGTGTTGACGCGGCTGACTTTGCTGCGGCGCTGGCCAAGCCGTCGAGACTGGTGTCGGTAATGCTCGCCAACAACGAGACCGGTGTGCTGCAGGACATTCCCGCTTTGGCAGCACAGTCGAAAGCAGCACGTGCCTGGTTCCACACCGACGCGGTGCAGGCGCTGGGCAAGGTGAAGCTGGATTTCCGTGCGCTGAACGCCGCCGGCGTGAACGCGCTGACGGTTTCCTCGCACAAGATCTATGGGCCGCAGGGCGCTGCGGCGCTGGTGCTGGACAAGCGGCTGGAGCTGAAGCCGCTGATATCCGGCGGCGGTCAGGAACGCAACCTGCGCTCGGGCACCGAGAACGTGGCGGCCATCGTCGGTTTCGGCGCGGCCTGCGAACTGGCGACGGCGCGACTGGAAGCGGACGCCGCTCGCCTGGGGGACCTGCGCGGTCGATTGGAGCAGGGGCTGGCAATGCTGGAGACGGTCGTCTTCAGCCGCAATGCGCCACGCCTGCCGAATACGGTATTTTTCACGGTGGCCGGCATCGACGGCGAAACCCTCGTGGCGCAACTGGATCGCGCCGGGTTTGCCGTGGCGAGCGGCTCGGCCTGTTCGAGCATCGCGCCCGAGCCTTCGCACACGCTGCTGGCGATGGGCGTTGCGGCGGACGTGGCGAAAAGCGCGCTGCGCATCTCGCTCGGCCGCGCCAATACGGAAGAAGATGTCGCGCGTTTTTTGCAGGCGCTCGACGAGACGGTTAGAAAACTGAAGAAAATGTCCGCTATAGCGGCATGAGAATGTAGGTCGGTTCAGCCCGACATGGGCCGCTGCTGTCGGGCTGAAGCCCGACCTACGGTCCGATCTACGGAACGCAACAACTGGAGAAACTAGCATGCTGAAATTCCCCATCTATCTCGATTACTCCGCGACGACCCCGGTCGACCCGCGCGTGGCCGAGCAGATGATTCCCTGGCTGGTCGAAAAATTCGGCAATCCCGCCTCGCGCTCGCATGCCTACGGCTGGGAGGCAGAGAAGGCCGTCGAGGACGCTCGCGAGCAGGTCGCCAAGCTGGTCAACGCCGACTCGAAGGAGATCATCTGGACTTCGGGCGCGACCGAGTCGAACAATCTCGCCATCAAGGGCGCGGCCCTGTTTTACCAGGGCAAGGGCAAGCACCTCGTCACGGTGAAGACCGAACACAAGGCGGTGCTCGACACGACGCGCGAACTGGAGCGCCACGGCTTCGAAGTGACCTACCTCGACCCGCTGGAAAACGGCCTGGTCGACCTGGAGCAGTTCAAGGCGGCGCTGCGGCCCGATACCGTCCTCGCCTCGGTGATGTACGTCAATAACGAGATCGGCGTCATCCAGCCCATCGAGCAGATGGGGGAGATCTGCCGCACCAAGGGCGTCATCTTCCACGTCGACGCCGCGCAGGCGACCGGCAAGGTGGTGATCGACCTCGGCAAGCTGAAGGTCGACCTGATGTCCTTTTCGGCGCACAAGACCTACGGCCCGAAGGGCATCGGCGCCCTCTACGTGCGGCGCAAGCCGCGCATCCGCCTCGAAGCGCAGATGCACGGCGGCGGCCACGAGCGCGGCCTGCGCTCCGGTACGCTGGCGACGCACCAGATCGTCGGCATGGGCGAGGCCTTCCGCCTGGCGCACGAAGAGATGGCGACCGAGAGCGAGCGCATCCGCATGCTGCGCGACCGTCTCTGGAAAGGACTCTCCGACATCGAGCAGGTCTTCCTCAACGGTGACATCGAGGCGCGCGTGCCGCACAACCTCAATATCAGTTTCGCCTTCGTCGAGGGTGAGTCGCTCATGATGGCGATCAAGGACGTGGCGGTGTCTTCCGGCTCGGCCTGCACCTCGGCCAGCCTGGAGCCGTCCTATGTGCTGCGCGCGCTGGGCCGCCAGGACGAACTGGCGCACAGCTCGATCCGCTTCACCATCGGCCGCTTCACGACCGAGGAAGAAATCGACTACACGATCTCACTCCTGCACCGGCAGATCAGCAAACTGCGCGAGATGTCGCCGCTGTGGGACATGTACAAGGAAGGCATCGATCTCAACACGGTGCAATGGGCAGCACATTGATGTAGGTCGGGCTTCAGCCCGACAGCGGCGGCCCAAGTCGGCCTGTAGGCCGACCTACGGAATTCGGAACGGAGGTTTTATGTCCTACAGCAACAAGGTTCTCGATCACTACGAAAATCCGCGCAATGTCGGCGCCTTCGACAAGGAGGCCGAGGGCGTGGGCACCGGCATGGTGGGCGCGCCGGCCTGCGGCGACGTGATGAAGCTGCAGATCAAGGTGAACAAGGAAGGCGTCATCGAGGACGCCAAGTTCAAGACCTACGGCTGCGGCTCGGCCATCGCGTCCAGCTCGCTCGTCACCGAATGGGTGAAGGGCAAGACGGTGGACCAGGCCCTGGAGATCAAGAACACGAAAATCGCCGAGGAACTGGCCCTGCCGCCGGTTAAAATACACTGCTCGATCCTGGCCGAGGACGCCATCAAGGCGGCCGTGGCCGATTACAAGAAGAAACACGAAGGGTGAAGATATGTCAGTGACGATGACGGAAAAGGCGGCAAAGCACGTAGCCAATTTCATCGCCAAGCGCGGCAAGGGTGTCGGTGTGCGCATCGGGGTGAAGACCTCGGGCTGTTCGGGCATGTCCTACAAGCTGGAGTTCGCAGACGAGGCGGCGCCGGAAGACATCGTTTTCGAGAGTCACGGCGTCAAGGTGCTGGTCGACCCGAAGAGCCTGCCCTACGTGGATGGCACGGAACTGGATTTCGCGCGAGAGGGCCTCAACGAGGGGTTCAAGTTCAACAACCCCAACGTCAAGGATCAGTGCGGCTGCGGGGAAAGCTTCAACGTCTGATCCCCGACTTAAGGCTTTAGATGGTCCCCGATTTCAGCCAGGATTTCACATCTGTCCGGTTGATTTCATAACAAAATCATCTGGTTATCGGCGGGGTCATCCGGAAAGTGCGATACGGCATCGAAAACAAGCTTATCCAATTGGATTTTCTCAAACATATTGACCTCGAAGAGGTTGAGCAAGAGT
>CAMTUN010000028.1:0-45140 GCA_947084915.1 uncultured beta proteobacterium | reverse complement strand
TTCTTGATGTCGTCGTCGTTGGCGTTTTTGGGAACACCCAAGGTGTCGTAGTAGTCTTTTTTGATGGCCATGGGAACTCGTGTTCAATGAAAAAGATTGCGCTGCCCGGGATGCGCCAAAGCGGAATGCGGGGACAGGCCCCGATTCCGCTTCGCTGCCCGATGGCTCAAAAGGTGATCAGCCCTTTTTGACTTCCTTGACTTCAGCATCCACCACATTGTCGTCGGCAGCGGGCTTGGCCGCGTCCTGGGCACCGGCTTCGCCGCCGCCGGCCTGGCTTGCCTGCGCGGCCTGCATGTCGGCGTACATTTTTTCACCGAGCTTCTGGCTGGCATCCATCAGCGCGGCGTTCTTCGCGTCGATGGCGTCTTTGCTGTCGCCCTGCAGCGCTTCTTCCATGTCCTTGATGGCGGCTTCGATTTTTTCCTTCTCGCCGGCGTCGAGCTTGTCGCCGTATTCGACCAGTGATTTCTTCACGCTGTGCACCATCGCCTCGGCGTTGTTCTTGGCAGTCACGAATTCGACTTTTTTCTTGTCGTCTGCGGCGTTGAGCTCGGCATCTTTCACCATCTGCTGGATCTCGGTCTCCGACAGGCCGGAGTTGGCCTTGATGGTGATCTTGTTTTCCTTGCCAGTGCCCTTGTCCTTGGCGCCCACATGCAGGATGCCGTTGGCGTCGATGTCAAAAGACACCTCGATCTGCGGCGTGCCGCGTGCGGCCGGCGGAATGCCTTCGAGGTTGAACTCGCCGAGCGCCTTGTTGCCCGAAGCGATTTCACGCTCGCCCTGGAACACCTTGATCGTCACCGCCGGCTGGTTGTCCTCGGCGGTCGAGAAGGTCTGCGCAAACTTGGTCGGGATGGTCGTGTTTTTCTTGATCATCTTGGTCATCACGCCGCCCATGGTTTCGATACCGAGGGACAGCGGGGTCACGTCAAGCAGCAACACGTCAGTACGGTCGCCCGACAACACCTGGCCCTGAATCGCGGCGCCGACGGCCACAGCCTCATCGGGGTTCACGTCCTTGCGCGGGTCTTTGCCGAAGAATTCCTTGACCTTGTCCTGCACCTTGGGCATGCGGGTCTGACCGCCGACCAGGATCACGTCATGGATGTCGGAGCTGGCGACGCCGGAGTCCTTGACCGCCACGCGGCTCGGGGCGATGGTGCGCTCGATCAGCTCTTCGACGAGCTGCTCCAGCTTGGAGCGGGTCATCTTGATGTTCAGGTGTTTCGGGCCTGACGCGTCGGCCGTGATGTAGGGCAGGTTGATGTCGGTCTGCGCGCTGGAAGACAACTCGATCTTGGCTTTTTCTGCAGCTTCCTTCAGGCGCTGCAGGGCCAGTACGTCGTTCTTGAGATTGACGCCGGACTCTTTTTTGAACTCATCAATGATGTAGTCGATGATGCGCTGGTCGAAGTCTTCGCCGCCCAGGAAGGTGTCACCGTTGGTGGACAACACTTCGAACTGCTTTTCGCCGTCCACATCGGCAATTTCGATGATGGAGATGTCGAAGGTGCCGCCGCCCAGGTCATACACTGCGATCTTGCGGTCGCCTTCTTTCTTGTCCAGACCGAAAGAGATGGCTGCCGCGGTGGGCTCGTTGATGATGCGCTTGACCTCGAGGCCGGCGATCCTGCCGGCGTCCTTGGTGGCCTGACGCTGACTGTCATTGAAGTAAGCCGGCACGGTGATGACGGCCTCGGTTACTTCCTCGCCGAGGTAGTCTTCCGCCGTCTTCTTCATTTTGCGCAGCACTTCGGCAGAGACCTGGGGCGGCGCCATTTTCTTGCCGCGCACCTCGACCCATGCGTCGTTGTTGTCCGCCTTGACGATCTTGAAGGGCATCATGTCGATGTCCTTCTGTACTTCCTTTTCCTCGAAGCGGCGTCCGATCAGGCGCTTCACCGCAAAGAGGGTGTTTTTGGCGTTTGTCACCGCCTGGCGTTTGGCCGAGGCGCCGCACAGGATCTCGCCGTCGTCGGTATAGGCGACGATGGAAGGGGTCGTGCGCGCCCCCTCCGAGTTCTCAATGACCTTGGGCTTGCCGCCCTCCATGATGGCCACGCAGGAGTTGGTGGTGCCGAGGTCGATGCCGATAATCTTTCCCATGATGGTTCCTTGAATGCGTTGGATAGCGTTGTTAACCCTGTATTCGATATGGGGTTTTCAGGCTGTATTTCAAGCGCCCCGGGTTTTGGAGACGATGACCAGTGCCGGCCGGATCACCCTGTCGTTGAGGCGATAGCCCTTTTGCAGCACGCTGAGCACCCGGTTGGGCTCGCCCTCGTCTTCCAGGGTACTGATGGCCTGGTGATGGTGCGGGTCGAATTTCTCGCTTACCGGGTTGATTTCAGCCAAGCCGGATTTTTCAAATGCGGCAGCGAGTTGTTTCAACGTCAGATCGACACCGTTCCTGAGAATTTCGACTGTGGCATTTTCAGTGACCAGTGCTGCCTCCAGACTATCCCTGACCGGCAGCATTTCAGCGGCGAACTTTTCGGCGGCGTATTTATGCGCCTTGGCAATATCCTCCTGGGCGCGCCGGCGCAGGTTTTCTGTTTCCGCCTTGGCGCGAAGCCAGGCATCATGATGTTCGGCGGCCTTCAATTCAGCCTGTCGAAGCAGTTCCTCCGGACCCGGCAGGGTTTCAACCTGGCCTTCCTGTCCGGTTGCGTCTGACTGAACAGACTCCCCTGCCTCGGATTGCTCCAAGTTGAGCGGGGTGGGGGGGGTATCTTGCATGCTCCTTCTCCCTGGGACGATTTTCTCGATGTTGAGGCGTATTCGACCATTTCAAGGGGGCGGATTGTAATGCAAGACGGACTGCCCGGCCTTCATACTTGCCCCAAGTCACGGGCGGGCCTAGCATAGCCGCATGAACACAGCAGACAAGGTCGAGTACATCGGCAAGTATCACGTCATCCGGGAATTGGGACGCGGCGCCACGGCCACGGTCTACCTGGCGGAGGCGCCGGGACTGGACGAGCCGGTGGCGATCAAGCTGGTGAGATTCGGCGGGGGGGCGGACGAGGCGCAGTGGACGCGCCGGCTGAAGAAGCTGTTCGCCACGGAAGGGGCGATGGCAAGGAAACTCGACCACCCCAACATCATCAGGATCTACGACACCGTACTGGAAGAGGACCAAGCCTACATCGTGATGGAGCACGTTACGGGACGGGAGTTGTCGAACTTCTGCTCCTTTGACACGCTGCTGCCCCTGCACCGGGTCGTCGGCATTGTCTTCAAGTGTTGCCTGGCGCTGGACTATGCCTTCAAGCAGGGCGTCATCCACCGCGACATCAAGCCTGCCAACATCCTGGTGGACGACGAAGACAACGTCAAGATCATGGATTTCGGCCTGGCGCTGAATACCGCCAAGAAGAGCGAGACTGACTCGACCTTCATCATGGGTGTCGGCTCGCCGGCCTATATGTCACCGGAGCAGATCAAGGGCTATCCGCTCAACCAGAAGACCGATCTGTATTCGCTGGGCGTGGTCCTCTTCAGCCTGATGACCGGGCGCCTGCCTTTTCGCGCCGCCAACACAGCCCAGTTGGTCTACAAGATCATCAACGCCGAACCGCCGATGCCGAGCCAGATCAATCCGAACGTGCCTGCGTCGATGGATAAAATCATTCGGCGGGCGCTGGAGAAGGATCTCTACTCGCGCTATCGCAATGGCGCGGAAATGGCGCAGGACCTGTCGGCCGTGCGCTATCAGGTCGTCGACGACAATTGGGTGGCGCTCGACACCACACGGCTGCATGCCCTCAGGAAACTGGAGTTCTTCCATGGTTTCGAGGAGCTGGAGTTGTGGGAAGTGCTGCGCATCAGCACTTGGCGCGAGATAGCGGCGGATGTTCTGCTCATGCGTGAGGGCGACGAGGAATCGGGCTTCGGCATCATCGTCGAAGGCGAGGTCGAAGTGTCGGTCGAAGACCGGGTCATCTGCCGACTCGGCGTCGGCGAGGTGGTGGGCGAGCTGGCCTATCTGAATCAGGATGCGCCGCGCCGCTGCGCCTCGATCGTCACGTTGACGCCGATCGTCTATCTGGATGTAAACAATGCCGCGCTGGCCCTGGCCACCGAGGAGTGTTTCCAGCGTTTCCAGAAGAAGCTGGTGGCCACGGCGATCAGGCGCCTGGTCGCCGCCGACCACAGCCTGGCCAGCCTCGGCGAACAGGCCCACAAGCCGGCCACGACAGACAGGCTGGAAATCGAACTGGAACTGGAGCCTGATGAGCCGTCGTCGGATGCCGCGTCCAGGCAGGGGAAATGATCTGAATGGTGGTCAGGACGTTGTATATACGCATCCCGAAAGTCAGCCGCCGCAGGACGGCGATTGCTGGTTCTTTAGGGGAAAACCGGGGATTCTGAGGGCGTGGTGAGACGCGCCTGGCGCGACGAAAGAAGCTGGCCCGGGAACGAAGCTTTCGCAGAAAGTAAATGTTCGCGGCGCGATTCGAGCGCCAGGGCGTCTCAGGGTTCTTTATCGGCATGTCTAGCCAAAACTTGAGAGACAAATCACGGGCGTGACGAGCGGTGTTGTCTCAGGCTTGAGCGGTGATCCAGCGCACCAAGTTGCCTGTGTCCATGGGCTAAAGTTTTAACCAGATCTGCCGACAACTATCTTCGATGACCCAGCTTGGAGAGTGAAGTGAAGAACAAGACCCCGATCTACGGTGTTACCCGCGTCGACAACGAAGTCAGCCGCACCCATGGCTGGCTGATGACGATCCAGCGCCGAGGCGTCATTTTTCGCAAGCAGTTCAGCGATGGCGTGCTGGGGGGCAAATCCAGGGCGCTCGCGGCGGCCAAGGCTTATCGCGATGAAATCGTGGAGAAACATCCACCGTTTTCCAAGCGCGAGCACGCCGAGATAGTGAAGAAGAACAACAAGTCCGGGGTGGTCGGCGTGTGCCGTTACTGCGCTTCCGAAACGAGCCAGAAGCCGAATGCGGAAAAGCGCTGGTTCTGGGTTGCGTTCTGGGTGCTTCCCGACGGCCGCGCCAAGCGGATCAAGTTCTCAGTGAAGAAATACGGTGAGGAAGGTGCCTTTAAAATGGCCGTGAAGGCTCGCCGTGGCGCTGTCAGACAGATGGCGGGCAATTTCGATCCTGGCGAAACGCGGCGCAAGAAGCGCATGTCACGCGCCTGAGGGCGGGGCTACCCCGCCCGAACAAGTACTCCTGGGGTGCATCTGAGACCTGCAAATTCAGTCAGTTAGACGCTTGCCTGCCATCCCGGCCAGCGCCTCGATCCATTCGTGGCGCTCGTTCAGGCAGGGGATGTAGCGGAACTCCGTTCCGCCGGCGGCGAGGAATGCCGCCTTGCATTCGAGGGCGATCTCCTCCAGCGTTTCCAGGCAATCCGAGACGAAACCCGGGCAGACCACATCCACCCGCCTCACTCCCTCCCGTGCCAGGGCTTCGAGTGTCGTCTGGGTGTAGGGCTGCAGCCACTCGGCCGGCCCGAAGCGCGACTGGAAGGTGATCGCATAATCCGCTTCCGCAAGCCCGAGTTCCGCTGCCAGCAGACGGCCACTTTCGAGGCATTGTCCATAATAGGGATCGCCGCGCTCGATGCTGATCCTGGGCAGGCCGTGAAAGCTCATCACCAGCTTTTCAGGTCGTCCATAGTCCATCCGGTGGGCGTTGATGCTGGCGGCCAGTGCGGAGATATAACGGGCGTCGTCATGGAAGCTTTCAACGACATCGATCTCGGCAGCCTGGGGATTCCGCTGGACCCAGCCGGATACCGCATCCATGGCGCTGGCAGTGGTGCTGACGGAGTACTGCGGATAGAGGGGCAGGACCAGTATCCGCGAGCAGCCAAGCGTTTTCAGCCGGTTCAATACGCTTGCCACCGAGGGTTCGCCGTAGCGCATGGCCCACTCGATGACGATGCTGCCCTGACCCGCCTGACCCAGGTAGCCGCGCAGGAGCTTGGCCTGTCGCTCGGTATGGACTTTGAGCGGCGAGCCTTCAGGCATCCAGATCCTGGCGTACTTCTCGGCGGATTTTTTCGGTCGCGTATTGAGGACGAAGCCGTTGAGCACCAGCCACCAGAGCGGCCGCGGCAGTTCCACCACGCGCGGATCCCAGAGAAACTGCTTGAGGTACTTGCGCAGGGCCGGCGCCGTCGGCGCTTCCGGGGTGCCGAGATTGACGAGGAGAACGGCTGTCTTCGCCCCCCCGTTCGCCTCATGGCTATCCTTCATGGCGCGGACAGCGCGCTCGACAGCAGCTTGGCGGTGATATCCACGATGGGGATGACGCGCTCGTAGGCCATGCGCGTCGGGCCGATGACGCCGACTGAGCCGACGATACGGCCATTGACCTCGTAAGGGGCGGTGATGACGCTGCACTCGTCGAGCGGGGCCAGCCCCGATTCACCGCCGATGAATACCTGCACGCCTTTGGCGCGGTTGCTTATGTCGAGAAGTTGCACCAGGCTCGTGCGCTGTTCGAAGAGGGCGAACAGTTCGCGCAGGCGGCTCATGTTGGAGGAGATGTCCTCCACCGCCAGCAGGTTCATCTCGCCGGAAATGATGTATTGCGCCGAGGTGTCCGCGACGGCCTGGTTGCCGGCTTCCATGGCCACGGTCATCAGCTCGGTCATGTCGGCGCGCAACTGGCGCAGTTCATCGTGCACGCGGCTGCGGATTTCGCCGAAGTCCAGGCCGGCGAAGTTCTGGTTGAGGTAGTTGGCCGCGCTGACCAGTTCGGCCGGCGAATAGGTGCGCTGGGTGAACAGGATGCGATTCTGCACATCGCCCTCGGCCGTCACGATGATGAGGAGAATGCGCTTTTCTGACAGGCCGAGGAATTCGATCTGGCGGATTTTCGGCGTGATGCGGCGGGGCGCCACCACCACGCTGGCGAAGCGCGTCAGGTCGGAAAGTAGCTGCGAGGCGGAACTGATCAGGCGTTGCGGCTGGTTGGGCTGCAGCTGTTCCTCCAGTTCGTGGATCTGCGCTTCAGCGAGCGGCTGCATGGTGAGCAGGCTGTCGACGAAGAAGCGATAGCCACGCGCCGTCGGCACGCGCCCGGCCGAGGTGTGCGGGCTGGCGATGAAGCCCATCTCCTCCAGGTCGGACATGACGTTGCGCACCGTGGCCGGCGAAAGCTCCAGGCCGGAATATTTCGACAGGGCGCGCGAACCCACTGGCTGGCCTTCCGCCACGTAGCGTTCGATCAGCGTCTTCAGGAGTATCTGGTAGCGTTGGTCAAGCATTGGCCTCATTGTACAAAAATGGCGGCGCCGTTTTGTGGTTAAATTCCGCCCATGAGCCCTGCTTTCCACACGATCGCCCTGATCGGCAAGTATAAAAGTCCGGAAATCGCCGAGTCGCTGATGACGCTGGCGGAGTTCCTCAAGAGCCGCGACATCGAAGTGCTGGTCGAGGAGGGTACCGCCGCCTTGGCGGGGGGCAATGGCTTTCCGGTCGCCTCCTACGACAGCATCGGTGAGCGGGCTGACCTGGCCATTGTTCTCGGCGGTGATGGTTCCATGCTGACGGCCGCGCGGCGGCTGGCCGAGTCGGACGTGCCGCTGGTGGGGGTGAATCAGGGGCGCCTCGGCTTCATGACCGATCTCGCCCGGGACGACATGCTGGATTGCGTGGCCGATCTCCTGGAGGGGAAGTTCAAGAGCGAACAGCGCTTTCTGCTCGAGGCCACGGTGCGGCGCAGCGGCGCCGTCGTTTTTCAGACGCAGGCGCTCAACGATGTGGTGGTGAACAAGGGCGATCTCGGCCGCATGATCGAATTCGCCGTGTCCATCGACGGCGAATTCATCTACAACCAGCGCTCAGACGGCATCATCATCGCCACGCCGACGGGATCCACTGCCTATGCGCTTTCCGCCAACGGCCCGATCCTGCATCCGGCGGTGCCCGGCATTGCCCTGGTGCCGCTCTGCCCGCATGCGCTGTCGAACCGGCCGATTACTATAAGCGACGACAGCCGGATCGAGATCGTCCTGCATGTGCCCCATCGTGCTCGTGTGCACGCCGACGGTCAGGAGAAGTTTGAACTCGAGGCGGGGGATTGTGTCGATGTGGCCCGATCGAACCGATCGATCCGTTTCCTCCACCCGCTCGGCTACAGCTACTTCGCCATGCTGCGCGAGAAGCTGCACTGGAGCGAAACCCCACGTCGTTATTGATTTGCCGCCCGATGCTGCGCCGTCTTTACATTCGCGACTACGTCATCGTCGACCAGTTGGAGCTGGAATTCGCGCCCGGCTTCGTGGCACTGACCGGCGAGACGGGTGCCGGGAAGTCCATTCTTGTCGATGCCCTGTCCCTGGCGCTGGGTGAGCGGGCGGATGCGACCTCGGTGCGCACCGGTTGCGAGAAGGCCGAGATCTCGGCCGAATTCTCCGTGTCAGCAGGCAGCCCGCTGGCCGGTTGGCTGCGCGCCAACGATTTCGACGAGGACGCCTGTCTGCTGCGGCGCGTGATCGAATCGAGCGGCCGCTCGCGCGGCTACATCAACGGCGTGCCGGCGACGCTGACCCAGCTGCGCGAAGCAGCCGATTTCCTTGCCGACATCCATGGCCAGCATGCCCATCACAGCCTGCTGCGCAGCGACGCACAGCGCCAGCTGCTCGATGGACTGGCCGGCCAGCGCCCCTTGGCCGGCGAGGTGTCGGCACTGTATGCAGCTTGGCGCAAGATGAAAGAAGCGCGCCTGGCTGCCGAAAAGAATACCGAAGCAAACGTCCGCGAGCGCGAGATGCTTGCCTGGCAGGTGAAGGAGGTTGCGGCGCTCGGATTCGCTGCCGACGGTTGGGCCGAAACCACGCTGGAGCACAAGCGGCTGGCCCATGCCGCCTCGCTGCAGGCCGGGGTGGACGAGACCCTGGAGGGACTTTCCGAGGGCGAACTGGCCGCCATGTGGCAGGTCGAGCGCATGGGGGCCAGGTTGCGCCAGCTCATCGACTACGACCCGTCCCTGAAGGGCGCGATGGAGACCATCGAGGGCGCCCAGATCCAGCTGCAGGAGGCAGCCCATGTCTTGCGCCATTATCGCGACCGCATCGAACTCGATCCGGCGCGTCTGACTGAGATGGAAAGCCGCATCCAGGCGGTGCATGATGCAGCGCGTAAGTATCGCGTCCCGCCGGAGGAGTTGCCGCAGTTGCTGGCCGGCTGGGGCGCACGTCTGATCGAGCTGGAAACCCTGCAGGATGCCGCAGCCCTGGCCGAACGGGAGGCGCAGGCGCAGCGGGACTATATTGCTCGCGCGGAAACCCTGAGCAAGGGCCGCAAGAAGGCCGCCGCAGCGCTCGGCAAGGCGGTGACCGAGGCCATGCAGCAGCTGGCCATGCCGGGCGGCCGATTTGAGGCGGTGCTCGAGAAAATGCAGGAAGGTGCCGCATACGGGCTGGAAAACGTCGAGTTCCGGGTCAGCGCGCACCCGGGACAGGCGGCCGGACCTCTGTCCAAAGTGGCTTCCGGCGGCGAGTTGTCCCGCATCGGGCTGGCCATCCAGGTCATCGCCTCGACTGCGGGCAATGTACCGACGTTGATATTCGACGAGGTCGATGTCGGCATCGGCGGCGGCGTCGCCGAAATCGTCGGGCGACTGCTAAAACAGCTTGGCGGCGATCGCCAGGTGTTGTGCGTGACACACCTGCCGCAGGTGGCGGCGCAGGCCGACCGGCAATGGACCGTCGCCAAGGAAGGGGGGGGCAAGGGGGTTGTCAGCCGAGTCACGCCGCTGGACCGCGACGGCCGCATCGAGGAGATTGCCCGCATGCTGGGCGGCGTGCAGATCACGCCGACCACCCGCAAGCATGCGGCGGAAATGCTCGGCTACTGAGTCGGGTGTACTCGGTTTTTCTTGTTGGGGCAGTTCGGTTTGGTGCAATCGGCGTATAGGTAGAGGGCGTGCTCGCTCACCTGGAAGCCGCGATCCTTGGCAACCTTGTTCTGGCGCTTCTCGATCTCGGCGTCGTAAAACTCTTCCACCTTGCCGCATTGCAGGCAGACGAGATGATCGTGGTGCTTGCCCTCGTTCAGTTCGAATACCGCCTTGCCGGACTCGAAGTAATGCCGCTCCAGCAGTCCCGCCTGTTCGAATTGCGTCAGCACGCGATAGACCGTCGCCAGGCCGATATCCATGTCTTCGGCGATCAAGGCGCGATAGACGTCCTCAGCCGTCATGTGCCGGCTGCCCGTGTCGGCCTGGACCTTCTGGAAGAGGTCGAGAATCTTCAGGCGCGGGAAGGTCGCCTTGAGGCCCATGCTTTTCAGGTCTTGCGAATTGCTCATGGTGTCCGCAGGTCTGGAGGGAACGATGGGTATGATATAGTCTTGCGCGTTCGTTGAGAATGAGAATTACCGGCCTTCGATTCCGCATGAGATTCCTGCGCTACCTGCCTGCCCTGCTGCCCTTGGCGGCCTGCTCAAACGTGCAGATGCCCGACGTGGCATCCGCCATTACGCCCTACCGTATCGATATCCGCCAGGGAAATTACATCACGCAGGACATGGTGGCCCAGTTGAAGCCCGGCATGACACGTGACCAGGTGCGCTTTGTTCTCGGCACGCCCCTGGTGGCGGACATCTTCCACGCTGACCGCTGGGATTACATTTACAGTTTCAAGCCGGGCAGGGGTGAGGTGCAGTTGCGACGCTTTGCCGTCTTTTTTGCGGATGGCAAATTGGTTCGGGTGGCTGGCGATGTCGTTGGCGCCGAGCCCGGCGATGCCGAGGCCATGGCGAGCGCCGCTGCCGGCGCGCGCTCCAAGGTGATCGAGATCGAGCCGGCTGGCGGGATGAAGAAGGAAGAGGTCAAGGAAGGCGAGAAGAAGACCGAATCCGCAACGAAGCCCGAAAACGCTGCGCCGCCTGAAGAGAAAAAGTGAACCCCGCCGGGCGTCCTGCCCGGCGTAGCGGTAAAACTGGAGTCGACAATGAAGATCGCGATCGCCGGAAGTTCCGGCCGCATGGGCCGCACTCTCATAGAAGCCGTGCTGAAGGATGGCGAGATGAAGCTGGCGGCCGCGCTGGAGCAGGCAGACAGCCCTTTTCTTGGCAAGGATGCGGGTGAATTGGTCGGGACGCCCTGCGGCGTGGCGATTACGGCGGATTTCGAGGCTGCACTGGCCGGCGCGGATTGTCTGATCGATTTCACCCGCCCCACGGGCACCCTGGCCCACATGGCAGCTTGCCGCCGGCGCGGCGTGACCATGGTAATCGGCACCACCGGCATGGAGATGGAGCACAAGCTGCAAATTCAGGATGCCGCACGTGATATCCCGATCGTCTTCGCGCCGAACATGGCCGTCGGCGTCAACCTGGTCTTCAAGCTGCTCGATACCGCCGCCCGCGTGCTCAACCAGGGCTACGATATCGAGGTCATCGAGGCGCATCATCGCCACAAGGTGGATTCCCCCTCCGGCACGGCCCTGCGCATGGGAGAGGTGGTTGCCGAGGTGCTCGGCCGCGACCTGTCGAAGTGCGCTGTCTATGGGCGAGAGGGGGTCACCGGGGAGCGCGAGCCTTCCACTATCGGCTTTGCCACAGTGCGCGGCGGCGATATCGTCGGCGACCATACGGTGCTTTTCGCCGGCACCGGTGAGCGTGTCGAGATCACGCACAAGGCCGCCTCTCGTATGCCCTATGCGCTGGGCAGCCTGCGGGCGGCACGATTCCTCAAAGGACGCAAGAACGGGCTCTACGACATGCAGGACGTCCTGGGGCTGCGCTAGCAGTCTTTCTCGTCGCTGACGTGACTTGCGGGTTTGCAGGACTCGCTGTCCTTGAGGTAAAATCCGAGAGATTTATCCCGAGCGGGGTAGGCGCGTAGCCTGTCCCGCTTCGCATATCTACAACAATACGCAGCATGCTCCGTGAGTCGTCCCGGCATGCCTGCGCAGTGCCGACAGGAGCGCCTAAGTGTCTGATTTTCCGAAAGCCATCCTCGCCTTAGCGGATGGGACGGTATTTCGCGGAATCGGCATCGGCGCGACGGGTTCCAGCGTCGGCGAGGTGGTGTTCAACACCGCCATGACGGGCTACCAGGAAATTCTCACCGATCCTTCCTACTGCCGGCAGATCGTCACCCTGACCTATCCCCATATCGGCAACACGGGCATCAATCGCGAGGATTGCGAGTCGTCCAAAGTACAGGCGGCCGGCCTGGTGATCCGCGACTTGCCCCTGGTGGCCTCGAATTACCGCAGCGAACAGACCTTGTCCGACTATCTCAAGGCGGAGAACGTTGTTGCCTTGGCCGGCATCGACACGCGCAAGCTGACGCGGATCCTGCGCGAGAAGGGTGCGCAGAACGGCTGTCTGATGAGCGGGGACGTTGATGTAGAAAAGTCAGTACCACAGGAACAAGAGCTGGCACTAGTCGCCGCAGCACGGCGATTCCCCGGCCTGGCCGGCATGGATCTGGCCAAGGAGGTGAGCACCGACAGGCCCTACGCCTGGAGCGAAGGCGAGTGGGTGCTCGGCAAGGGCTATGTCACGCCCGAGTCCTCGATCTTCCACGTTGTCGCCTACGATTACGGGGTCAAGCGGAACATCCTGCGCATGCTGGCGTCGCGCGGCTGCAAGGTGACCGTACTGCCGGCCCAGGCGCCGGCGGCGGAGGTGCTGGCGCTCAATCCGGACGGCGTCTTCCTTTCCAACGGCCCCGGCGATCCCGAGCCCTGCGACTACGCCATTGCCGCCATCCGCGAAATCCTCTCGCGCGGCATTCCGACCTTCGGCATCTGCCTCGGCCATCAACTGATGGGGCTGGCGTCAGGCGCCAGGACGGTGAAAATGAAGTTTGGCCACCATGGCGCCAACCACCCCGTGAAGGACCTCGACACCGGCCAGGTGCTTATTACCAGCCAGAACCACGGTTTCGCTGTCGATGCCGAGTCGCTGCCGGCCAATCTGCGCGTGACCCATGTCTCGCTCTTCGACGGCAGCCTGCAGGGCCTGGCGCGTACCGACGTGCCGGCCTTCTGCTTCCAGGGCCATCCCGAGGCGAGCCCGGGGCCGCACGACGTGTCGTACCTCTTCGACCGCTTCATCAAGATGATGCAAGAAAAAAAGGCATCCAATGCCTAAGCGCACCGACATCCACAGCATCCTCATCATCGGCGCCGGCCCGATCGTCATCGGACAGGCCTGCGAGTTCGACTATTCCGGCGCCCAGGCCTGCAAGGCATTGCGCGACGAGGGGTACAAAGTGGTCCTGGTGAATTCAAACCCGGCGACCATCATGACCGATCCGGAGATGGCCGATGTCACCTATATCGAGCCGATCCACTGGACGGTGATCGAGAAAATCATCGCCAAGGAAAGGCCGGATGCCCTGCTGCCGACCATGGGCGGACAGACTGCACTCAACTGTGCGCTCGATCTGGCCAAGCACGGCGTCCTGGAAAAATACGGGGTCGAGATGATCGGCGCCTCGCGCGAGGCCATCGACAAGGCCGAAGATCGCGAGAAATTCAAGGCGGCGATGACCAAAATCGGGCTGGGTTCGGCGCGTTCCGCCATCGCCCACAGCATGGAGGAGGCGCTGCAGGTGCAGGCCGCCCTCGGCTTCCCGTCCATCATCCGCCCGTCCTTCACCATGGGTGGCAGCGGTGGCGGCATCGCTTACAACAAGGAAGAGTTTGTCACCATCTGCGAGCGCGGCCTGGAGGCCAGCCCGACCAAGGAACTGCTGATCGAGGAATCCCTCATCGGCTGGAAGGAATTCGAGATGGAGGTTGTCCGCGACCGCAAGGACAACTGCATCATCGTTTGCTCCATCGAAAACCTCGACCCGATGGGTGTACACACCGGCGACTCGATTACCGTAGCGCCGGCGCAGACACTGACGGACAAGGAATACCAGATCCTGCGCAACGCCTCGATCGCCGTGCTGCGCGAGATCGGTGTCGATACCGGCGGCTCCAACGTGCAGTTCGCCATCAATCCGGCCGACGGCAAGATGGTAGTGATCGAGATGAATCCACGTGTGTCGCGTTCCTCGGCGCTGGCCTCGAAGGCGACCGGATTCCCTATCGCCAAGGTGGCGGCCAAGCTGGCGGTGGGCTTTACGCTGGACGAACTGCGCAACGAGATTACCGGTGGCGCCACGCCCGCTTCCTTCGAGCCGTCGATCGACTACGTCGTCACCAAGGTGCCGCGTTTCGCCTTCGAGAAATTTCCGCAGGCGAACGATCGTCTGACCACCCAGATGAAGTCGGTGGGCGAGGTGATGGCCATCGGACGTACCTTCCAGGAATCCCTGCAGAAGGCCCTGCGCGGTCTGGAAGTCAGCGTCTATGGCCTGGACGAGGTCGAGGCTGACGCGGACACCATCGATCGCGAACTCGCCAATCCCGGCGCCGAGCGCATGTGGTATCTCGGCCAGGCCTTCCGCAATGGCATGAGCCTGGACAAAGTATTCCAGCTGACCAAGATCGACCCGTGGTTCCTCGTGCAGATACAGGATATCGTCCGGGAGGAAGCGGCGCTGGCCGGACAGAAGCTGCACGATCTGGATGCGGACGAAATGCGGCGCCTGAAGCGCAAGGGATTCTCCGACCGGCGCCTGGCCAAGCTGCTCGATACCTCCGAGACCGCCGTCCGCATGCACCGCCATGCGCTGAATGTCAGACCCGTGTACAAGCGCGTCGACACTTGCGCTGCCGAGTTCGCCACCCGCACCGCCTACATGTATTCCACATACGAAGAGGAATGCGAGGCGCAGCCGACTGCGCGCAAGAAGATCATGGTGCTGGGGGGCGGGCCTAACCGCATCGGCCAGGGCATCGAGTTCGACTATTGCTGCGTACATGCCGCACTGGCCATGCGCGAGGACGGCTACGAAACCATCATGGTCAACTGTAACCCGGAGACGGTGTCTACGGATTACGATACCTCCGACCGCCTCTACTTCGAGCCGCTGACGCTGGAGGACATCCTCGAGATCGTCAATATCGAACAACCGGCAGGGGTGATCGTCCAGTTCGGCGGCCAGACGCCGCTCAAGCGTGCGCTCGACCTGGAGGCCAATGGTGTACCCATCATCGGCACCAGCCCCGACATGATCGATGCCGCGGAGGATCGCGAGCGCTTCCAGCAGATGCTGCATGAACTGGGCCTCAAGCAACCGCCCAATCGCACGGCGCGTACGCCTGAGGACGCCATCCGCCTCGCCGCAGAAATCGGCTATCCGCTGGTGGTCAGGCCCAGTTACGTGCTGGGTGGCCGCGCCATGGAAATCGTGCACGAGCAGATGGATCTCGAACGTTACATGCGCGAGGCGGTGAAGGTCTCCAACGATTCGCCCGTGCTGCTCGACCGCTTCCTCAACGACGCCACCGAGGTGGACGTCGATGCCTTGTCCGATGGCAAGCAGGTCATCATCGGCGGCATCATGCAGCACATCGAGCAGGCCGGCGTGCATTCCGGCGACTCTGCCTGCTCATTGCCGCCCTATACGTTGTCCAGGGAAATCCAGGACGAACTGCGCGAGCAGACGGAGAAGATGGCGAAGGCGCTCAACGTCTGCGGGCTGATGAACGTCCAGTTCGCCATCCAGGATGGCACGGTGTACGTCCTGGAAGTGAATCCGCGCGCCTCGCGTACCGTGCCTTTCGTCTCCAAAGCCACAGGGCTGCAACTGGCGAAGGTGGCGGCACGCTGCATGGCCGGCCGCACGCTGGCGGAGCAGGGCGTCACGCGCGAGATCGTGCCGCCCTACTATTCGGTCAAGGAGGCGGTGTTTCCCTTCGTCAAATTCCCCGGCGTCGACACCATTCTTGGCCCGGAGATGAAGTCCACCGGCGAAGTGATGGGCGTCGGCCGCACGTTCGCCGAAGCCTTCGTGAAATCCCAGCTCGCCGGCGGCACCCGGCTGCCCAAGTCGGGCAAGGTATTCATCAGCGTCAAGGAGCAGGATCGCACCAAGGCGGTCGATGTGGCGAGGGAGTTGAGCGAACTCGGCTTTACTTTGCTCGCCACACGCGGCACCGGCGCGGCCATCGAAGCCGCCGGGCTCAAGGTCACCGTGGTGAACAAGGTTGCCGAAGGGCGGCCGCACATCGTGGACATGATCAAGAACAACGAGGTTGTCCTCATCATCAACACGGCCGAGGAGAAGCGTCAGGCCATCGTCGACTCGCGCTCCATCCGCACCAGCGCCCTGGCGCAGCGTGTCACGCTATACACGACCATCGAGGGCGCCCGGGCGGCTTGTGCCGGCATGCGGCATCTCGAAGAGTTGGAGACCTACGCCTTGCAGACGCTGCATGCTGAGTTAACATAGGACCATGAGCAAAGTACCCCTCACCAAGGAAGGCGCGGATAAGCTGCGCCAGGAGCTGCGTAAGCTGAAGACTGTCGAACGTCCCAGCGTCGTCGCAGCCATTGCGGAAGCACGCGCCCACGGCGACCTGTCCGAGAATGCCGAGTATGCCGCCGCCCGCGAGCGCCAGAGCTTCATGGAGGGGCGTATCCAGGAAATCGAGGGCAAGCTGGGCAATGCCCAGATCATCGACCCCAAGCTGCTGGATGCCGACGGCCGCTGCGTCTTCGGCGCCACGGTCGACCTGGAGTACCTGGAAAGCGGTGACAAGGTCACCTACCAGATCGTCGGTGAAGACGAGGCCGATCTGAAGAGCCACAAGATCTCCATCTCCTCGCCTATCGCCCGCGCCCTGATCGGCAAGTACGCCGGAGATATCGCCGAGGTAAAGGCGCCCGGCGGCGTGCGCGAGGTCGAGCTGCTCGACGTCAAGTACGTCTGATCTACCCGTACCCAAGGCGGGCTCGATACCCCAGACCCAATGCGGGCACTCGTGCGCAGGCTGGCGGAAAGCCTCTATTCTCTTGCCATTACCTTATGGGTCGGTGGCCTCTGGGCGATCGGCTTTATCGCTGCGCCCTCGCTGTTCGACTCGCTGAAGGATCGCGTGCTTGCTGGCGAACTGGCGGGCAACCTGTTCGGCCTCATTGCCTGGGTGGGCATGGCGTGCGCGGCCTACCTGCTCGGTTATCTGGCGCTGCGCCGACGCGGGGCCCTATTCAAGTCGGGGGTGTTCTGGCTGGTGCTGGGCATGTTGGCGCTGGCGCTGGCAGTGCATTTCGGCATCCAGCCGATTCTCGCCCAACTGAAGGCTGAAGCCTGGCCGCGCAGCATCATGGAAAGCGCGGTGAAAGGCCGCTTCGTTGCCTGGCATGGTGTTGCCACCGGCCTGTATGTACTGCAAAGTCTGCTTGGGGTGGCCCTGGTGCTGTTGCAGGGCCGGGACCGCTGATTTATTTGCGCTGGCGCCTTTGCGGTGCAGCCGGTGGGGTGGAAGTTTTTTTCTTGTTGCGTGAAGCAGGTTTTTTCGCTGGCTTTGACTTTGAGGGTGTCACAGGTGTCGCCGGCGCTTCCGGATTCGCGCGATACACCACCAGGATGCTGCCGATATGCTGCACGGGCGCGGCGTCCAGCCGGGTGCAGATTTCGGAGAGCAGAGCCTCGCGTTCGTCGTGCTCGACGCCATAGACGCGCACCTTGATCAATTCATGCGCCTTGAGGCCGCGGTCGATCTCCGCGAGAACGGTGTCGCTGAGGCCGTTCTGGCTGATGCTGGCGACGGGGTGCAGACTGTGGGCGCGGACGCGCAGCGACCTTCGCAGGGATGTAGTCAGTTCAGTCATTATGGAATTTTACGCGGTGAAGAAGCACAAGACTAGCAAGTCCTGGATGCACGAGCATGTCAACGACCCCTACGTCCAGCGGGCGAAGGCGGAAGGCTGGCGTTCGCGCGCCGCCTTCAAGCTGATGGAAATCGATGACAAGGACCATCTGCTGCGGCCCGGCATGGTGGTGGTGGATCTGGGTGCGGCGCCGGGTGGCTGGTCCCAGGTGGCGGCGAAGCGGGTCGGCAGTGGCGGCCGGGTGCTGGCGCTGGATCTGCTGGAAATGGCGCCCTTGCCCGGGGTGGAGTTCTTCCAGGGGGATTTTCGCCAAGACGCCGTGCTGGCGGAGCTGACTTTTCGGCTCGGCGACCGTCCAGTCGAGCTTGTTATTTCCGATATGGCCCCCAATATCTCGGGTATTGCCATCTCGGATCAGGCGCGGTCGATACTACTGGCGGAACTGGCTCTGGAATTCGCCAGTCTGCATTTGAAACTTGGGGGCGATTTCCTGGTCAAGACCTTCGAGGGTGTGGGCAGCGAAGCCTACCGCAAGGCGATGAACGCGGCGTTCGACAAGGTGGTGGTACGCAAGCCGAAATCCTCGCGCGACCGCAGCAACGAGGTGTATTTGCTCGGCAGGGGAATTCGCCCCCGGTGACGGCAGGGTTAATGCCGACTTCTCCGGTTTGCACCGCAAGGGGAACGGTCTTAGAATGCATTCGTGGTATTGGCTATTGAAAGGCCCCTGACGGGCCATAGAGGAATCACTTGAACAATCATTTCAAGAATCTTGCAATCTGGCTGGTGATCGGCGTCGTGCTGATGACTGTCTTCAATCAGTTCAGCACGCGCCAGGTGGCGCAGAACACGCTCGAATATTCCCAGTTTCTCGAGGAAGTGAAGGCTGGGCGCGTCACCAAGGTGGTTATCCAGGGCCGCACGCTGGAGGCGACCACCAATGACGGCAAAAAGATTACGACCTATGCGCCGCCCGACCTGTGGATGGTGAGCGACCTGCTCAAGAACAACGTCAAGGTGGTGGCCAAGCCCGACGAGGAGCAGTCCTTCCTCATGAACATCTTCGTCTCATGGTTCCCCATGCTGCTGCTGATCGGCGTCTGGATTTTCTTCATGCGCCAGATGCAGGGCGGCGGCAAGGGCGGCGCCTTCTCCTTCGGCAAATCACGCGCCCGCATACTCGACGAATCGACCAACACCATCACCTTCGCCGACGTCGCCGGCTGCGACGAAGCCAAGGAGGAAGTGGCGGAGCTGGTCGAATTCCTGCGCGATCCCGGCAAGTTCCAGAAGCTCGGCGGGCGCATTCCGCGCGGCGTGCTGATGGTCGGTTCGCCGGGCACCGGCAAGACGCTTCTGGCGAAGGCCATTGCCGGCGAAGCCAAGGTGCCCTTCTACAGCATTTCAGGTTCGGACTTCGTCGAGATGTTCGTCGGCGTGGGAGCAGCCCGCGTGCGAGACATGTTCGAGCAGGCCAAGAAAAGCGCGCCCTGCATCATCTTCATCGACGAAATCGACGCCGTCGGCCGCCAGCGCGGCGCCGGCTTGGGCGGCGGCAACGACGAGCGCGAGCAGACGTTGAATGCCTTGCTGGTGGAGATGGATGGATTCGAGGGCTCGGCCGGGGTCATCGTCATCGCCGCCACCAACCGTCCCGATGTGCTCGATCCGGCGCTGCTGCGCCCCGGCCGCTTCGACCGCCAGGTGGTGGTGCCGCTGCCCGACATCCGCGGCCGCGAGCAGATTCTCATGGTGCATATGCGCAAGGTGCCGATGGCGCCGGACGTCAAGGCCGACATTATCGCCCGCGGCACGCCGGGCTTTTCCGGCGCAGACCTGGCCAACCTGGTGAACGAAGCCGCGTTATTCGCCGCGCGCGGCAACAAGCGCCTGGTGGAGATGGAGGACTTCGAGAAGGCCAAGGACAAGATCATGATGGGCGCCGAGCGTCGTTCCATGGTCATGCCCGAGGAGGAGCGCCGCAACACTGCTTACCACGAGTCGGGCCACACGGTCGTGGCCAGGTTGTTGCCGAAGACCGATCCGGTGCACAAGGTGACCATCATTCCGCGCGGCCGGGCACTTGGTTTGACCATGCAACTGCCGGTGGCCGATCGCTACAGCATGGACCGCGAGCGTCTGCTGGAGAACATCGCCGTGCTCTTCGGCGGCCGCATTGCGGAAGAGCTGTTCATGCACCAGATGACGACCGGCGCCTCCAACGACTTCGAGCGCGCCACCGACATTGCGCGGCGCATGGTCACGCAATGGGGCATGACGGATGCGCTGGGACCGATGGTCTACGGCGAAAACGAGGGCGAGGTCTTCCTCGGCCGTTCCATCACCACGCACAAGAACGTGTCCGAGGCGACCATGCAGCAGGTCGATGCCGAGATCCGCCGCATCATCGACCAGCAGTATGCCCTGGCGCGCCGACTGATCGAGGATAACCGCGACAAGATCGAGGGCATGGCGAAGGCTCTGCTGGAGTGGGAGACGCTGGATGCCGAGCAAATCAACGACATCATGACCGGCAAGCCGCCGCGCGAGCCGAAGCCCGCAAGCAAGCCGCCGTCCAGCACCCCGGCGGACAGCGCGCCTGGCGCGGCGCCTACCGCAACAGCGCCGGCGTAAGCCGCGCAGATCGATTACAGCCGGATCGGGGCGACCGATCCGGCTTTGTTTTTATGGCCTCACAACTCCATTGCGGGAAATTCCGCCTGTCCCTCGAGCGTCCGCTCGTCATGGGCATCGTCAATGTCACGCCGGACTCCTTCTCGGACGGCGGCCGCCATTTCGATGCAGCGCGCGCTGTCGCGCATGGGCGGCAGCTGGTTGAGGAGGGCGCCGACCTGCTCGATATCGGCGGCGAATCCTCACGGCCCGGCGCGCAACCCGTCTCCGTGGATGAGGAACTGCGCCGCGTGCTGCCTGTCATCGCGGCGCTGGCCGATGTGGGCGTTCCGCTCTCGGTCGATACGGTAAAGCCCGAGGTGATGCGCCGGGCAACGGCAGCCGGCGCTGCCATCATCAACGACATCGCTGCCCTGCAGGCGCCGGGGGCGCTGGCAGCGGCGGCGGAGTCGGGCGCCGCAGTGTGCCTGATGCACATGCAGGGCGAACCGCGCACCATGCAGGCCGCCCCTGACTATGGCGATGTGGTGAAGGACGTGCGCGCTTTCCTGGCCGCGCGTGTGGCGGCGGCGCAGGCAGCGGGCATTGCGGCCGAGCGCATCATCGTCGATCCCGGCTTCGGATTCGGCAAGCGGTTGGCACACAATCTGGCGCTGCTGAAGCACCTTGAGCGTTTTTGCGACTTGGGCGCCTGCGTGCTGGCGGGACTGTCGCGCAAATCCATGCTGGGCGAGATCACCGGACGGAAAGTCAGTCACCGTGACACGGCGAGTGTGGTGGCGGCGCTCCTTGCCGCGCAGAATGGGGCTAGAATCCTGCGCGTGCATGATGTGGCGGCAACCAGGGACGCGCTCGCGGTGTGGGCAGCCGTAAAGTCATAGAGGGATCATGGGACGAAAATATTTCGGCACGGATGGTGTACGCGGTATGGTGGGCCAAGCGCCCATTACGCCGGACTTCGTCATGCGCCTGGGTTATGCCGCCGGGACCACCTTGGTGGCGCGCGAGCACCTGCGCGGTCACGCCAATGCGGGGGAACACCCGGCAGTGCTGATCGGCAAGGACACGCGCATCTCGGGCTACATGCTGGAGGCGGCCCTGGAGGCCGGCTTTGCAGCGGCTGGCGTGGATGTCATGCTGACCGGCCCACTGCCGACGCCGGCCATCGCCTACCTGACCCGCGCGCTGCGATTGCAGGCCGGCGTGGTCATCTCCGCTTCGCACAACCCCTATCCCGACAACGGCATCAAGTTCTTCTCCGCGGGCGGCACCAAGTTGCCCGACGCAGTAGAGGCGGAAATCGAGGCGCGGCTGGATCAGCCGATGGGCTGCGCCGCGCCGGCCCGGCTTGGCAAGGCGCGCCGAATCGACGATGCCGCGGGACGCTACATCGAATTCTGCAAGAGCACCTTCCCCGCCGAACTCGACCTGCGTGGCATGAAGATCGTGGTCGATTGCGCGCACGGCGCGGCCTATCACATCGCGCCCAAGGTGTTCCATGAACTGGGCGCCGAGGTGCATGCCATCGGCGCCGAGCCGAACGGGCTCAACATCAACGACAAGGTGGGGGCGACCTCGCCGCAAGCCCTGCAGCAGGCGGTGGTGGCGCAGGGCGCCGATGCCGGCATCGCCCTCGATGGCGACGGCGACCGCGTGATGATGGCTGATGCAAAAGGCCGGCTCTACGACGGTGACCAGCTGCTCTACGTCATCGTCCGCCAACGGCTGGCGAACGGCGGTTTGGCCGGTGTGGTGGGTACGCTCATGACCAACCTCGGCTTGGAGCATGCCATGGCGCAACTGGGTGTGCCGCTTGTCCGCGCCAAGGTCGGCGATCGCTATGTCCTGGAAATGCTGATCGAACGCGGCTGGAAGCTGGGCGGCGAGAACTCCGGCCACATCATCTGCCTTGACCGTCATACCACCGGCGACGGCATCGTCTCGGCCCTGCAGGTGCTGGCGGCGCTGCGACTGCAGCAGAGCACCCTGGATGAAGCCAGCGCCGGCCTCACGCTCTACCCGCAAGCATTGGTCAACGTGAAGTTGCCCAGTGGCTTCGACTGGCAGAGCAGGCCGGAGATCGAATCGGCGCGCATCGCCGCCGAGCGGGAACTGGGTGAAAGCGGACGGGTACTGCTGCGCGCTTCCGGCACCGAGCCGCTGCTGCGGGTCATGGTCGAGGGACGCGAGGCGCAGCAGGTGGCCTCATTGGCGCGAGGGATTGCTGACGTCATTCAGCGCTCGGCGGCATGATCAGGGCAATCGCATGAATGCCGGCAGCCGGTTCGTAAGTCGGGCTTTAGCCCGACTTCGGCGGTTGATCGACCCCCCATGTCGGCCTGAAGACCGACCTACGCAGGGATTTCTCCATTCCCACGGCGTTCATGCGATTGCCCTGCTTGAGCGGCGTTTCATTTGACCGCAGAGAGCCCAGACGCTAAAATCCTCGGCTTTTGACGAATCTGAGAACAGGCTGGAAAACATGCGGCGCAAACTGGTGGCGGGCAATTGGAAGATGCATGGCGGTCTCGCCCGCAATCGCGATCTCCTGGACGGCCTGGTTCAGGCGATCGGCAAGGGCGGCAACGCCGATAGCGCCGTTTGCGTGCCGTTCCCATATCTTGGCCAGACGCAGGAACTGCTGAAGGGCACGGCCATTGCCTGGGGTGCGCAGACCCTGTCCGAACATGCGCAGGGCGCCTACACGGGTGAAGTCAGTGCGGCCATGCTGGTCGATTTCGGCTGCCGCTATGTTCTTGTCGGCCATTCCGAGCGCCGTAGTCTCTACGGAGAGAGCAATGAAACGGTGGCGGCGAAGTTCGTCGCGGCGGTGCAGGGCGGGCTGACCCCCATCCTCTGTCTGGGGGAGACCCTGGAGCAGCGGGAGGGCGGGATCACCGAGAAAGTCATTGCCGCCCAACTCGACGCGGTCATGCAAGTTGCCGGCCCGAACGGCCTGGCCAATGCTGTCATTGCCTATGAACCGGTGTGGGCCATCGGTACCGGGCGCACTGCTACGCCGCAGCAGGCTCAGGATGTACATGCCTTCATCCGCGAGCGACTGGCCAGGAGCGATGCGCCCTTGGCACAGAGGATGCAGATTCTCTACGGCGGCAGCGTCAAGCCGCAGAACGCCGCCGAACTGTTCGGCATGGCCGATATCGACGGTGGCCTGATTGGCGGCGCCTCTCTGGTTGCCGAGGATTTTCTGGCAATCTGCACGGCTGCGGCTGGATAACTTAGGATCGGATTCGCGATGGAAGGAATGCTTTTTCCCTTTATTCTTACGGTGCACATTCTGCTTGGCGTAGCCATTATCGGCTTGGTGCTGCTGCAACATGGCAAGGGCGCAGACATGGGCGCGGCCTTCGGCGGCGGTTCCTCGGGCAGCCTGTTTGGCGCCACAGGTTCAGCCAACTTTCTTAGCCGTACCACGGCGGTCCTGGCGACGGTGTTCTTCATTACCAGCCTGGGCCTGAGCTATCTCGCGACCAATCGCGCGCAGGAGCCAACCAGTGTCATGGAGCGGGTCCTCAACCAGCCCGCGACGCCGGTCGAGCAGGCGCCGGCGCAGCCGGCCGCCGAAGCGGATTCGAAGGCGAAGGAAATACCGAAGTAAGGGATGTTGCGGCGCAAAAAGAAGGTATAATTTCTTTTTTCGTCGCCATAAGAATCATTGGCTCTGTCACGGGCTGTGTGACAGGACCTTGGATCGAATGCCGACGTGGTGAAATTGGTAGACACGCTATCTTGAGGGGGTAGTGGCGAAAGCTGTGTGAGTTCGAGTCTCACCGTCGGCACCAGAAATACTCCGAGGCTCGCCCAGTACTTTAACTTGGCGGGCTTGTTTAGCAGCGGGAACGCGAAGGGCTCGGCGGAAGGTTGGAAAGACCTTCCGCGCAGACTATGTTGGAAAACTACTTTCCTGTCCTCGTATTCATACTCGTCGGCCTGGCCTTCGGGTGTGCCCCCATCCTCCTCGGCTGGCTCATCGCCCCGAATCGCCCCGACAGCGAAAAGCTCTCCCCCTTCGAATGCGGCTTCGAGGCTTTCGAGGACGCGCGCATGAAGTTCGACGTGCGCTTCTACCTGATTGCCATCATCTTTATCCTGTTCGATCTCGAAATCGCCTTTCTTGTCCCCTGGTCGGTGATCTTCAAGGACATCGTCGCTTCAGACTCCATGCGGCTGTTCGGCTTAATCGAGATGATGATCTTCATCGGAATCCTGGCCATCGGCTATGTCTACGCCTGGGTCAAGGGCGCGCTGGACTGGGAGTGAGCAGGCCATGAGCATCGAAGGCGTACTGGAAAGAGGCTTCGTCACCACCACCCTCGATACCGTCATCAACTGGACGCGTACCGGTTCGATGTGGCCGATGACCTTCGGCCTGGCCTGCTGCGCCGTCGAGATGATCCACGCCGGCTGCGCGCGCTACGACCTCGATCGCTTCGGCATCGTCTTCCGCGCCAGCCCGCGCCAGTCAGACGTGATGATCGTCGCCGGCACGCTGACCAACAAGATGGCACCCGCACTGCGCAAGGTCTATGACCAGATGGCCGAGCCGCGCTGGGTGGTGTCGATGGGCTCCTGCGCCAACGGCGGCGGCTACTACCACTACTCCTACTCCGTCGTACGCGGTTGCGACCGCATCGTGCCGGTGGATGTATACGTGCCGGGCTGTCCGCCGACGGCAGAAGCGCTGCTCTACGGGCTCATCCAGTTGCAGAACAAGATCAAGCGCACCAGCACCATCGCGCGCTGAAAGACTATTGAGATGGCTTCCAGGCTCGAATCGCTTTGCCAGAATCTGCAGAACATCCTGGGTGATCGCATGGCCAGCATCAAGACGGCCGTGGGTGAAGTTACCGTCGAAGTCGCTGCCGAACACTACCTTGAGACCGCTCACATCCTGCGCGACCATCCCGATCTGCGCTTCGAGCAACTGATCGATCTGACCGGCGTCGACTATTCGACCTACGGTGAAGGCGCCTGGGACGGCCTGCGTTTCGCCGCGGTGTGCCACCTGACCTCCCTATCCAGGAACTGGCGCCTGCGCCTGCGCGTCTTTGCCACGGACGACGGCTTCCCCGTGCTGCCCTCGCTGGTACAACTCTGGAACAGCGCCAACTGGTATGAGCGTGAGGCCTTCGATCTGTACGGCATCCATTTTGAGGGCCATCCCGACCTGCGCCGGATTCTTACCGACTATGGTTTCGTCGGCCATCCCTTTCGCAAGGATTTTCCGATCTCCGGCCATGTCGAAATGCGCTACGACCCCGAGCAGCGCCGCGTGGTCTACCAGCCGGTGACCATCGAACCGCGCGAGGTCACGCCGAGGGTTATCCGCGAAGACAGCTACGGGGACTCCGGCCGTGGCTGAGATCCGCAATTACACGATCAATTTTGGTCCCCAGCACCCGGCTGCGCACGGTGTGCTGCGCCTGGTGCTGGAACTCGACGGCGAGGTGATCGTTCGCGCCGATCCGCATATCGGCCTGCTGCACCGCGCCACCGAGAAACTGGCCGAGACCCGAACCTGGCTGCAGACCGTTCCCTACCTGGATCGCCTCGATTACGTTTCCATGATGTGCAACGAGCACGCCTACGTCATGGCGGTGGAGAAATTGCTTGGCGTCGAAGTGCCGATTCGCGCCCAATACATCCGCGTCATGATGGACGAGGTGACGCGCATCCTCAATCATCTGCTCAACATCGGCACGCACGCCCTCGACATCGGCGCCATGACCATGGTGCTATATACTTTCCGCGAGCGGGAAGACTTGATGGACGTGTATGAGGCCGTCTCCGGCGCGCGCCTGCACGCGGCCTACTACCGGCCGGGCGGCGTTTATCGCGACCTGCCCGACCGCATGCCGCAGTACGAGATCAACACATTCAAGAATGCCGAGACCGTGCGGCGACTCAACGAGGCTCGCCAGGGATCACTGCTCGATTTCCTCGAGGACTTCACCAACCGCTTCCCGGATTACGTCGACGAATACGAAACGCTGCTCACCGATAACCGCATCTGGAAGCAACGCACCGTCGGTATTGGCGTGGTCTCTCCCGAGCGGGCGCTGGCGCTGGGCTTCACCGGACCCATGCTGCGCGGCTCAGGCGTCGAGTGGGACTTGCGCAAGAAACAACCTTACGAGGTTTACGACCGCATGGAGTTCGACGTGCCGGTCGGCGTCAATGGCGACTGCTACGACCGCTACCTCGTACGCATCGAGGAGATGCGCCAGGCCAACCGCATTGTCAAACAGTGCATCGACTGGCTGCGCAACGATTCTGCAAAAGGCGCCGGCCCGGTGATCACCGATAACCACAAGGTGGCGCCGCCGTCGCGCGAGAAGATGAAGGCCAGCATGGAAGAGCTGATCCATCACTTCAAGCTGTTTACCGAGGGCATGCATGTGCCGCCGGGCGAGGCTTATGCGGCCATCGAGCACCCGAAGGGCGAATTCGGCGTCTACGCCATCTCCGACGGCGGCAACAAGCCCTATCGCATCAAGCTGCGCTCGCCGGGCTTCCCTCATCTTGCTGCTACCGACGAGTTGGCGAAGGGCCACATGATCGCCGACGCCACGGCCATCATCGGCACCATCGACCTCGTGCTGGGCGACACGGACCGATAGCACCGAGAACGCCATGCTGAGCCAAGAATCCCAAAAACAGATCGACCGCGAAATCGCCAAGTATCCCGCCGACCAGAAGCAGTCGGCGGTGATGGCGGCTTTGGCCATTGCCCAGATGGAGCAGGGTTGGCTGTCCACAGATGTCTTGGTGGACGTCGCCAGCCATCTCGGCATGGCGCCGGTGGCGGTCTACGAGGTGGCGAGCTTCTACAACATGTACGATCTGACCCCGGTCGGCAAATTCAAGATCACCGTGTGCACCAATCTGCCCTGCGCGCTGTCCGGGGGTGTGCATGCCGCCGACTACCTGAAGCAGAAGCTCGGCGTCGGCTTCAACGAAACCACGCCGGATGGAAAATTCACCCTCAAGGAAGGCGAGTGCATGGGCGCCTGCGGCGACGCGCCGGTGATGCTGGTGAATAACGTGCGCATGTGCAGCTTCATGCAGCCCGAACAGATCGACCGGTTGCTGGGGGAGTGTACGTAATGGGCGCCCTCGGCTTCATTCTCGACGCGGCAGAGGGCGAGCGCGACTGGCGTCTCGCCGAGTACGTCAAGCGCGGTGGCTATGCCGCGCTGAAGAGGATCATCAACGAAAAGATTCCCGCCGAGCAGATCGTCGGCGAATTGAAGAAGTCTTCGCTGCGCGGCCGCGGCGGCGCCGGCTTCCCGACCGGCCTCAAGTGGAGCTTCATGCCGCGCCAGTTCCCCGGCGACAAGTACGTCGTCTGCAATTCCGACGAGGGCGAGCCGGGCACCTTCAAGGACCGCGACATCCTGCGCTGGAATCCGCACATGGTGATCGAGGGCATGATCATTGCCGGCTACGCCATGGGTTGCCAGCGCGGCTACAACTACATCCACGGCGAGATCTGGGATATCTACAAGCGCTTCGAGGAGGCTCTCGAGGAAGCGCGCGCCGGGAATTTGCTGGGGAACAACATCCTCGGCTCGGACTTCAGCTTTGAACTGCAGGCCCACCATGGCTACGGCGCCTACATCTGCGGCGAGGAAACCGCGCTGCTCGAGTCCATGGAGGGCAAGAAGGGACAGCCGCGCTTCAAGCCGCCGTTCCCGGCCAGTTATGGTCTCTACGGCAAGCCGACCACCATCAACAACACCGAGACCTTCGCCTCTGTGCCGTACATCATCAACGAAGGCGGTGACAAGTTCCTCGAACTGGGCAAGCCCAACAACGGCGGCACCAAGCTGTTCTCCGTGTCGGGCCACGTGAATCGCCCGGGCAACTTCGAGGTGCCCATGGGCACACCTTTCAAGGATCTGCTGGAAATGGCCGGGGGCATGCGCGGCGGGCGCAAGCTGAAGGCGGTCATCCCCGGCGGCTCCTCCGCGCCGGTACTGCCGGCCGATGTCATCATGGAATGCACCCTCGACTACGATTCCATCGCCAAGGCCGGCTCGATGCTCGGCTCCGGCGCCGTGATCGTCATGGACGAGACCACCTGCATGGTCAAGGCGCTCGAGCGCCTGTCCTATTTCTACTTCGAGGAATCCTGCGGCCAGTGCACCCCCTGCCGCGAGGGCACCGGCTGGCTCTATCGCGTCGTGCACCGCATCGAGCATGGCAAGGGCCGGCAGGAAGACCTGGATTTGCTCAACAGCGTCACCGACAACATCATGGGCCGCACCATCTGCGCCCTTGGCGATGCAGCATCCATGCCGGTGAAGAGCTTCATCAAGCACTTCGGGGCGGAGTTCGAGTACCACATTCAGAACAAGAAATGCCTGGTGCCCGAGGATGTGCAGCGGGCGGGCAGCGGCTTTTTTAAGGCATCGTAAGAAAATGCTGGAAATCGAGATCGACGGCAAGACAACCGAGGTGGCCGACGGCAGCACCGTGATGGATGCCGCCCACAAGCTCGGCATATTCGTTCCGCATTTCTGCTACCACAAGAAGCTGTCCATTGCCGCCAATTGCCGCATGTGCCTGGTGCAGGTGGAAAAGGCGCCCAAGCCCCTGCCGGCCTGCGCCACGCCCGTCACCAACGGCATGAGAGTCTTCACGCATTCCGAATCCGCAGTCAAGGCGCAGAAGGGCGTGATGGAGTTCCTGCTTATCAACCACCCGCTCGACTGCCCGATTTGCGACCAGGGCGGCGAGTGCCAGTTGCAGGATCTCTCGGTGGGCTACGGCCAGAGCGCCTCGCGCTACCGTGAAGAAAAGCGCGTGGTGGTGAACAAGAACCTCGGACCGCTCATTGCCACCGACATGACGCGCTGCATTCATTGCACGCGCTGCGTGCGTTTCACACAGGAGATCGCGGGCTGGATGGAGCTCGGCCAGGCCTTCCGCGGCGAGCACGCCGAGATCATGCCCTTCATCGAGAAGACGGTGGACTCCGAGCTGTCCGGCAACGTCATCGATCTCTGCCCGGTTGGCGCGCTGACCTCGAAGCCCTTCCGCTTTGCCGCCCGCACCTGGGAGCTGTCGCGCCGCAAGTCGGTCAGCCCGCATGACGGACTCGGCGCCAACCTCATCGTCCAGGTCAAGCACGACAAGGTGCTGCGCGTCCTGCCGCTGGAGAACGAGCAAGTCAACGAGTGCTGGCTCTCGGACAAGGACCGCTATTCCTATGAGGCATTGAACTCCGATGCTCGCCTGACGAAGCCGATGCTCAAGCAATGCGGCGAATGGCGCGAGGTCGACTGGCAGACGGCGCTGGAATTCATTGGCACCGATCTCAAGCGCGTCGTGCGCGAGCATGGCGCCGCCTCGCTTGGCGCGCTGGCCTCGCCCCACGCCACGCTGGAAGAACTCTACCTGCTGCAGAAATTCGTGCGTGGCGCCGGCAGCGACAGCGTCGATTGCCGTCTTCGCCAGACTGACTTTGCCCTCGACGGCCGGAATGTCGTGCCTTGGCTCGGCATGCCCATCGCCGACATTCCAAAGCTCGATCGCGTGCTGGTGGTCGGCAGCTTCCTGCGCAAGGACCATCCGCTGCTGGCCCAGCGCCTGCGCCAGGCGGCGAAGAAATTCACCCGCGTCAGCCTGTTGCATGCGGCAGACGACGATCAACTGATCGCGCTCCACGCCAAGTCCATCGTCGCGCCGTCGGCGCTGGCCGCAGAACTGGCCGGCATCGTCAAGGCCGCAGCCGAGGCGAAGGGTGTGGCCGTCGACGCAGCGTTGGCCAATGTACAACCGTCCGTGGCGGCGAAGCAGATTGCGGAGAGCCTGGTGTCAGGCGATAAGTCGGCGATTTTCCTCGGCAACTTCGCCCAGCAGCATGCCCATGCCGCGACGCTGCATGCCCTGGCCCAGGTACTTGCGAGCATCACCGGCGCACGCTTCGGCTATCTCGGCGAAGCGTCCAATTCCGTCGGGGGCTACCTCGCCAAGGCGCTGCCGGGCGCACAGGGTCTCAACGCCGCACGCATGCTGACGGAGCCGCGCAAGGCCTATTTCGTCCTGCACGCCGAGCCGGAGCTCGACTGCGCCAACCCGCATCAGGCCATGGCCGCGCTGAAGGGGGCCGATCTGGTCGTGGCGATGTCGTCCTTCAAGACACGCGCCCTCGACTACGCCCATGTGATCCTGCCGGTCGCCCCATTCACGGAGACTTCCGGCACCTTCATCAGCACCGAGGGCCGCGTGCAGAGCTTCCATGCCGTCGTCAAGCCCCTCGGCGAGACGCGTCCGGCCTGGAAGATATTGCGTGTGCTGGGCAACCTGCTCGGCCTGGCGGGCTTCGAGCAGGACAGTTCCGAAGCCGTGCGCGCCGAAGTGCTGGGCGGCAAGCCCGAGTCCGTCAGCGAACGCTTGAACAATCGGGCGGATGGCCTTGCCATCGACTTGACTGCCGCCGCGCCGGCGCTCCAGCGCATTGCCGATGTTCCCATCTATTTCGCCGACGCCCTGGCGCGCCGCGCGCCCGCCCTGCAGAAGACCCGTGATGCGGCGCCGCCCACCGCGCGCATGAATGCCGCCACGCTGGCAAGGCTTGGGCTGAGTGCCGGCATGCAGGTAAAAGTCAGTTCCGGCGGGACGGCGACCTTGACCGCGCAACTCGATGCCGGCCTGCCCGACAATTGCGTCCGTGTCGCCGCTGGCCATGAGCTGACTGCCGGACTGGGCGCCCTGCAGGGCGAAATCACCGTGGAGCGTGCCTGATGGAATCCACGGTTCTCCAGTTCTTCCAGTGGTTCTGGAATCTGTTCGGCCTATGGGATGCGCTGTGGGCGATGGTCGAGCCGGTCTGGCCGCTGATCTGGGTGTTGATGAAGATTGTCGCCATCATCGTCCCGCTGATGCTGACGGTGGCCTACCTGACGCTGGCCGAGCGCAAGGTCATCGGTTACATGCAGGTGCGCATCGGCCCCAACCGCGTCGGTCCGATGGGACTGCTGCAGCCGATTGCCGACGGCATGAAGCTGTTCTTCAAGGAAGTGCTGGTGCCGAGCGGGGCGAACAAGAAGCTGTTCTTTTTCGGCCCGGTCCTCGCCATCGCGCCCGCGCTGGCGGCCTGGGCGGTGGTGCCCTTCTTCGACGGTGGCGCGCTTGCCAATATCGATGCCGGCCTGCTCTACATCCTCGCGATGACCTCCATGGGCATCTACGGCATCATCATCGCTGGCTGGGCCTCGAACTCGAAATACCCCTTTCTCGGCGCCATGCGTTCCTCGGCGCAGATGGTGTCCTACGAGATTGCGATGGGTCTGGCGCTGATCTGCGTGCTGATGGTGTCGAACAGCCTGAACCTGACGGAAATCGTCAGGGCCCAGGATCGCGGCTGGTTCGCCGACCACGGCGTCGGCTTCATGTCGTGGAACTGGCTGCCCCTGCTGCCGATGTTCTTCGTCTATTTCATCTCGGGTGTGGCGGAAACCGGCCGCGCACCCTTCGACGTGATCGAGGGTGAATCCGAGATCGTTGCCGGCCACATGGTGGAGTATTCCGGCATGGCCTTCGCCATGTTCTTCCTCGCCGAATACGCCAACATGATCCTGGTGGCGACGCTCACCTCGCTCCTGTTCCTCGGCGGCTGGCTGTCGCCGGTGGGCTTCCTGCCGGACGGATTCCACTGGCTGGCGATCAAGATATCGTTCTTCCTGCTGCTGTACCTGTGGTTCCGCGCCACTTTCCCGCGCTACCGCTACGATCAGATCATGCGCCTGGGCTGGAAAGTCTTCATTCCGCTGACGCTGGTCTGGATTGCCTTCATCGGCATCTGGATGGTGTCGCCGTGGAACGTCTTCAAGTGAGGATCTGAGCCATGGGCGCCAAGGATTTCCTCAACAGCCTGCTCCTCAAGGAGTTGTTCAAGGGCATGTCCGTCACGGGACGCTATTTCTTCTCGCCGAAAATCACGGTGCAGTACCCCGAGGAGAAGACGCCGCAGAGCAATCGTTTCCGCGGCCTGCATGCCTTGCGCCGCTACCCCAACGGAGAAGAGCGTTGCATCGCCTGTAAACTGTGCGAGGCGGTGTGTCCGGCGATGGCCATCACCATCGAATCGGCCGAGCGGGAGGACGCGAGTGGCCAGACTTCACGCCGTACCACGCGCTATGACATCGACCTCACCAAGTGCATTTTCTGCGGTTTCTGCGAAGAGGCCTGCCCGGTGGATGCCATCGTCGAGACGCGGGTGCTGGAATATCACGGCGAGAAGCGCGGCGACCTTTACTACACCAAGCAGATGCTGCTGGCAGTGGGCGACAAGTACGAAGCGCAGATCGCCGCCGACCGCGAGCAGGACGCCAAATTTCGGTGATGCCCATGGATTTCAAGACTGCACTCTTCTATATCCTGTCGGCGATCCTGGTCATCGCGGCGCTGCGCGTCGTCACCGCGCGCAACCCGGTGCATGCCGTGCTGTTCCTGGTGCTGGCCTTCTTCAATGCCAGCGGCCTCTGGCTGTTGCTGCAAGCCGAGTTCCTCGCCATCGCGCTGATCGTGGTCTATGTCGGCGCCGTCATGGTGCTGTTCCTCTTCGTCGTCATGATGCTCGACATCAACCTGGAGCGCTTGCGACAGGGCTTCTGGGGCAACCTCTGGCTGGGCGGCCCGATCGCCGTGCTGATGGTGATCGAGATGGTGGCGGTGCTCTCCGCGCGCGGCTTCGGCATCGAGGCGATGCCGGCGCCGATGTCGCCGGCGGCCGGTTATTCCAACACCAAGGCGTTGGGCGTGGCCATCTACACCGAGCATGTCTACCCCTTTGAACTGGCCTCGGTGATTCTGCTGGTGGCGCTGATCGCCGCCGTCGTGCTGACCCTGCGAAAGCGCAAGGACACCAAGCAGATGAATCCCGCCGACCAGATCGCCGTCAAGCGCAAGGATCGTGTGCGCATCGTCTCCATGCCGTCGGAAAAGGAGTAAGCGATGCCGAGCCTGAGCCACTTCCTGATTCTCGGCGCCATCATCTTCTCGATCGGCATCGTCGGTGTCTTCCTCAACCGGAAGAACCTTATCGTCCTGCTGATGGCCATCGAGCTGATGCTGCTCGCCGTCAACATGAACTTCGTCGCATTTTCCTATTTTCTCGACGATATCAACGGGCAGGTGTTCGTCTTCTTCATCCTGACGGTCGCTGCGGCAGAGGCCGCCATCGGCCTGGCCATCCTGGTCGTGCTGTTCCGCAACCTGCGCACGATCCACGTGGACGACCTCGACAGCCTGCAGGGATAAACGCGACGCCATGACCGACATGCAACAACTCTACCTGCTGGTGCCGCTGGCGCCCCTCGCCGGCGCCATCATTGCCGGTTTCTTCGGCAAGGCCATCGGCCGTGCCGGCGCCCACTGGGTGACCATACTCGGCGTCTTCGTCTCCCTCGTCGCCTCCTGGTTCATCTTCCAGGATGTCGAGCGTGGCAATCTCTTCAACGGCACGGTCTATACCTGGGCCACCAGCGGGGACCTCAGCTTCGAGGTCGGTTTCCTCATCGACAAGCTGACGGTCACCATGATGCTGGTGGTCACCTTCGTCTCGCTCATGGTGCACATCTACACCATCGGCTACATGGCGCACGACGAGGACAACTGGCCGGCCGACAGCCTGGCCGGCCGACACAGCTACCAGCGCTTCTTCGCCTACATCTCGTTGTTCACCTTCTCGATGCTGATGCTGGTGATGAGCAACAACTTCCTCCAGCTCTTCTTCGGCTGGGAGGCGGTGGGTCTCGTCTCCTACCTGCTGATCGGCTTCTGGTCCACCCGGCCTACGGCGATCTATGCCAACCTGAAGGCCTTCCTGGTGAACCGCGTCGGCGACTTCGGCTTCCTGCTCGGCATCGGCCTCATCGCCGCCTATTGCGGCACGCTGAACTACACAGAAGTGTTCGCCATGTCGCAGAAGCTTGCCGGCACCACCGTCGAATTGATTCCCGGATTGCCCTGGCTGCTCATCTCCGTCGTTTGCATCTGCCTGTTCATCGGCGCGATGGGCAAGTCGGCACAATTCCCGCTGCACGTCTGGCTGCCCGACTCGATGGAAGGCCCGACGCCGATCTCCGCGCTGATCCACGCCGCCACCATGGTCACCGCTGGCATCTTCATGGTTGCGCGCATGTCGCCCCTTTTCGAACTGTCGGATGCGGCACTGTCCTTCGTCATCGTTATCGGCGCCATCACCGCCTTCTTCATGGCGCTGATCGCCATCGTGCAGACCGACATCAAGCGTGTCATCGCCTACTCGACGCTGTCGCAGCTCGGCTACATGACTGCCGCGCTGGGCGCCTCGGCCTATTCGGCGGCAATGTTTCATCTCTCCACGCACGCCTTCTTCAAGGCGGTGCTGTTCCTCGGCGCCGGCTCTGTCATCATCGCCATGCACCACGAGCAGGACATGCGGCGCATGGGCGGGCTGCGCAAGTACATGCCCATCACCTATTTCACAGTACTGATCGGCGCGCTGGCCAACGCCGGCTTGCCGCCGTTTGCCGGCTTCTTCTCCAAGGATTCGATCATCGAGGCGGTGCATCTGTCGACCACACCGGGTGCCGGCTTCGCCTATCTGCTGATCCTTGCCGGTGTGTTTGTGGGTGGCTTCTATTCCTTCCGTCTGGTTTTCATGACCTTCCACGGCAAGGAGCGCTTCCGCGATGTCGCGCCCCATGGCCATGACGCTCACGATACGCACGACGCTGAGGGTGCGCACGGCCACCATGCAGTGCATGAACCGCACGAATCGCCCTGGGTGGTCACCGTGCCGCTGATTCTGCTGGCCATTCCTTCTGTCATCGCCGGCTGGGCGATGGTCGGGCCGGCGCTGTTCGGCAACTATTTCGGCGGCGCGATCTTCATCACCCCTGAGCATCCGGCTATCGCCAGGATGGCGGCGGATTTCCACGGCGCGATGGGCATGATCACGCACGGCCTGATGACGCCGCCGTTCTGGCTGGCGCTGGGCGGCATGGTGACGGCCTGGTATCTCTACATCGTGCGGCCCGACCTGCCGGCGGTAATCAAGGAGAAATCGGGCGTGCTGGCCCGCATTCTCGAGAAGAAGTACGGCTTCGACGAGTTCAACGAGTGGTTCTTCGCCGGCGGCGCCCGTCTGCTCGGCCGCGGCTTGTGGAAGGGCGGCGACCAGACCCTGATCGACGGCCTGATGGTCAACGGTTCGGCCAAGGTGGTCGGCTGGGTGGCCTCCATCGTGCGTCTGTTCCAGTCGGGCTACATCTACCAGTATGCGTTCTCCATGATCATCGGCGTGTTCGTGCTGCTGACGCTCTGGATGAATCGCGTCTAGGAAAATATGAAATGACCGGTCTCCCCCTGCTCAGTATTGCGATCTGGCTGCCCATCGTAGGCGGCCTGCTGGTGCTCGCCACCGGCTCCGACCGCAACGCGGGCCTGGCGCGCCTGATCGCCCTGGTCGTCGCCGTGGCCGGCTTTCTCGTTACCCTCCCGCTCTACATTGGATTCGATACGACGACCAGCGCCATGCAGTTCATCGAACTGCTGACGTGGATTCCGCGCTTCAACATCCATTACCGGCTCGGCGTGGACGGCATCTCGATGCTGTTCATCCTGCTCAACAGCTTCATCACACCGCTGGTGGTGCTGGCCGGCTGGAAAGTCATCGAGGAGAAGGTGGCCCAGTACATGGCGGCCTTCCTCATCATGTCCGGCCTCATGAACGGCATCTTCTCTGCGCTCGACGCTGTGCTGTTCTACGTCTTCTTCGAAACCTCGCTGATCCCGATGTACATTATCATTGGCGTCTGGGGTGGGCCGAACCGGGTCTACGCGGCGTTCAAGTTCTTTCTCTACACGCTGCTCGGCTCGCTGCTGATGCTGGTTGCGCTGATCTATCTCTTCTTCCAGTCCGGCTTCAGCTTCAACCTGCTCGACTGGCACGAGCTGAGAATTCCGCTGACGGCGCAGATCTACCTGTTCCTCGCCTTCCTGATGGCTTTCGCCGTGAAGGTGCCGATGTGGCCGGTGCACACCTGGCTGCCGGACGCGCACGTCGAAGCGCCGACCGGCGGCTCGGTGGTGCTGGCGGCCATCATGCTGAAGCTGGGCGCCTACGGTTTCCTGCGCTTTTCGCTGCCCATCGCACCGGACGCCTCGCGCGAGCTGGCCTGGCTGATGATCGCGCTGTCGCTCACCGCCGTGGTGTACATCGGCTTCGTCGCCCTGGTGCAGGCCGACATGAAGAAGCTGATCGCCTATTCGTCGATCTCGCACATGGGTTTCGTCACCCTCGGCTTCTTCATTTTCAATTCTCTCGGTGTCGAGGGCGCCCTGTTGCAGATGATTTCGCACGGCTTCATCTCGGCGGCCATGTTCCTCTGCGTCGGCGTCCTCTACGACCGCATGCACAGCCGGCAGATCGCGGACTACGGCGGTGTGGTCAACACCATGCCGAAATTCGCTGCGCTGTTCATGTTCTTTGCCATGGCCAACGCCGGCCTGCCGGCCACCAGTGGCTTCGTTGGCGAGTTCATGGTCATTCTCGGCGCCGTACAGTTCAACTTCTGGGTCGGCTTTGCCGCCGCGACCACGCTGATTCTCGGCGCCGCCTACACCCTGTGGATGTACAAGCGCGTGGTGTTCGGCGCGGTGGCCAATCACCACGTCGCCGAGCTCACCGACATCAACGCGCGGGAGTTCGCCATCCTGGGGCTGCTGGCGCTGTGCGTGCTGGGCATGGGCCTGTACCCCTTCCCATTCACGGAAGTCATGCACGCTTCGGTGGAAAATTTGCTGAAGCACGTCGCCGTGTCCAAGCTCTGAGCGGACGATCAAGACATGAATTTCGTGATGCCCGATCTCTACCCCGCCTCTGCGGAGATCTTCCTCCTGCTGATGACGTGCGGGGTTCTGCTGGTTGACCTCTTTGCCGGCAAGGGCCGCCACTGGCTGGTCTACCTGTTGACCCAGTTGACCCTGGCCGGCTGTTTCGGCATCACCTTCTTCACCCTCGACGGGCAGGCGGTGACGACCTTCAGCAACATGTTCATCGACGACCTGTTCGCCGACTTCCTCAAGCTGGTGCTCTATCCGGCAGTGGCTGTCATGCTGGTCTACAGCCGCGAATATCTTGCCGCGCGCAACCTGGACAAGGGCGAGTTCTACGTGCTGGTGCTATTTGCCACGCTGGGCATGATGGTGATGATTTCGGCCAGCCACTTCCTCACCATCTATCTCGGCCTCGAACTGCTGGCGCTGTCGCTCTACGCCCTGGTGGCGCTCGACCGCGATTCCGCCCGCGCCACCGAGGCGGCGATGAAGTACTTCATCCTCGGCGCCATGGCCTCCGGCCTGCTGCTGTATGGCATCTCGATGGTATACGGCGCCACCGGCAGCCTGGATATCGTCGAAGTCGGCCAGCGCATCGCCACCGGCGGAGGCAACAAGACGGTGCTGGTTTTCGGCCTGGTCTTTGTCGTGGCCGGCCTCGCCTTCAAGCTGGGCGTGGTGCCCTTCCACATGTGGATTCCCGACGTCTATCACGGCGCGCCGACGGCGGTGACCCTGTTCATCGGCTCGGCGCCCAAGCTGGCTGCCTTCGCCATCACCATGCGCGTGCTGGTCACCGGCCTGGCCGAGTTGGCCGAGCACTGGCAAGTGATGTTGATGATCCTCGCCGCGCTGTCCATCGCACTGGGCAATCTGGCGGCGATCGCGCAGACCAATCTCAAGCGCATGCTGGCCTACTCGGCCATCTCGCACATGGGTTTCATGCTGCTTGGCCTGCTCGCCGGCATCGTCGGAGGCGATCCGCGCTTTGCGCTGAATGCCTACAGTTCGGCGATGTTCTATGTCATTACCTACGTGCTGATGAGCCTGGGCGCCTTCGGCATGATCCTGCTGCTCTCGCGCGCCAGTTTCGAGGCCGAGAACATCGAGGACTTCAAGGGCTTGAACAAGCGCAGCCCGTGGTTCGCCGCCATGATGATGATCCTCATGTTCTCCATGGCCGGAATGCCTTTCTTCGTAGGTTTCTTCGCCAAGTTCGCCGTGCTGCAGGCGGTGGTCGCCGCCAAGCTGACCTGGCTGGCGGTGTTCGCCGTCCTTTTCTCGCTGGTCGGCGCCTTCTACTACCTGCGCGTGGTGAAGGTGATGTATTTCGACGCGCCGACCGACACCGCTCCGATCGAAGCGCCGCGCGACATGCGCTTCCTGCTTTCGATCAACGGCCTTGCCGTGGCGCTGCTTGGTCTGCTGCCAGAAGGCGCGCTCGAATACTCGATCTACGCTACCTACGCCTTCCTCGTCGGGCACTGATGCACGGGTGGCGGGGCGGGGCGCTCCGGCGCACTGCCCGATCAGGCCACTTTGGCGTATTCCGCCTTCGCTTCACGCGCAGCCTGCGCTTCCTCCGGCGAATAAGCCTTGCCGGACCACAGCATGCGGTAGGCGATTTCCTCGTTGCCGTTCACACACATCGCCAGCACCTGGCGGAACAGCGGCTGGAAGATCTCGCTGCGGTGTGAGGCCTCGTGCTCCTCGAAGGAACGCCAGAAGGTGATGATCAGCGCCTCGCGATCCTTCAGCGGGCTCTCCACCGCCTGACCGACGGTGCTGCCCTCGTTGGAAATCATGCCGGAATTGAGGGCGACGAAGCCGCCGACGAAACCGGTGTCGGAGTGGTAGGTCTTTACATTTTCGCAGAGCAGGGCGACGCGTTCCTCGAGGTCGTCGACGCTATACTCGGGCTTCAGCAGTACGCGGTTCACCGTCACCACACCTTCGTCGTTGAAACCGGGAATGAATCCGGACATTTTTTTGCCTCCTGCCTGTTAATTAGAGAACCCTTATAATAGACTAAATTAGTCGGATTTAAGTTCCGTCCATGTCAGACCATGAAATAACAAATAAAGACAGTCACCTACGTGAATTCGGCATAGCCAGCGAAGAGGTGTTTTCCGGCAAGCTGCTGCGCGTCAAGCGGGATACCGTCCAGTTGCCCGACGGCAAGCAGGCCACCCGCGAGTTCGTCACCCATCCCGGCGCGGTGGTGATGATCGCCGAACTGCCCAATGGCAAGCTGCTCTTCGAGCGCCAGTTCCGCTACCCGCTCGACCGCGTCTTTCTTGAACTGCCGGCCGGCAAGATCCACCCCGGCGAGGACATTCTGCTCACCGCCCGCCGCGAGCTGCAGGAGGAAACCGGTTACGTAGCGGAGCGCTGGTACCACCTTGGCGTGATCCATCCCTGCATCGGCTATTCCGACGAGCGCATCGAGATATTCTTCGCGCGCGGGCTGTCCCATGTCGGGCATGCCCTCGACGATGGCGAATTCCTCGAAGTGCGAGAGATGGACCTGGCCGAGGCCCTCGACGCAGTGCGCGACGGTCGCTTGACCGACGGCAAGAGCGTTGCCGGCCTGCTCTGGGCCGAACGCATGCTCGACGGCCGCTGGCCGCTGCCTGCGGCGAGATGATCAGAATTTCAGCGGATACTGATGGCGTGTAAAATTACTTATCCGGTCCGCGCCCAGCGGACAAACGGATTCGGTGGAGACGAGGCATGACGCAAGGCAGCCCCATGCTGCAGCAGGCTGGCGCAGAACCGCTCGCGGACGAGGGAAAACGCATCCAGGCGCTGCGCGTCCTCTCCGAAGTCACTGCCACGCTCACTTCGGAATACGACCTCGAGACGCTGCTTGACCGCTTTCTCGACATGATGGTGCGGCTCTCCGGCGCATCCGGCGGGGTCGTGCGCGTAGTCACCAGCGACGGACGTCATCTGCGGCTTGCCGCTTCGCTCGGTCTGCCTGCCGAAGTGGTCGAGAATGAGCGCCTGGTCGATATTGACTGCGGCATTTGCGGGGCCGCCCTGCGCAGCGAGGAGATCAAGCAGACGCGCAACCTCAATCCCTGCGTCGAGCGCAGCGGGCAACCCTATTTCGGCCAGTGCAGCTCCATGGTCGTCGTGCCGCTGGAGCACAATGGCCGACTGCTCGGCGTCTTCAACCTCTACATGACCGAGGATCGGCCGATCCCGGAGGAGGTGTCCCTGCTCTTCAGCACGATCAGCGAGCACCTCTCCATGGCCTTCGAGAATACCCGCCTCCTGCGCGAGAACCTGCGCATGACGCTGATGAGCGAGCGGCAAATGATGGCCAACGAGGTGCACGACTCGCTGGCGCAGACCATGGCCTACATGAAGATGCGCATCGAACTGCTGCGCGAAGCCCTGCTGCAGTACGAGAGCGGCAAGGCCCTCAAGTACTCCGGCGACATCCAGCAGGCGCTCGACGAGGCCTACGCCAGCCTGCGCGAGTTGCTGACCCAGTTTCGCAACCGCATGGATCCGCTCGGTCTGGAGCACGCCCTGGATGAGCTTGCCGCCGACTTTTTCGACCGCACCGGCGTTCGTCTTGGATTCGAGAACCGCATCCCCGACCTCAATTTGACGGTCGACCAGGAAGTGCAGGTATTCCACATCCTGCAGGAGGCGCTTTCCAACGTCGCCCGCCATTCCGGCGCCAAGCAGGCCTGGCTCAGGCTGGAGGTCGTCGACGGCCAGTACGCCTTCATCGTCGAGGACGACGGCCGTGGCGTCTTCGTCATGGGCGCCCAGCCCGATCTGCGCCACCACTTTGGCATCAGTATCATGAGCGAGCGTGCGCAGCGCCTCGGCGGCAACATCGAGATCGCCAACCGGCCGCTGGGCGGTGCGCGCCTGCGCCTGCTGGTGCCGATCCATCCGGAAAAAGCGGCATGAGCGAAGACATCATCAAGGTCATGCTGGTCGACGACCACACCCTGTTCCGCAAGGGGCTGGCCGAACTGCTCGATGGACGCGACAATATTCGCGTCGTTGCCACCACCGGCAACCCGGCCGAGGCGGCGGGCTTGCTCAATGCGGCGCAACCCGATGCGCTGGTGCTCGACCTCAACATGCCGCCGCACGGGGGGCTTGCCCTGTTGCGCGAATTGCAGACCAGCGCCTGGAACGGACCGACGCTGATCCTAACCGTCAGCGATGCCGAGGACGATCTCGCCAACGCCATGCGCGCCGGCGCCCGCGGCTACCTGCTCAAGGACATGGAACCCGACGATGTCGTCGACGCCATCCAGCGCGCTGTACGTGGCGAGACGGTGGTGGCGCCGGCCATGACGCTCAAGCTGCTGGACCTTCTGCAGGGCGGCGGCAGCAAGAACACTGCGAGAGAAAACCTGCTTGCCCAGCTTACCGCGCGCGAGCTTGAAATCCTCGACCACCTTGCTCAGGGCCAGTCCAACAAGGCCATCGCCCGCGCGCTGGAAATCTCGCACGACACCGTCAAACTGCATGTGCGTCACATTCTCTCCAAGCTCAACCTCACCTCGCGCGTCGAGGCGGCGGTCTTCGCCGTCGAGCAGAAAATGGCGCCGCGGCAGAAGTAGCCGATGAATCGCCGTATTGCGGGGACTGACTTTAGTGGAAGATAGGTTACTGGTCCCCTCGACAGGAATCGAACCTGTATCTGCCGCTTAGGAGGCGGCCGTTCTATCCATTGAACTACGAGGAGTGTGGGCGCGTATTTTAGCCGCTCCGTTATAATCCCGCCATCGCGTTGTACCGTTGTACCATTGCCTGCCGCCGTTCCGCAGTCCTTCCGAAGAAGCCCATGAAACGCATTACTTTCGCCATCGCTGCCTTGCTCACCCTGTTCTGGATGGCCGGTGCCATCGCGGCGGGGGTGCCCGCCGTCGGCGCGCAGGCGCCGGAATTCACGCTGCCCGACCAGGCCGGCCGCGCAGTGCGGCTGGCCGACTTCCGCGGCAAGTGGGTAGTGCTGTACTTCTATCCGAAGGACGACTCGCCGGGCTGTACCGAGGAGGCGTGCACCTTCCGGGATGATCAGATGGCGCTGAAGCTGCTCGGCGCACAGGTCGTCGGCGTGAGTCTCGACGACATTACTTCGCATGCCGCCTTCGCGAAGAAGTACAGCCTGCCGTTCCCGCTCCTGGCGGACACCGACGCCAGGGTGTCGGCCAGCTACGGCGCGGTGACGAATCTCGTCGTGGCGAAATTCGCCAGGCGCTACACCTTCCTCATCGATCCGCAGGGCCGCATCGCCAAGTCGTACCTGAACGTCGATACCTCCCGCCACTCCGCCGAGATCGTCGCCGATCTGCGGCGGCTGACTTCTCGCTGAACTATGCCGCTCATTACGTTGGACAAAGGCGCCTTGGCCTTCGGTCATGTCGCGCTGCTCGATCAGGCTGATTTCCAGGTCGATGCCGGCGAGCGCATTGCGCTGATCGGACGCAACGGCAGCGGCAAGTCGAGCCTGCTGCGCGCACTGGTGGGGATCGCCGCTCTGGACGATGGCGTAGTGTGGCGCCGCGATGGCCTGCGCATCGCCTACGTGCCGCAGGAACCGGACTTTCCTCCCGATCAGACGGCCTATGAAGCCGTCGCTTCCGGCGTCGGCGAGGCGAGCCGCCTGCTCGTCGAATACCACGATGCCGCCCACCGCCTGGAACATGACCACGGCGAAGCGGCCTTGGCGCGCCTGCACGATCTGCAGACACAACTGGAGGCAGGTGACGGCTGGCGGCTCAGCTCGCGCGTCGAGCAGGCACTGTCGCAATTGAACCTGCCAGGCGAGGCGCGTCTGGGTGAGTTGTCCGGCGGCGGGCTCAAGCGCGTGGCACTGGCCCGTGCCCTGGCCGGCGACCCGGAGCTGCTGCTGCTCGACGAACCGACGAACCACCTCGATCTCGACGGCATTCTCTGGCTGGAGACGCTCATCACCGGCTTCGACGGCGCGGTGGTGGTGATAACGCACGACAGGCGCTTTCTCGACGCCGTTGCCACGCGCATCGTCGAGCTCGATCGAGGAAAACTCGTGAGCTTCCCCGGCAGCTTTGCCGACTACCAGAGCCGCAAGGCGGAAATGCTTTCGGCGGAGATGCAACAGAACGCAAAGTTCGACAAGCTGCTGGCGCAGGAGGAAGTGTGGATCCGCAAGGGCATCGAAGCGCGCCGCACACGCAACGAAGGTCGTGTGCGGCGGCTGGAGCAGCTGCGCCTCGAACGCACGGCGCGGCGCGAACGGCTCGGCGGCGTCAGCTTTCAGCTTTCGCGCGGCGAGGCTTCCGGCAAGCTGGTGGCGGAACTGGAGCACGTCTCGAAACGCTACGGTGAACGCGACATCGTGCGCGATTTTTCCTGCCGCATTTTGCGCGGCGACCGCGTCGGCATCATCGGACCCAACGGCGCCGGCAAGACCACGCTGATCCGCCTCATCCTTGGCGAGATCGTGCCGGATGAGGGTTCCGTGCGCCTCGGCACGAAGCTGGCGGTGGCCTACTTCGACCAGTTTCGCGCCGCGCTCGACGATGAGGCGACGCTCACCGACGTGATCAGCCCGGGCTCGGACTACGTGCAGGTGGGCAGCGAGCGCAAGCACGTCATCAGCTACCTCGAGGATTTTCTTTTCCCTGCGGCGCGGGCGCGCTCGCCGGTGAAGTCGCTTTCCGGCGGTGAGCGCAACCGCCTGCTGCTGGCGCGGCTGTTCAGCCAGCCGGCCAATGTGATCGTGCTCGACGAGCCGACCAACGACCTCGACATCGAAACGCTGGAGTTGCTGGAAACGCTGCTCGCCGATTACAACGGTACGGTGTTCCTCGTCAGCCACGATCGCACTTTCCTCGACAACATCGTCACCCAGGTGATCGCGGCGGAGGGGGAGGGCGCCTGGCGCGAAACGGTCGGCGGCTACGAGGACTGGCTGAGGGAGTCAAAGCACCGCCGCGCCCGGCTGGCCACTGCCGCACCCTCGCCGGAAAAACGCGAGGCCGCCGGCAAGAAACCGGAAACACACCCCAAGGGTACTTCCTGCGGGGCGCGCGACGCACACCCAAAGGCAAAGATGTCTTTCAAGCAGACGCGCGAATTGGAGGCGCTGCCCGAGCGCATCAGTGCACTGGAAGTCGAGCAGGCCGCGCTCAACGCGCGCTTGGCCGATCCGGCACTGTATCGCGGCGCGCCGGAGGAGCTGCTGGCGCTGAAGGAGCACCTGGACGCTCTCGATAAAGAAATCGCGCAGTCCATGCTGCGTTGGGAGGAACTTGAAGCGCGTTCCGGCGGCGCCTGAACATCGCAGGAACAAAAGTCAGTCCCTGCAGGACGGCGAGGGCGGACATCAGAAGCTTTCCATGCGCCAGAGAATCGGCAGGGCGATCAGTGCGCCGAAGAAAATCGTGATGTGGAACCACGACCACAAGCGGTATTTCGAGGCGAGATTGTCGGGCGCCATGTCCGAGATGAGATAGAGGCGTCCATCCCCCGGCAGATGCATGACGTGCAATTCGGCGGAAGTGCGCAACTCGCGGTGGTTGGCGACGACTTCGCGCTTGGCCTGCGCCCGTGCAAGTTCCCATTCCTTCAGATCGAGCTGGCCGTTCTTGTCGAGGTCGAAGCGCTCGAGCAGTTCCGTTGTTCCCGTCTTCCATTCCGCCACCAGTTGCTTGACGTCCTCCGCGACGGAGAGGTCGAGGTCGACGCTGCCGCGCGTGGCGAACTGGCCGAGGACATAGAGGGTTTGGCGCTCGATGAGCAGCCACTGGGTATAACGGCGGTCGCCCTGGATCCAGGAATCTTTTTTGGTGACCAGCATTTCGGCGCCCTCCGGATCGATTACCCTAAAAAAAGCAGTGGGCCAGTCAGATTGCATTAAGTTAATGCCAACTGTGGCGGCGGTCCTGTGGTTGTGAGCATGAATTGAGCAAACGCACGAGTGAGGATGGCCCGCAGTCGTTGAGCGTCAGTTAACTGCTCCGCA
>CAMTUN010000027.1:0-83936 GCA_947084915.1 uncultured beta proteobacterium | reverse complement strand
GGGCCTCCGGCGTCTCCGCCGACGGCAGCGTGGTGGTGGGGGGAAGCCAAAACAGCAGCGGCAATAACGAGGCCTTCCGCTGGAGCGGCGGCGCCATGAGCGGCCTGGGCTTCCTCGGCACGGGAACGTGGAGCTCTGCCTACGGCGTCTCCGCCGACGGCAGCGTGGTGGTGGGGGGAAGCGACAACGGCAGCACCTACGAGGCCTTCCGCTGGACGCAAGCCACCAGCATGCAGTCGGTTCAGGCCTGGCTGGCGGGGGCGGGGGTTTCCATCGGCGCCTGGCAACTCACCGAGGCCTCCGGCGTCAACGGCAACGGCAATGTGGTGGTGGGCAATGGCACCGATCCCGCCGGCAACACCCAGGCCTGGCTGGCCCGGGTCGGCCCGGCGGGCAGCGGTTTCCTGGGCAACATTCCCGCCTTCAACACCACCCTGGCCGAGGCCGGCAGCCGCAGCGTGCAGGCCGGCGCGGGGATTTCCAGTCTGGCGATGGGCGGCGCGCATCACCGCTCGCTGCTGGATAGCGGTCTCGCCCGCAGCAAAGACGGCGCCTGCGCCTGGGCCACGGCGGATGCGGCGCGCCACAACAAGAGCGACACCCGCATGGAACTGGTGGAAGCCGGCGTCTGCAAGGACATCGGCAGCGCTCGCCTCGGCCTGGGCGTGGGCACGGCCTGGGCGCGTCAGGGCTGGAGCCTCTCCGGTGGCGCGAAATACGACGGCCAGTATCTGTATGCCGAAGCCGCCAATGCCTTCGGCAAGGGGCTGGAGGGCAGTATCGCGGGCTATTACGGCCGCTTCGATACCGACCTGCGCCGCAACTATATGAACGGCGTCAATGTCGACACCTCCCGCGGCACGCCGGACGCCACCGCCACCGCGCTGCGGCTGCGGCTGGACTGGAAGGACGTGGCCAGGCTGGGCGGCTTCAGTCTCTCGCCCTACGTGGCCTGGACCTGGATGGAAACGAGGCTGGACGCCTACACCGAGACCGGCGGCGGCTTCCCGGCGCAATTCGCCGCCGCCAGGACGCGCACCAACGATTTGCGCCTGGGCGCGGCAGGCAAGACCGCGCTGTCCGCCGCTACCGACCTGCGCCTGGGCCTGGAAGCCGCGCACCGCTTCGACGATTCCACCAACGGCGTCAATGGCCAGGTGGTCGGCCTGTGGGCCTTCAACCTGCCGGGGCAGCAGGTGAAGCGGACCTGGGGCCGCGTCACGGCGGATGTGGATCATCGTCTGTCCAGGACTGTCGCGCTGACTATCGGCGCCCTCGCCGCCAGCAGCGGCGGCGATGCGAGCTGGGGCGTGACGGCGGGGCTGCGGGCGAACTTCTGAGCCGGCGCCTTCACGCTGTCAAACCTTCGAACCCGCGCGGGGTGACCCGGGCGGGTTTTTTTTATAGTAAGGCATTGATTTATAACGACACGGCCTCGCGCACGCTCGCGAGGCAAGCAGAGAAAAACAGAGAACAGAGAGGCGGTAGAGGGCCAAAAGTCCGAGAATGTGCAGGGTGGCGCGCGCGAGGCAAGCCCGCGAAGGCGCGCCAACACTGGCGCGGCGGGCGGGCATAAAAAAGCCCGAAACGGGTTCGGGCTTTGGGAAATGGTGGCCAGGGGCGGAATCGAACCGCCGACACGCGGATTTTCAGTCCGCTGCTCTACCAACTGAGCTACCTGGCCAAATTCTTTCTGCTACTGCCTCTGCCAACGCGGATTTTGGCTATGGCCGCTGCGCTTAACCCGTGCTGCGCCCGGGTTAGCCTTCGCCGCAACAAGCCGCTGTGCGGCGTGTTGTCAGTCCGCTGCTCTACCAACTGAGCTACCTGGGCAAACCTGGGGTTTTTCGTTGCCTGCCGGAGCATGGTGGCCGCGAAAGAGGCGCGATTATACTGGTTTCGGCAACGTTCGCAAAATGACGCCACAGTCTATCCTGATGCGGCGGCCGGCCCGGATCAACACCACGCAGCTTAACCGAACATATAACTTTCGAGCGACTCGCTGCGGTGAAGCAAAATTAACCATCTTCCGCTCACATTCATCCGGACGATTCATGAAATCAGATAGCTGCGCGATGGTGCGGCGCAGCGCAATAGGTTCTTCCGTAAACATAATCACTTTGTTGTAAGCAAGACGTCAGTTTCCATTGGCGATAATGCAGGTTACCCGGAGAATTCTGTTCGTCCGACTTCTGGGTGAGGATAGCGGTGCGTGCAAGAGGGGAACCCCCGGTCGCGCCGAAACAGCCGAAGCACGGGGTAGCCAAGCTGCCTTTGCTGCCGATGCACTTTTCAAAAAAGAGGAGGAGTCGCTTCCATGCAACTTACCGAAAAGCACCAGGAGTACTGGCGCCGGACCCTGAGGATTACGGGCATCCTGCTCGCGATCTGGTTCGTCGCCACATTCGTCGTGGGCTGGTTCGCACGCGAGTTGAACGAGATCACTTTCATCGGCCCGCTCGGCTTCTACATGGCGGCCCAGGGTTCGCTGATCATCTACGTGCTCATCATCGTGTTCTACGCCCGCCACCAGAACAACCTGGACAATGAGTACGGCGTCCAGGAAGCGGAGGAATAAGCCATGGCCACGACCCAATCCCAATTCACTGCCCAGCTGAAGAAGTATTACTCCTTCTACACGGGCGGCTTCGTCGCCTTCGTCATTCTGGTCGGCATCCTCGAGCAGCTCGGCGTGCCGAACAAGATTCTCGGCTACATCTTCCTCTTCGCCACCATCGCCCTGTACGCCGGCATCGGCTTCATGTCGAAAACGGCGGAAGTGGCCGAGTATTACGTGGCGGGACGACGCGTACCGGCCGTCTTCAACGGCATGGCAACCGGCGCCGACTGGATGTCGGCGGCCAGCTTCATCGGCATGGCCGGCACGCTGTACCACGCCGGCTTCGACGGCCTCGCCTTCATCCTGGGCTGGACCGGCGGCTACTGCCTGGTGGCGCTGTTCCTCGCGCCTTACCTGCGCAAGTTTGGCCAGTTCACGATTCCGGACTTCCTCGGCGCCCGTTACGGCGGCAACATTCCGCGCGCCGTCGGCATCATCGTCGCCATCACCTGCTCGTTCACCTATGTGATCGCGCAAATCTACGGCGTCGGCCTGATCACCAGCCGTTTCACCGGCCTGGAGTTCGCCGTCGGCGTGTTCGTCGGCCTCGCCGGCATTCTGGTGTGTTCCTTCCTCGGCGGCATGAAGGCGGTAACCTGGACGCAGGTAGCCCAGTACATCATCCTGATCGTGGCCTACATGATCCCGGTGGTCTGGCTGTCGGTGAAACACACCGGCGTGCCGATCCCGCAGATCACCGCCTACACCTCGACCCTGCCGAAAGTGACGGCGCTGGAGAAGGAGCTCAACGACAAGGCCACGCCGAAGGGCGCTGCTGAGGATTCTGTGCGCCAGGTCTTCCGCGACCGCGCCGCTGCAGCCGACGCCAAGCTGAAGGGCCTGGAAGCGGGTGGCGCCAACTACCTCGCCGAGGAGAAGGGCAAGCTGACGGCCAAAGTCGCCGATCTGAAAGCCTCAGCCGCGCCGGATGTGAAGGCCATCGAGGCCGCCGAAAAGGCCGTCGCGGGCTTCCCGGCCGACGCGGCAGCCGCCAAGGCAGCCTGGACGAAGGACAAGGCCGGCGCCACCGGTCGGGCCGCCGCGGTCAAGGCGCATGCCCAGCCGTTCCAGGGCAAGGACGAGGCCGCACAGAACAAGGCGCGAAAGAACTTCCTCGCGCTGATCCTCTGCCTGATGGTGGGCACGGCGGCCCTGCCGCACATCCTGATGCGCTACTACACGACGCCTTCGGTCAAGGAGGCGCGCATCTCGGTGGGCTGGTCGCTGTTCTTCATCTTCCTGCTCTACTTCACGGCGCCGGCGCTGGCCATCCTGGTGAAATTCGAGGTGTACGGCAGCCTCGTCGGCTCGTCCTTCGCGCAGTTGCCCGCCTGGGTCAGTAACTGGGCCGCGGTAGACAAGACGCTGATGACGATCGCCGACATCAACAAGGACGGCATCGTGCAGTTGGCGGAAATCACCATCGGCGGCGACCTGATCGTGCTGGCCACGCCGGAAATCGCCGGCCTGCCCTACGTGATCTCGGGCCTGGTGGCGGCCGGCGGTCTGGCTGCCGCGCTGTCCACCGCCGACGGCCTGCTGCTGACCATGGCCAACGCGCTGTCTCACGACCTCTACTACAAGATGATCGACCCGAACGCCACGGCAGTTCGCCGTATCGCGGTATCCAAGGGTCTGCTGCTCGTGGTGGCGCTGCTCGCCGCCTACGTCACCAGCCTGAAGCCGGGCGACATCCTGTTCCTGGTCGGTGCGGCCTTCTCGCTGGCGGCCTCGGGCTTCTTCCCGGCCCTGGTCCTCGGCGTGTTCTGGAAGCGTGCGAACAAGTGGGGCGCCATCATCGGCATGGCAACCGGCCTGTTTGTCTGCGGCTACTACATGTACCTGACCTACCCGTTCTTCGGCGTCAATGCCCCGCAATGGTGGGACATCGCTCCGATTTCTTCGGGCATCTTCGGCATTCCGGCCGGCTTCATCGGCCTGATCGTCGGCAGCCTGCTGACTGCGCCGCCGTCGAAGGAGGTGCAGGAACTGGTCGACCACGTTCGCTACCCGAATCTGGTAGGCGACATCGACACTTCCGGTCGCTAAGAACTACGAGGAGGAGGGGGAAACCCCTTACGAGCCCGCCGCAAGGCGGGCTCTTTTTTTGAGGGTTTTTGGAATGACTTCGAGCTGCTTGGGGCTACTTTGCCTGGGCTACCGAGGGCTCTCAAAAAAATGCCGGACTTCTTCGGGAACCAGATATCTCAGATCGGCGCGCTCGGTATCTTGCACCAACTTGATCGTGCGCTTGGGTTCGAAGCCGGCAAGGCGCTTGGCAATCAGCGCCACCTGATCGGGCTGGTGTGCATGATGGCAGGCCATGCCCCATTGGTAGAAGGCTTCGCCGTTCATGGGTTGCAGTTCGGCGGCCTTGGCGAAAGCCGCTGCAGCCTCGACATGCTCGCCCAGGCGGGCATGCGCCATACCCATGCCATACCAGGCTAGATCCATGTGCGGGTTCAAGCGCACGGACTCGGCAAATGCGGCGATGGCATCGCGCTGGCGTCCGGCCTGCTCGAGCACGTAGCCATGATTGAAGTGCGTTCCGGCGTCCTCGGGTGCAAGACGCAAAGTCTCGATAAACCATTTGTCGGCCACATCGAAGTGCTTCTTGCGCGCGGCGATGAAGGCCAGGTGCCGGGCGGCCTGTACGTCGTCGGGCTTGATCCGGTAAGCGATGGCGTACGCCTTGAATGCCTGATCTTCGAGGCCGATGACATGCAGCATCCAGCCGCGGGCATAATGTCGCCAGTGTTCAAAATTCATTGCAGCACCTCTGAATGGAAGGCTAAAACAATACCATGACTCACATCGATCTGTTCATCGTCTCCGTCCTGCGCGCGCTCGTCGAAGTCGCCCTTCTCGCCCTGATCGGGCAAGGTCTGCTCGCCCTGCTGGCCGGCAGCCGGCGGCACAACAATTTCGTCTACCGCCTGTTCATGGTCATCACACAGCCGGTGATTACCTTCGTGCGCTGGATGACCCCGAAAGTCATCCTCGACAAGCATCTGCCCTTCGTCGCTTTCTTTCTGATGTTCTGGCTGTGGATACTGCTCGCCTGGGTCAAGCGCGAGTTGTGCGTGCTGAATGGCCTGACGGGTTGCTGAAAACCCCTACAGCGTCGGCTGAAATTTCTCCGGCGATTGGGCCAGCAGTGCCGATACCGTGAAACGGCGGCGCGGAAACACCACCTGCGCCAGCGTGCCGTGGCCGGACGGGACGGGCTTCAACTGGACGCCACCCAGATGCAGATCGGCGATCTCACGCACGATGGCGAGGCCGAGACCGCTGCCTGGCGCCTCATTGCCTAGCACACGGTAGAACCGCTCGAAAACCAGTTCGCTCTCGTTGTCAGGAATGCCCGGCCCGTCGTCCTCGACCTCGAGGACGGCAAACTCGGTGGCACGGGTACGCACCGTGACGCGGCCGCCCTGCGGGGTGTACTTCACGGCATTGTCGATCAGGTTCGCGGTCAATTCGCGCAGGAGGAGTGAATTGCCGCTGACCTGTAAAGGCCAGCCGGTGCCCTCGAAGCCGAGGTCGATCCGCTTCGCCATGGCGGCGGGCACCCATTCCAGCGTCACCTGCCGCACCAGGGCCTCGATGTCCACCTGTTCGATGGAATGCGTCTTCTCGTGGCTGGATTCGGCACGCGCCAGAACCAGCAGTTGATTGATCAGATGGGCGGCGCGATCGGCGCTTTCAGCGATCTGCCGCAGCGAGGCGCACACCATTTGCGGATCGGTTTCGCTCAAGGCGAGCTCGGTCTGCATTTTCAGGCCGGTGAGCGGGGTGCGCATCTGGTGCGCCGCATCGCCGATGAAGCGCTGCTGCGCCTGCAGGTTCTGCTCCAGCCGCGCCATCATGTCGTTGAAGGCATGAATGACAGGCTTCACCTCCTCAGGCACGCCCGCCGTCGGAATCGGCGAGAGGTCGGTCGGCAGGCGGCGGCGGATCATGCGGCCGAGCCGGTTGAGCGGCGCGATGCCGCGGCCGAGTCCGATCCACACCAGCAGCACCGCCAGCGGGATCACGGCAAAGTGCGGCAGCGTGACGCCTGAGAGGATGCGGCTGGCCAGCGCCTTGCGCTTGTTGCGCGTCTCCGCGACCTGCACCAGGATCGGCGCCTGGCCTGGTTTCGGCATGAGGTACAGATAGGCGATGCGAATCCCCTCGCCCTTGATATCGTCATCACGGAAATGGACCTGCCCGGGAACAATCTTCAGGGGCGGCTCGACCCAACGGATGTCCAGGTCGCCTGCAACCAGTTCATTTTTGAAGCCAAGTACCTGGAAATAGATCGCGTCAATATCATCACTGCGCAGCAGGCTGCGCACCGGGGTATTGCGATCGACCTTGAGATGGACCCAGTCGTCCTCAACCGAAACGGAACGCGCCAGTGTCATTGCATTCTCGGCAAGATGCTGATCATAGGGGTCGTCGGCAATGCTGCTGGCGACGTTCTGGATGAGGATGACGCTGAGCGGCCAGATCAGCAGCAGCGGCATCAGCATCCAGTCGAGGATTTCGCCGAATACCGACTGGCGCTCGGCCTCCTCAGGCCGCTTCCTGCGCAGCCGGTCGCTAAGCGCCATCCGGCCGATCCAGGCAGTAACCCAGGCCACGCGCCGTGCTGATGCGCACGCCGCTGGCTTCCAGTTTCTTGCGCAGACGATGCACATAGACTTCGATGGCGTTGGTGCTGACTTCCTCGCCCCAGCCGCACAGATGGTCGACCAACTGTTCCTTGCTGACCAGACGCCCGGCACGCAAGAGCAGGATCTCCAGAAGCGCCAGTTCCCGGGCAGAAAGGTCAACCGCATTTCCCTCAAGCCGGGCGCAGCGTTCAGTCTGGTCGTAGGTGAGCGGCCCAAACTCGATTTTCGTCGGATTGCCCGTGCCGCGGCGGGTGAGCGCGCGCACGCGCGCCTCCAGTTCGGGCAGCGCGAATGGCTTGGTGAGATAGTCGTCGGCGCCTGCATCGAGGCCGCGCACGCGGTCTTCCAACCCGTCTTGCGCCGTCAGGATCAGCACCGGCAGGGGCGACTTGCGTCCCCGCAAGCGCTTGAGCACCTCGATGCCGTGCATTTTCGGCAGGCCGAGATCGAGAATCAGCAGATCGAACTGCTGCGAGAGCAGCGCCGCATCGGCATCGCTGCCGTTGGCGACATGGTCCACGGCGTAGCCGGATTTGCGCAGGGTGCGCACCAATCCGTCTGCGATGATGCGATCGTCTTCGGCGAGCAGGATATGCATGTGAAAGTCGCGACTGTAAGGCCACTGCAAGTGTCACAGTTTAGCCTTGAATCGCTGTTCTCCTTTTACTCGGTCTTTGGGGGCTGGCCGGCACTGTCGGCACGCCCTGGGGGCGGACAAGGCAGCATCGTTCCGCCCCTGCCGTTTTTTTCAAACCGTTGTCCGCCGGTAACCGGCGCCCCTTTGGGAAAGCGATCAGCCCGCTGGCAGCCGAAGCTGCACACCTTCCCGGAATTCCCCGGCCTTGCGCTTGCTGCCGATGGCCTCCAACGCCTCGCGCGTCTTTTCGAGCCTTGCCCGCAATTCCGGCAGCGTCTTGCACTTCTCGATGGCATCCACCAGCGCGTCGCCATCCGGCCCGAGCGCATCGAGGATATAGCGCCGCGCGAAGCGCGCGGCCTCCTGCATGGAATGCGGCGGCGGTGACGGCGGTTGCGCGGCAGGCTGCTGGGGAGCAGCAGCGGGCGGAGGGGCTGCCTGTGCAACTGCCGGCGAAGGCACGGGCTGCGGCGACACGGAAGGTGCAGCTGGAATCGGCTGACCTGTAAGCAGGGCCTGAGCCGTGTTCCAGAATTCCTCGGCCTTCCGTTTCTTGCCCATGCCATCGAGGACATCGCGTGTCTTTTCCAGCCGAATTCTGAATTCGGCTATGGTTTTGCTCTTAGCCAAAGCCAGTGCGAGCGTTTCGGAATCCTGCCCGAGAGCCGCATCAAGGAAGCGCTCGGCGTAGCGCAACGTCTCCTGCATGATGCGCTGCTCCTGGGGTGTCACGGCCGGCGGCGCTGGTGGAGGCGCAGCGGAAGCCGCCGGGACCGGTGCGGCGGGCGCCTCTGCCGCAATGAACCCGCCTTCGATAAGTTTGCCGAGAAGGGCTTGCGGATCCGGCATGTGCTGCGCCTTGGCGAGAAGATCGGCCGCGGTAATCTTGCCGTCAACCATGACCAGCAGCGTGCGCTCACGCATGCCGAGCACCGTCCGCTGAGCCATTTCCTCCTGACCTTTTTGGGTCTTTTTGTAAACGGCTTTCAAGTCCATTTACAACTCCCCTCGGTTCTACTTTAGTGATAAAACTATATCACGCGCCCTGAATGACAACCACGCATAAAAGCAGACCCCGCCGAAGCGGGGTCTGCGCGATGCCTTGCTACTGGGAAACCAGTCGGCAAATGGACGCGGTTCAGGGCTACTCGCTCATTGTTCGGAAGGGGTAACGGGGGGGGACATCGCTTCCCCCTGTTCCTCAACCGGACATGTAATCGGCAAAGCCGATTACATGTCCATGCCCATGCCACCCATACCGCCCATGCCGCCCATGCCGCCCATGCCACCGCCGCCGGAAGACTTGTCTTCCACCAGCTCGGCCACCATGCAATCGGTTGTCAGCATCAGGCCGGCAATCGAAGCGGCGTTCTGCAGCGCGGTGCGCGTGACCTTGGTCGGATCGAGCACGCCCATTTTCACCATGTCGCCGTACTCGCCGGTGGCGGCGTTGTAGCCGTAGTCACCCTTGCCTTCGAGCACCTTGTTCACCACTACGCTCGGCTCGTCGCCGGCATTCGTGGCGATTTCGCGCATCGGCTGCTCAAGAGCGCGCAGGACGATCTTGATGCCGGCCTCCTGCTCATGGTTGTCGCCCTTGACCTTGACGTTGGCGCGGGCGCGCAGGAGCGCCACGCCGCCGCCGGCGACAATGCCTTCTTCCACCGCAGCGCGGGTAGCGTGCAGGGCGTCCTCGACGCGGGCCTTCTTCTCCTTCATCTCGACTTCGGTGGCGGCGCCGACCTTGATCAGCGCAACGCCGCCGGCCAGCTTGGCCACGCGCTCCTGCAACTTCTCCTTGTCGTAGTCGCTGGTGGCTTCCTCGATCTGGGCACGGATCTGCTTGACGCGAGCCTGGATCTTGGCGGCATCGCCGGCACCATCGATGATGATGGTGTTCTCTTTGCCGATCTCGATGCGCTTGGCCTGGCCCAGGTTCGTCAGGGTGGCCTTCTCCAGCGAGAGACCGACTTCCTCGGCGATGACCGAGCCGCCGGACAGGGTGGCGATGTCTTCCAGCATGGCCTTGCGACGATCGCCGAAGCCCGGCGCCTTGACGGCACAGGTCTTGAGGATGCCGCGAATGTTGTTCACCACCAGGGTGGCGAGCGCTTCGCCTTCCACGTCCTCGGCGACGATCAGCAGCGGGCGGCCGGCCTTGGCCACCTGCTCCAGCACGGGCAGCAGATCGCGGATGTTGGAGATCTTCTTGTCGAAGAGCAGGATGTACGGATTGTCCAGAACGGTGCTCTGCTTTTCCGGATTGTTGATGAAATAGGGGCTGAGGTAGCCGCGGTCGAACTGCATGCCCTCGACCACTTCCAGCTCGTTGTTGAGCGACTTGCCGTCCTCGACGGTGATGACGCCTTCCTTGCCCACCTTGTCCATCGCGTCGGCGATGATCTTGCCGATGTCGTCGTCGGCGTTGGCGGAAATGGAACCGACCTGGGCGATCTCCTTGCTGGTCGAGCAGGGCCTGGACAGCTTCTTCAGTTCTTCCACGGTGGCGGTGACAGCCTTGTCGATGCCGCGCTTCAGATCCATCGGATTCATGCCGGCGGCAACGAACTTCATGCCTTCGCGCACAATCGACTGGGCCAGCACGGTGGCGGTGGTGGTGCCGTCACCGGCGACGTCGGACGTCTTGGAAGCGACTTCCTTGACCATCTGTGCGCCCATGTTGGCGAACTTGTCCTTCAACTCGATTTCCTTGGCGACGGAGACGCCGTCCTTGGTCACCGTCGGCGAGCCGAAAGAGCGCTCCAGCACGACGTTGCGGCCTTTCGGGCCCAATGTGACCTTGACCGCGTCGGCCAGGATATTGACGCCTTCCACCATGCGGTGGCGGGCGGAATCACCAAATTTAACCTCTTTAGCTGGCATTGCTTCTTCTCCTCAATAATTCGTGATCAGGCGGGTGTTCGGCTCAGGCCTCGACAACGCCCATGATGTCTTCTTCGCGCATGACGAGCAGTTCCTCGCCTTCCACCTTGACGGTCTGGCCGGCGTACTTGCCGAACAGCACACGGTCCCCCACCTTCACATCTAGGGGACGCAGCTTGCCGTCGTCGCCGACTTTGCCCTTGCCCACGGCCTTGATTTCGCCTTGGTCGGGTTTCTCGGCGGCAGTATCGGGAATGACGATGCCGGAAGCGGTCTTGCGCTCTTCTTCCATGCGTTTGACGATCACGCGGTCATGCAAAGGACGGATTTTCATAGAGTTATTTCCTCTCTACAGGTTGATTTCATTAAAGTGAGCGAGCGCTCACATAACAGCATTACGTGGGATTGCCATTAGCACTCATTGCTAACGAGTGCTAATAATAGGGGTGTCCATGGCTTATTTCAAGTGGTAACTGACTATTGTTCTGCGTCCCTAGGCATGAATGGCGGCCGGACGGGCGCTGAGCATGAGCCGCTACAATGGCGGCATGAACGCGTTTTCTTCTCTCGGCTTTCGACGTGCCACCCTGCTGGCGATCCTGTTGCTGCCTGCGGCGCTGCAGGCTCAGGAGCGACTGCCGGCACCGGTGGCGCAAGCGCTCAAGGCCGCCAACGTGCCGGCCTCGTCGGTCGCCGTGCTGGTTCGGGAAGTCGATGCGCGCATGCCGCGCGTAAGCTTCAATGCCGACAAACCGATGAACCCGGCGTCGGTCATGAAGCTGGTGACCACCTATGCCGCGCTCGAACTGCTCGGCCCGGCCTACACCTGGAAAACCGAAGCTTTCGCGCTCGGACCGCTCAACAACGGCGTGCTGCAGGGCGATCTCGCCATCAAGGGCTACGGCGATCCCAAGCTCGGCTTCGAACAGTTCTGGCTGCTGCTGCGCCAACTGCGCGACAAGGGCTTGCGTGAAATCCGTGGCGACCTTCTGCTCGATCGCAGCCACTTCGAGACGGTCGCCCACGATTCGGCCCGCTTTGACGGCGAGCCTCTGCGGCCTTACAACGTCGGGCCGGACGCGTTGCTGGTGAATTTCAAGGCGATCCGCCTCGCCTTCGTTCCTGATGCTTCGAAGAAGACCCTGGCGGTCAGCGCCGAACCGGCACCGCCGCAGCTTGATCTGGTCAACCTGGTGAAGCTCGGCGAGGGCGCCTGCGGCAGCGCCTGGTACGAGGGTATCCGCATGGACCTGGCAGAAACCGGCGCGGTCGCGCGGCTGATTCTTACCGGCAGCTATCCGGCCGCCTGCGGCGAAAAAACCCGAAGCGTTTCCGTGCTGAACCATCCGCAATTCGTCGCGGGTGTGTTCAGGCAGCTGTGGGAAGAACTGGGCGGCAAGTTTTCCGGTAGTCTGCGCGAGGGTGTCCTGCCCGCCCAGGCCCGCCTGCTGGCGCGCGGCGAGTCGCCTGCCCTGGCCGAAGTGATGCGCGACATCAACAAGTTCAGCAACAACGTCATGGCGCGCCAACTCTACCTCACCCTCGGCGCCGAATCGGCGAAGCGGCCGGCGCGCACCGAGGATGCGGAAGCCGCCGTTCGCGCCTGGCTGGCGCAGAAGGAACTGCGCATGCCCGAACTGGTCATCGAGAACGGCGCCGGACTCTCGCGACTGGATCGCATCAGCGCTGAAAGTCTCGGGCGTCTGCTCGCCGCAGCCTTCGCCAGCCCGGTGATGCCGGAATTCATCGCCTCGCTGCCGTTGGCCGGAGTTGATGGCACTATGCGCAAGCGCATGACCACCAACGGCGTCGCCGGCCAGGCGCATGTCAAGACGGGATATCTGGAAGGGATTCGCGCCATCGCAGGCTACGTGCTGGACAGGCGCGGCAAGCGCACCATCGTGGTCTTCATGGTGAACCATCCCAATGCCGGCGCCAGCAAGGCGGCGCAGGATGCGCTGCTCGCCTGTGTCTACGAAAGGTCGTGTTGATGCGCCGACTGCTGCTGCTTGCCGCCGCCTTCGCCTACATGGTGCTGCTCATCGAGGCGGTGCGCGCCGCCGTCGCCTGGTGGCGCGGGGATGCGGCGCTCGGTCCGCTCGATTTCATGCTGATCGGCTTGTTGCCGCTGCTGGCATGGATCTGGTTCCGCCACTTCTCGATGTTCCGCAAGGATTGCGCGAAGGGGGTCTGCGTCCCGCCCGACGGGCCGGGCAAGCCGCCTGCCTCAGGCAGGTAGCGGCATGCCCTTTTCCGAGACGAGCCTGAGCCAGCCGCGCACGATGCGGTAGAGCACCCACACGCCGGCCGCGACGGCGATCAGCACGGCCAGCGGCAGCCCCACCAAAGTCAGCCCCGCCAGTACGGCGAGCACGACCCACAGCAGGGCGAACCAGAAGGTGCGGATCTGCCAGCGGAAGTGCGATTCGAGAAACGTGCCCTGCGCCTCGCCGCGCTTGATGTAATTCATCACCACCGCGATGATCGACGGCCAGCCGCTGAGGAAGGCAGTGACGATGAAAGTCGTGCCGAGCAGCCCCGTCACCGCGCTGAAGGCGTGCAGGCCGTAGATGACGTGGGTGTAGGTCACCAGGCTCTGCGGTGGCACTGCATGCCCTGTCCTGCCGTCGATGTCTGCCATGTTCTATAACCCCAATTCCTGCCAAAGTTCATCCACGCGCCGCTTCACCGACGCATCCATGCCGATGACACGGCCCCATTCGCGGCCGGTCTCGCCCGGCCACTTGTTCGTTGCATCGATGCCCATCTTGCTGCCCAGTCCCGCCACCGGCGAAGCGAAGTCGAGATAGTCGATCGGCGTGTTCTGCGCAATCAATGTGTCGCGCGCGGCGTCGACGCGCGTGGTCAGCGCCCACACCACTTCCTTCCAGTCGCGCACATTCACGTCGTCGTCGGTGACGATGATGAACTTGGTGTACATGAACTGGCGCAGGAAGCTCCAGATGCCGAACATTACGCGCTTGGCGTGGCCGGGGTACTGTTTCTTCATGCTCACCACCGCCATGCGATAGGAGCAGCCCTCGGGCGGCAGGTAGAAGTCGACAATCTCGGGAAACTGCTTCTGCAAGAGCGGCACGAACACCTCGTTCAGCGCCACGCCGAGCATGGCCGGCTCGTCCGGCGGCTTGCCGGTGTAGGTGCTGTGGTAGATCGGCTCGCGCCGCATCGTCATGCGCTCGATGGTGAACACCGGGAACTCGGCCTTTTCGTTGTAGTAGCCGGTGTGGTCACCGAAGGGGCCCTCGACTGCCGTCTCGTCGGGGTAGATGGCGCCTTCGAGCACGATCTCGGCGTAGGCCGGCACCTGCAAGTCGGAGCCCATGCACTTCACAACTTCGGTCTTCGCGCCGCGCAGCAGCCCGGCGAACTGGTATTCCGAGAGTGAATCCGGCACCGGCGTCACGGCGCCGAGCATGGTGGCCGGGTCAGCCCCCAGCGCCACCGCCACGGGAAACGGCTCGCCCGGATGCTTCAGGCAGTGGTCGCGATAATCCAGCGCGCCGCCGCGATGCGGCAGCCAGCGCATGATGACCTTGTTCGATGCGATCACCTGCTGGCGGTAGATGCCGAGGTTCTGGCGCGCCTTGTGCGGGCCGCGCGTGACGGTGAGGCCCCAGGTGATGAGCGGCGCCACATCGCCCGGCCAGCAGGTCTGGATGGGCAGGCGGGACAGGTCGACATCCTTGCCTTCCCGCACGATTTCCTGGCATGGCGCGGAGGACACCACCTTCGGCGCCATGTTGAGCACCTGCTTCAGCACCGGCAGCTTGTCCCAGGCATCCTTGATGCCCTTCGGCGGCTCCGGCTCCTTCAGCGCGGCGAGCAGCTTGCCGACTTCGCGCAGCGCCGCGAGCGAATCTTCGCCCATGCCCAGAGCCACGCGGTGCGGCGTGCCGAACAGGTTGCCGAGCACCGGCATCGCATGCCCCTTCGGCTTCATGAACAACAGCGCCGGGCCTCCTGCGCGCAGCACGCGATCGCAGATCTCGGTCATCTCCAGCTTCGGATCGACCTCGGCGGCGATGCGCTTGAGTTCGCCGAGGCTTTCCAGTTGTGCGAGGAAGTCGCGCAGGTCGCGGTATTTCATTTATTCTTTTGGAAAGCGGAAAGCGTCTATTCTCTGATGCTTCCGATGCTTTGGCTATGGCCTGTATCATTCTCCTCCGCTTGCCCCGGGCTCTGGCTGAAACCCCGTAAATCCGCCCGATGCGCCGCTGGAGGTACTCGTGGAAGTTCCGATCGACGTACTCGTCGCGGTTCCTGCGGAAGTTCCACTGGAGGTCCCCGCAGAAGAAGTCCCGCTGGCGCTCGCCGCCTGCCTGTAGCAGTCGCGCAGACAGCTATCCAGCGCCGCCTGCGCATTTGCGGCTTCCTGTTCGGCACGCTCGCGTGCCGCGGTCGCACGCCCCGCCGATTCTCGAGCCTGCGACGCCTCCTGCTCTTTTATCTCGACGCGCCGACGCGCCACTCCCGCCTCCTCCTGTCCATCCCTGACATTTCTACGCGCGCTCGATAAATTCATGTCGCTTGGGCTTCCCTTGGTCACCCCGCCTGCACGTCTGTTGAACTGCTCAAGCCTGTCAAGATTGGCCCGGGCAGCCGCCAGCCGCGCTTCCGCCCTGGACAGATTCTCGCGCTCGGCGGCCAGTTCGCGCTCAGCGGCGGACAGGCGCTCACGTGCTTTCTTATCGTTCTCCTCGGCACGATACTGGTTCCAGTCGGCACGCTGGTCGGCGGCGCGCTCGGCCGAACACTTGCGGGCGCAAATTTCGTCGGTGATGGTCCAGCCCGGTCGCGGCGTGAAAGGCTGGCCGGCGGTGGGTGTGTCAGCCGAGGGCGGGGTCGTGGCGCCCGTTGCCGGCGACGTCACGCTGGTTGCCATGCCGGGCTGGAGCACCTTGTCGCAGGCGCGTTCTACGCGACTGAGCAGCTCCCGGGCAGCCTGCTGGATCTTGTGTTCCTCGGCGGTCATATCCCTGTGGGCTGCAATGCCGGTAAGCCGATCCACTTCCAGGCGAAAGCTGATGATCCACGCGGAACAGATCAACGTGTCGCTGCTGTAGATGAGCTGCATCATCGGCCCGCTGGCGCCGCGTGTGACTTTGCCCTTCGTGATTGCGCTTTCGACCGTCGCTTCCAGCGTGTCTGCGGCATTCTTGATCTGTTCTTGTGCCTGAGGATCCTTTGTTGCCTTTTCAGCCAGCTTGTCGGAAAACCCGCTCGCCATCACGGCGCCGGACAATATCAATAACACAACCGACAACAGCATTCCGCGACACAGGTTCAGGGTGTTGCGCATGATCGCCTCCTTTGGTTTATTGTTGGGCGTGCGTCAGGGCTGGCCGTCTGCCTTCCCGATATGCATTATAGGCAGCGGCATCAACCTTGCCCGGATTTTCAGTGTCGGGCATTGTTATAGGATCATGAGACATGAATAGCGCCTGGCACATCATCCTCAACCCCATCTCCGGCCAGGGCCGGGCGATGCACCATCGCCACGAAATCGAGGCGGTGCTGCGGCGGCACGGCATCGAATTCGACCTGATGATCAGCGACAGGCCGGGGCATGCCATCGAACTCGTTCAGACCGCCGTCGAGGGCGGCTGCAGGCACGTCCTCGCCGTCGGCGGCGACGGCACGGTAAACGAATGCGTCAACGGCATCTTCCGGCAGGATGCCGTTGCAACGACGGATGTCACGCTCGGCGTCATGCCGATCGGCACCGGCAACGACTGGGCGCGCACCCATCGCATCCCCAAGGACTATGCAGCCGTCGCCGCGCTGATGACGGTGGGCACGAATCGTCTGCACGACGTTGGCGTCGCCGAGTTCGGCGGCGGGGCCATGCGGCATTTCATCAACGTCGCCGGCATCGGCTTCGACGCCCACGTCGTCGAAGCCCTGCCGGATCGCACTTTGGGCCCGATGGCCTATCTGGTCGGATTGGCGAAGGGGCTGCTGACCTACTCCGCCGTCCCGCTGAGGCTGACTTTTGACGAGAGGAAGCTTGAAACCAGGGCCTTCGTGCTGTTCTTCGCCATCGGGCGCTACTGCGGCAATGGCATGAATGTGGCGCCACTGTCCGAGGTCGACGACGGCCTCTTCGACGTCACCCTGGTGCAGGAACTCTCGCGCTGGGAAGTGCTGAAGAGCCTGCGACGCCTTTTCGACGGCACGCTGCTCACGCATCCGAAAGTGCTGGCGCTGCGCGAGGCGCGTGGCGCGGTGGAGGCGGCCATCGCCCAGCCGGTGGAGGCAGACGGCGAACTGATTGGCCATACACCGGTACATTTCTCGATCCTGCCGCGCGCGCTGCGCGTCATCACCCCAACGGAATAATCTCCCTCAGCAGACGTCAAGGTGTTACACTGCGCGCCGCGTGGCCATCCATCAGTCAGCTTGCCGCGCGCCGCGTCTCTTCAATTCGCGTCTTACCCCCCAACGAGATCCTGCCCAGACTGATCGCCACCCAGGCGAGGCTGATCCAGGAACACCAAAATGAGCTTCACCGAACTCGGCCTGCGCGCCGAAATCCTTCGTGCCATCGCCGAAGAAGGCTACACCGAGCCGACGCCGATCCAGGCCAAGGCGATTCCCGTCGTTCTCGCCGGCCGCGACCTGATGGCCGCCGCCCAGACCGGCACCGGCAAGACCGCCGGCTTCACCCTGCCCATCCTGCAATTGCTCAGCACGCGTCCCGCCGCCCAGCGCGGCAAGCCGCGCGTCCTGGTGCTCACGCCGACGCGCGAGCTGGCCGCCCAGGTCGAGGAAAGCGTGCGCACCTACGGCCACTTCCTGCCGCTGAAGTCGACCCTGATCTTCGGCGGCGTCGGCATCGGCCCGCAGATCAAGGCGCTGAAGGCCGGCGTCGACGTCCTCGTGGCGACCCCTGGCCGCCTGCTCGACCACGTCGGCCAGCGCACCGTGGATCTCTCCGCCATCGAGATCCTCGTCCTCGACGAAGCCGACCGCATGCTCGACATGGGCTTCATCCACGACATCAAGAAAGTCCTCGCGCTGGTGCCGAAGCAGAAGCAGACACTGCTCTTCTCCGCCACCTTCTCGGACGAGATCCGCAGCCTGGCCAATGGCCTGCTGCGCGACCCGCAACTGGTCGAAGTCGCGCCGCGCAATGCCACCGTCGATCTGATCAGCCAGCGTGTCTACCACGTCGACAAAGCGAAGAAGCGCGACCTGCTGATCAAGCTGATCGACGACCACCACTGGCACCAGGTGCTGGTGTTCATGCGCACCAAGCACGGCGCCAACACGCTGGCCGAGAAGCTCAACAAGGCCGACATCAGTGCCGCCGCCATCCACGGCAACAAGAGCCAGGGTGCGCGCACGCGGGCGCTGGCCGACTTCAAAAGCATGAAGCTGAACGTGCTGGTCGCCACCGACATCGCCGCGCGCGGCCTCGACATCGACCAGCTGCCGCATGTGGTGAACTTCGAGCTGCCCAACGTGCCGGAGGACTACGTGCACCGCATCGGCCGCACCGGTCGTGCCGGCAGCACCGGGCACGCCGTGTCGCTGGTATGCGTCGACGAGCACGGCCTGCTGCGCGACATCGAGCGTCTGCTCAAGCAACCGATCGAGAAGATGGTGCTGCCCGGCTTCGAGCCGGATCCCAGCATCCGTGCGGAACCGATCGAGAACGGCATGCGCGGCCAAGGTCGGCAACAGCGGCGCTCCGGCGGCAACCGCCCGGGGAATGCACCGAAGGGTGTGCCGGCCCGGCCGTCACGCGGCAACGCTTCCCGCGGAAACGCCGCCCAGCATCACACCGGTTCGCGGGGTCGCTGAAAACGCGCCGTCATCCCCGCGAAGCTTGTCCCCGCATGCTTGAAGCGGGGAGCGGGGATCCAGCGCGTTATCTCGGTCTTGTGGATTCCCGCCTGCGCGGGAATGACGGTTTGTTGCTAGATCTTCAGCAGCTTCATCGCCTTGCCCAGGGTATCCACCGACTCCTGATGCTTGCCGGCCTTGTGCAGTTCCTCGCCCTTGGCACGCAGCATCTTCACTTCCGACATCTGCTCGGAAGAAAGCGTTGGATTCTTCGCCATGGCCTCGTCGATCTTCTTCATGTCGGCAGGGCAATGGAAAGCATAGGCCTGCGCACTGGCCAGCGCCAGGCCGCTCAACAGCACTAACGTTCTCGTTTTCATTTTGTCCTCTCTCTGTGGGTCCCGGCCGTGGCCGGTACCTTCCAATCATAGTCAAGAAGCATTAAAGTTCAAATAATGAACCCCGATTTCCTTGTGTGGTCGAACTGAACGTGACCCGTGACACGACCGTCAATTCCCCGCTGACGACCCGTCCCCTCCACGCAGGGGACAGAGTGTCCATCGAGAGTTTCTTTCTCAAAGAGATGGACGACGTGTCGCTCTACTTGCGCTTCTTCCGCACCATGACGCCGATGACCGTCAACGCCTACGTGATGCAGATGCGCTTCGACAACGGCTGCATCGTTCTGGGCGCGTTCTTCGGCGAGCGGCTGGTCGGCGTGGCAGAGCTCTCGGCCATCCCGGGCAGCGAGATCTGCGCCGAGAATCGCCCGGGCGCCCTCTCCTGCGCGGAGCTGGGCATCGCCGTCTCCAACCACCTGCACCACAAGGGTGTCGGCCGCCAGTTGCTCGGCAGTCTGCTCGACACGGCCTGGCAGCGCGGCCTGAAGCGCGTCCAGCTCTCCAGCCTGCGCGACAACCGCCCGATGCTGGGACTGGCCGCCCGCCTCGGCTTCCAGCCGCTGCGCGAGGAATCGGGTGAGATCATCATGCAGGCGCTGCGTCCGGCGGACTTGCCCAAGGCGGCGCCTCTGCAAAAGCAGGCCGCCGCGCCTGCTGCACCAGACCGCGCGGTCAACTGCACCGCGAAAGTGGTCAACGCCCGCTGCAGTTGAACAACCCTTGCCTATCCGGTTGATTGCCAACTATCAGATGACGATGCAAGCCCTGTAGGTCGGCCTTCAGGCCGACTCGGCCGCTGTCGGGCTGAAGCCCGACCTACAGGGGGAATGCCTGCTTGTTTTGGCAATCAACCGGATAGGCAAGGAACAACTTTTCCCCCGCCCCCTTCCCGAGGAAGGGGTGACGGTGGTTCGGTTCCCTCAGAGTAATTGGCTGACCCTGGCCGCGCAGTACTTGAATTCCGGGATCTTGCCGAAGGGATCGAGAGCGGGATTGGTCAGCAGGTTCGCTGCCGCCTCGACGTAGCAGAAGGGCATGAACAGCGTGCCGCGCGCCAACCCCGCGTCGGCGCGCGCCTTCGCCGACACCTTGCCGCGCCGCGTTTCCATCACGACGAAGTCTCCCGCCGCGCAATTCAATGCCGCCAGATCCTGCGGGTGCATGTCCACATGCGCCTCGGGTTCCAGCGCATCCAGCACCATGGAGCGGCGCGTCATGGCGCCGGTGTGCCAGTGCTCCAGCACGCGACCGGTGATGAGCACGAAGGGGTAGTCGGCGTCCGGCAGTTCGTCCGCCGGGCGGAACTGCGCCGGCACGAATCGGCCACGTCCGCTCGCCGTCGGAAAACGCTCGGTGAAAATCACCGGCTGGCCGGGGTCCATCGCGTCCTTGCAGGGATAGGTCACCGCATCCTCGCGCATGAGGCGTTCCCACGAGATGCCGGCGATCGACGACATGGCGCCGCGCATTTCCTCGAACACATCCTGCGGCCCGGCGTAGTTCCAGTCCAGCCCGAGCCGGCGCGCCAGTTCCTGCAGGATCCACAGATCCTGCCGCGCCGCGCCCGGCGGCGCGATGGCGGCGCGGCCGATCTGCACCGTGCGGTCGGTGTTGGTGAAGCTGCCGGTCTTCTCGGCGAAGCTCGAGGCCGGCAGCACCACATCGGCCAGCGCCGCCGTCTCGGTGAGGAAGATGTCCTGCACGACGAGATGTTCGAGGCTGGCCAGCCCCGCTCGCGCGTGCGCGAGGTCCGGGTCCGACATGGCCGGGTTCTCGCCGAGGATGTACATGCCGCGGATCTCGCCGCGATGCGCCGCGTCGAGTATCTCCACCACGGTGAGGCCCGGCTTCGGGTCGAGCGCCGCACCCCACAGCTTCTCGAAGCGGCTGCGCACCACATCGTCCGCGACGCGGCCATAGTCGGGCAGCATCATCGGGATGAGACCGGCGTCCGACGCGCCCTGCACGTTGTTCTGGCCGCGCAGCGGATGCAGGCCCGTGCCGGGCCGGCCGATCTGGCCCGTCATCAGCGCCAGGGCGATGAGGCAGCGCGCGTTGTCGGTGCCGTGCGTGTGCTGCGAGACGCCCATGCCCCAGAAGATCATCGCCGCCTTGGCCTTCGCGTACGTGCGTGCCACGACGCGTATCGTCTCCGCGTCGATGCCGCACACGGGCGCCATCGCCTCGGGCGTGGCGGCAAGGACGTTTTCGCGGAAGGCCTCGTATCCTTCTGTGCGTTCGTCGATGAAGCGCGCGTTGACCAAGCCTTCCGCGACGATCACGTGCGCGATGGCATTGAGCAGCGCCACATCGCTGTCGGCCTTGAACTGCAGGGAGTGCCTGGCGTGGCGCGACAGTTCCGTCTCACGGGGGTCCATGACGATCAGCGTGGCGCCGCCCTCGACGGCGTTCTTCATGAAGGTCGCCGCCACCGGGTGGTTCACCGTCGGATTGGCGCCGATGACGACGATCACATCGGCGTATTGCACGTCGGCGACGGGGTTCGATACCGCGCCCGAACCGATGCCTTCGAGCAGCGCCGCCACCGACGAGGCGTGGCACAGCCGCGTGCAGTGGTCGACGTTGTTGCTGCCGAAGCCGGTGCGCACCAGCTTCTGGAACAGATAGGCCTCCTCGTTCGAGCCCTTGGCCGAGCCGAAGCCGGCCAGCGCGGCCTTGCCGTCGCGCTGCAGGATGCGCTTCAAGCCGTCGGCGGCAAAATCCAGCGCCTCCTCCCAGCTTGCCTCGCGGAAATCCGCCAGGGTGTTGTCGACCGACTTCCTGACGCCCGGCTTGCGGATGAGCGGCTGGGTCAGGCGCTGCGGATGGCGCGCGTAGTCATAGCCGTAGCGGCCCTTGACGCACAGCCGCCCATGGTTGGCCGGTCCGTCGCGGCCGTCGACGCCGACGATGGTGTTGTCTCTGACACGATAGGTCACCTGGCAGCCGACGCCGCAGTAGGGGCAGAGGGAGTCGACGCTTTTTACTCCCTCTCCCCCGTGGGCGGGGGAGAGGGTTGGGGAGAGGGGGTGCGAAGCACGTGCACCCTCTCCCTGGCCCTCTCCCTCAAGGGAGAGGGAAATAAGCGCGCCGGTCGGACAAGCCGCCACGCACTCGCCGCAGCCGACGCAAGAGCTCGTCCCCATCGGATCGCCGAAGTCGAAAACGATTTCCGCGTGCGCGCCGCGCCGCGCGTAGCCGATGACGTCATTCACCTGCACCTCGCGGCAGGCGCGCAGGCAGCGCGTGCACTGGATGCAGGCGGCAAGGTTTACGGCGATGGCCGGATGCGAGGCATCCTCCGCCGGTTGCGCGCGGCGCGGGAAACGCGGCGCACCAATGCCCATGCGGCTGGCCCAGTCGTCGAGTTCGGAGTCCACGTGCGCCGCTTCGGCCGGCATGTCCGACTGCAGCAGTTCCAGCACCATCTTCTGCGCCGCGACGGCGCGCGCGCTGTGCGCCTGCACCTGCATGCCTTCCTTCGGCGCGCGGCAACAGGACGGCGCCAGCGCGCGTTCGCCGCCGATCTCGACCACGCAGGCGCGGCAGTTCCCATCCGCGCGCAGGCCGTCCTTGTAGCAGAGATGCGGAATGTCGACGCCGTGGCGCTGGGCGGCCTGGAGGATGCTCTCGTCGGCGTTCGCTTCGATCTCGCGGCCGTCGAGGGTAAATCGGACTGTGTCAGTCATGACAAAAACCATTAACCACAGAGACACAGAGAAATCATTTTTCGCTTTCCTCTGTGTCTCTGTGTCTCTGTGGTGAAATTTCGGTTTCAAAGTACCTCATCACCGACAGCAACGGATTCGGCGCCGCCTGGCCGAGGCCGCAGATCGAGGCGTCCTGCATGGTCTGCGCCAGCTCCTGGAGAAGACTGGTGTCCCACGCCTCGCCCGCCATCAACTCGGCCGCCTTCGCCGTACCGACGCGGCAGGGCGTGCACTTGCCGCAGGATTCGTGGGCGAAGAACTGCATGGCGTTCAGCGCCACGGCGCGCGCGCTGTCGTGCTGCGACAGGACGATGATCGCCGCCGAGCCGATGAAGCAGCCGTGCTCCTGCAAGGTGCCCCCCAAGGGGGCTTCCTTCGGGGCGTCGAAATCCAGCGGCACGTCGGCGAGCCGCGCCGGCAGGATGCCGCCCGAGGCGCCGCCCGGCAGGTAGCCGTAGAGTTCGTGGCCGGGCAGCATGCCCTCGCAGAATTCGTTGACCAGTTCGCGCAGCGTGATGCCGGCCGGCGCCAGATGCACGCCCGGCTTCACCACCCGTCCGCTCACCGAGAAGGCGCGCAATCCCTTGCGGCCGTGCCGTCCCTGCGCGGCAAACCAGTCGGCGCCGCGCTCGACGATCTCGCGCACCCAGTACAGCGTCTCCATGTTGTGCTCGAGGGTCGGCCGGCCGAACAGGCCGACCTCCGCCACATAGGGCGGGCGCAGGCGCGGCTGGCCGCGCTTGCCCTCGATGGATTCGATCATCGCCGACTCCTCGCCGCAGACGTAGGCGCCGGCGCCGCGCCGCAGTTCGAGCTCCGGCGCTTGCGGGAAGGCCGCGCGCAGGGCGTCCAGTTCCTCCGCCAGCAACGCACGCAGGCCGGCGTATTCGTCGCGCAGGTAAATGTAGATCCTGTCTATGTCGACCGCCCAGGCGGCGACGAGCATGCCTTCGAGGAAGCGGTGCGGCTCGCGTTCCAGGTAGTGGCGATCCTTGAAGGTGCCGGGCTCGCCCTCGTCGATGTTCACCGCCATCAGGCGCGGCGCGGGCATGTCGCGCACCACGCGCCACTTGCGCCCGGCCGGAAAGCCGGCGCCGCCGAGGCCGCGCAGCTTGGCCTGCTCCAGCGCGGCGATGATGTCTTCCGCGCTGCGCCGGCCGGCGACGCAATCCCCGTACAGCCGGTAGCCGCCCGCGGCGCGATAGTCCGCCATGCGGTGCGCCGCTTCCGGCAGCGGCGCTTCCGTCGCCCCCGCGTCGATGGCCCAGCGCACGGCGTGCACGTCGGCTTCCTCGATCGGGTTCTGCCCCACCACCGCCACCGGCGCCGCCGCACAGCGGCCGACGCAGGGCACGCGCTGCACGCGCACGCCGTCTCCCAGCGACTGACTTATGGCCGCGATCAATTCATTCGCGCCGGCCATGGCGCAGGTGATCGAATCGCACACGCGCACCGTGAGCGGCGGTGGCGGCGTCTCGCCCGCGCGCACGACATCGAAGTGGTGGTAGAAGGTCGCCACCTCGTACACCTCGGCGCGCGACAGCTTCATCGCCCCGGCCAGCGCGGCGAGATGGTCCGCCGTCAAGCAGCCGTGCGTGTCCTGGAGACGGTGCAGGTATTCGATCAGCAGGTCGCGGCGCGGCGGCTCGCCGATAAGCGCACGCACTGCATCGAGGACTGGGATGGAAACCGGGGGCACTTGACGTCGGGGCATGGTCGAATTGTGCAGTACAGTTTGTGCTTCAACAATACCAAACGCGCGCCGGCCTTTCTGGCACAATTGCCGTCAGATGATGGCGCCATATGGATTCAACAGTGCCGCCCGCACTGCAACCCAACCGCACAGAGGAGCCTGCCATGAAAAAATGCCTGTTCGTAGCCTTCATCCCGCTGCTGGCCGCTCATGCCTTCGCCGCCGATTCCGGCATGAAAGCCGGCCTGTGGGAGATCAAGACCATCAAGCAGGTCATGGACGGCCAGGACATGAAGGCGCAGATGGCCGCCGCCCAGGCGCAGATGCAGCAGCAGATGGCCAGCATGCCGCCCGAGCAGCGCAAACAGATGGAATCCATGATGGGGCGCCAGGGCGTCAACATGGGCGCGGGCGGCGCGGCGCGCATCTGCGTCAGCGAGGAAATGGCCAAGCGCGACACGCCGGTGGTCGATCCCGAGGGGCGCTGCCAGCCGACCAGGATGAGCCGCAGCGGCAACACCATGCGCTACGAGGTCGACTGCACCGTCGAGGGACGCCGCTCGCAGGGCAAGGGCGAGAGCACCTTCTCCGGCAACACCGTCCACTCGCGCATGGACATGACGACCACCGATGCCCGGGGCCGCCACACCATGCAGACGGAATCGCAGATGACTTACCTCGGCGCGAACTGCGGCGGCCTGGCGCCGATCGGAGGCGGGAGGCGCTGACGGCGCAACTGTCCAATTCCGGGCAGGAAGACCTCCGTCACCAGCAGCGGCTTGCCGCGCCGATGAAACAGCGAGCGCCGCGCCCATAGTTCGGCACCGCCGCCGGCGGCGGCCCGATGCAGCGGATGACGGGCGTCGAGCCTTCGGTAGGCCAGCGTGCCGCGCCGTATCCGCGGATCGGCGAAAAGCGCCGCACCGAGCGGCCGGCCACCCACCGCGTTGAACAGCCGCCAGGCGCCGCGCACGCCGGCACGCGGCAGAACGCTGTGCGCAAACACCACAGCACGACCGTCGGCATGCAGCACCACCTCCCGCACCCAGGCCAGGGCGCCACGCCGGATCCCCAGCAGCCTCGCCTCGTCGGCGTGCGGACGCGTCAGCGCCTGCCGTATAACCGTGACGGAAAAATGCTGGCAACGTTCCTGAATCCGTGCCGTCAGCGAACCGGCCTCCGCCAGCCAGGGTCGCAGGGGATCGTCGCGCAGCGGCGGCGGCAGTCGTGTTTGCCAGATTTCGCTTTGAATATGCGGAGGTTTGCAGCGCATGCTGACCCGGCCGGCAGCGCAGCGGGCCATCAGAACGTCGGCGCCCGCCCGGAGCGCAGCGCGTAGTCGGCGAACAGGCCGGCGAAGATCGCCGCGCCGACCCAGTTGTTGTCCTTGAAGGCACGGAAGCACGCCATGCGTTCGCGGCCGCGAATCCAGAAGTAATGGCGCAGCATCATGCCGCCCGCCACCGCCAGCCCGAGATGGAACCAGATGCCGCGCCCCGCCTGCGCCCCCACCCAGGCGAGGATCGCCAGCGTGATGGCGTAGCTTGTCATCACCGCCGCCACGTCGAAGCGGCCGAAGGTGATGGCGGAGGTCTTGATGCCGATCTTCAGGTCGTCGTCCCGATCCACCATGGCGTAGCAGGTATCGTAGCCGATGGCCCAGAAGATGTTCGCCAGCAGCAGCACCCAGGCGAGCGGCGGCACCGTGAAGAGCTGCGCGGCGAACGCCATGGGAATGCCGAAGCCGAAAGCCACGCCCAGGTACGCCTGCGGGATGGCGAGAAAACGCTTGGTGAACGGATAGCTTGCCGCGAGGAACAAGGCCACCACCGAGAGCGCCCACACCAGCTTGTGCAACGGCAGGATGAGCAGGAAGGCCAGCAGCGTCAGCACACCGGCGAGGAGCAGCGCCTCGGTTTCCGTCACCTGCTTCGCCGCCAGCGGCCGGTTCTTCGTCCGCTCGACATGCGGATCGAAATGGCGGTCGGCATAGTCGTTCATCACCACCCCGGCCGAGCGCATCAGCAGCGTGCCCAGCGCGAAGATCCACACGATGAAGGCGCTCGGCGCGCCCTCCGCCGCAATCCACACCGCCCACATCGTCGGCCACAACAGCAGCAGCGTGCCGATCGGCTTGTCGAGCCGCATCAGGCGTTCGTAGGCGTCGAGGCGCTGGCGCAGGGTGAGTTCGGACATGGGGCGGATTTTACACGTCGCCTTAACCCCTGATACACACCCGCAGTCTCGGCCTCAGCAACAATATCGCCGTCCTGCAGGGGCTGACTTTTACGGGAGCCGGTCGGTGCGGTGCCAGAATCGCTCGTCATACAGGAGGGAGGGCGCAGCCACGTGGCGCTGAGCGAAGCCGATACCTGCCGGAAGTTCGTCGTTCCGAAGCTCCAGGAAGCGGGCTGGGACAACGAGCCGCATTCCATTGCCGAGCAGCGCACCATCACCGACGGCCGCATCGTGCCGGTCGGCAGGGGCTTCATGCGCAAGCCGCCGCGCCGCGTCGATTACCTCCTGCGCTACGAGCGCAATTTCCCGCTTGCCGTCATCGAAGCCAAGGCTGCCTGGAAAACCGTCGGCGATGGCTTGCAGCAGGCCAAGGATTACGCCGAGATGCTCGGTCTCAGGTTCGCTTACGCCACCCGCACGGCGGAGTACTGAATGACTCCAAGGTATTCATCTCCCCTCCGACCAGTATCCAAGGGCGTTCCGCGATGCTTCAAGCGGGCGACCTCATGCTTGTCATCAACAGAACAAGGCCGCATCATTGCCGAGCTCGACGCCATCCTCGACCGCGCCTTCCGCGGCGAACTCTGAATATCCCTCCTATAAGCGAGGTCTTAATCCCGTAGTGTCTGCGTAGGCATCGAGGATACATGTCTTCAAAGTTTGCTTCCCAGAGGCGTAAATTCGAGTAATTCTCATATACAACAGCATGTTGGAGTAAGATTTATCTGCCGGAGCAGGCACCCTGGAGGGTTGCCGAATTGACATACCGCGCCCTCTATGTCAAATAGAGGCCTTCAGATTGACATAAGCAGCCGCGCAGTATCAACTTGCCACGACAAAAGAGGCGCGAATGGATATCTCCGAATTTCAGGCAGGCAGCGAGGAACAGCAGTACCGGTACAGATGCTTCCTGCCGAACCCGATCAACCGGGAGTGGGTGCTGGCCGAACCCAAGACCCTGACCCTGCTCGAAGAAGCCAACCGGCTGCTCGGCGAACTGAATGCCTACTCCCAGCTCATTCCGGACGTGGATTTCTTCATCCGCATGCACGTCACCAAGGAGGCCACCACCTCCAGCCGCATCGAGGGCACGCAAACCAATATCGAGGAGGCCCTGGTCGATGCCCAGGACATCGATCCGGAAAAGCGCGACGACTGGGATGAAGTGCACAACTACATCCGGGCGATCAATTTCGCCATCGAGAAACTCGGCACCCTGCCGCTGTCGAACCGGCTGCTGCGTGAGGCGCACGCCATCCTGCTTGACGGCGTGCGCGGCAAGCACAAGCAGCCTGGGGAATTCCGCATCAGCCAGAACTGGATCGGCGTCAGCCTGAAGCACGCCGCATTCATTCCGCCGCACCATGAGCACGTACCGGAGTTGATGAGCGATCTCGAGCGCTTCATGCACAACGATCAGATCCATGTGCCGCACCTGATCCGGATCGCGCTCATCCATTATCAATTCGAAACCATTCACCCCTTTCTCGACGGCAACGGCCGCCTGGGACGGTTGATGATCGTGCTCTATCTGGTCGGTTTCGGGCTGCTCGCCAAGCCCGCGCTCTATCTCTCCGACTTCTTCGAGCGCCACAAGGGCGAGTACTACGACCACTTGATGGCCGTGCGCACCACATCCAGGCTCACTCCCTGGCTGAGTTTCTTCCTGCTCGGCGTGTGCGAGACGGCGGCCGCCTCGATCCAGGTCTTCAGGGACATCCTGACATTGAAGGAGCGCATCGAGAGAGAGAAGCTGCCCACGTTCCACCTCCGCCGTCAGGCGAACGCACAGGCACTGATGCGAAGGCTCTACCAGTCGCCGGTCGTCAGCATCAAGGTGGTAGCACGGTTTCTGGGCACGCAGACCAACACGGCTGCTGCCCTGGTCCAGGACTTCGTCAAGCTCGGCATCCTGCGCGAATTCACGGGCGGTCAGCGCAATCGCCTTTTCATTTACGACGAATACGTCAGGCTGTTCATGGGCAGTTCGACCGAGCAGACCGACACAGCCTGAGCGGGAAAGTCAGTCTGCGCAAGACGGCGCCCCGGCTCAAACCTTGAGCAGTTCTCTTCTCCCGCCCAGCCAACGCTCTACGTGGCGGTCGGCGGCTTCCGGGAAATTCCTCAGCATGCGTTCCGCCGTCTCGCGCGCGGCGTCGAGCAGGTCGGCGTCGGCTTCGAGGTCGGCGTAGCGCAGCAGCGGCACGCCGCTCTGGCGGCTGCCGAGGAATTCACCGGGGCCGCGCAGGTGCAGGTCCTGTCGCGCGATCTCGAAACCATCGGCGTTCTCGAAGATGATCTTCAGCCGCGCGCGCGCGGTCTCGCCGAGCGGATGAGCGTAGAGCAGGATGCACACCGAATCGTCGGCGCCGCGGCCGATGCGCCCGCGCAGCTGGTGCAGTTGCGAGAGGCCGAAGCGCTCGGCGTGCTCGATCACCATGAGCGAGGCGTTGGGCACGTCCACGCCGACCTCGATCACCGTGGTGGCGACGAGGAGTTGCACTTTCCCCGAAGCGAACTCGCCCATCACCCGCGCCTTCTCCTCGCCCTTGAGGCGGCCGTGCACCAGGCCGACGTTCAGCGCGGGCAGTTCGGCGCGCAGGCGCTCGAAGGTGTCCACCGCCGTCTGCAACTGCAGCTTCTCGGATTCCTCGATGAGCGGGCAGACCCAGTAGGCCTGTCTGCCTTGCGCGCAGGCGTCGCGGATGCGTGCGATGACTTCGTCGCGGCGCGCTTCCGACGCCAGCTTGGTCAGCACGGGCTGGCGGCCGGGCGGCAGTTCGTCGATGACCGAGACGTCGAGGTCGGCGTAGTAGCTCATGGCCAGGGTGCGCGGAATGGGCGTGGCGGACATCATGAGCTGATGCGGATTGACGCCCTTCTCGCGCAAAGTCAGCCGCTGGCGCACGCCGAAGCGGTGCTGCTCGTCGATGATGGCGAGGCCGAGTTGCGGAAACGCCACGGCCTCCTCGATCAGCGCGTGGGTGCCGACGGCGAGGCGCGCGCGGCCGCTGGAAACGGCCTCGGCCATGGCGGCCTTGTCCTTCTTCTTCAGGCTGCCGGAGAGCCAGGCGATCTCCAGCCCGAGCGGCGCCAGCCATTGCGCGAGCTTGCGGTAATGCTGCTCGGCGAGGATTTCGGTGGGCGCCATGAGCGCGGCCTGGTGTCCGTTCTCGACCGCCTGCAGCATGGCGAGCGCGGCAATCACCGTCTTGCCGCTGCCGACGTCGCCCTGCAGCAGGCGCTGCATGGGGTGGGCTTCGCCGAGATCGCCGGCGATCTCGCGCCAGACGCGCTGCTGCGCGGCGGTGAGTTTGAAGGGTAGCGCAGCGAGAAGTTTTTTTGTCAGCGTGCCCCTGGCCGGCAGCGGCGGCGCATTCTTGGCGCGGCGCGCCTCGTGCGCGCGGCGCAGACTCAACTGCTGGGCGAGCAGTTCGTCGAACTTGATGCGCCGCCAGGCCGGATGCGCGCGGTCGGACAACTCGGCCAACGAGGTGGCGGGCGCGGGATGGTGCAGCAGGCGCACGCTGTCGGCGAAGGCGGCGAGGCGGTGTTGCTTGCGCAGCGGCTCGGGCAGGGTGTCGGCGAGCTCGGCTCCGTCCAGCGCGCGGTCAATGAGCTTGCGCAGCGCAAGCTGCGAGACGCCGGCGGTGGTCGGGTAAATCGGTGTCATGGCCTGCGGCAGCGCCTCGTCCTCGCCGACCACGCGATAGCGCGGGTGCACCATCTCGTCGCCCAGAAAGCCGCCGCGCGGTTCGCCGAAGATGCGCAGACGCCGCCCGACGGCGAGCTGCTTGACCTGGCTGCCGTAGAAATTGAGGAAGCGCAGCACCAGATCGCCGCCGGCGTCGTCCTGGACACGCACGACGAGTTGGCGGCGCGGGCGGTATTGCACGGAAGCTTCAACGACTGCGGCCTCGACCTGGGCCGGCACGCCGGGGCGCAACGCGGCGATCGGCGTGAGCTGCGTCTCGTCTTCATAGCGCAGCGGCAGGTGCAGTACGAGATCGGCCTGCGTGCGCAGGCCGAGGTGGGCGAGCTTCGCCGCGATGGCGGGGGGCGCGCCGGGCAGCGTGGGGGCGTGATCGACGGCGCCGGGCATCACCGTCGTCCCCGCGGAAGCGGGGACCCAGTTGCCATGCGGCAACGATGCTGGATTCCCGCTTCCGCGGGAATGACGGCGTTGAAGCCGGGGCTCATCCCACGACGAGCACAGCGTCGACTTCGATCAGCGCGCCGCGCGGCAGCGCCGCCACCTGCACCGTGGCGCGCGCCGGATAGGGCTCCTTGAAGTGCTGCGCCATGATTTCGTTCACCCGGGTGAAGTGGGCAAGATCGACCAGATAGATCGTCAGCTTCACGGCGTCGGAGAGGGAACTCCCCGCCGCCGCCGCGACGGCGGCGAGATTGCCGAAAACGCGCTCGGCCTGCGCATCGAGGCCTTCGGCCAACTGCATGGTGGCGGGATCGAAGCCGATCTGGCCGGATAGATAGACGGTGTTGCCGGCCTGCACGCCCTGCGCATAGGGGCCGATGGCGGCGGGGGCGTTCGTCGTGGCGATGACCTTCTTGCTCATGTCTGACTCCGAAGGGCCGCCTCGAGGAGGCAGCGCGTATCAAATAGATGCCGTGATGTAACGGGTAGAACGCAGTCTCTAAACATACTCAATTGCGCTTCTGCGGCGGGATCAGCAGGCCGGGGCCGAGGCCGAGCTCCTTCAGCTTGCGGCGCGCCGCGTCGGCTTCCTTCTGCGTCTTGAAGGGTCCGACATGCACGCGCGACTCGACGTAGGAGGGGATGCCGGCCTTCTCGAGCCTGGTGTGCAACTCATCTGCATTCGACGCGGTGGTGAACACACCCATTTGCAGGCGGTAGCTGCGCGCGATCACGGTGGCTGGGTCAGGAGGAGGCGTGGCTGACGCAGCCGGCGTGGCTGGCGCAGGCTCCGGCTTCTTCGCCGGCACGGGGGGTGCAGGGGGCGCGGGCGGTCCCGTCTTGATGACGACGCGCGAGGCGGGCTTCGCTTCGGGGGCGGGGGCGAGCGGCGTTTCGGTTTTTTCCGGCTCGGCCTTGACCTCTTCCGCCACCTTCTCCTCTGCTTTCGGCTCCTCCTTTTTTTCTTCGGCGGGTTTCTCCTCGGCCTTGTCGGGTTCCGTCGTCACTTCCGGCTTCGCCGCGGCCGTGGGCGCCGGCGCGGGTTTCTCCAGCAGATAATCCTCGACCAGCGTCAGCCCGCCGAGCAGCACGACGACCAGCACGCCGGCAATCGCGATGCGGCGCACCAGTTTCTTCTTCAGATCCTCCTGGTCATCCCGTCCCGGTTCCATCATCTCCCCTCCCTTACTCAGAGCCTGTGAAGAAATCGTAGCGAGCGGGCCGTAGCGGGGTGCGGCCGGAGCGCAGCTACCGGAATGTACGCGTCTGTACATGAGGATAGCGAGCACCGCCCAAGCCCCGATCCGGCACGCGCAGTAGATTTATTCACAGGCTCTCGGGCCTGGCCCGGCTCAATGCGCACACCATGTCGGCCTCCGCCACCGAGATGCCGCAGCGTTCGGCGATCTGATGCGCGGCCATTCCCTTCTGCGCCATGGCCACCGCCTCGCCGTACTGCGGCGAGACATTGCGCGCCGCCTTGAGCAAGGCGACTTCGTCTTTCAGTGCGGCCACTTCGCCGCGCAGTTCGGCAAGCTCCGCCTCGATGCCGGTTTTCAGCACCTGCTCGCCGAACTGGGTCGGCGCCTGCTTCCAGACCGGCTCGGCCTGGCTCGGGCGCGACAGGCGCGACAGGCGGATGATGACGATGCCGGAATAGATGCCGAGCAGGACCGCGGTGCCGATCACCAGTTCGCGCAAACCGAAATTCTCGAAAAACTCCATGTTCTAGACCCTATCTCAGATGGCGCTCATTTCGAGCGCCTGGTCGATGTCCCACACAATATCGTCGAGCGTTTCCAGCCCCACCGAGAGCCGGATCATGTCGGGCGAGACGCCGGCCTTGATCTGCTGTTCTTCGGAGAGCTGGCGGTGCGTGGTCGAGGCCGGATGGATCACCAGCGTCTTGGCGTCGCCCACATTGGCCAGGTGGGAGAGGAACTGTACGCTCTCTATGAATTTTTCGCCGGCACGCTGGCCGCCCTTGATGCCGAAAGTGAAAATCGAGCCGGCGCCTTTCGGCAGATATTTCTGCGCCAGCGCATGGTAGGGGTTGTCCGGCAGGCCGGCATGATTCACCCAGGCGACGCGCGGGTGGGCGGCAAGGTGTTCCGCCACGGCCTGAGCGTTGGCAACGTGGCGCTCCATGCGCAGGTGCAGCGTTTCCAGCCCCTGCAGCAGCAGCAGCCAGGCGTTGAGCGGCGAGAGCGCCGGACCGAGCGTGCGCAGCGTCTCGAAGCGCGCGCGCATGGTGAAGCCGAAATCGCCGAAGGTTTCGTAGAAGCGCACGCCATGGTAGCCCTGCGAGGGCTCGGTCATCTGCGGGAAGTTTCCGTTGTCCCAGGGGAATTTTCCCGATTCGACGATGACGCCGCCCATGGTGGTGCCGTGTCCGCCGATGAACTTGGTGGCCGAATGCACGACGATGTCGGCGCCGTGCTCGATGGGCCGGCACAGCCAGGGAGAGGCGAAGGTGTTGTCGATCACCAGCGGCAGGCCGGCTTCGCGCGCGACGGCCGCCACGGCGGCGATGTCGAGCACGTTGCCGCGCGGGTTGCCGATGGTCTCGGCGTAGAGGCACTTGGTCTTCGGCGTGATGGCGCGGCGAAAGTTCTCCGCATCGTCGGGATCGACGAAGGTGGTCTCGATGCCGAGCTTGCGGAAGTTGAAGTCGAACTGCGAATAGGTGCCGCCGTAGAGGGTGCTGGCCGAAACGATGTGGTCGCCCGCTTCGCACAGCGTCAGCAGCGCCACCATCTGCGCCGACTGGCCGGTGGCGGCGGCGAGCGCGGCGCGGCCGCCCTCGAGCGCGGCCATGCGCTCCTCCAGCACCGCCACCGTGGGGTTGGAGATGCGCGAGTAGACGTTGCCGAAGGTCTGCAGGTTGAACAGGCTCGCCGCGTGTTCGGCGGAATCGAAGACGAAGGAGGTGGTCTGGTAGATGGGCGTCGCGCGCGCACCGGTAGCGGGGTCGGGCTGGCTGCCGGCGTGAAGGCAAAGGGTCTCGAATCCGAATTTCCTGTCGGGCATGGCGCGCGCCGGTATCTTGACGGCTCCATTATGCCAGTTGAGGCCAGGTTTTGATCCGCTGCGGCTCGCGCAGCGGCCATGGATTTCGGCCACATCGATGACCACGCGTCCCGAGAAGGCGCCCTGCTCGGCAATCTGGATGGCCAGGCTGTCGAGCACCGCTTCGACCAGCCCTTCGACGACGAGCGTGCCGCAATCGCTGATCTCGGCGCCCTTGAGCTTGATGTCGGATGCCGACGCTTGCGCTATGCTTTCGCCTGCGGGAGCAAAAAATCAACAATCCGCCGGGCGGCGCCCCCGCCTGCGAGGAGGCCATCATGCGTACCTACAAAAGCGACGTCGTCGTCATCGGCGGCGGCCTGGCGGGCATCTGCGCGGCGCTGGAACTGCTGGACGCCGGCCGCAGCGTCACCATCCTCGACCGCGACGGCGAGGAGAACTTCGGCGGCCTGGCGAAGGAAAGCTTCGGCGGCATCTTCGTCGTCGGCAGCCGCGAGCAGAAACGCGCCGGCTTCGAGGATTCCCCCCGACAGGCCTACGACGACTGGTGCGCCTTTGCCGAATTCGGCGCCGACGACCTCTGGCCGAGTCGCTGGGCAGAGGCCTATACCGGGCGCTGCCACGACGACGTCTACCTGTGGCTGAAGGCCAACGGCATCGATTTCTTTCCGGTACCGCACTGGGTCGAACGCGGCCTGCACACGCCGGGCAATTCGGTGCCGCGCTTCCACATCGTCTGGGGCGCCGGCCGCGAGCTGGCGGTGCAACTCATCAAGCGGCTGCGCAACCATGCGAACGCGGCGAAACTGACCGTGCATTTCGGCCATCGCGTCGAGGATTTCACCCGACTGATGGGCGAGATCAGCGGATGCTGCGGCAAGCACGAAGAAAGCGGCGAGCCCTTCGAGGCCTTCGGCGAGGCCCTCCTCGTCGCCACGGGCGGCATCAACGGCAGTCTGGAGCGGGTGCGGCAGCACTGGCACGCCGACTGGCGCACACCGCCACAGACGCTCCTCAACGGCTCGCACCGCTTCGCCGACGGCATGCTGCACGATGCGGTGGACCGGATCGGCGGCCGCCTGACGCACCTGGACAAGATGTGGGACTATGCCGCCGGGGTGCGCCACTGGCAGCCGCGCAAACCCGACCACGGCCTGTCGCTGGTGCCGCCGCGCTCCGCCCTGTGGGTGGACTGGCGCGGCCGCCGCTTCGCGCCGCCGCTGGTGACGGGCTTCGACACGCGCGACCTGGTGACGCAGGTGTGCGCCACCGAACGGCAGTATTCCTGGCAGATCCTCAACCGCAAGATCGCGCTGAAGGAACTGGCCGTCTCCGGCGCGGAATTCAATCCCTCGATCCGCGACAAGAAGAAGCTTTCCTTCCTGCGCGACCTCGTCTTCGGTAACCGCTGGCTGGTCGATACGCTGGTCGCCAACTGCAAGGATATCGTCGTCGCCGGAACGCTGCCGGCACTGGTGGCGAAAATGAATGCGCTGCAGGACGACCAGGGCAACGAGGGCGTGAATATCGAGGTGCTGGCCGAGGCGCTGACGAAGTTCGACGCGCAGGTCGCGCGCGGCCCGGGCCGTTCCGAGGACGAGCAGTTGCAGCGCATCGCGCATCTGCGGCAGTGGAAGGGTGACCGCATCCGCACCTGCAAGTCGCAGCGCATCCTCGACGACAAGGCGCTGCCGCTCATCGCCATCCGCGAGTTCATCATCAGCCGCAAGAGCCTGGGCGGCATCCAGACCGACCTCTCCAGCCGCGTGCTGGACGTCGCCGGCAATCCGATTCCGCGCCTCTATGCGGCGGGCGAGGCGACCGGTTTCGGCGGCGGCGGCAGCCACGGCCTGCGCGCGCTGGAAGGCACCTTCCTCGGCTGCTGCGTGCTCACCGGGCGCGTCGCCGGACAATCAATAGGGAAAACATTATGAAAAAAACCGCCGCATGGCTCGCCACCCACGCCCTGGAGCAGCTCGGCGTGCGCTTCACCTTCGGCATCCCGGGCGTGCAGAACACCGAGTTCTACGACGAGCTGAACCAGTCCGAAACGATCACGCCCATCCTCGTCACGCACGAAGGCAGCGCTTCCTTCATCGCCGACGCGGTGAGCCGCGTCTCCGGCTCGATCGGCACGCTGGCCATCGTGCCGGCGGCCGGACTCACCCACGCCTCGAGCGGCATCGCCGAAGCCTTGCTCGCCGGCGTGCCCATGCTGGTGATCACCGGCGGCATCCGCACGGATCTCGGCAAGCATTACCAACTGCACGAGATCGACCAGCACGCCTTCATGAAGCCGCTGACCAAGGCGAGCTTCCGCATCGAGCGCCACGTCGACGTCGTGCCGACGATCTTCGAGGCCTACCGCATCGCCACGACCGGCGAGCCGGGGCCGGTCTTCGTCGAGTTGCCGGTGAATCTGCAGCTCTTCCCCGGGGAGGTGGGCGCACTGCCGGCCTATGTGCCGCCGGCAGCGCCGTCGCTGCCGGCGCAAGCGGACATAGCGCAAGCTGCCGATCTGCTGCTTGCGGCGAAGCGCCCCGGCATTTTCGCCGGCTGGGGCGCGGTGGACGCGCTGCCGCAACTTAAGCAGATCGCGGAGTTCCTGCAGGCGCCGGTGGCGACGACCCTGCAGGGGCTGTCGACGTTCCCTGCCACGCATCCGCTGCATGCCGGCTTCAGCTTCGGGCCGCACGCCGTGCCTTCGGCGCGCAACGCCTTCGCCGGCTGCGATGTCCTGCTCGCCGTCGGCACCCGCTTCGGCGAGATCGGCACGGGCAGTTTCGGCGTCACTGTGCCGGAGAACCTGGTGCACATCGACATCAATCCGCAGGTATTCAGCAAGAACTATCCGGCCAAGGTGGCGCTCGAGGGCGATGCGGCCGCCGTATTGCAGGGGCTGACTTTCGAATTGCAGGAGCGCGGCGCGGCACGGCCGACCGGCAGCGGCCCGCAGGCGCAGATCCGCCGCGACAAGCAAGCCTACCGCGAGGAATGGTATGCGCACGACAGCAAGGGGCGCGTGAACCCGGCGCGCTTCTTCGACGAATTGAGAATGCAGATGCCGGACGATGCCATCGCCACGGTAGACGACGGCAACCACACCTTCCTCACCGCCGAACTCTTCCCGGTGCATGCGAGCCGGGCGCTGATCCTGCCGACCGACTTCAACTGCATGGGCTACGCGGTGCCGGCCGCAATCGGCGCCAAACTGTCCCAGCCGAAGCGCGAGGTGTTCTCCATCGTCGGGGACGGTGCCTTCATGATGACCGGCATCGAAATCCTCACGGCGTCGAAGGAGGATCTCGGCATCGCCTACTTCGTTTTCCACGACGGCGAGCTGTCGCAGATCGCCCAGGCGCAAGAGATCCCCTACAACCGCAAGCCGTGCGCCGTGCTCGGTTCGGTGAACCTGGAGGGCATCGCCATGGCGACCGGCGCGGCCTACGTGCGCATGGAAAACGATGCCGCCATCGCCGGTGCAATCAGCGAGGCGCGCCGCATCACCGCCACGGGGCGGCCGGTGGTGGTGGACGTGAACATCGACTACTCGAAACGCACCGCCTTCACCAAGGGTGCGGTGAAGACCAACTTCAAGCGCTTTCCGCTGGCGCAGCGCCTGCGCATGGTCAGCCGTGCGCTGGTGCGCAAGGTGACCGGATAAGGTGACGAAGACGGGCGTAACCGTCATTCCCGCGCACGAGGGAATCCAGGGTCCTCCCTTGCAGCTGGATTCCGGCTCGTGCGGCACACCTTCGAAATGACGGCCTGTCTCTGCGCATGATGTTCCTGCTGAAGAAAATCGTCACTGCGCTGGTGCTGCCGCCGGCGGGGCCGCTGCTGCTCGCCGCGCTTGGCCTGCTGCTGCTGCGACGCCGGCCGCGGTTTGGCAAGACGCTGGTCTGGACAGGCGTTCTCGCGCTTTGGCTGTTGTCCACGCCTGTCGTGACGAAATCGATGCTCGCCGCGATCGAGGACGTTGCGCCGCTCGATTACGCGCAGGCGAAGGGCGCGCAAGCCATCGTCGTGCTCGGCGGCGGCAGCTATCGGGCCGCGCCGGAATTCGGTGGCGACACGGTTGATCGACGAACACTGGAACGGCTGCGCTATGCGGCGCGACTGCACCGCGACACCGGCCTGCCGCTACTGGTCACCGGCGGCGCGGCGCTGGGCGGCGTCCCGGAGGGCCGCAGCATGAAAGAGGCGCTGGAGCGGGATTTCGGCGTCAAGGTGCGCTGGGTCGAAGACAAGTCGGTCGATACGCGCGAGAACGCCCTGCACAGTGCCCATCTGCTGGAACCGGCCGGCGTGAAGCGCGTGTTGCTGGTCACTCACGCCTGGCACATGCGACGCGCACAGGAGGCGTTCGCTGCTGCCAAACTGGACGTTATCGCCGCGCCGACCGGCTACGAAACGACCGGCCCGTTCACAGTGCAGGACGCACTACCGGGCCCGGGCGGGCTGTGGGCCGGCCGCATCGTGCTGCATGAATTGCTCGGCCGGCTCGTACAGAACCTGCCGATCTGAGCAACGTCTCCTGCGAACTATCCGACAACCAGCCTCAGGCCAGGTTTTCATTCATGGATCGGTTCGATTTCCACCCGCCGGTTCGGCGCCAGGCACCGAATCAACTCCGGCCGCGATTTTTTGGCATCACAGTGCACCAGCGGCTGGGTTTCGCCGAGACCGGCAACGTCGATGCGGAAATTGGTATCTTTCGAGATGAGGTATTTGCGCACAGCCTCGGCGCGGCGCTGGGAAAGTTTGCGATTGTCGTCCTCCTTGCCCATATTGTCCGTGTGGCCCGAGACCCTGATCTTCCTCATGACCAGCGTCGGATTGTCGCTGACCACCTTGTCGAGCGCCTTCTTGCCACCGCTGGTCAGCGTGTCCTGTGCGCTACCGAATAGCGTGGAGCCGTCCAGGCGTATGACTTCCAGGTTCCTGCTGCCCTTGACGGGGTCCTGCTTGGCGGTGATTTCGGCCGTTGCGGGAAAGGCCGTCACCGCGCAGGCAAGGAACAGGATGGTCGACTTTTTCATCTCCGGACACTCCCTTCGTGAATAAAACAGTACGGATCAATCCCCTTTGAAGACGGGCTTGCGCTTCTCGACGAAGGCGGTGACGCCCTCGGCAAAATCTGCGGTGGCGCTACAACGGGCGAACGAGGCGGCTTCCGCCGTCAATTGATCGGCAAGGGAAACGGTCAGCGAGCGGTTGAGCAGGCGCTTGGCATTTGCATAAGCGAAGGACGGCCCGGAAGCGAGCCGGATGGCCAGCGCCTCGCTGGCCGCATCGAGTTCGGCCAGCGGAACGACGCGGTTGATCAGGCCGAGGGCCAGCGCCTGCTGCGCATCGATGCGTTCGGCCAGGAAGGTCAGTTCGGCCGCCTTGCGCGCGCCGAGCAGGCGCGGCAGGAACCAGGTGCCGCCGCCGTCCGCCGTCGTGCCGAGCAGGGAATAGCCGGTGGTGAAGTAGGCATTGTCGGCCGCAACGACCATGTCGCAGCCGGCCATCAGCGAAAAGCCGAAGCCGGCGCAGGCGCCACGAATCTTGCCCAGCACCGGCTGCGGCAGACCGCGCAGGATCTCGACGGCCGGGTTGATGACCTGGCCGATCAGGCTGCCGAAGGCACGCTCGCGCTCTTCCGGCGGCGTCTTCACCATGGTCTGGAACTCCTTGATGTCACCGCCTGCCATGAAGTGATCGCCTGCGCCGGTGACGACGACGACTTTCACGCCTGCCGCCTTCTGCAGCTCCTGCACGCGCGCCAGCAGAGCCTTGCCCATCTCCAGCCCGAGCGAGTTCATCGCCTGCGGACGATTCAGGGTCAGCGTGGCGATGGCGCCGCGGATGTCCAGCAGGACTTGTTCGCTCATTTCGCTTCCTCCCGTTTTTCCGCCGCGTTGCGCAGCAGTCGGTGATAGAAACCGATCAACTCGGCGTGGTTGGCGACCGAGATGCGCTCGTTGGCGCCGTGGAAACGCGGCAGGTCCTCGCTCTTCGCCCGCACCGGCGAGAAGCGGTAGATGTTCTCGTTTTCCTTGTTGCCGGCCTGCATCACCGTCAGCGCGGTGGTGGTGCGCATCATGGCGTTGGTGGCGGCGCCCTTCTCCAGCTGACTTTTCACGACGGGGCCGAACAGCCACAGGTTGGAGAGGAAGATGCGGTTCAGGCCGTTCATCTCCGGCGCAATGGTGTCGAACATCTCGGCTGCGACACCGCGGAAGGCCGCCGGCATCTGCCGATTCTCCAGCCGCGCCAGCGCCGCGCTCAGCATGCCGATGGCGGTGTTCGGCGGCGGCATCGAGGAGTGTCCCGGCACGGCGCTCGCGCCGAGCGCGAGCGTGAGATAGCCCTTTTCGGCGGTGCCGATGAGGGCGACCGGCCGGTCGAGGCCCTTCAGCACGCCTTCGGTGATCAGCAGCCCCTCGTCGGTGACGAAATCGAGTTTCACGCCGCGCGACTGCAACAGGGCGGCGATGGCCTTGGCGCCCCGCTCGCCGCCTATCTCCTCGTCGTGACCGAAGGCAAGGTAGATCGTCTGGCGCGGCTTGTAGCCTTCCGCGGCGAGCCGTTCGACGGCTTCCATGATGGCAAACAGGTTGCCTTTGTCGTCCCACGCGCCGCGGCCCCAAACGAAGCCGTCGCGAATCTCGCCGCCGAAGGGATCGGCCAGCCAGTCCTTCTCCGTGCCGGCGGCGATGGGCACGACGTCCTGGTGCGCCATCAGCATGATCGGTTTCGCCGCCGGGTCGCTGCCGGGCCAAGTGTAGAGCAGGCTGAACTCGTTTACGCGCTCGCGCTTCAGCACGGCGTGGGCGCGTGGATAAAATTGCTCCAGGAGCGCGTGCAGCTTGCGAAACTCTTCCGCGCCAGCGCCCGCCTTGCCGTCAAGGGAAACCGTGCGCAGCCGCACTGCGGCGGACAACCGTTGCGCTGCGGCGTCAGCATCGAGCGCGACCGCCTTGATCGGCGCCACCTCCATCTGGCGCGAACCGTGGCGCAGGGTATTCGCGGCAACCGCGATCAGCAGGACGACAACCAACGAAGCGAGCGCGAGTACAAACTTCCTGAGCATTGCCAACCCTCCCGACGCAACAAGAAGGGGCGTCCCAGCGCCCCCGACCGGCAAAACTTATACCACGGACTGGAACCGTCCCGCGACTCCGCGGCCGAGGGCTACTGCTCGGGTGGAACCGGCCGCTTGCTGCCGTCCGCCGCGAGCGCGACGTAGGTCAGCTGCGCCTCCGTCACCTTGACGACGACGGGGTCGGCCGGGCGGCGTTCGGCATACACCTCGACGTTGATCGTCATCGAGGTGCGGCCGACCTGGATCACCTCGGCGTAGAAGGACAGCACGTCGCCCACCGACACCGGCTGCTTGAAGAGGAACTGGTTGACGGCGATGGTGGCGACGCGGCCGCGCGCGCGGCGGATGGCGACGATGCCGCCGGCCAGGTCGACGTTGGCCATGACGTAGCCGCCGAAGATGTCGCCGGCGTGGTTCACGTCGGCCGGCATCGGCATCAGGCGCAGGGTGGGTTGCTTGTCGGGCAGGCGGGTCGCTTGTTCACTCATAAAAGCCCAATCCTTTGCCGCGGATTACGCGGATGAACGCGGATTTTTTCCGGTTTCGATCCGCGTCTATCCGCGTAATCCGCGGCTTAATGCTGTTCATTCGCCTCTTTCAAATAGTTCATCGGCCCGCCAGTGAAGGGCGCGAAACCGGTGCCGAAGATCACGCCGGCATCGGCCAGTTCGGCGTCGGCGACGATGCCCTGTTCGACGCAGCGCTTCGTCGCGTCGAGCAGCGGCCTGACCAGCCGCTCGGCGAGACCGGCCGGCACCTGCCCCGCCGCGGCCTTCTGCGGCTTGCCCTGATTGTAAGTGTAATAGCCGCGGCCGGACTTGCGGCCGATGTGGCCGGCCTCGACGAGCTCGAGCAGCTTCTTCGGCGGCGTCGCGCCCGCGCCGGCGAGCTGCTTGCCGGCGGCGACGGCGATGTCGAGGCCGACGGTGTCGGCCAGTTCGATCGGGCCGAGCGGCATGCCGAAGGCCAGCGCGGCCGCGTCCACCACCTCCGGCGCAATGCCTTCATCGACGCACAGCATCGCCTCGTGCATGTAGGGCGCCAGCACGGCATTCACCAGGAAACCCGGCGCGCTCTTCACCGGCAGCGGCAGCTTGTCGATCTTGCGCACGAAGGCCATGGCCTGCTTCAGCGCCGCGGCATCGGACGACGCCCCTTCGACCACCTCGACCAGCGGCATCTTCGCCACCGGGTTGAAGAAGTGGATGCCGACCAGGCGTGCGGGGTTCTGCAACGCGGTGGCGATGTCCTCCAGCCGCAGGCTCGAGGTGTTGGTGGCCAGCACGGCGCCAGGTTTGGCGATGCGCTCGATGTCGGCGAAGAGCTTCTGCTTGGCCTCGAGATTCTCGAAGATGGCCTCGATCACCACGTCGGCCTGGCGCGCGCCCTGACCGGAGGGATCGGGAATCAGGCGGTCGAGCGTGAAGCGCACTTGCGTGTCGTCGCGCAGCTTTTTCTTGAACGCCGCCGCGGCGCGCTGGATGGCCGGCGCGATGCGCTCGACGTTCTGGTCCTGCAGCGTCACCGTCATGCCGCGCAACGCCGCCCAGGCGGCGATGTCGCCGCCCATGACGCCGGCGCCGATCACGTGCAGATGTTTCAGCGCGAAGTCACTGCTTTTGCCATCGCTCTTGCCGAAGCCCTTCAGCCGCTCCTGCAGGTAGTAGACGCGGACGAGGTTCTTCGTCGTCGGCGAGCGGGCGATGGCGTCCATCGAGGTCGGCTTGTCGGCCGGCACGGCCAGCGCATTGCCGCCGTAATTCGCCCACATGTCGAGGATGGCGTAGGGCGCCGGATAGTGTTCGGGGCGGGCGCGCTGCATGACCTGCTTTTTCGCCTGCGCCGCGACGAAGCCCTTGAGCGGGCCGTTCATCAGCCGCTGCATCAGGGGCAGCTTGCGCGGCGGCCGGCCGGAAGTAGCCAGCATGCGCGCGGCGTTGTCCATGACGCGCGGCGGCACGCACTCGTCGGCGAAGCCGAGCTGCTTGGCCCGCTTGGCATTGAGCGCGCGGCCGGTGAGCATCATGTCGAGCGCGGCAGCCGGGCCGATCACCTGCGGCAGGCGCAGCATGCCGCCCCAGCCCGGCACGATGCCGAGCATGACTTCGGGCAGGGCGATGCGCGTGCCCGGCTCGTCCACCGCGACGCGGTAGCGGCAGGCCAGCGCCAGTTCGGTGCCGCCGCCCATGCAGTGGCCGCGGATCAGGGCCAGCGTCGGATAGCGCACGGCGGCGAGGCGGTTGTACATATCCCAGCCACGCTGCACGAGGGCGCGCGCGCCTTCGGTGGATTCGATTTTCGTGAACTCCTCGATGTCGGCGCCGGCGATGAAGCCGGCGCTCTTGCCGGAACGGATCACCAGCGCCTTCGGCGGCTCGCGCTCGAGTTCATCGAGCGCCAGGCCGAGTTCGCGCACCGCCGCTGCGGAGAGCGTGTTCGTCGATTCGCCGGCCTTGTCGAAAGTCAGCCAGGCGAGGCCGGCGGGTTCGCGCTCGAGGCGCCAGTGTTGCAGTTCCTGCATTTGTATTCCTTCCTCAGTTCAGCAAGCCGCCATCCGGCGACGCAGCGGACAACCGGCCGACGATGGCCGGCCGATGATCTCCATTGACATGCAATGCGAAGGCGGTTCCGTCGGACAACGCCTCCATGTGCATCGATACCGGTTCGCCGTAGAAAACCGGCCCCTTCAACCACGCTTCCAGTTGCAACGGCAGAGCCGACGCCGGCTGCGGTAATTTCGCCAGGCACTGGCCGAGCACCCGCTGCGGATGGGAGAAGGCACGCAAGTAACCATGCTTGCGTGCATACCAGCCCCACAGGTGCAGCGGGTTGTAATCGCCCGACAGGCCGCCATAGCGCAGGCCGCCGCCGTCCAGCATGTGCCATTCCGCCGTATTCCCGGGACTGACTTTTGGTTCCGGCGTAACGCCCGCTGCGCGGGCATTAGCCTCCACCGAAACCAGTTTTGGCGCTTCCGGCACGGCCTCCACCGTCGGCGCGCCGAAGCGGCCGCGTGCATAAAAGGTGTTCAGGCTTTCCCAGACCACGACGCCATCGACCTGCACCGTGGCGTGCAGGTCGAATTCGGCGCCCTTGTCGAGGATGCGGTGGCCGGCGAGGCGCACCGTGATGTCCTGCGCCGCGTCGCGCGCCAGCGGCGCGTGCTGCAGGATGCGGTTGCGCACCTGCAGCATGCGCCAGATCGGCAGCGGGAAGGCGGGCTGCGTGAGGATGGCCATCTGCAACGGGAAACTGATGGTGTGCGGGTAGAGCAGCGGCAGTTCACGGTCCTCGGGCAGGCCGCTCAGGGCATGGAAGCGCTTCAGCTCGGCCGGTTCGACGCGATGGCGCCAGCGCGCCGTGATGGCCGGCATGCCCCGCTTCAGCCCGGGCGAGGGGCACACGGCACGCGCCATGAAGGCCAGCGCAGACGGCCGCGCGCGGTAGTCAAGGCGGATGTCGCGCTTCATTGCGACGCAGCGCCCGTCAAACGGCTTCCACCAGCATGGCGCCGCCCTGGCCGCCGCCGATGCAGATCGAGGCGATGCCACGCTTGCCGTTCGTGCGCTTGAGCACATGCAGCAGGTGCAGCACGATGCGTGCGCCGGAAGCACCGACCGGATGGCCGAGGGCGACGGCGCCGCCGTCGACGTTGAGCTTGCCGGGGTCGAGTTCGCCCAGCGTCGCATCCAGGCCGAGCTGTTCCTTGCAATAGGCCTCGTCCTGCCAGGCGGCGAGGCAGGCGAGCACCTGGGCGGCGAAGGCTTCGTTGATTTCCCAGGCGTCGAGATCGTTCAGCCCGAGCTTGTGGCGCTGCAGGATGGGCGAGGCGGCATGCACCGGACCGAGGCCCATCTGCGCCGGATCGAGGCCGGCCCATTGCGAATCGACAATGCGGCCGAGCGGCTGCAGGTCATGGCGCTTCACCGCCTCTTCCGAGGCGAGGACCAGCCAGACGCCGCCGTCGGTGATCTGCGAGCTGTTGCCGGGCGTGACGTTGCCGTACTTGCGGTCGAAGAAGGGCTTGAGCTTGGCCAGGCCAGCCATGGAGGAATCGCGCCGCACGCCGTCGTCGGCCGCATAGACGGTGCCGTCGCGTCCGACCAGCGGCGACACTTCGTTGTCGTAATGGCCGGCGTCCTGACCGGCGGTGACGCGCTGATGGCTGCGCACGGAGAATTCATCCATCTGCTCGCGCGTAATGCCGAAACGGAAGGCGAGGTTCTCCGCCGTCTGGCCCATGAGGAGATTCACCACCGGGTCGGTGAGGCCCTTCATGATGCCGATCACCGGCGAGAGCAGCGCGGCGGGGCTCAGCCTGGCGAACAGCGCGGCCTTCTGGCCGGCCGACCTCGCCTGGGCCATCTTGGCGAACCACAGCACCATGGTCCTGGAATAGAGCAGCGGCGCGTGGGACAGCGCGTCGACGCCGCCGGCCAGCACCAGCTGCGCGCGGCCGGAATTGATGTTGGCGATGGCCGAATCGAGCGCCTGCATGCCGGAGGCGCAATTGCGCATCACCGTCCAGCCCGGCACCTTGTGGCCGCAGCCCATGCGCAGGGCGGCGACGCGGCCGATGTTCACCTCGTCAGGCGAAGGCGAGGCGCAGCCGAGGATGACCTCATCGAGCTCATTGGCGGCGAAGGGCTGGCGCACCAGCAGGGCGCGGCCGGCGGCGGTGGCGAGGTCGCCCGCGGTAAAGGGGCCTGGGGCGTTGCGCGCCTTGAGGAAAGGCGTGCGCGCGCCGTCGACGATGTATACAGGTTTGAAGTTCATTTTCACTCCTCAAAAAACCTTTCACCACAGAGACACAGAGGCACAGAGAAACCCAACAACTTGCGAAAGAAATCCTCTGTGTCTCTGTGCCTCTGTGGTTAATGGTTCTATGCTGCGACCCGATGCGGAACAGGCTTGGATTCGCTGCGCTGCATGCCCAGATCGAAGGGGAAATCGTCCACCTGGATGACCTTGGCCGCCAGTTCATGCGCACTGGCCAGCTGCGCGTGTTCCCCGGCGGTGATGACGCCGTGCGCCAGCGCCTGACTTTCGATTTCCTGAAGGGTGCGTACGGTGAAGGCGCCGGCTTTCAGCGCGGCGCGGATCTTCGCCTGGATGCCTTCGGTCTGGAGCGTGGCTTCGAGCGCCAGTTCGATGACGCCGACGGGGTCGTTCTCGTCGCGCGGAATGTACATGCCGGCGGTAAGGCGGTCGCGTGTCGCCGAGGGTGCAATGAGGAGGTTCGCCACCTGGGCGCCGAGCCGGTCGGACGGCACCTCGTAAGGCCGGCCGAGCGGGAAGATGGTCCGCCGCAGCAGGGTCGATACGATGCGGCTGGGGAAGTTCGAGACCATGCCCTCGAAGGCGTTCTGCGCCTTGAACATGGAATCCCAGATGGCCCAGTGCATGAGCGGCGCATCGGCCGCCTGGCGGCCTTCCGCCTCGTAGCGCTTGAGCACGGCCGAGGACAGGTACATCAGGGAGAGGATGTCGCCCATGCGCGCCGAGAGCTTCTCCTTGCGCTTGAGGTCGCCGCCCATGACGAGCATGGAGATGTCGGCGAGGAAGGCGAAGGCCGAGGAGAAGCGCGTCAGTTGCTGGTAGTAGCGGCGCGTCTCGGGCGCGACGCCTTTGCCATCATTGTTCGGCACGTTGACGAAGTGCGAGCCGGTGATGCCGGTGAGGAAGGCATGCCAGCCGTTGGAGAAGGTGTGGCCGATATGCGCGAAGAGCGCCTTGTCGAAGGCCTTCAGGTCGTCGTTTTGCGCCGCCTGCATCTCGGTCAACACGTAAGGATGGCAGCGCACCGCGCCCTGGCCAAAAATGATCAGGCTGCGCGTGAGGATGTTGGCGCCCTCGACCGTGATGCCGATCGGCACCTGCTGGTAAGCGCGGCCGAGGAAATTGCTCGGTCCGAGGCAGATGCCCTTGCCGCCGAGGATGTCCATGCCATCGTTCAGCGACTGGCGGGCGCGCTCGGTAACGTGATACTTGACGATGGCGGAAACCACCGAGGGCTTCTCGCCGAGATCGACGGCGCCGGCGGTCATGACGCGGGCGGCGTCGCACAGGTACAGATTGCCGCCCATGCGCGCGAGCGGCTCCTGGATGCCCTCGAACTTGCCGATGGCGGTCTTGAACTGGTGGCGCACACGGGCATAGCCGCCGACCGCACGCACCGCCAGCTTCTGCATGCCGGTGTTGGAAGCCGGCAGGGAGATCGAGCGGCCGGCAGCGAGGCTCTCCATGAGCATGCGCCAGCCCTGGCCGGCCATCTTCTGTCCGCCGATGATGAAGTCGAGCGGCATGAAGACATCGCGGCCAGCGGTCGGCCCGTTGTGCCAGGCGGCATTCAGCGGGAAGTGGCGGCGGCCGGTTTCCACGCCGGGGTGATTCGCCGGCACCAGCGCGCAGGTGATGCCGATATCCGTATTGCCGCCGAACTCGTCGCCAAGCAGATGCTCCGGATCGAACAGGCGGAAGGCCAGGCCGACCACCGTCGCCACCGGCGCCAGGGTGATGTAGCGCTTGTCCCAGGTGACGCGCATGCCGACGACTTCGCGGCCCTGCCACATGCCGCGGCAGACGATGCCCTGATCGGGAATCGAGGCGGCGTCCGAACCGGCCCAGGGGTTGGTCAGCGCGAAGCAGGGAACGTCGAGCCCCTTGGCCAGGCGCGGCAGATAATGGTTTTTCTGCTCGTCCGTGCCGTAATGCAGCAGCAGTTCGGCCGGGCCGAGCGAATTGGGCACCATCACCGACACCGCCGTGGCGGCGCAGCGCGTGGACAGCTTCGTCACCACCTCGGAATGGGCGTAGGCCGAGAATTCCACCCCGCCGTAGCGCTTCGGAATGATCATGCCGAGGAAACCCTTGTCCTTCATGTACTGCCAGGCTTGCGGCGACAGATCATGGTCGTAGTGCGACGACGTCCAGTCGTCGGACAGGCGGCACAACTCCTCGGTCTCGTTGTCGAGGAAGGACTGCTCCTCGGCCGTGAGTTTGGGCTGCGGATAAGCCAACAGCTTGTTCCAGTCTGGGCGGCCGTGGAACAGCTCACCCTCCCACCAGACGGAGCCGGCTTCGATCGCCTCCTTCTCCGTCTGCGACATCTGCGGCAACATCCGCCGGTAGACTGCGAAAATCGACCGGGTGAGGACGGCGCGGCGCAGCGGCTTGATGGCGAAGAGCGCCACGAGGGCGGCCAGCGGCAGGGTTGCGAAAATTATCCAGTTCATGCCATTTCTCCTTGTTGGTTCGTAGGTCGGGCTTCAGCCCGACTTCAGCCTTTGCTGTCGGCCTGAAGGCCGACCTACGTTACTGTTCTCCTCCGGCGGGAATCGCCGCCGGGCAGTGCTGTATCTGTTGTTTACGGCTCAGGGCCGGATTTCCGCAGTCAGGCGGCCCGGCGCGGCCCCTTTTCCCCGGTTTTGACGGGAGCCTCGGCCAGCGGCGCGCGCAGGCCGCCGAGCAGGAAGGGCATCAGGCGGCGTGCCAGGGCGCCGGGATCTTTTTCATCCAGCTCGTACTCTGCGACGAGTTGCAGCGCATCGGTGCCGGCGATGGCGTAGGACATGGCGCCGAGCATGAAATGGAAGCGCCAGAGAATCTCCTCGGGCGGCACGTCAGGCAACGAGCGGAACAGCGCCACCTTGAAGCGCGGCACCACGGCGGCGTATTCGTCGGCGAGGAACTGTCGCACGAAGGCAGTGGGCTCGGTGTAGGTGCGGCCGAGCAGGCGCATGAAAGTATGGCCACCGTGCTCGGTGTCCGCCGCCATGCGCAGCGACACGCCAAAAAAAGCCTCGACGATCTGGTGCGGCTTCAGCGGGACGCCTTTCGCCTCGGCTTCGGCACGATCCAGTGCGCGCAGGCGCTCGTGGTTGAGCCACGTCAGGCGCCGGCGGAAGACCTCCTGGATCAGCGCCTCCTTGCTGCCGAAGTGGTAATTCACCGAAGCCAGGTTGACGCCGGCCCGGCCGGTGATCGTGCGCATCGAAGTCGCCTCGAAGCCGTGTTCGACGAACAGCGCCTCGGCCGCATCGAGGATGCGCTCGCGGGTGTCGGGGTGGTGCTTAGTGTCCGCCAGGCTCATAGAACGCTCGTTTCAAACGGTTGTTTAAATCATACGTCAGGCCCGGTCGATGTCAAGCCGGGTTTTAGGCGCAGACACCTAAGCGCCGCAGCGAGAGGTATAAGCCCGGATAATCCATTAGGCCGAGATCATGTAGATACAAGGTCGGGCTTCAGCCCGATGACCGAAGGAAATCCCCGTGGGACAACGGCCGCTGTCGGGCTGAAGCCCGACCTACAGAGCGAACGGATTTTTGACTAATGGATTAACCCCAAACCCAAGAGCGGGCACTAGTACCCCAAACCCAAGAGCGGGCACTAGTAATTTAGAATTGAACAATGCGCCGCAGCCATTCCACACAAGCCCTGCCCGCCCCGGCCACCGGCAAACCCCGCGACTGGGAAACCATCCGCAGCCTGGTGCCCTACATCTGGGCCTATCGGGGGCGCGTGCTGTTCGCGCTGGCCTGTCTTGTCGCGGCCAAGATGGCCAACGTCGGGGTGCCCCTGGTTTTCAAGGGCATCGTCGACGCGTTCACCGCCGAGCAGGCGGCGTTGGCCGTACCGCTGGCCTTGCTGGCCGCCTACGGCGTGCTGCGCTTCTCGATGTCCCTGTTCACCGAATTGCGCGAACTGCTCTTCGCGCGCGTCACCCAGCAGGCGGTGCGCAATATCGCCCTGCAGGTATTCCGCCACCTGCACGCACTCTCCCTGCGCTTTCACCTGGAGCGCCAGACCGGCGGCCTCACGCGCGACATCGAGCGCGGCACGCGCTCCATCGGCACGCTGATCAGCTACACCATCTACAGCATCCTGCCGACCTTTGTGGAAGTGGGACTGGTGATCGGCATCCTGGCGTCGCGCTACGAGGCGAGCTTCGCCTGGATCACCGTCGGCGCCCTTGTCCTCTACATCACCTTCACCGTACTGGTGACCAACTGGCGCACCCACCTGCGGCGCGAGGTCAACGAGATCGACTCGGCCGCCAATTCGCACGCCATCGACAGCCTGCTCAACTACGAGACGGTGAAGTACTTCAACAACGAGGACTACGAGGCGCAGCGCTACGACCGGCAAATGCAGAAATGGGCGGCGGCGCAGGTGAAGAGCCAATTGTCGCTGTCTCTCCTCAACATCGGCCAGGCGGGCATCATCGCAGTGACGGTGACGCTGATCATGTGGCGGGCGGCGGTTGGCGTGGCGAACGGCTCGATGACGGTGGGCGACATCGTGCTGGTCAACGGCCTGCTCATTCAGCTCTACATTCCACTCAACTGGCTCGGCGTGCTCTACCGCGAGATCCGCCAGTCGCTCACCGACATCGAGCGCATGTTCGCCCTCAAGGCGGAACACCGCGAGATTGCCGACGCGCCGGATGCAACCCCCCTCGGGCCCGGCCCCTGCGCGCTGCGCTTCGAGCACGTCGGCTTCTCCTACGAGACGAAGCGGCAGATCCTCTTCGACGTGGATTTCGCCATTCCCGCCGGCGGCACGGTGGCGGTGGTGGGACATTCCGGCTCGGGCAAGTCGACGCTGTCGCGGCTGCTGTTCCGCTTCTATGACGTACAGTCCGGGGCGGTGAAGGTGAACGGAACGGACATCCGCCGGCTGACGCAGGCCTCGCTGCGCACGGCCATCGGCATCGTGCCGCAGGACACGGTACTCTTCAACGACACGATTCTCTACAACATCCAGTATGGCCGGCCCGAAGCGCGCCGCGAAGATGTGATCGCCGCCGCCCAGGCCGCGCATATCCACGACTTCATCGAATCCCTGCCGGACAAGTACGATACGCGTGTCGGCGAACGCGGCCTCAAGCTCTCCGGCGGCGAAAAGCAGCGCGTCGCCATCGCCCGGGCGCTGCTGAAGAACCCGCCCATCCTGATCTTCGACGAGGCGACCTCGGCGCTCGATTCGAAATCGGAGAAGGCCATCCAGGCCGAACTGGAGCGCATCGCCGTCGGCCGCACCACGCTGGTCATCGCCCACCGGCTGTCGACCGTGATGAACGCCGACGAAATCCTCGTGCTGGACCAGGGGCGCATCGTCGAGCGCGGCACCCACCGCAACCTGCTCGAGCGGGGCGGCGCCTACGCCCAGATGTGGGCGCTGCAGCAGCAGGAAGAGGCGGAACAGGAGACGGTTTAGACAAGTCCTATTCGCAGGCATAGAATGCTCGCTCCAAGAACACACCCACCAGAGGAGACATCCATGAAACAACGCGCCGTACTGCCCACGCTGACTTTGCTCGCCGGCTTCCTCGCCGCCACCCCGGCCCTGTCCCAGGAGCTCGCCGGCGCCCTGAAGAAAATCAAGGACAGCGGGGCCGCCACCATGGGCGTACGCGAGTCCTCCGGCGGCCTCTCCTTCACCCTCGGCGACGGCAAGTTCGCCGGCTTCCATGTCGAACTCTGCCAGCGCGCGCTGGCGGACATCCAGAAGCAGCTGGGCATGGCCAAGCTGGACATCAAATACCAGCCCGTCACATCCCAAAATCGCATTCCCTTGATGCAGAACGGCACCATCGACATCGAGTGCGGATCGACCACCAACAACGCCGCCCGCCAGAAAGACGTGTCGTTCGCGGCCACCACCTACGTCGAAGAAGTCCGCATCGCCGTCAAGGCCGATTCCGGCATCACTTCGATTGGCCAGCTCAACGGCAGGAATGTCGCCACCACCACCGGCACCACCTCCGTGCAGCACTTGCGCAAGCATGAGCGCGCCACCGGCGTGAACTTCAACGAGGTGTTCGGCAAGGACCATGCCGACAGCTTCCTGCTGCTCGAGTCCGGCCGCGCCGACGCCTTTGTCATGGATGGCCAGATCCTCGCCGGCAACATCGCCAAGTCGAAAAACCCGGCGGACTTCAAGATCGTCGGCGAGGTGCTCTCCGTCGAACCGATCGCCATCATGATCCGCAAGGATGATCCGGCCTTCAAGAAAGCGGTCGATGACAGCCTCATGGCGCTGATGAAATCCGGCGAAGTCGCCAGGATCTACGACAAGTGGTTCATGCAGCCGATCCCGCCGACCAACACGCGCATCGGCCTGCCGGCCTCGGATGCGACCAAGGCGGCCTGGGGCAATCCCAACGACAAGCCGATGGAAGACTACGCGAAGAAGTAACTTCCTCCCCTCCTCCGCGGGAGGCTTGGCAGGTCGGGCTTCAGCCCGACAGGCAGGCGCGGTTATTGTCGGCCTGAAGGCCGACCTACGGGACCGGCGAGAGGTATTTCGGTAGGGGGAAGCGCACTTGAGCAGCTGGGACTGGCAGGTCTTCTGCAAGGACACCATCGAAGGCGAGATCGTGCCAGGCTGTTTCGGCGGATCCGGCGACGTCACCTACCTCGACTGGCTGCTCTCGGCCTGGGGCTGGACCCTGGCGGTGTCGGCGCTCGCGCTGCTGGTCGCGTTGGCGTTTGGATCGCTCATGGGCATCCTGCGCACCACGCCGCACCGCGGGCTGGTGCTGCTGGGCAATGCCTGGACCGAGCTGTTCCGCAACATACCCCTGCTGGTGCAAATTTTCCTTTGGTACCACGTCGTGCCGGCGCTGATTCCGCCGCTGCGTGACGTGCCCAGTTTCATTCTGGTGGTGCTGGGACTTGGCTTGTTCACCTCGGCACGCATTTCCGAGCAGGTCCGCGCCGGCATCCAGTCGCTGGCGGGCGGTCAACGCATGGCCGGACTGGCGCTGGGCTTCACCCTGCCGCAGACCTACCGCCACGTGCTGCTGCCGATGGCGTTCCGCATCATCATTCCGCCGCTCACCAGCGAGTCGATGAACATCATCAAGAATTCGTCGGTCGCCTTCGCGGTGAGCATCTCCGAACTCACCCTCTTCGCCCTGCAGGCACAGGAGGAAACCTCGCGCGGCATCGAAGTCTACCTGGCGGTCACCGGGCTGTATTTCGTTTCCGCCTTCGCCATCAACCGCGCCATGTTGTTCGTCGAGAACCGCGTGCGCGTTCCGGGCATGATCGGAGGGGGCACGTGATGTTCGGCGCCCTTAACCTCGACTTCTCCTTTCTGACCCTGGATGTCATCTCTGGCTATGTCGTCAAGGGCTTCTTCTTCTCGGTGCAACTGACGCTGATTGCCATGCTCGGCGGCATCGTTCTCGGCACCCTTCTGGCGCTGATGCGACTGTCGGGCAGGGCCTGGCTGGTGATGCCGGCGGCCGGCTACGTTAACATGATGCGCAGCGTGCCACTGGTGATGGTGATTCTCTGGTTCTTTCTTCTCATCCCATTGGTGATCGGACGTCCGCTCGGCGTGGAGATGTCGGCCATCATCACCTTCACCCTGTTCGAGGCGGCGTACTACTCGGAAATCATGCGGGCCGGCATCCAGAGCATTTCCAAGGGGCAGGTCGCCGCCGGCTACGCCCTGGGCATGCGCTACGGCCAGACCATGGGCCTCATTATCTTGCCCCAGGCCTTCCGCAACATGCTGCCGGTGCTGCTCACGCAGACCATCATCCTGTTCCAGGACACTTCGCTGGTGTATGCCATCGGCGCCTACGACCTGCTCAAGGGCTTCGAGATCGCCGGCAAGAACTTCAACCGCCCGGTCGAGACCTATCTGGTCGCGGCCCTGCTGTATTTCGTGATCTGCTTCAGCCTGTCGCTTCTGGTCAAGCGATTGCAGCAGCGCATCGCCATCGTACGTTGAAGGAGCGCCTCTCGTGTCCATGATAGAAATGAAGAACGTCAGCAAATGGTACGGCGCGTTCCAGGTGCTGACAGAATGCACGACGCAAGTGGAAAAGGGCGAGGTCATCGTCGTCTGTGGCCCTTCAGGCTCGGGCAAATCCACGCTCATCAAGTGCGTGAACGGCCTGGAGCCCTTCCAGCAGGGGGCGGTTTTCGTCGATGGGATTTCCGTTGGCGACCCGAAGACCAACCTGCCGATGCTGCGCGCCCGCGTCGGCATGGTATTCCAGCACTTCGAGCTGTTTCCGCACATGACGATCACGCAGAATCTCGCCATTGCACAGGTCAAGGTGCTTGGACGCGGCAAGGACGAAGCCCTCGATCGCGGACTCAAGCTGCTCGACCGCGTCGGCCTGAGAGTGCAGGCCGACAAGTTTCCCGGCCAACTCTCCGGCGGTCAGCAGCAACGCGTGGCCATCGCCCGGGCGCTCGCCATGGACCCGATCTGCATGCTCTTCGACGAACCCACCTCGGCGCTCGATCCCGAGATGATCAACGAGGTGCTCGACGTCATGGTCGAACTGGCGCAGGAAGGCATGACCATGATGGTGGTGTCGCACGAGATGGGCTTTGCCCGCAAGGTCGCGCACCGCGTCATTTTCATGGACGAGGGCCGCATCGTCGAGGACGACGCCAAGGAAGCCTTCTTCGGCAGCCCGCGCTCCGAGCGGGCCCAGCAGTTTCTCTCCAAAATACTTCATCATTGAACGGTCGGCATCGTAGGTCGGGCTTCAGCCCGACAACGGCGCCGATGTCGGGCTGAAGCCCGACCTACCAAGGGAGCAACGGACAACATGGCCGCACAGAACGAAACCAAGAACATGGCGCTGTTCTGCGACTTCGAGAACGTCGCCCTCGGCGTGCAGGAAGCGAAGTACGACCGCTTCGACATCCGCAAGGTGCTCGAGCGCCTGCTGCTCAAGGGCAGCATCGTCGTCAAGAAGGCCTATTGCGACTGGGCGCGCTACAAGGACTTCAAGGCGCCCATGCACGAGGCAGCCTTCGAACTGATCGAGATCCCGCACGTGCGCCAGTCGGGCAAGAACTCCGCCGACATCCGCATGGTGGTGGATGCGCTGGACCTCTGCTACACCAAGTCGCACGTCGACACCTTCGTCATCATCAGCGGCGACTCCGACTTCTCTCCCCTGGTGTCGAAGCTGCGCGAGAACAACAAACTGGTGATCGGCGTCGGCGTCAAGAAGTCGACCTCCGACCTCCTCATGGCCAACTGCGACGAATTCATCTACTACGACGACCTGGTGCGCGAGGCGGAAGCCAAGAAGAACATCGCGCGCAAACGCCCAGTCAAGACTGCAGCCGCAAAAGGCGTGGCGACTAATGAAGGGAAGCCGAGCGAGGAGGAGGGCCGTAAGCAAGAGGCGATCGACCTCGCCCTGGAAACCATCGAGGCCTTGATCGCCGAGCGTGGTGCAGGCGAGCATATTTGGGGCTCCATGATCAAGCCGGCCTTGCAGCGCCGCAAGCCCGGCTTCACCGAGTCCTACTACGGTTTCAAGTCGTTCAGTGATCTCCTGCAAGAAGCTCAGGCGCGCCGGCTACTGGAATTGCAGAGAGATGAAAAGTCGGGCAACTACATTGTGCGCGTGGTGGCTACCTAAAGCCCCGGATCGCTTCCCATCTCCCCCGCCAGCGCCTCCATGACCATCTTGCGCGTCAGGTGCGGCGCGAACAGTTCGATGAATCCATAGACATAGCTGCGCAGCCAGGGGACTAAATGGGCCAGGGTCGAATTTCATTTCAGTCAAATCGGTCAGCGGCGCTGATCTCATACTTCCCCGACGACGCATCTACTCTGGCCTCATACCTGATCAAAACCACTTCTTCATTCGAGTCGGCCCACCCCTTTTTTTGGTTTCGCCGTATTGCGGAAACTGACTTTGGTCCGCGATAAAAATCAGGTGGCTCCATCGTGCACCCACGTGGCAGGAGGAGGAGGCGACTTTTTTTGCACTACTGCCAGGGATTGATGATCTCCAGGCCCGGGTAAGCGAAATCGCGCACATTGCGCGTGACCAATACCAGATCGTGGTGCAAGGCAGTGGCCGCCAGCAGGCTATCGACTGCCGGCACGGGACGGCCAATCTGCGACACCAATCGCCCCCAGCGATCGGCAACACGCTCATCCACGGACAGTACACGTTCGTTGAAGAAGGCTGGCAACTCCACTTCCAGCCAATCCGCGAGTCTCGATCTCCGGTCGCCTTGAGGCAGACTCTCGATGCCCCTGCGGATTTCTCCAAGGCTCAACACGCTGATGTACAGCCCGGTGGCGGGCCGGCCGGCGAACCATTGGAAAACACCCGCATTCGGCTCGCGACGACGCAGTTCTGAAAGGACATTGGTGTCGACCAGATAACTCAAAGCGGATGCTCCCTGGTCAAGCTCTTGTCCCGGACGAACTCAATATCTTCTGCGCCATACAGCGGCGAACGCTGCATGAATTCGACAAGCGACTCTGTAGGTTGAGTCATCTTCTTGTACTCCGCGGCTGCGACCACCACCACGGCTTCGCGGCCATGCCGGGTCACTGTCTGCGGACCGTCCTGCAAGGCGCAGTCAACGACCTCGCTGAAACGGTTCTTGGCATCCTGCAGTGCCCATGTCTTGCCCATGACAACCTCCTATTCTGTCTAGTCTGGACAGAATTTAGCACTGCCCGTTTAAAAACTCAAGGTACCTGGACAAATCGGGAATGGATAACAACCACTTCGAAAGAGAAGGCCGCTGCTGGAAACCTTCGTCGTGCAGGAGGTGCGCAAGCTGCTCGGCTGGAGCCGCCAAGCCGCTACACCCTATCACTTTCGCGCAGCAGCCGGGCAAGAGGTGGGCTTCGAAGCGCCGGGCCAGCGCATTGCCGGCATGCTTTATCTCGGCGAACAGCGCCTGCCTTTCGCCGACAAGCTGTGGGCCTTGCCGATCTCGGCGCTGTGGGAATGAAAAACAATGCCGTCCAAACTGGGAGATGGTCCGGGAATGAGGCAACTGCGGGTTTCTGGTTCCATGCCTCTGCGCCGTCTTGCGGGGACTGACTTTGGCTTGGGCATCAATTTGGGAGGATTCAATCTGAAAAACTCATTTCAGCCGCGGATGAACGCGGATATTCGCGGATTTTCATTGGGTTGATGCGAGCGAGGCGCTCACCCGGCGGGTGAGTGGCGCAACCCGGATAACGTCTTGTTCTTGATCCGCGTTCATCCGCGTAATCCGCGGCAAGTGCTTTTTCTAGGTTCAAGAATTGCTGCGCTTCAGGTCTTTTTGCGAATCGTCGTCTTGCTGACGCTGGATCGGGCTTTTTTCTTGGCGCTCGATGCTTCTACAACACTTGAACGCGCCGGTGTGGCTGCGGACGACGTGCGCTTGCCTTCCGTCTTCCCGAGGGAGGCAGACTTCCTGACAGTGGTTGCCTTCCTGGGGGCAGCGGCTTTTTTGACGGCGGGCGGCTTCCTGTCCGCGCCGGCGGCCTTGACGCGCGCTGCGGGAGAAGCCGGCAGCGCCATCTCGATACCGAACACGTCGGCGAGGCGCACCTCGTCGAGCACCCGGCCAGCCGCCGGCCCTTTTTTCCTCTTCAGCGGCAAACCGGCGCTCGCCCGCGTAACAAGGTCCTTCGCGTCGACCCGGCGCAGCGTGAACAACAGTTCGGGCTGCTCGTCCAGGCGTGCGCCGATGCCGTAGAACACCGCCGCGACATGCTTGCACATCGCCGCCCAGTCGGGGCAGCTGCAATCGAAGGCGATTTCCTTAGGCGCCGGAAACAACCCGGTTCGCGGATGGCAGATGCGCTCCATCACGCCCTTCGACAGCCGCCCCTGCAGCAGTTCGACCAGCGATTCGATCGAGCCCGCGCATTCGCTGCCGAGGGCCTGCCACTGTTTCTTCGGCACCGCCGAGATTTTTACCGTCACCTTGTAGAGGCTGGAGCCCATCACCTGCGCCGACACCTCGCCGGCGGCGATCCTGAGGTCGATCACCGAGCCGTTGCGGACGTAGGTGCGCCCGCGCGGCAACCGGTTCTCGAAGTCGCTGTAGCGCTCCAGGTTGTCGCACCAGGCCTTGCCCCAGAACGTCCTGGCGATGGCGCCGCGTCCGGCCGTGACCGGTGAGAGCGCCTGGCCGCTTTTCCCGGCCCTGGCGGCGGCGCGCTCGGCCTTCTTGCGGCGCTCGGCGACGGATACGTAGGGTTTCCATCCGAAATACATGCGTACCCTCCCTATTCAATCTGTGCGGCATGAATGTCGAGCGTCACCAGATTCAGCAGCTCCTCGTCGCTCATTTCCGTCAGCAGCAGTTCCGCGCCGCCTTGCAGCACTTCGGCGACGAGCTGTTGCTTCGACTCGATCAGCCGGTCGATTTTATCCTCGACCGTTCCCCGGCAGACGAACTTGTGCACCAGCACGTTCCTGGTCTGGCCGATGCGAAAGGCGCGATCGGTGGCCTGGTTTTCCACCGCCGGGTTCCACCAGCGATCGAAATGCACGACATGAGAGGCTGCGGTCAGGTTGAGTCCGGCGCCGCCGGCCTTGAGCGAGAGCACGAAGAAGGGCGTCAGCTCGTCTTCCTGAAAGCGCCGCACCAGCTCCTTGCGCTTGCCGACTGGGGTACCGCCGTGCAGGATCAGTCCTTCCCGCCCGAACACCGCGCCGAGGAATGCAGCGAGGGGTTCGGTGGTTTCGCGGAACTGGGTGAACACCAGCATCTTCTCCTGCCTGGCGGCAACCACCTCGGCGATCTCGCGCAGGCGCGCAAACTTGCCGCTGTCTTCCTCGGCCCAGGCGGCATTCCCCAGCCATTGCGAGGGATGGTTGCAGATCTGCTTGAAGCGCATCAGGAACGACAGCACCACGCCCTTGCGCCCGATGCCTTCTGCTTCCGCAAGCTGCACGGCCAGATCCTTCACCGCGCGCTGATACAGCGCCGCCTGGGACGGGCTGAGGGGACAATACGCCTTCAGCTCGGTCTTGTCCGGCAAGTCGGCGATCACCGTCCTGTCGGTCTTCAGGCGGCGCAGGATATACGGACGCACGAGTTCGCGCAGCGGGCCGTAATGCTCGGCTTGCGCCAGGCGCCTGGCGAAGGCGGTGAATACCTTGTCCGAACCGAGCAGGCCGGGATGGGTGAAATCGAAAATCGACCACAGGTCGGAGAGACGGTTCTCCACCGGCGTGCCGGTCAGCGCAATGCGCGAACAGGCTTCGAGCTTCTTGGCCAGGCGCGTCTGCCTGGCGCCCGGATTCTTGATGGCCTGCGCTTCGTCCAGCACCGCCAGGCGCCAGGACTGGGTTAGCAGAACGGGCAGCCGCAGCAGCGAACCGTAGCTGGTGATCACCAGGTCCGCTGCGGCCAGCCGTTCCCGGTCGAGGGCGCGCAGTTCGGCGGAAGGCATCGCCGAGGGGTGGGCAATGAATATTTCCAGGCTGGGCGCGAAGCGGGCGATCTCCGCCGCCCAGTTCGCCAACAGCGAGGCCGGGGCGACCAGCAGGCTGGGGCGCGCCGCATCGTCCGGCTTCCGTTCCCGTTTCAGCACCAGCAACAGAGCAAGCACCTGGATCGTCTTGCCCAGGCCCATGTCGTCCGCCAGGCAGGCGCCGAGGCCCAGCCGGCAGAGCAGATAGAGCCAGCGCACCCCCGACTCCTGGTAGGGCCGCAGGGTCGCCTTGAGTTCGGCGCCCGGCGTCACGCACGCCAGCCCTTGCGGATCGCGCAGGTCCTTCAATATTTTTGCGAGCCAGGGGCCGGCCACGACGCGCGACCAGTCGGGATCGGCGGCGCCGTCTGTCGCAACGTCGGCGCCGGCAACCAGGCGCATTGCTTCGGCGAAGTCCAGGCCGCCCGCCGCCGCCGCTTCTTCGATGGCGCGGAAGCGCTCCAGCATGCGGCCGAGCTTCTTCGGGTCGACCTCCACCCAGCGGCCGCGAATGAGCTGCAGGCCGGCGGCGCCGGCGAGAATCCGCTTGATTTCCGCCGCGCTGAGGCGTTCGCCGTCCAGCGTGACCTGCATGTCGAAATCGAGCAGCGCGTCCCGCCCCAGCAACGACGGCGCTTTGCCGCCGACGCTCGCCTGCACCTGTGGCCGGGCGGGCCGGCCCGATTGCCAGGCGCCCAGCGCACGCACCACGATGCCCGCAGCTTCGAGTCGCGGCACGTCGGTCAGAAACCGGTAGGCCTCGGCCGGCGTCCAGCGCAGCGGATGATAGAGCTCGCCGTCGTCCAGCATGACGCGCAGCCAGGGACAGTGCTCCGCCGCGCGCTGCACCGGCAGCAGCAGCGAGAGCAGGCCCGCGCTGTTCTTTTTGTCGGCGTATTCCTGCAAAGCCTGCGCCAACGGCAAGTGCTGCGCCTTGGCGTGCGCCGACAGGCGCGTGGTGTAAGTGGCGAGAAAGGCGAACGGCGCTTCCGGATCCTTGCGGTTTTCGGCGAGATTGAAATGTACCCGGCCGACCAGGTTCCAGGCCGGGTGGCGCGTCTTGAGAAAATCCTGCAGCGCTTGTCCCGCCTGCTTCAGTTCCACGCGCAAGGCGGCATCGAGTTCGGCCCAGAGTGCGGCGAGCATCGATGCCGTCAGGTATTCCGCGCCGGTCATGGGTGGCGCATCCGCGACCAGCGCCTCGATATCCTGCGGAGGCGGCGGCGCCTGAACGGACCGGCTGCGATCGTCGCCGGCAGGTTCGGCCGCGGCGCACAGCGCCGTGACATAGCGCGCAGCGAAGTCGCGCCACCAGGCGAACACCGGGGGCAGCGCCGTCCCCACTTCGCCCGCCCCGAGTTGCAGCAGACCGTGGCCAGCGCCATGCGCGAATGCCTGCTCCAGCCTGGAACGCAGCGCGTCCGCCAGTACCGGCGCATCCCGATCCGGCGCCAGCAGCAAATGGCCGTGGGGAGTAAGAATCGGCGCGAGCGAGTGGTCCGTCATCGCTTGCTTATTTTTCGCCGGCCTCGGCCAGCACCACCCGGATCAATTCCGCCGAAAGCCGGAAATCCTTTTCCAGGAGTTGCTCGAACACCGGCCTGACCGCCGGAATAAGGCGGCGCCGCTTCGCCGCCAGGATGATCCCAGCCGTGCCGGTGACCGCGAATCCCAGCTCTCGCGCCACGGCGCGGCCGGCTTTTTCGTCCATGAGGATGAGACAGGGCCGGCGCAGATTGACGGCCGCACGCAGCGTGCTGGCCTCTCCCTCGTCGAGTTCCGTGAAGGCGGGCTCGATCCATTCTTCCTGAATCACCTTGAGCCAACGGCGCCGGATGGCCGCGGTGATTTCCCGTTCGCCCGGCCGGTCGCTGCCCGGCGCGACTTCGCCCTGCACGGCGGCGGTGAGGGAAACCTTGCCGAAGAGGGCATGCGTCCAGACAAGGCCGCCGACGATGCCGAGCGCAATGAGCGGGCTGGCGTCGGCGAGGACGATCGGAGCGGAGCGCGTCACGCCGAGCGCGCGAGCCAGGCGTCGAGATCCTTCATGTCTTCGCGCAGCGAAGCGGCGTTGCCCTTTATGGCGGGAATGCCCAGGCGGGAGACATGCCGCATGAAGTCGGCCAGCGCCATGCCGGCGAGGCGAGCGGCATGGCCGAGGGAGAGGCTGTCGTCCTTGAAGAGGGACACCGCCAGCGCGGTGCGTACGCCGGGCTGGTCGAGCAGTTTCTCGTCGTCCAGATGCACCAGCACGGCCTCGGGGTGATGGCGGCTGGTCACCACCACCACGTCCTCCTGCGCCATTCTGAGTGCGGAGGAGGGGTTGTCCTTGAGTTCCCGTACGCTGACCGATTTCATATGTCCTCCTTTACGTAGGAACATTGTATAGGAACATTATGGGCGGATTCAAGCCTATCCTGACCGCGCTTACAGCCCCGGATCGCTCCCTTCCTCCCCCGCCAGCGCCGCCATGACCATCCTTCGCGTCAGGTGCGGCGCGAACAGCTCGATGAATGAATAGGCGTAGCCGCGCAGCCAGGCGTTTTTCCGGATGCCGATGCGCGTGGTAGCCGACTCGAACAGGTGGGCGGCATCCACCGCCCGTAATCCCTTGTCCGTCGCCGGATCGTAGGCCATGTAGGCGACGATGCCGATGCCCAGCCCCAGCGCTACATAGGTCTTGATGATGTCGGCGTCGATGGCCGTCAGCACCACGTTCGGCGCCAACCCGCGCGCCGCGAAGGCCTTGTTGATCTGGCTGCGGCCGGTGAAGGCGAAGTCGTAGGTGACGATCGGGTACTTGGCGATCGCCTCCAGGGTCAGCGGCTTCGCCTTGAGAATGGGGTGGTCCGGCCGCGCGATGACGCAGCGGTTCCACTGGTAGCAGGGCAGCATGACCAGTTCGTCCTGCTCGCCGATGGCCTCGGTGGCGATGGCGAGGTCCGCCTCGCCGGCCAGCACGAAGTCGCACACTTCCGTCGGGCTGCCCTGGCGCAGGCTCACCCGCACCTTCGGATGGCGCTGCACGAACTGCTGGACGATCGGCGGCAGCACGTAGCGCGCCTGGGTGTGGGTGGTGGCGATGGCCAGCGTGCCGGCCTCCTCCGCGCCGAATTCCTTGCCCACGCTGCGCATGTTGTCGAGGTCTCGCAGCATGCGTTCGGCAATCTTCAGCACTTCCCGCCCCGGATCGGTGACGGCGGTGAGGCGCCGGCCCTGGCGCACGAAGACATCCACGCCGAGTTCCTCCTCCAGTAGACGGATCTGCTTCGACACGCCGGGCTGCGAGGTATGCAGGGCGGCAGCGGCCTCGGAGACATTGAGGCCGCTGCGGGCGACCTCGAAGACATAGCGCAATTGCTGGATGTTCATTTCCAGTACACCTCCGCAACTCACGAACCGCCAGGTCATTCCCGCTTCCGCGGGAATGACGGATAAGCCTTGCCAGACGTTATATAACTGCTGGTTATTAAATACTAACATCAAAGTATTTTTCAATTCTATAGGCCGCCGATACCATCCGTTCTCACTATGGACGCGGCCTACACACTCTCCGGATTTGCCGTCGGTATCGTCGTCGGGCTTACCGGTATCGGCGCCGGCTCACTGCTCACGCCCCTCTTGACGCTTGGCCTGGGCCTGCCGGCGCCGGCAGCCGTCGGGCTGAGCGTAAGCAACGCCTCTCTATCCAAGGCTGCGGGTGGCTGGGCTCACGCCCGACAAGGTCATGTCGATTGGCGCATCGTCCGCCTGCTCGCCGCCGGCAGCCTGCCTGCGGCTGCGCTGGCACTTCTGTTCCTCAAGCAGCTCTCGACCGATCCGGCAGCCCTGGCCGCATTCACCCGGGCCTGCCTCGGCATCGCGCTGCTGCTCACCGCACTGCTCGCCCTATCAGGCCGCCGGCTGCTCGCCTGGGCTGCGGCATTCGCATTGCGCCGTGAAGCGGCACCGTCGTCGATTGGCTCGATGGGTACGGTCGCAGCCGGAGCACTGGTGGGTGCGCTCGTAGCGATTACCTCGGTCGGCGCCGGAACACTGGGCGCGGCCGCACTGGTGCTGCTGCATCCGCGCCTGCCGACGGCACACGTAGTGGGTACCGACATCGCCCATGCCGTACCCCTCGCCTTTGTTGCCGCGGCCGGCCACGTCTGGCTGGGTCACGTCAATTTTCTTCTTCTCGGCAGCCTGCTCGCCGGCTCGCTGCCGGGAATCCTCATCGGCGCACGGCTCACCAGCCATGTGCCCGATTCCATCCTGCGCCCAGCGCTCGCCCTGATGCTCGGCGCCGTTGGCATCAGGCTTGTGTTCTGAAAGGGATTACATGCATTTCACCAACCTCGCCGACGATTCAGAGATCGCCCACTACGAAGAGGCGCTCGCCCGTTATCTCGATCTTGAACTGGATGCCGAGCGCTTTACCGCCCTGCGCCTGCAGCAGGGTGTGTACGGCCAGCGCCAGGAAGGCGTGAACATGGTGCGCATCAAGTTGCCGGGCGGCCGCCTGAATCCGGCGCGGCTGGCGGCGATTGCCGATGTCGCGGAGAAGCACGTGGCGCAGCAGGTCGCCCATGTCACGACGCGGCAGGATATCCAACTGCATCACGTGCCACTCGCCGATACGGGCGCCGTGCTGCGCCGCCTGGCGGCGGATGGTCTGACCACGCGCGAGGCCTGCGGCAACACCATTCGCAACATCACCGCCTGCCCGCTGGCCGGCGTCTGCCCGCGCGAGCATACCGACGTCACCACGCATCTCGACGGCGCGGTGGCGCATTTCCTGCGCAATCCCCTGGCGCAACAGTTGCCGCGCAAATTCAAGATCAGCTTCTCCGGCTGCGAGGCCGACTGCGCCCAGGGCCTGATCCACGATCTCGGCGTGGTTGCCGTGCGTCGGGGCGAACGCTCCGGCTTCAAGGTGCTGGCTGGCGGCGGCCTCGGCCACAAGCCGCACGAAGCCATCACGATTGCCGAATTCATCGAGGAGCGCGATCTGCTGCCGGCGATGGAAGCCGTCATCACCTTGCATAACAAGCATTCCGATCGCACCAAGCGGGCGAAGTCGCGCATCAAGTTCCTCGTCGACCGCTTCGGGGAGGCCGGCTTCATCGAACGCTTCAACGAGGAGTTCGCGCGGACACAGGCAGCGCTCGCCGACAATCCTGCGCCACAGGGCGACTGGCGTTCCGGCACGCGCGGCCCGGTACCGGGACCCGGTGCGCCGCGGCTGTTCTTCGCCCAGAAGCAGCCGGGGCTGCATGGGGTGCCCATCGCCGTACCGCTCGGTCAACTCGCCGCGGCCCAACTCCACGGCCTCGCCGCACTGCTCGGAGAATTCGGGCTGGACGATGTGCGCACCACGCAAGATCAGAACCTGATCGTGCTTGGCGTACCTGCTGCCCGCATCACGGCCCTGACGATACGGTTGTCTGAACTCGGCCTGAAGACGCCGCAGGCCGGCGACGACGTTGTCGCCTGCCCCGGCAGTTCGACCTGCCGACTGGGCATCACGGCCTCGATGCTGGTCGCGCCCAAACTCTCCGGTGGCAAGCACGACCTGCGCATTCGCATCTCGGGCTGCCACAACGGCTGCGCCCAGCCAGAATCAGGCGACATCGGCATCTATGGCGAGGGCAAGCGCCTGCACGGCAAGCTGATCCCGCATTATCAGATGTACTTCGGCGGCGACGGCACCAGCGCCTGCGGCGCCATCGCCCTGAAAGGGCCGTCCATTCCGGCAACCCGCATCGAGCAGGCAATCCAGCGCGTGCAGCGGGCCTTCGAGGAAGAGCATATCGAAGGCGAGCGTTTCTTCGGCTGGGCGCAGCGTAACGGCGCCGAGCGCTTCCAGTCGCTGCTGGCCGACCTGACCCAGGTCTCGCGCTTCGAACTGGCGAAGCTTGCACGCGACCACGGCGACGTGACGGACTTTCGCGTCGTATCGCTGGGCGGCGGCGAGTGCGCTTCGGCCACCGATGTCGCCATCGGCCGTGCCTTCTTCGATGCGGCGCATGAACGGGCTTATCGCGAAGCCTTCGTGTTCCAAAGGAAAATCGAGGATGCGGCAGCCTGCGCCGAGGCGCAGCTCCAGCTGGTCGGCGCAGGGCTGGTCGGCTTCCTCGGCGGGGGCAAGATCAAGGCGCTCGATGACGTGCTCGCCGTGTTGCGGGGGCTGACTTTCCCGCAGGAGCTGGTGGCGCGCTTGAACGGATTCACTGAAGCGCTCGGCACAACCGATGATGAAGCTGCAAAGCGTGTGTTTGCCGACATCGACCAGTGGATCGCCGACATCGCCGCCTTCTGCCAGGCGCGTGATCCGCAACTGGATCTGCGTGGCGCCCTGCCGCCCGCACCGACACCGATCCGCATCGTCCGCAAGCCCAAGGCGGCCATAGCATGAGGAGAAATGAAATGTCACTTGAGCCGATTCCCCGACAGCGCATCGACGAAGCCGTCGCGCTGCTCAAACGCATCGAGGGCGAATACGCCCCTGCCGCCTTCGCCAACAGCTTTGGCGCCGAGGACATGGTGCTGACCGACCTGATCGCGCGCCACGCTCCGGGCATCGAGATGTTCACCCTGGACACAGGCCGGCTGCATGAGGAGACCTACCGTCTGATGCAGAAGGTCGCCGACCAGTACGATCTGCGACTGCGAGTCTATTTTCCGCAACCCGAGGCCGTGCAACAGTACGCGACCGCGCATGGCGTGAACGGATTCTACGAGAGCGTCGAATTGCGCAAGGCCTGCTGCCATGCACGCAAGATTGAACCCCTCGGACGTGCGCTGAAAGGCAAGGTGGCCTGGGTCACCGGGCTGCGCCGCGAACAGGCGGTGACGCGGCGCGACCTGCCCGAGCGCGAATTCGATGCTGCCCACGGCATCGAGAAGTTCAACCCGCTTGCGGCCTGGAGCGAGTCGGAAGTGTGGGCTTACCTGCATGCCTACGGCGTGCCCTACAACGAATTGCATGTGCACGGTTTCCCCAGCATCGGCTGCGCGCCTTGCACGCGGGCACTGAAGGGCTGGCGAAGCCGCCCTGAAGAAGTGCTCTTGGAGTGCGCCCTGACGATGGGAGAGGGCGTCCGCGCCGGTCGCTGGTGGTGGGAGGATCCGCAGAGCAAGGAATGCGGCCTTCACTCGATCAAGCGCAGCAAGGCTGCCGCCTGAGGTAAGCCGATGGACGCACACGTCTCCGCTATTGCTCCAACCACTACCCGCCTCGACCATCTCGACTGGCTGGAAGCCGAAGCCATCCACATCCTGCGCGAGGTCGCCGGCCAGTGCAGCAATCCGGTGCTACTGTTCTCCGGCGGCAAGGATTCTATCTGCCTGCTGCGACTTGCCGAAAAAGCCTTCCGCCCGGGGAAATTCCCCTTCCCCCTGCTGCATGTCGACACCGGGCACAACTATGCCGAGGTGATCGCTTTCCGCGACAGGCGAGCGCACGAACTGGGCGAACGCCTCATCGTGCGAGCCGTCGAGGATTCGATGCGGCGCGGCACGGTGGTGCTGAAGTCGCCCGTAGAGTCGCGCAACAAGCACCAGTCGGTGACCCTGCTGGAGGCCATTGCCGAGTTCGCCTTCGATGCCTGCATCGGCGGCGCCCGCCGCGACGAGGAAAAGGCGCGCGCCAAGGAACGCCTGTTCTCCTTCCGCGACGAGTTCGGCCAGTGGGACCCGAAGAACCAGCGTCCCGAATTGTGGAATCTGTATAACGCGCGCATCCATCCGGGCGAGAACATCCGCGTCTTCCCCATATCCAACTGGACCGAACTGGACGTCTGGCAGTACATCGCCCGCGAGGGCCTGGAACTGCCATCGATCTATTTCGCCCACAAGCGCTCTGTGGTGCGGCGCAACGGTTCCATCGTGCCGGTGACTGGGCTCACTGCGGCGGGGCGGGGCGAGTTGGTCGAGGAGATCTCCGTGCGTTTCCGCACCGTTGGCGATATCACCTGCACGGCGCCGGTGGCGTCCTGCGCCGACACGATCGAGAAGATCATCGCCGAAACCGCTTTATCCACCATAACCGAGCGCGGCGCTACGCGGCTGGACGACCTGACATCCGAAGCTTCAATGGAACAACGCAAGAAAGAAGGGTACTTTTGATGTCCGCCGCCGAAAGAATTCCCGGCATTCACTTCCGCACCGGAGGCCTGCTGCGCTTCCTCACCTGCGGCAGCGTCGACGATGGAAAAAGCACCCTGATCGGCCGACTGCTCCATGACAGCAAGGCCATCCTCGCCGACACCTTGCACGCAATCGAGTGCACGTCGAAAAAGCGCGGCATGGAGGCCGTCGACCTGTCGCTGCTCACCGATGGCCTGCAGGCCGAGCGTGAGCAGGGCATCACCATCGATGTGGCCTATCGTTACTTCTCAACCGGCACGCGCAAGTACATCATTGCCGACGCGCCCGGCCACGAGCAATACACGCGCAACATGGTGACTGCGGCGTCCACCGCCAACCTCGCCATCATTCTGGTGGATGCGCGCAAGGGCGTGCAGACGCAGACGCGGCGCCACTCCTATATCGCCCATTTGCTCGGCATTCCGCATCTGCTGGTTGCCATCAACAAGATGGACCTGGTCGGCCATTCCCAGGCAGTCTTCGAACGGGTCCGGGCCGAGTATCTGGATTTCGCAGCGAAGCTGGGCATTACCGATGTTCGCTTCATTCCCATCTCGGCCCTGAACGGCGACATGGTGGTCGAACGCGGTGAAAGTCAGCCCTGGTATGACGGCGAGACCCTGATGGAAATCCTCGAATCCGCGCCTGCCGCCCATACCGAGCACAGGGAGCCGCTCCGTTTCCCGGTTCAAGGTGTCTGCAGGCCGCGCACGGCGAAGGATCGCGACTTCAGGGGCTATATGGGCCGCGTCGAAACCGGCGAAATTTCAGTCGGAGATGCAGTGCGTGTGCTGCCTTCCGACCATGTGACGCGCGTACAGGAGATTCGCCTCCTCGACGAGTCCCTGCTGCGTGCCACGCGGGAGCGCTCGGTCATGCTGCTGCTGGACGACGAAATCGACATCTCCCGCGGCGACATGATAGTCAGTCCGGTGGAGATGCCGACCGTGACGAAGCAGATAACAGCCATGGTCTGCTGGTTGTCTGAATCGTCGCTGCAGCCAGGCCGCAAGCTTCTATTGCGCCACACCACACGGGAATCCAGGGCATTGGTGGCAGCCATCGAGTACCGCCAGGATATCAATGAACTGAAGCGGGTAGCAGGCGGCCATCTGTCAATGAACGATATCGGCAGCGTAACGTTCAAGCTGGCACAGCCGCTGTTCGTCGATCGCTACAGAGAGAATCGTGCAACGGGCGCTTTCATCCTCATCGATGAAGCGACAAACAACACGGTTGGCGCGGGAATGATCGCCTAGACGGACTCCGGATAACCGAACAGGCCGGGGACGCCTCCCGTGTGGACGAAGAGCAGGGACTGTTCCTTGCCGAAGCGACCGCTGCGCGCCAGCGACAACAGGCCTGCGAAGGCCTTGCCGGTATATACCGGATCGAGCACCAGTCCCTCGAAACGCGCCGCCAGCGCGACGGCTTCACGCATCGATTCGGTTGGCTCGGCATAGCCGGGACCGGCAAAGTCATCCATCACATTCACCGCATCGGTTGGATCAAGATCATGCCGTCCGAGCATGTGCAGGCTTTCGGTGGCCTGGCGCGCCGCCAATGCTCCCTGTTCCCGGCTATCGCCCTCGACTGCAATGCCGGTAACCGGCAACCCGTCCAGCATCAACATTCCGGCCACCAACCCCCCCTGGGTGCCACCGCTGCCGGTAGCCACCAAGACCGACGCGAACTGCTGGCCAGTTTCAGCAGACTGCACCAGAATCTCCGCGGCACAGACTGCATAGCCGAGGTTTCCCAGGCCGCAACTCCCCCCGACGGGAATGCAGTAGGGCCGACGGCCTTCGCGGCGCAACACCTCGGCACGGGCATCCATGACAGCTTCCCGGCTTTCAGGTGATTCAATGACGTGAAGGTGCGCACCAAACAACCGATCAAGCAGTACGTTTCCGCTTTGCAGATAGGCGTCCGTGGCATGGCTGCCACGGCGCAGGATCAGTTCGCAATCCATCCCCAGGCGTGCGCAGGCAGCGGCCGTTTGGCGAGCGTGATTCGACTGCATGGCGCCGACAGTGAGTACCACATCGGCACCCTTCGCTAGCGCCTCGCCGAGGAGAAATTCCAGCTTGCGCAGTTTGTTGCCGCCCAGACCCAGGCCCGTGCAGTCGTCCCGTTTGACGTAGATCTGCGGCCCGCCGATATGCGCCGAAAGGCGTAACAACGGCTCAATTGGCGTGGGCAGCCGGGCAAGCGCAGCACGGGGAAAGCGGGAGATATCCACAAAACAAGCTTAGCACCCCGCATCGCAACGCGGACACCAACAACAGCAAGCCGCAGAAACGACAAAGCCCGCCGAAGCGGGCTTTGTCAGGGCGCGGCAGCGCTTACTCCGCAGCGGCCGGTGCTTCCGGGGTCTGCTCCGGGCTGTCCAGCAGTTCGACCAGCGCCATCGGAGCATTGTCACCCTGGCGGAAACCGAACTTCAGGATACGCAGGTAGCCGCCGTTGCGGTTGGCGAAGCGCGGGCCGAGCTCCTCGAACAACTTGGTGACGATGTCGCGGTCACGCAAGCGGTTGAAAGCCAGGCGGCGGTTTGCCAGAGAAGGCTTTTTTCCCAGCGTGATCATGGGCTCGACGACGCGACGCAGTTCCTTGGCCTTGGGCAGCGTGGTCTTGATCGTCTCATGCAGCAGCAGGGAGTTGGTCATGTTGCGCAGCATGGCCAAGCGATGGCTGCTGGTGCGGTTGAGTTTGCGAAGGCCGTGACGGTGGCGCATTTGTGTTACCTCTTGTTCTGTCCGCTGTCGTGGTTACGACAGTTTTTCCAGGCCCATCGGGGGCCAGTTCTCGAGTTTCATGCCCAAGGTAAGGCCGCGTGAAGCCAGCACTTCCTTGATCTCGTTGAGTGACTTGCGACCCAGATTCGGCGTCTTTAGCAACTCCGTCTCGGTGCGCTGGATCAGGTCACCGATGTAGTAGATGTTCTCGGCCTTGAGACAATTGGCCGAGCGCACCGTCAATTCGAGATCGTCCACGGGGCGCAACAGGATCGGATCGACCTGACTGGGACGTGGCGTCTCGACAGCAATCGGCGTGCCTTCGAGATCGGCAAACACAGAGAGCTGCTCCATCAGCACGCGCGCTGCGTAGCGAATCGCCTCTTCCGGCTCGATGGCGCCGTTGGTCTCGATGTCCATGATCAGTTTATCCAGATCGGTGCGCTGCTCGACACGGGCGGATTCGACCGTATAGGCGACGCGGCGAACCGGGCTGAACGAGGCATCGATCACGATGCGGCCTATGCCCTTGGTCTCACTGTCGATGTGACGGGTATTCGCCGGCACATAACCCAGGCCGCTCTCGACCTTGATCTGCATTTCCAGCTTGCCGCCAGGGGCGATATGAGCGATGACGTGATCGGGATTGATGATCTCGACATCGTGGCCGGCTTCAATGTCAGCAGCGGTGACAATGCCCTCACCCGACTTGGTCAGCGTGAGCACGGCCTCGCCGCGCCCATGCAATTTGAGCACGACGCCCTTCAGGTTGAGCATCAGGTCAACGACGTCCTCGCGCACACCGTCCAGCGTGGAGTACTCATGCAGCACGCCCTCGATATTGACCTCGGTCGGTGCTGAGCCGGGCATCGAGGACAGCAGAATGCGGCGCAGGGCATTGCCGAGCGTGTGGCCGTAGCCGCGTTCGAACGGTTCCATGACGACGCGGGCATGCACCGGGGAGAGGGTTTGCACATCAATAATGCGCGGTTTCAGCAGCGAATTCGCTTGCATCTGGTTCCCTTCAGATTCGTTGCGTCAGCGAGACGTCGGGTTAGCGCGAATACAATTCGACTACGAGGCTTTCATTTATCGTTGCCGGCAGTTCAGTACGCGCCGGGTAAGCTTTGAACACGCCCTTGCCGGCCTTGGCGTCGACCTCAATCCATTCCGGAAAGCCACGCGACTCAGCGGCATCCAGCGCGGCCTTGACGCGCAGATGGCCGCGCGTCTTCTCGGTCAGTTCAAGCGTGTCGCCGGGGCGCATGTCGTAAGAGGGAATGTTCACGCGCTTGCCGTTGACCAGCACGCCGTTGTGGCGCACCAACTGGCGCGCTTCGGCGCGGGAGGCGCCGAAGCCCATGCGATAGGCAACGGTATCCAGGCGGCTTTCCAGCAACTGCAGCAGGTTCTCGCCGGTTTGCCCCTTGCGTCGATCGGCTTCGGCGTAGATCTTGCGAAACTGGCGCTCGAGCACGCCGTAGGTGCGGCGGATCTTCTGCTTCTCGCGCAGTTGCACGCCATAACCAGACAGGCGCTGGCCGGACTTCTGTCCATGCTGGCCTGGGGCGTAGGAGCGGCGCTCAACGGCACACTTGTCAGTAAAGCACTTCTCGCCTTTCAGAAAGAGCTTTTCGCCTTCCCGGCGGCATTGACGGCATTTAGCATCTAGATTGCGGGCCACAGTTCAACTCCTGATGTTCGCTGGTTCTCAGACGCGGCGCTTTTTCGGCGGGCGGCAGCCGTTATGGGGGATCGGCGTGATATCGGTGATGCTGGTGATCTTCATGCCGATGGCGTTTAGCGCACGAACCGCGGATTCGCGGCCGGGGCCGGGCCCCGTAATACGCACTTCCAAATTCTTCACGCCGCACTCCTGTGCAGCCTTGCCGGCGTGTTCGGCAGCAACCTGGGCGGCAAACGGCGTGCTCTTGCGCGAGCCCTTGAAGCCCGCGCCGCCGGAGGTTGCCCAAGACAGGGCATTGCCCTGGCGGTCGGTGATCGTAATGATCGTATTGTTGAAGGACGCGTGAACGTGAGCAATGCCCTCGGCAACGTTCTTTTTGACCTTCTTGCGCGCCTTGGTAGAGGCGGATTTTGTAACCATCTGTCAGTTCCTTACTTCGTCATGCGGATCGCCTTGCGCGGACCTTTGCGCGTGCGAGCGTTGGTGCGTGTGCGCTGACCACGGCAGGGCAGCCCTTTGCGATGGCGCACGCCGCGGTAGCTACCGAGATCCATCAGGCGCTTGATGCTCATGGTTACTTCGCGGCGCAGGTCGCCTTCGATCGTGAACCTGCCGACTTCCTCGCGCAGCTTGTCCATCTGCGTGTCTGTAAGGTCCTTGACCTTCGTCGCGTGCGTGATGCCGACAGCGTTGCAAATCTTCTGCGCGCGTGTGCGACCGATGCCGTAGATCGCGGTCAGCGCGATGGCGGTGTGTTGATGGTTGGGTATGTTTACCCCAGCAATGCGGGCCATAAGCGTAGACCTTTCGTCACCCCGAAAAAGCGAAACCGTTGATTATAACTAAACCGTCCTGCCTGATCAACCTTGGCGCTGCTTATGGCGGGGATCCGTACAAATGACACGGACCACGCCCTTGCGGCGGATGACCTTGCAGTTGCGGCACAATTTTTTGACCGATGCGAGAACTTTCATGTTTGTCTCCCGTAATGCTTCCTTACTTGGCGCGGAAGATGATACGACCCTTGGTTAGATCATACGGCGTCAGTTGCACCGTCACCTTGTCGCCCGGCAGGATGCGGATATAGTGCATTCGCATCTTGCCTGATATAAATGCATGAACCACATGGCCATTCTCGAGTTTCACCTTGAAGGTTGCATTGGGCAGGTTTTCCTGAACCTCGCCCAGCATCTCGATGAGGTCTTCCTTGGTCATGCGCCCTATCTACCGGGGATTCCCGCCCCCTTGAAATTCGCTTTCTTCAACAGACTCTCATATTGGTGCGACATGATATAGGCCTGCACCTGCGACATGAAGTCCATGGTTACCACAACGATGATCAGCAGGCTGGTGCCGCCGAAATAAAACGGCACGTTCCACTTCAGGATGAGGAATTCCGGCAGCAGGCAAACCAGGGTCACGTAAATAGCACCGGCCAGCGTCAGGCGCATCAAAATCTTGTCAACATAGCGAGCCGTCTGGTCGCCCGGACGAATACCCGGGACGAAGGCGCCACTCTTCTTTAAATTTTCCGCCGTCTCCTTCGAATTGAAGACCAGTGCGGTGTAAAAAAAGCAGAAAAAGATGATCGCTGCAGCATAAAGCATAACGTAGATCGGCTGTCCGGGCGAGAGTGTCGCCGCGATATCCTTCAGCCAGAACATGCCCTCGCCGGAGCCGAACCAGCCGGCCACGGTAGCGGGAAATAGAATGATCGACGAGGCAAAGATTGGCGGGATAACACCCGACATATTGAGTTTCAGCGGCAGATGTGAACTCTGTCCGCCATATACCTTGTTGCCTACCTGACGTTTGGCATAGTTCACAAGAATCTTGCGCTGGCCACGCTCGACGAAAACGACGAAACCGGTCACCAAGAACACCAGGGCAATGATGAGGATTGCCGTTAGTGCGTGCATAGCGCCGGTACGCACCAGTTCGAGCAGACCGCCGATGGCACTGGGCAGGCCTGCAATAATACCGGCGAAGATGATGATAGAGATACCGTTGCCCAAGCCACGTTCGGTGATCTGCTCCCCCATCCACATGAGGAACATGGTTCCGGTCAGCAGCGTCGTCACGCAGGTAACACGAAACAGAATGCCCGGCTCTGGAACGAGCCCGGCTTGGGACTCCATGGCGATGGTCATGCCGAGGCCCTGAACCAGGGCCAGAGCGACTGTGCCGTAGCGGGTATATTGGGTGATCTTGCGTCGGCCGGCCTCACCCTCTTTTTTCAACGCCTCCAGGGTAGGCACCGCCACCGTCATCAGCTGCATGATGATGGAGGCTGAGATGTAGGGCATGATACCCAACGCAAAAATCGTGAAGCGCGACAGTGCTCCGCCCGAGAACAGATTGAAGATGCCGAGAATGCCACCCTGCTGGCCCTGGAAAAGCTCGGCCAGCCGTACCGGATCGATACCCGGAACGGGAATGTGCGCACCGATGCGGTAAACAATCAGCGCGCCGAGCAGGAACAACAGCCGGCGCTTCAGATCGCCGAACTTTCCTGTCTTGCCCAGAGTCGCTGTTTCGTTGGCCAAGGTGTATCCCGATCAGTCCGTCGCGACGCTGCCGCCGGCAGCTTCAATGGCTGCCCTGGCACCCTTGGTGGCGCCAACACCTTTCAGTATGACTTTCTTGGTCAGCTTCCCCGACAGAATGACTTTGGCGGAAAGCGCATCACCCGGCACTATTCCGGCTTGCTGGAGCACCAGTAGGTCGACTTCGCCGACCGGCAACTTCTCCAGGTCGGACAGACGCACCTCGATATTGCGCGCTCGCGTCAGCGAGGTGAAGCCGCGCTTGGGCAGACGGCGCTGCAGCGGCATCTGCCCGCCTTCGAAGCCAACTTTGTGGAAACCGCCGGCGCGGGACTTTTGGCCCTTGTGTCCTCGGCCTGCCGTTTTGCCGAGGCCGCTGCCGATACCGCGTCCGACACGGCGCTTGGCGTGCTTGGCGCCAGTCGCAGGTTTGAGATTATTTAGTTCCATTCAGTCCTCACACTTCACGAGGTAGGCTACCTTGTTGATCATGCCGCGCACAGCCGGCGTATCCTCCAACTCGACCGTATGGTTACGACGTTTAAGCCCGAGGCCGCGCACGGTAGCGCGGTGGTCCTGCTTGGTGCCCATCAGGCCCTTCACCAGGGTAACTTTGACTTTTTTCTCGGCCATGGCTTACCTTTGGATCTCTTCGACCGTCTTGCCGCGCTTAGCCGCCACTTCCGCCGGCGTGTTCATCTTGGTAAGACCGTCCAATGTCGCACGCACCACGTTGTACGGGTTGGTCGAGCCTAAGCATTTGGCCAGCACGTCGGTTACGCCCATCACCTCAAAGACGGCGCGCATCGGGCCGCCGGCGATAATGCCGGTACCGGCCGAGGCCGGCTGCATCAGCACGCGCGAAGCGCCGTGCTCACCGATCACTGCATGATGCAGCGTACCGCTTTTGAGGGAAATCTTGACCATCTTTCGGCGCGCCTCTTCCATAGCTTTCTGCACTGCCACGGGCACTTCTCTCGACTTGCCCTTGCCCATGCCGATGCCGCCGTCGCCGTCGCCGACCACGGTGAGCGCAGCGAAGCCGAGGATACGGCCACCCTTCACCACCTTGGTTACGCGATTGATGGAAACCATCTTTTCGCGCAGGCCGTCTTCACGCTCTTCCGAAGCCTGCGGTTTTCTCGTCTGCGGTTTTGCCATTGCTAACCTCGCTTAAAACTTGAGTCCGCCTTCACGCGCGGCATCGGCCAGCGCCTTGACGCGACCGTGGTACATGAAACCGGAACGGTCGAAAGCAACCGTCTCGACACCGACTGCCTTAGCCCGCTCGGCGATTAGTTTGCCGACCAGAGTCGCTGCCTTGACGGTGCCGCCGCTGGGCGCCTGCTTGCGCACACTTTCCTCGACCGTCGAGGCTGCTGCCAGCACATTCGCGCCGTTGCCGTCGATGATCTGTGCATAGATGTGGCTGTTGGAACGATGCACGCAGAGGCGCACCGTCTTGAGTTCGGCAATCTTGGCTCGGGTTTTGCGAGCCCTGCGCAAACGCGTCTGCTTTTTGTCCATTGCGGTACCCTTACTTCTTCTTCGTTTCTTTCAGAACAATGACCTCGTTCGCATAGCGAACGCCCTTGCCTTTGTAAGGCTCCGGCGGGCGATAACCCCGCACTTCGGCCGCCACTTGGCCCACGACCTGTTTGTCAATGCCCTTGATGAGGATTTCGGTCTGCGTAGGTGTTTCCACCTTGATGCCGGCTGGCATATCGTGCACCACCGGGTGCGAAAAACCGAGTGCAAGATTTAGTTTGGTGCCCTGCGCCTGAGCGCGATAGCCGACGCCGACCAGTGTCAGCTTCCTCTCGAACCCCTTGGTGACGCCTGTCACCATGTTGGCCAAGAGGGCGCGCATTGTGCCTGAATGGGCGCCGCCGTTTTCGGCACCCACCACCGGCTTGCATTGCAGCTTGTCACCATCGCGCTCAACGCTCACCGACGGATGCACCGCCTGCTTAAGCGTGCCGAGCGGGCCCTTGACACTGATTTCGACCGCAGTCAGCGTGATATCCACGCCCTTTGGCAACTCGACCGGATATTTTGCAATACGAGACATCGCTCTCTCCTTACGCCACGATGCACAGCACTTCGCCACCGACATTGGTGGCGCGGGCGCGGCGGTCGGTCATGACACCCTTGGGTGTCGAAACGATGGCGATGCCCAAGCCGTTCATGACGCGGGGCAGATCACCCGAGCCTTTGTAGACACGCAGGCCTGGGCGCGAAATCCGCTCGATCCGCTCGATCACGGGACGGCCGGCGTAATACTTGAGGGCGATGTCCAGCTGCGGCTTTCCTTCGTTGTCGCGCACAGCAAAATCGTCGATGTAGCCTTCATCCTTCAGCACGGCAGCAATGGCCACCTTGAGCTTGGAAGATGGCATGGCAACGGAGTTTTTCTGGGCCATCTGCGCATTGCGAATGCGCGTCAGCATATCGGCGACCGGGTCAGTCATACTCATTCTCGATCTCCTCTTACCAACTGGCCTTGATCATGCCGGGCACTTCGCCGCGCATAGCTACTTCGCGTAGCTTAAGGCGGCAAAGACCGAACTTGCGGAAGTAGCCGCGCGGGCGGCCAGTCAGCGCACAGCGGTTGCGCTGGCGCACGGGGCTGGCATTGCGCGGCTGCTGCTGAAACTTGAGGCGCGCGTCCATACGCTCCTCGTCTGAGAGCTTGAAATTATTGATGGTGGCGAGCAGTTCGGCGCGTTTGGCAGCGTATTTTGCCACCGCCTTGGCGCGCTTGGCTTCGCGATTCTTAAGTGCAAGTTTCGCCATGGTTCCCTCAGTTCTTGAAGGGGAATTTGAAGGCGGCGAGAAGCGCCTTGGCTTCGTCGTCGTTCTTCGCGGTTGTCGTAATGCTGATGTTCATGCCGCGCAGGGCGTCGATCTTGTCGTACTCGACCTCCGGAAAGATGATCTGTTCCTTCACGCCCAGGTTGTAGTTGCCGCGACCGTCGAAAGCCTTGCCCGAGATGCCGCGAAAGTCGCGAATGCGCGGCAGGACGATGCTGACCAGGCGGTCGAGAAACTCGTACATGCGACCGCCGCGCAGTGTGACCATGCAGCCGATCGGGTAGCCTTCACGGATCTTGAAGCCGGCGATCGACTTCTTCGACTTTGTCGTGACGGGCTTCTGACCGGCGATCTTGGTCATATCGCCCACCGCGTGCTCGAGCACCTTCTTGTCCCCGACCGCTTCGCCCACGCCCATGTTGAGCGTGATCTTGGTGATGCGGGGCACTTCCATGATTGACTGGTAACCGAACTTCTTGGTCAGATCGGCCATCATGGTCTGTTTGTAATATTCCTGCAGGCGCGCCATAAGTCCTTCCTTACGCTTCCACGGTTTCGCCGCTCGACTTGAACACGCGGACCTTGCGGCCGTCGTCCAGCGCCTTGAAGCCGACTCGATCGGCCTTCTGCGTGGCCGGATTGATTAACGACACGTTCGATACATGAATCGGCATTTCCTTCTCCAGGATGCCGCCGGGCTGGCCCTTGACCGGGTTCGGCCGTGTATGCCTCTTGACCTTGTTAATGCCCTCGACGAGCACGCGCTGGTCTTCGTAGCGGCGCAGCACGGCACCCCGCTTGCCCTTGTCCTTGCCGGCGATGACTATAACGTCGTCGCCCTTGCGAATCTTGTTCATGGCCAGAATCCTTAGAGAACTTCGGGCGCCAGAGATACGATCTTCATAAAACGCTCTGTGCGCAGTTCACGCGTCACCGGTCCAAAGATGCGCGTGCCGATCGGCTCCAGTTTGTTGTTGAGCAGCACTGCGGCATTGCCATCGAACTTGACGACCGAACCGTCCGGGCGACGCACGCCCTTGGCGGTACGCACCACCACGGCGCTATAGACCTCGCCCTTTTTGACGCGGCCGCGCGGCGCAGCATCCTTGATGCTTACCTTAATCACATCGCCGATGCCAGCGTATCGGCGCTTGGAGCCTCCCAGCACCTTGATACACATGACAGAACGTGCGCCAGTGTTATCGGCGACATTCAGCACCGTCTGCATTTGAATCATTTTTCAATCTCCAACTTAATCACAGCCTGCGCCGCGGTCAGTCTTGGAACCCGTCCGGGTTGGACCTGACCAGCGGGCCAGTCAGGTATAAATCCCGTTCGACACCGATTGTGTCGAACGAAGAATAGAGCCGTGGATTTTAACGTCATTCGTCGGCCGAGTAAATAGGCCGGGCTAATTAAATCACGCGGGCCTTTTCTACCACACGCGTCACGCGCCATGCTTTGGACTTGGATACCGGGGCGCATTCCTCGATCTGCACGACGTCGCCGGCACTCGCTTCGAGCCCCTCGATATGGGCTGCGTACTTGCGCGAACGGGTAACGATCTTGCCGATCGGGTGCTTTACCCGGCGCTCGATCAGAACCGTCACGGTTTTCTGCATCTTGTCGCTGACGACGCGGCCGGTCAGCGTACGCCGCACTTTCTGGGTTGCCTCGCTCATTTTGCTGCCGCCTTTTCACGCAGGAGAGTTTTCACACGCGCAATATCCTTACGCATCTTGCCAATTTGGCTGGTGTTTTGCAGTTGCTGGGTCGCCACTTGCATGCGCAGCGAGAATTGGGCCTTGCGCAACTCCAACAGTTCTTTATTTAGCTCAGCCGTATCTTTGGCCCTGAGTTCATTCGCTTTCATGATCACCCCACCTGGCGCACGACGAAAGTCGTCTCGATTGGCAGCTTGGCCGCTGCCAGTGCAAAGGCCTCGCGAGCCAGAGCTTCGCCAACACCGTCCATTTCGTAAATCACCTTGCCCGGCTGAATCTCGGCGACGTAGTACTCCGGATTACCCTTGCCGTTACCCATCCGCACCTCGGCCGGCTTATGGGAAATCGGCTTGTCCGGGAAAATCCGGATCCAGATACGGCCACCGCGCTTGATATGGCGCGTCATGGCACGCCTGGCGGCCTCGATCTGGCGCGCCGTGAGGCGGCCGCGACCAATGGCCTTGAGGCCGTATTCGCCGAAGCTCACCTTGGTGCCGCGCGTGGCGATGCCCTTGTTGCGACCCTTCTGTTCCTTGCGGTATTTCCTGCGTGCTGGTTGCAGCATGACTATTACTCCTTACCTTCCGCTTTAGGCACAGCCGGCTTGCGCACGCGCTTGGCAGGTGTCTTGACCTGCACGGCGGCCTCGCCTGCAGGGGCGGGTTCCGACTTGGCTTCGGCAGACTTGGTAGCTGGCTTGCGCGGCGTACGCGGCTTGGTAACCGGCTTAGCCTCCCCTTCGCCAGCCTTGTCGATCGGACGGACTGGGCTCTTGCGCGTCCTCTTCGCCGGTTCCTCGGCGAGAGCGGTTACTGGCGCGGCCGCAATTTGTTCGTTGCGCGCCACTGTCTCCCCCTTGAACACCCACACCTTGATACCAATAATGCCGTAGGTGGTCTTGGCTTCCGAGGTACCGTAATCGATGTCAGCGCGCAGGGTATGCAACGGCACACGGCCCTCGCGATACCACTCGCGGCGGGCAATCTCTGCGCCATTCAAACGGCCGGAACTCATGATCTTGATGCCCTGGGCGCCGAGACGCATGGCATTCTGCATTGCGCGCTTCATTGCGCGGCGGAACATGATGCGCTTCTCGAGCTGCTGGGCAATTGAATCGGCGATCAACTGCGCATCAGTCTCTGGCTTGCGGATTTCCTCGATATTGACATGCACCTGGACGCCCAATATCTTTTGCAGGCCGATCTTCAGCTGCTCGATGTCCTCGCCCTTCTTGCCGATAACCACACCGGGGCGGGCCGAATAAATCGTGATGCGGGCGTTTTTGGCGGGGCGTTCGATGACAACGCGACCGACAGAGGCGTGCGCCAGTTTTTTCTTCAGGTAGCCACGCACCTCGATGTCTTCGTTGAGCATCTTCGGGAACAATTTGCTGTTGGCGTACCAGCGCGAACCCCAGTTGCGCGTGACCGAGAGGCGGAAACCGGTCGGATGTATCTTCTGTCCCATAGTTTTTCCTTACTTCCTTCCTGATTTCTTCGCCGGCGCATCACCGACGGTGACATAGATATGACAGGTCGGCTTGAGGATCTTGAAGCCGCGGCCCTTGGCGCGAGGCATAAAACGCTTGAGCGTTACGCCGCGCTCGACATGGATCGTCCTGACTTGCAGCGCATCGATGTCGGCGCCATCATTGTGCTCGGCGTTGGCTATGGCCGACTCAAGCACCTTCTTGATGATCTTGGCACCTTTCTTCGGCGAAAACGACAGGACGTTGAGCGCCTGGTCGACCGGCAAGCCGCGGATCTGGTCAGCAACGAGCCGGCCTTTCTGCGCCGAGAGGCGGACGCCACGCAAAATCGCATTGGTTTCCATCATCTCTCCTTACTTCTTGACCACGGCTTTTTTCGTGCCTGCGGTATGGCCCTTGAACGTACGGGTCAGGGCGAACTCGCCGAGCTTGTGGCCGACCATGTTTTCCGAGATATACACCGGAATATGCTGCTTGCCGTTATGTACGGCAATGGTCAAGCCGACGAAATCCGGCAGAACGGTGGAGCGCCGTGACCAAGTCTTGATCGGTCGCTTGTCTTTGGTAGCGCGCGACGCTTCCACCTTCTTTTCCAGGTGGGCGTCAACGAACGGGCCTTTCTTAACTGAGCGTGCCATGCTTCACCTCTTATTTTTTGTGCCGACGCTGGACGATCATACTGTCCGTGCGCTTGTTGCGGCGCGTGCGGTATCCCTTGGCCGGCGTACCCCACGGGCTGACCGGATCACGACCAGCTGCTGTCTTGCCTTCGCCGCCGCCGTGTGGATGGTCAATCGGATTCATCGCAACACCTCGTACTGTCGGGCGGATGCCGCGCCAGCGCTGGGCGCCTGCCTTGCCGATAGAACGCAAACTGTTTTCTTCGTTGCCGACTTCCCCAATCGTGGCGCGGCATTCAACGTGCACGCGACGGATCTCTCCAGAGCGCAGCCGTAACTGGGCATAACTGCCCTCACGCGCCAAGAGTTGAACCGAAGTACCCGCCGCGCGCGACAACTGCGCGCCCTTGCCTGGCACCATTTCGACGCAGTGGATAGTCGTGCCCACCGGGATATTGCGCAGCACCTTGGCGTTGCCAACCTTGATAGGGGCGTTCGGGCCACTCATCAATTCCATTCCTACCGCCACCCCCTTGGGTGCAATGATGTAGCGGCGCTCGCCGTCAGCATAGCAAAGCAGGGCCAGATTGGCGCTGCGGTTCGGATCGTACTCGAGCCGCTCAACCTTGGCCGGAATGCCGTCTTTGTCACGACGAAAATCGACGATCCGATAGTTCTGCTTGTGGCCGCCGCCCCTGTGGCGTGTCGTGATGTGGCCGTGATTGTTACGGCCCGCCTTGCTGTTCTGCTTCTCGACCAGCGCAGCAACCGGCGCGCCCTTGTGCAGGTCGGGATTGACGACCTTAACGACGGCGCGACGTCCGGCAGAAGTAGGTTTGACTTTAACGAGTGGCATGACTTACTCCCCCACCACGAAGTTGATTTCCTGACCGGGCTTCAGGCTAACGTAGGCTTTCCTGACGTCATTGCGACGGCCAACATAGCGGCCATGGCGCTTTTCCTTGCCTTTCAGATTGGAGACCTGCACCGACTCGACCTGCACCTTGAAAAGCAGTTCAACAGCAGCCTTGATTTCCGGCTTAGTTGCATCAGGCGCTACGATGAAAATCACCTGTTCGTTCTTGTCGGCGATAAAAGTCGCCTTCTCGGAGATCTGCGGCGCAACGAGAACCTGCATCAGACGTTCCTGGTTGAAAGTACTCATCCCAGCATCTCCTCCATTTTGGCCACCGCGCCCTTGGTGAGCAGCACGTTCTTGAAGCGGACCAACGAGACCGGATCGGTCTCATTCACCTCAAGCACCAGAATATTGTGCAAGTTGCGCGAGGACAGGTAGAGGTTCTCGTCCAGGTTGTCGGTAATCACAAGCACGGACTCCAGGCCCATGCCTTTGATCTTCTGGGCCAGCACCTTGGTCTTCGGCGACTCGACGGAAAAACTCTCGACGACAGCCAAGCGGTCTTCCCGGGCCAGCTGCGAAAGAATGGCCGCCAAGCCGGCGCGGTACATTTTGCGGTTGACCTTGTGGCTGAAATTCTCGTCCGGTCTGTTCGGGAAAATGCGGCCACCACCACGCCACAGCGGGCTGGAGGACATGCCGACGCGGGCACGTCCTGTGCCCTTCTGGCGCCACGGCTTCTTGGTCGTGTGGCTCACTTCGCCGCGGTCTTTCTGTGCGCGATTGCCAGCACGCGCATTGGCCTGGTAGGCGACAACGACCTGGTGCACCAAAGCTTCGTTATATTCACGGCCGAACAGCGCGTCAGACGCCTGCAGCGTCGACGCTGCCTTGCCTTGTTCATTGATCAGTTTAAGTTCCATCGCGCCCCCTTAACCCTTGATCGCCGGATGGACTACGACGTCGGTGCCGCGGCTGCCGGGAACAGCGCCCTTGACAAGCAGCAATTGGCGCGTCTCGTCCACCCGAACCACCACCAGATTCTGCGTAGTACGTGTGACGGCGCCCAAGTGGCCGGCCATTTTCTTTCCAGGGAAAACACGGCCCGGATCCTGGTTCATACCGATGGAGCCGGCCGAGTTATGCGACACGGAGTTGCCATGGCTGGCCCGGTTCGACGAGAAGTGGTGACGCTTGATGGCGCCCGCAAAACCCTTGCCCTGCGAGGTCCCAGTGACATCCACCTTCTGGCCCGCCTGGAAGATCGTCGCGGCAATGACATCGCCCGGCTTGAAATTAACCTGCTCACCGGCGGCGACACGGAATTCCTTCAGGACATGTCCGGCTTCGGCACCGGCCTTGGCAAGATGCCCTGCCGCCGCCTTGTTCACACGGCTGGCGCGTCGTTTGCCGTAGGTCACCTGTACCGCGGCGTAGCCGTCGGCTTCAGGCGTCTTGATTTGCGTGACGCGATTGTTCGACACGTCAAGCACCGTTACCGGGATGGTTTCACCATCATCGGTAAAGATGCGCGTCATGCCAACCTTGCGTCCGACAAGGCCCAGACTCATTTTATTCTCCTATCCCCGGTTGCGATTGACCGGGATCTATTAACAAACAGCAATCGAAACAATATTGCGGCCGCTGCTCCGGCCGCGGCACAAATCGTTACTTACTGCAGCTTGATCTCGACGTCGACGCCCGCAGGCAGGTCAAGTTTCATCAGCGCATCGACCGTCTTGTCCGTCGGGTCGATGATGTCCATCAGCCGCAGATGGGTGCGGATCTCGAACTGGTCGCGCGAGGTCTTGTTCACGTGCGGCGAACGCAGTATATCGAAGCGCTCTATGCGCGTAGGCAACGGCACCGGACCGCGCACAACGGCACCCGTGCGCTTCGCCGTTTCCACGATCTCCAAGGCAGACTGGTCAATCAGTCGATAGTCGAACGCCTTGAGGCGGATGCGGATTTTCTGGCTTTGCATGTCAGTTTCCCAAAGAGCGATGGCCGGCGCACCATGCGCCAACCGGAGTTTTACTCGATCACTTTTGCCACGACACCGGCGCCGACGGTACGGCCGCCTTCGCGGATAGCAAAGCGCAGTCCCTCTTCCATGGCGATCGGGGCGATCAGCTTCACAGTGATCGTGATGTTGTCGCCCGGCATCACCATCTCGGTGCCG
>CAMTUN010000026.1:0-48227 GCA_947084915.1 uncultured beta proteobacterium | reverse complement strand
GCCACGAATGAGCAGGCTCGTCGCCACATCCCGCCGAATCGAGTTCGTTATCCTGCGGACCGCCAGTTCGCTTCCGGTTGCTCTCCACCCCGCTTCGCAGCGACGCAGTTACCTTCAGCTTCGGGGTCTTGGCTTGCCCCGGCACGGACTTCCACCATGCGGTTATCGCGCCTTCACAGGCGCACTCATCCCCGCGAAAGCGGGGATCCAGGCGTTGTATGGATTCCCGCTTTCGCGGGAATGACGAATAAATCAGCACTTCCTTAGGGCCTTTTCCAGCAGCTCCGCCACCACTTCGTTGAGGCCGCCCTGTCGCGATTGCGCCAGCGCATGGATCCGCTTCACCAGTTCGCCGTCGAGCTTGACGGCAAAGGGCACCAGTCCCTGCGCCCGTTCCCGATCGCGCTGCTCGCGCCGGTTGGTGGCGGACGCCGCCTCCGTGCCGAAGCGCCCCGGTGTGCCGGCGTGCTTCATCCGGCCGTCGATTTTCATTCCCTTGAGTTTTTCCAGGTCGGTCTTTTTCATGTCAGCTGTCCATCCGGCAAGTCACGTTCCGCATTATAGGCCAGTTCGACCGGAATTCATCGATAAGTAGATGACTAATTGAGGTTTTTCAGGCATCATGACGGGCTTCCAACCCGGTGGTTTCAGGCATGGCTGACGACGGCATCACCCCCCCGCACTACGAATTCTCCGAAAAATACGACCCCGAGCACGCCCGGAAGTATTTTCACAAGCACAACACCGGCTTCTGGCGCCGGCTGTCGACCTGGCGCGAGGTCGGCATGGCGCGCAAGGCGCTGGCGCTGGCCGGGCATCCGCGCTCGGTGCTCGACCTGCCCTGCGGCACCGGCCGTTTCTGGGCCATGCTGGCCGAGAAACCGGAGCGCAGGATCTACGTCGCCGACAACAGCCAGGCCATGATCGATGCCGGTCTGGCGTTGCGTCCGCGCGAGGTGGCCGCGCGCATCGAGCAGTCCTTCTGCTGCTCGGCCTTCGACACCGGCCTGCCGGACAACTTCGTCGAATGCGTGTTCAGCATCCGCCTGCTGCACCACATCGAGAAGAGCGAAGACCGCATCCTCATGCTGAAGGAGTTCGCCCGCATCAGTTCCGGCACGGTGATCGTCTCCCTGTGGGTCGACGGCAACTTCCGCGCCTGGCGGCACGAGATCAACGATGCACGCAAGACGCGCAGCCGCGGCAAGGAACGCCAGCGCGACCGCTTCGTCTTCAAGCGCGACGAGATCGAACGCGACTTCGCCGCCGCAGGACTGGAGATCATTGGCCACGCCGACTTCATCAAGCACTGGGACAAGTGGCGCGCCTACGTGCTGCGCGTGAAGAAATAGACCCACCGCCGATGAAAGATTTCATCAACGAACGCTGGCGCCCGATCCTCACCCACAACGGCCTGTCGGCCTTCGATGCGCTGTGGAAACTCGAAGCGGACTGGTTCGAGGAACCCAACCACCGCCGCGGCGGCTGGAGCGGCGTGTCGCGCTGCGAACTGGCGCTGCCCGGGGACGGCGCCTGCGCCCTCTTTCTCAAGCGCCAGGAAAATCACCGTGCGCGCCTGTGGACCCACCCGGTGCGCGGCGCGCCGACCTTCCTGCGCGAGTTCCGCCACATCATGCACTACCGCGCCAGCGGCATCCCGACGCTGGAGCCGGTGTACTTCGCCATGCGCAAGGTCGGCAAGGACGAGCGCGCCATCCTCATCACCGAGGAACTGACCGGCTTCGTCTCGATGGAAGACCGCGTCCAGCGCTGGCTCGCGTCCGGCGCGCCAGCACGTCCCATACGCCTGCGCATGCTGGCGGCGATCGCCACCCTGCTGCGCGACATGCACGCCCACGGCATCCAGCACAACTGCTTTTTCCCGAAGCATGTCTTCGCGCGCGTCAATCCGGACGGCAGCGTCGATGTGCGCGTCATCGATCTGGAAAAATCGCGCTGGCGTCCGTCCAAGGTGGTCTGCGCCATTCGCGATCTGTACACGCTGAATCACCATTCCCTGTGCTGGAGCCGCAGCGACCGCCTGTGGTTCTTCAAGTCCTACCTGCAGATCACGCGACTGACGCCCTTCGCGAAATGGCTGTGGCGGCATATCGAATCGCGCACCATCCGCAAGAACCGCGTCAAGGCACCGACGGTCTTCCTGACTGCCAAGGCAGGCGTGACGGACTGAACACCGGAACGATGCAACTCGCGTTCACCCTTTTCAAGTACTTCCCCTTCGGCGGCCTGCAGCGCGACTTCCTGCGCATCGCGCAGGCCTGCCAGGCGCGCGGCCACGCCATCCGCGCCTACACCCTGTCGTGGGAGGGCGAAATTCCGCCCGGCTTCGAAATAGTAAAGGTGCCGGTGAAGGCGCTGTCCAACCACCGCCGCTACGAGAAGTTCGCCGACTGGGTGCGCAAGGATCTCGCGGCGCGCCCGGCCGACCGGCTGGTCGGCTTCAACAAGATGCCGGGACTGGATATCTATTACTGCGCCGACCCCTGCTTCGAGGACAAGGCACGCACCCTGCGCAGCCCGATGTACCGCCTCTCCGGCCGCTATCGCCATTTCTCTGCCTACGAGCGGGCAGTCTTCGCGCCGGAAGCCCGCACCGAGATTCTGATGATCTCAGCCGTGCAGCAGGCCCTTTACGTCAGGCACCACGGCACGCCACCCGAACGGCTGCATCTGCTGCCGCCGGGCATCGCGCAAGACCGCCGCGCGCCGGCCAACGCGCAGGAGATCCGCGCCGGCTTCCGCCGCGAGTTCCATCTCGCCGACGACGACCTGCTGCTGGTGCAGATCGGCTCGGGCTTCAAGACCAAGGGCCTGGACCGAAGCTTGAAGGCGCTCGCCACCCTGCCCGAGCCGCTCAAGCGGCGCAGCCGGCTTATCGCCATCGGCCAGGACAACCCGAAGCCCTTCGTCTCGCAAACGCGCGCACTCGGCCTCGGCGACAGGGTGCGCATCCTCAAGGGGCGCAGCGACATCCCGCGCTTCCTGCTCGGCGCCGACCTGCTGATCCATCCCGCCTACAACGAGAACACCGGCACGGTGCTGCTGGAGGCGGTGGTCGCGGGGCTTCCGGTGCTCACCACGGCAGCTTGCGGCTATGCCCACTACATCGAGGAAGCCGGTGCCGGGCGTGTCGTGCCGCTGCCCTTCGAGCAGGAAGGGTTCAACGCCATCCTCGCCGGCATGCTCGCCGACGACGCGGCTCGCAAGCAATGGCGCGCCAGCGGCCTCGCCTGGGCGGAACGGGCCGACATTTACAGCCTGCCCGAGCGCGCCGCCGACATCATTCTGCGGGTGAAAACATGAGCCACCCCGATGAAGTTTTTCTCGACGAGCCCTTCCGCACCATGTGGGCAGGGCAGGATCCCTTTCGCGCCGCCGCAGCCCTGCAGGGCGAGGTGCTGCGCGCGCTGGAAGGCCGCCGTACCCTGCGCACGGAAATCGCCGGACGCGGCTACTACCTCAAGCTCCACCGCGGCGTCGGCTGGGGCGAGATTCTCAAGAACCTCGTCACGGCACGCCTGCCCGTGCTCGGCGCGGAACACGAATGGCTGGCCCTGCAGCGACTGGTGGAACTTGGCGTGGACACCATGAAGGCCGTCGCCTTCGGCCGCCGCGGCGGCAACCCCGCCACGCAACAGTCCTTCATCATCACCGAAGAACTCGCCCCCACCGCCAGCCTCGAGGACTACTGCCGCGACTGGGCGAAACGGCCGCCGGCGCCCAGCCTCAAGTGCGCCCTCATTGCGCGCGTGGCGGAGATGACGCGCCGCATGCATGCGGGCGGCGTCAATCACCGCGATTGCTACATCTGCCATTTCCTGCTGCACACGCAGCCGGCACCAACGCCCAGCGCGATGCGCCTGTCGCTGATCGACCTGCACCGCGCCCAGGTGCGCGAGGGCGCCGCGCCGCGCCGATGGCGTGACAAGGATCTCGCCGCATTGCACTTCTCCACGCTGGAAATCGGACTTACCGCGCGCGACAGGCTGCGCTTTCTGCGCGCCTACTTCGAACGCCCTCTGCGCGATATCCTCAAGGAGGAAGCTCCCCTTATCGCCCACCTTGAGCGAGAGGGCATGCGCCTGACAGAACGCTACCGGCGCAAATTCGCTCCCGGAGAAAAAGCATGAGCCAGTGGCAGGTATTGCCCGGACTGGATGCTGCCACCGTCGAGCGCTTCGCCGACCTGGATGCCGTGTTCGCCCTCGAAGGCGAAATCGTCGCCAAGGATTCCGTCACCCGTACCGTGCGCGTCGACATCGATGGCCGCCACTACTACATCAAGCGCTACCACGGCCTCGGCAAGAAGCCGCTGCGACGCTGGTTCGGCACGCCGCGCGTGCAACTGGAATGGGAGAACCTGCAGCGCTTCGCCGACTGGGGCATTCCCACCGCGCGGCTCGTCGCCTACGGCCTCGAACGCCAGGGCGGCCGCTTCGTGCGCGGGGCGTTGATCACGGCGGAAATTCCCGACTCGACCGATCTGGGCAGGATCGCCCGCAGCCATGATTCGAGGCTGGAAAGTCAGCCCTGGTGGAACGGCGTATCCGCCCAGATCGCCGACATCGCCCGCCGCATGCATGAACGCCGCTTCGTGCATGGCGATCTCAAGTGGCGCAACCTGCTGGTGGACGCAGCCGGCAAGGTCTTTCTGATCGACTGCCCGAGCGGGGGCTTCTGGTGGCCGCCCTTCCTTGAGTACCGCATCGTCAAGGATCTCGCCTGCCTGGACAAAGTAGCCAAGCGCCAGCTCTCGCGCACACGGCGCCTGCGCTTTTATCTCGATTACATGCAGAAGCAAAAGCTCGATGCGGACGACAAGCGGCGCATCCACCGGATTGTCGGCTTCTTCGCGGGTCGGGACGAGGAACAGGAGACGGCAGAATCGCTGCGCGCGGGCGGCCGCCGGCTGCTCGCCCCAAGTGCAATCACGCTGGAAGACGGGCACGAACTGATCGTCGATCGCTGGCTGCGCATCCTGCCCGGCAAGCGGCTTACCGGCATCGGGCGCTGGAACGGGCAAACCGTGCTGGCCAAGCTCTTCGTGGCAAAGCGCGGCAGCGCGCGCCACTGGCAGCGCGAATGTCGCGGCATCGACAACCTGAAGGCCTATGACCTGCCGACCCCGAAACTGCTGGCGAGCGGCCGGTTGGAAGGCGCGGGATACTTCGTGCTCACCGAATACCTCGAAGGCGCGCGGAGCCCGGATGCCACGGCGCCGGATGAGCCAGGTTCGGTGTTCGAGACGGTCGGTCGCATGCACGCGCGGGGCATCCTGCAGGAAGACGTTCATCTCGGCAATTTCCTGCTCAAGGAGGGCGGCCTTTATATTATCGATGGGGATGCCATCCGGCCGACGAGCTCGGATCGCGAACGCCTGGACAACCTTGCCCTGCTGTTTGCCCAGTTGCCTCTGGCCGATTGCCATCCCATGCAGGTCGGCCTGCTGGCCGCATACTGCCGGGGCAATCCGAAATTTGTCGTCGATGCAGCGCAACTCAATGCATCCATCGCCCGCGCCCGCGAAGCGCGCCTCGCCGACTACCTCGACAAATGTCTGCGCGACTGCAGCCTCTTCAAGGTCACGAAACGTGCCGACCGCTTTTCCGCCCTGGCGCGCGCCGAGGCCGATTTTCTCGCGCCCCTGATTGCAGACCCGGATGCATGGCTGGAGCAAGGCATCCCCCTCAAGCGCGGCCGCAGCGCCACGCTTGCGATGGTCGAACTGGAGGGCCGCAAACTGGTCATCAAGCGCTACAACATCAAGAGCGCCCGCCATGCCCTGTCGCGCGCCTGGCGGCCCAGTCGCGCCTGGCACTCCTGGGTGGAAGGACATCGGCTGAATTTTCTTGGCATCGCCACGCCGCGCCCGCTGGCGCTCATCGAGCGTCGCCTCGGCCCGCTGCGCGGCCGCGCCTGGCTCATCACCGAATACTGCGAGGGGCCGAACCTGCAAACACGCCTGGCAGCGCACGCGGAGAACGGCGTACCGGCCGAGGTGAAAGAGGCGATCCGCAAGCTGTTCGAGCAACTCGCCGCCGCGCGCATCAGCCACGGCGACCTGAAGGCCACCAACTTCCTCTGCCGCGGGGATGAACTGGTCGTGCTCGACCTCGACGCCTTGCGTCAGCACGACAGCGAGGCCGCCTGGCGCAAAGCCTGGCAAAAGGACCGCGCCCGCTTCCTGCGCAACTGGCCGGAGTGCAGCGTCCTTCAGCGCGAGGTGGATTCGGCGCTTCCGCCGGACTGACTCTTCAGCCTTCCCGAGCCGCTTCGTCGGTCGGCTCTCGGAACTGCATGGCGTGAAGCCGTGCGTAGTGGCCGTTCCGGGCGAGCAGCTCGGCATGGGTGCCGCGCTCCACGATGCAGCCCTGCTCCATCACCATGATGACGTCTGCGCGTTCGATGGTAGACAGGCGATGAGCGATCACCAGCGTGGTGCGCCCGCTCATGACGCGGTCGAGGGCAGCCTGGATGTGGCGCTCCGATTCGGTGTCGAGCGCCGAAGTGGCTTCGTCGAGGATGAGGATCGGTGCATCCTTCAGCAGCGCCCGCGCGATGGCCAGGCGCTGGCGCTGGCCGCCGGAAAGCAGCACGCCGTTCTCTCCGACGAGGGTGTCGAAGCCTTCCGGCAGCCGGTCGATGAACTCGCGCGCGAAAGCCGCCTCGGCGGCGCGCTCGACGTCGGCGCGCGGTGAGCCGGCGAGATCGCCGTAGGCGATGTTGTTGGCCACCGTGTCGTTGAACAGCGTCACCTGCTGGGTGACGACGGCGACATGGCTGCGCAGGTTGCGCAGGGTGAACTGCTCGACGTCGGTGCCATCGATGAGGATCTGCCCTTCGTCGTGGTGGTAGAAGCGCGGGATCAGGTTGGCGAGCGTGGACTTGCCGCTGCCCGAGCGCCCGACCAGTGCCACCATCTGCCCCGGTTCGATGACAAAGCTGATGCCGTCAAGGACGGGCCGCTCGCCGCCCGGGTACGTGAAGGATAGATCGCGCACCTCGAGCCGGCCGCTGACGCGATCATGGGTCACCGTGCCGGTATCCGCCTCGGGCGGCTCGTCAAGCTGCTCGAAAATGCTTTCAGCCGCCGCCACGCCCTTCTGGATCGTCGAACTCACCTCGGAGAGCTGGCGAATCGGTTTCGGCAGCAGCCCGGCCGCGGTGATGTAGGCAACCAGTTCGCCCGGCGAGGCATCGCCGCGCAGCCACAGCACGAGGAAGAACAGCACGCCCATCGCACTGAAGATCAGCAACTGCAGCACCGGCGTATAGACCGAGCCGGTGCGCACCATGCGCAAGTGCTTGTTCATGTTGTTGCTGCTCGCCTCGCTGAAGCGGCGCTGCTCGTAGGACTCGCCGCCGAAGCTGCGCACGACGCGGTGGCCCTGGATGGTCTCGGAGGCGACATGCGTGACGTCACCCATCGCCACCTGGATTTTCTTTGCCTGCTTGCGGAACTTGCGGCTGGTGCTCACCACCAGCAAGGCGATGACGGGCAGCAGGGCGACCATCACCAGGGTCAGCCGCCAGTTCATCCAGAGCAGGTAGCCGAAGAGAAAAATAACCGACAATCCCTCTCGGATGACGACCTTGATGGCGTCGGTGGCCGCGCCCGTCACCATGGTGACGTTGAAGGTGATGCGCGAGATCAGGTGCCCGGAGTTGTGCATGTCGTAATAGCGGTCGGGCAGCCTCAGCAGGCTCCCGAACAGCGCCACGCGCAGGTCGTGCACCACGCCCATCGAAACCCGGGCGAGGAAGTAGTTGCCGAGGAAGGAACCCACCCCCTGCCAGGCGGCGATGAGGACGATCAGCAGCGGCACGGCATGCATCATCTGCAGCCCGCCGACCAGCGGCACGCCGGCAAACACCGCCGCGGAAGGATCGATCAGGCCGTCGACGAAATACTTCATCACCGAGGCCATCATGGGCTGGGCCGAGGCGAAAATGACGTAGCCCGCGATGCTCACCGCGAACCAGCCGACGTACGTCCTGACATAGCCCAGCAGGCGGAAATAAAGGCTCAGGCTGGAGGTGACGCTGGTAGGGACGTGCGAATCAGAGGGTCGCATGAGGCGCCGCACGGCGGAAAGGATGTCGGGATTTTAGCATGGAGGAATGCCTTGTCCGGCTGCTAAAATGACGCCAGACTCGCATAACAGCCGGCCCGCCGACGGTACGCTCCCTTGCAGACCCTGGAACACGACGATTACCTCGCCCTGCGCGCGGACGCCCGCGTGCTGGAGTTCGACCGCCACGGCGACAAAGTGCTGCACCTGGCCGACGGCAGCTACCTCAAGCTGTTCCGGCGCAAGCGACTGCTTTCTTCCGCTGCCTGGTATCCCTACGCAAAGCGCTTTGCCGACAACGCGCTCGCCCTGGCCGAGCGGCACATCCCCTGCCCCGTCGTGATCGACCTCTACCGCATCCCCAGCGTGGGCCGGGATGCGGTGCGTTACAAGCCGCTGGAAGGTCGAACGCTGCGCCAGCTCATACGTTCTGGCGACGACACATCGAGACTGCGCGAACAGCTCGGTCGCTTCGTTGCCCATCTGCATGAGGCGGGCGTTTACTTCCGTTCGCTGCACCTGGGCAACATCGTTCTGACGCCGGGCGGTGAACTCGGTCTGATCGACATCGCCGACCTGCGCGCCGGATGGCGGCCGATCCCGCCGCACCGCCGGCGGCGCAACCTGCAGCACCTCCTGCGCGACGAGCAGGACCGCGCCTGGCTGCATGCCGGCGGCAACACGGCGTTCGACAACGCCTACCGACCTCAGGCTATGGGTCTGAAGCGGTCATGAAGACACGGCTGCTTTTCGTCTCCAAGGGCAAGGACGCTTCGTCGACGCGCTATCGCGCGCTGCATTTCTTCCCGCTGTGGCGTACGGCCGGCTTCGAACCAACACACGTCACCGCTTCCGGCGGCCTAGGCGCCACGTTCGACATGCTGCGGCAGGCTCGCCGCGCCGACGTGGTGATCGTGCTGCGCAAGACCTTCCCCGCAGCGCTGCTCTGGCTGCTGCGGCGGATATCGCGCCGACTGGTGTTCGATTTCGACGACGCCATCTTCTGCAACACCGACGGTTCGCCTTCGCGCACGCGCATGGCGCGTTTCGCCGCAATGGCACGCTGCTGCGACCATGTTTGCGCCGGCAACGCTTTCCTCGCCGGCCAGGCCGCACCATTCAACTCGGCAGTCACTGTAGTCCCCACCTGCATCGATGTCGCGCGCTACAACGTCGCGATGGACAAGCCGGACGACACGATTGACCTAGTGTGGATCGGCAGCCATTCGACCCGTAAGTACCTGGCCGAGGCGATGCCGTACCTGAAGGATGCTTCGGAACGGGTGCCCGGCCTGCGTCTGAAGATCATCGCCGACTTCGACCTGCCCGACTGCGGCTTGTCGACGCTGCCTGTCGCCTGGAGGGCCGACACCGAAGCGCGCGAACTTGCCAGCACTCACATCGGCATCGCGCCGATGCGCGACGACGACTGGAGCCGCGGCAAGTGCGCTCTCAAAGTGCTGCAGTGCATGGCGGCGAGCTTGCCCGTCGTGTCCTCGAACGCCGGCGCCAATGCCGAGGTGATCAGAGAGGGAGAAGACGGCTATCTGGTGTCTACGCGGGAAGAATGGGCGGAACGCATCGCGCAACTGGCTGAGGATGCCGATCTGCGGCGACGTATGGGCGAGGCGGGCCGCCGCCGTGTGGCGGCTGACTATTCCATCGAAGCAGTGTTTGCCCGACTGCTTCCTGTCATCGAGGGACTGAGTTGAGCAGTTTGTGGCACCGCGATAACAACCTCATCGCCAGCCTTGTTGGCAAAGCGCTGAACGACCTGTAGCCGTTTCTCAATCAGCCACAGTTTGACCTCAGCATCCTTGTGCGGCGCTTCGACGGCAACCATGTCAATGCGTTTCTCGACCAAGCCCCGTGCCAGTGCCACACGGTCATCTATGACGGCCCCTGAAATCCGCCACCCGGCGTAATAGGCGATGCGCGAATTGTCCACGCCGATACGTGCCGGATCGACCGCGTTGGCGCTCAGCCAGCGCCCCGCCTCGATGATGTGAGTCTTGCCTGGAGAAAGTGAAATGACATTCGCCGCCATGGTCAGCAGCGCCAGCGCCAGCATCAACGCCTTCCAGCGTGGAAAGCGTTGGATCAGCAGCGCAAGGCCGCCCGCCACCAACGGCACTGTCAGCAAGTTGAGCAGGCTGACATAGCGACCGACCAAGAAAAACTGATGCGTGACGAAAGCCACCAGCACCAGCAGGTAGGCAAGGAAGGCCCAGGGCAGCGGCTGCCAGGGCGCCAGCCAAGTCCGCGCCGGCGGAACAGCAAGCCGGTACGCCAGCGGGACGAGGAACACGCCGGTCATCTTGAGAAATTTCATCGGGATGACGGTAAGCAATCCGAAGAACAGGATGTAGCCGGCTTCCTCGCGCGAATACTTGTACTTGAACACGGTCTCCGACATCCTGCCGGCCGCTTCGCTGATGATCTGCAGCGCGCGCAGCGGGTTGGCGGCATCGAGGTAATACACCACCCGACTCGGTGCGGTTACCAATCCGCTGCCGATAAATGCGGCAGCCAGCGTCGCGCCCGCCAGGGGCAGGCAGCCGATCACGAGTACGCGCCGCATCCGCTGCCCGGCCGGCGCGCCGAACGCCTGCCACAACATCAGCGCCGGGTAAAAAACCACCGCCTCAAGACGAAACAGCGCCGCCACGGCCAGTGCTGCCTGGCAGAAAACTGCATCCCGCCAGCGTTGCGTGTCGCTCCAGCGCATCGCCAGCCAGAAACTCAGCAGGCAGAAGAACCAGAAGCCGTATTCGCGCAGGATCTCGTTGCGGTACTGGTTGTAGGCCGGCATGGCGAGAACGACGAGGCAGGCCAGCCAGGCGGCCTCCGGCAAGCGGCGACGGGTGATGCCGACCAGCAGCGCGCAAGCGCCCGCCATGAAGAACGCATTGAGGACATGCGCCACTGTCTCCAGGTCGACTTTCGTCGCCAAAGCCAGTGCCGCGATGAGCGTCGGCAGGAAAGCCCATTCGCCCGCCTGCCATCCGGCAATCCATCCGCCATCGAGTATCGTGCGCGCCGTCTCCAGATAGTAGATGCCGTCGCGGTTGATAAGGCGGCCTTGCACCGCCACGAAAGAAAGCAGCAGGCTGCCGATGAATGCCGCGCGCACCGGACCGAGCGCTTGCGCCCATGCCGTCAGACGCGCCATCATGGCGTTCTCCCCTCCGGGCGCATTGCCTCTCCCCCTTCACGCACTCCGGCCCGGGTGAAAACCTGCACAGCCGCTTTCCCGTTCCGGTCTGGCGGCCAGCGAAACACTTCGCGCAAGGGCGGCCCGTCCGGGCCGAACAGCCTGGGGAAGTCCCCGGGCGATTCCACCGCCAGCAGCTGCGGCGCATCGCCGTCGGCCAGGCGCAGCGCCTCCTCCTCGCCAATCCAGGGCCGGAAAGTGCCCAGTTCCAGTTGCAGCGTGACCGGGGTATCCAGGTGATGAATCCGCTGCACGTCCAGGCCGCTTGCGGCAAGCGCACGCGCTGCCCGTTGCGCCTCGACGGTATAGCGCACCTCCTCGCTTTGCCGTTCGGCCTTGAGATGGTACGTCCACCAAGCCGCGCCGAGGAAGAGGAAAGTCAGTCCCGCCAGCACGGCGCCCATCAGGCGCCCGCCGAGCCTGTCCGCCAACCGGGCCATCTCGCGACCGGCCAGCAGCGCCGCCGCCGGCCACAGCGGCAGCAGCAAGTCGCCACGATGGTGCGAGGCCAGCGAAAACAGGATGATCCCTCCGACAATCCAGCAAAACAGGAAGCGTTCGAGACGCCTTGTTGCGCTCTCGACGGCGGGATGGCGGAAGATCCGCCATAGTCCATAGACGGCAAACAGGCTGAAAGGCAGGAAGCGCAAGATGAAGTAGAGGGTCGGCTTGTGCAGATTCTGCCCGGGGAAGCCGCCCTTGCCCATGCCGGTAGCCTGCCCGACGAGTTCCTGGAAGAACAGTTTGTCGACCAGCGGCTGGCCGGCCGAGAGGATGGCCGGCACGAGCCAGCCCAGGACGAGGAGCAGAAAGACTCCGATACCGGCCCAGTGGCTGCCCCGCAGCGGCGGCGTAACCGGATCGCTGCGCCGTTCCCAGAACCAGGCCAGCAGCCCCATGGCGGCGAGCACCAGGCCGAGCGGTCCCTTGATCAGGGTGGCCAGGCCGGCTGCCAGCCAGAACAGCGTCCAGCCCCCGCCCCGCGCCCAGGCCCGATGCGCGGCGAAGGCGGCCAAGGCCACCACCAGTGCGAACAGGGCATCCGTCCGCACCAGGGCGATATGCTTCGACATCATCGGCGCCAGCACCACGGCGAGCCCCGCCAGCCCGCCGGCCAACATGCCGAAGCGCTGCCGTCCCAACTGGAAAACGAGGAACGCCATGGCCAGCACGGCCAGCATGGAGGGCAGCGTGAGGGTCAGGCGATTGATGCCGCCCACTTCGGCGAAAGCCGCCGTGAGCCAGGTGTGCAGCGGCGGCTTGGACATGATGCGGCCGCGGATGTCCTGCTGCACCAGCCAGTGCCCCTGCCAGACCACGTCCATGACGTAGCCGACGTTGCGGTCCTGCGCATCGGCTTCCAGGTTCGACGGGCCGGTCAGGCGAAGCGCGTAGAACGCAATGACCAGGACCGCCAGGAGAGCGATCCAGACGCGAGAATTTTCCCAGGCCTTGCTCACGGTCGGGCCTGCAGGCTCCGCTGCTTCCTGCGCCAGTGCCAGATGAACGCCGCGCCGATCAGCAATACGATGCCGGCAGCCAGCAACTGGCCGAGGCCGGTCATCGCCGTCTCGTCGACCATGCCGCTGCCGATGAGGGTGGCGATGACGCCTTGCGGCAGGAAGCCGATGAAGGAACCGGCCAGGAACACGCCGGATCGGACCCGGCTCACCGCAAGCGCGCTGTTGATGACGAGATTGCTCAGCGGCAACTGGCGGATCAGCACCACCGCCTTCACCGACGAGGAACTGCGAAAGGCCTTCTTCATCAGCCGGTGGTCTCCGAAACGCTTCATCAGCCAGCCGCGCCCACCGCTGCGCACCGCATGGAACATGATGAAGGAACCGGCCAGAGAACCGAGTTGCGCCAGAATCAGCCCATGCCAGAAACCGAATGCCATGCCGCCGAGGCCATAGAACACCAGCCGCGGCACGCCCACTGCCATCAGGCCGGTGACGCCAGCCATGAAGGTCAGCTCGGCCCACAGGTCATCGCCTTTGAGGAAGGCGCGCAGTTTGTGGATATCCTTGGCCAGAGCGCCGATCGGCGTGAAGTAGAGCAGGAGAAACACCACCGCCGCTACCGCCAGCAGGATCAGCAGGCGCTTCAACTCGCGCGAGAAGCCCGGCTCCAGCGCCTCCATGCCGATCTCCCCGTCCTGCAGGGTATCGATCAGGGGATCAGGCCCGGCCTTCTCCGGGTTCTCCGGGTTCATTCCCCGGTTTTCCCATTTATCCGTTCGGCAGGCACCGCGCGCTTGGTGAACCAGCGCACGCCAAAGCAGTCGCGAATGCCGCGCCAGAGCCGGTTGTGCACGCCGTATTTCGACACGCCCATGAGGCGTGGCCGGTGATTCACCGGGAGTTCCGAGACAACATAGCCCTTCGCCCGCAGCAGGGTCGGGGTGAAGCGGTGCAGGCCGTTGAAGACGGGCAACTCCAGCGTGCAGGCCGAGCGCAGTACGCGCACGCCGCAACCGCTGTCGCTGACGCGATCGCCGGTGATCGCGTCGCGGAAGCGGTTGGCAACGCGCGAGGAGAACTTGCGGATGAAGTTGTCCTGGCGCCTGGCGCGCACGCCCGTCACGCAATCGACGCCGAGGCGGCGTGCCTCGTCGAGCATCTTCGGCAGGTCGGCCGGATCGTTCTGGCCATCGCCGTCGAGCGTGCCGATCCACTCGCCCCGCGCTGCCCGGAAACCGCTCGCCACAGCCGCACTCTGGCCGAAATTGCGCCGGTGCCGGAGGCTGCGCACGACGCCCGTCTCCAAAGTCAGCCGCTGCAGGACGGCGGCGCTGTCGTCGGTACTGGCATCATCGACGAAAATCACCTCGTACGACTCGGGCCGGCCCGCAAAGGCGGCCTGGATCTCACGCACCATGGGCTCGATGTTCTCCGCCTCGTTGAAGACGGGGATGACAATGGAAAAAACCGGGGGATTCTGCATGGCCTGCCGGGCAAAAATGCGAATGATACAGTAAGGGCCCGCCCCGGACCGGCTAGGCCGCCGCGCCGTCCAGCAACCTGCCGAAACGCCGATAATCCTCGGGCTGGGGCGTGCGCAGGTGGCTTCTGAGCAGCGCGCCCATTACCAGCAGGAACAACCAGGGCTGCTTGCCGCGCATGCGGCGCCAGAAACGCTTGAGGTAGCGGCGAAAATGCCTGCGGATGTCGGGCTGGGAAATCAGGCCGCCGTGTTCGTCGAGGAATTTGCCGAAGGTATGGAATTGCGCGCCAAGCATGCGGACGCGCCGGCGCAGAGTATTGCCGGGATGCTTGCGGTAGCTGGCCAGCACCTCCGGCACGCGCGCGATGGCAAAGCGCGCGGACAGCCGCAGCCAGCAGTCGATGTCCTCCAGCGCCAGGTTGCGATCGAAGCCGCCGACGGCGAGAAAGGCATCGCGGCGCAAGGCGACGGTGGGATTGACGATGAAGTTGTCGGACAGGAACAAGGCACGCCAGGCCTGGCGGTCCGGTCCCGGTGCAGGGCGCTGCGCACGCCTGTTGCGCGCGATCGGCTGGCCATGCTGGTCGATGAAATCGGCATCGGCATGCACCAGCGCCAGGTCGGAACAGTTCCAGTCCGCGATGGCCTGATGGATGCGTTCGATCTTGGCGGGATGCAGCACGTCGTCGGAGCCGAGCAGGTGCACCCATTCCCCCTGGCATGCGGCAATGGCGGCATTCGAGGCGCCGCTCACGCCCTGGTTATCCTGGCGCTGCAGCACGATGCGGCGGAAGCGCTCGCGGCGCGGCTCGAGGAAACGGCGGGCGACCTCGAGCGTGCCGTCCTTCGAGCCGTCGTCGATCAGCACCAGTTCCAGCTCGGGATAGGTCTGCGCGCAGACCGAGGCGAGGCAGGCCTCGATGTAGGCGGCGTGGTTGTAGGCCGGGATGGCGACGCTGGCGAGCGGAGCAGTCACTGCTTCTCGGCCAGCAACATGGTCTGGACTGCGACGAAGGGTTCGAGCAGGCGCGTCGGCATGTACCAGCGGCGGTAGCGCCCCTTCATGTGGCTTCCATGTGCGCGGAGGGCCCAGCCGCAGTCGCGCACGGTTTCTTCGAGGCTGCCGCGGGTGAAGAAATGCAGGTGGGTGCGGTCCATGATGCCGTCATCGGCGTAGCGGAACTCGCCCCTGAAGAGCAGCGGCAGCGACACCTTGTAGTGGCGCACGTTGGGCACCGAAAGCAGCAGCTTGCAGCCCGAGGCGGTGCGCGCCTGCAGCAGGCGCAGGGCGGCCCAGGGGTCGGCGAGGTGCTCGAGCACGTCGGCGAGGATCACCAGATCGTAGTGTTCCCAGGGGACCTCAGCCGCCGCAGATTCGAGGGAACCCATCCACACCTGGCGCAAGCGGGTTTCGGCGAGGCGCGCCGCCTCGAAGTTGAGCTCGACGCCATCGCAGGCGCCGACGATGCCCTCGCGCAGCAGTCCTGCGCCAAGCATGCCGGCGGCGCAGCCGATGTCGAGCGCCGTGGCGAACGGACCGAACGGCCGCAGGAAGGCCAGCAGCTCGGGCCGTTCAGCGGCGTAGTAATCGGAAATCTCGTCGGAGTCCATGAGGTTCGCGGCGGTCACTTCGTAACCAGCACGTCCTCCATCACCAGGTACTGCAGGTCCGAGCCGAAAAACATGTTCAATGCATCGGTCGGCGAGCAGATCATCGGCTCGCCGCGGCGGTTGAGCGAGGTGTTGAGCACCACGCCGTTGCCGGTGAGCTTCTCCATCTCCAGCATCAGGTCATAGTAGCGCGGGTTGAACTCGCGGCGCAGCACCTGGGCGCGCGAAGTGCCGTCCTCGTGCACCACTTCCGGCACGCGGGATTTCCAGGATTCAGCCACCGGGAAAGTGAAGGTCATGAAAGGCGCGGGGTGATGCGAGCCGAGCATCTGCGGGCCGACCGTGTCGAGCATCGAGGGGCAAAAGGGCCGCCAGCGCTCGCGGAACTTGATCTGCGCGTTGATGCGGTCGGCCACGCCGGGGGCGCTGGGGCAGCCGAGGATGGAGCGTCCGCCCAGCGCGCGCGGGCCGAACTCCATGCGTCCCCGGAACCAGGCCACCGGATGGCCGTCGGCGAGGAGTCGGGCGATGCGTTGGGGCACCTCATCGATTTTCTGCCACGACGGCTTCGACGGATGCCGCTCGCAGGTGGCGATGACTTCCTCGTTGCTGTAGGCGGGGCCGAGGAAGACATGTTCCATCTTCTCCACCGGCACGCCGCGCGCCACCGAGACGTAGGAGGCTGCACCGATCGCCGTGCCGCTGTCGCCCGAGGCCGGCTGGACGAAGAGTTCCTTCAGTTCGGGGCGGGCGATGATCTTCTGGTTGAGCTTGACGTTGAGCGCGCCGCCGCCGGCGAAGGCCAGGCGGCCGGTCTCGCGCAGGATGTCGCCGAGGTAGTGTTCCAGCATCTGCAGGGCGAGGTCCTCGAAAAGCTTCTGCATGCTCGCCGCGTAGTGGATATAGGGGTCGTCGGCGATGTCGCCGGAACGCTTCGGCCCTAGCCAGTCGATCAGCTTGGGCGAGAAGTAGTAGCCCCTGCTTTTGCCATTTTCGGCTTCCTTGTAGCGGCGCAGGCCGATCACGTTGGCGTAGTCGGTGTTGATCGTCAGCTCGCCGTTCTCGAATTTCGCCAGGCGCGAGAAATCGTATTTCGACGGGTCGCCGTAGGGCGCCATGCCCATGACCTTGTACTCGCCGTCGAGCATCTCGAAGCCGAGGTATTCCGTGATCGCGCCGTAGAGTCCGCCGAGCGAATCGGGATCGTAGAACTCCTTGACCTTGTGGATGCGCCCGTTCTCGCCCCAGCCGAAGAAGGTCGTCGCGTACTCGCCCTTGCCGTCGATGCCGAGGATGGCCGTCTTCTCGGTGAAGCCCGAGCAGTGGTAGGCGCTGGACGCATGGGTCAGGTGGTGCTCGACCGGAACGAGGTCCACCTTGCCGGGGTCGAAGCCGAGCTGCCCGAGGCATTCGAGGATGCGGCCACGGTAGCGGCGGTAGCGGCGGTTGCCGTTAAAGATCGCGTCGAGCGCCCGGTCCGGCGCGTACCAGTAGCGTTTCGCGTAATGCCAGCGCGCCGGCCCGAACAGGCTGATCGGCGCGAAGGGGATCGCCACGGCGTCGACGTCGGCCGGCTTGATGCCGGCGTAATCGAGGCAGTACTTCGCAGACTCGAACGGCATGCGGCCCTTGGCATGCTTGTCGCGGATGAAGCGCTCCTCCTCCGCGGCGGCCACCAGCCTGCCGCCGATGTAGAGCGCGGCGGAAGGGTCGTGCGAGAGGGAGCCGGAGAGGCCGAGGACGGTCAGGGACACGGTATTGATCTCACCTGATGCCAGGACACCACGGTTCATCGGCCGCCTGTAGGAGCGGGCTTGCCCGCGAATAACCGCCGGATCGCCAGCAAGCTGGCTCCTACAGGCGATGGAACGATTATTTCGAACATGGATGATTATCCCAGGCGGCGAGAAAGGCCTGCCAGTGCGGCAGCTTGAGCCCTGCCAGCGCGTCCCGCACGACTTTAAGCTCGGCTGCGTGGGCTTTCGTCGTCAGCGCACCGCGCATCTGCTGGAAGCGCAAATAGACAAGGAAAGTGTTGACCACGTCGGTCTCGCAATAGTCGCGGATTTCGTCGATGCGCCCTTCCTGCCAGGCGCCCCACACTGCCCCCCCGTCCATGCCGAGCTTGCCCGGCAGGCCCATCAGTTTCGCCAGCTCATCCAGCGGGGCATTGGCGCGCGGCTGGTACATCGCCAGCAGATCCATCAGGTCAAGGTGGCGCGAATGGTAGCGGCTGATGTAGTTGTTCCACTTGAATTCACGGTCGTCCTCGCCCATGTCCCAGTAGCGCGGCGCGGCAACGCCGTGGATCAGCCCGCGGTAGTGCAGCACCGGCAGGTCGAAGCCGCCGCCGTTCCAGGACACGATCTGCGGCGTGAACTTCTCGATGCCGTCGTAGAAGCGCTGAATGATTTCGCCCTCGCCGATCTTCGGCTCGGCCAGCGACCAGACGGTAAAGCGGTCGCCCTCGCGCAGGGCGCAGGAAATGACGACGATGCGCTGCAAATGGAGTTGCAGAAAATCGTTGCCGGTGGCCGCGCGCCGCTTCTGGAAGGCGAACTCGGCCACTTCGGCGTCGGACAGATCACCGGGGAGATCGTGCAACCTGCGGATCCCCGCCACATCGGGAATCGTCTCGATGTCGAAGGCCAGCACGGGCGTCATTTGGCCGCTCCGGCAGGTGCAGGCGCCGTGCTCCCGGCCGCCTTGTCGGGTGCGGCCTCGGGGAAGTGCACATGCAGATTGACGCAGCCGGCAAGCAGCAAGGCGAGGATCGGCAAAAGGAGGTTCTTCATCATTCAATGACAGCGCCGGGACGGCCAGCGATCACTTCGCGGAAGCGCGCCACCAGCGCCTCCCAGTCGATATGCCGATTGTAGCCGATGATGCTCACCGAGGGGATGCCACTGCCGCGCATGAGCACGACGCCCTCGCCCTCGCGCGCCACGCCGTCGAGCAGGCAAACACCGTTCCTCAGCGCGCAACTGAGGCCGATGCGGTCATAGCCGAAACTGAAGCCGGAGCGCTCCGGCACGCGCTCGAGCGCCTTCGGCTCGCCGGCCTCGCCCAGCGCCGTGATGTCCTTCAGCGCGCCGATGCTGAGGGAACGCGGGTACTCCCCCTCGCTGCTGGCAATGCGCGCATCGAAGCGCAGCGGCGTCCAGTTCTGCATCTCCAGCTCGTGCAGGTCGGCGTCGAAGCGGCCCTCGATGCTGCCGAAGGCGAAGGTGCGCGTGAGCATGCCCAGGTCGAGGTTGCGCGCCGTCACCTCAACGATGAAGCGGCGTTCCTTGCCGAACGGATCCATCAGGCGCAACTGGTGCACAATGATGCCGCCGTCGAACACTTCGATGCTGAGCGCGCCGTCCAGCCGCAGCATGTCGTCCTCGTAGGCGATGCGCGGCACGCGCGCGGTCAGACTGCCCGCCATGACCGGCAGTTTGAGCGCCCGCGACAGCTTGGGCATGGAGACGCCCTCGATGCCGCCCTCGAACTCGCCGTGCCAGCCGGACTGACTTTTAGCCAGGCGCAGCAGATCGATGACGAAATGCCCGTCGAGCATGGGGGCAGTGAGGCCCTTGACCGTCGCCTCGCTGCCGGCCAGCCGCAAAGGTAACGTAAAGCCGCCCAGCGGCAAGTCGCCGAGCCGCCCGGCAGCGACGCTGATCTCGGCATCGGTCGGCACCGATTCTTCCCAGGGAATCTGCGCATTTACCCCGCCCAGTTCAACATAGCCTGTGCTGTCGGCCACCTGCGCATCCTCGAGTCCGGCATAGAAGCGACTCAGACTGCCCGCCTTCCATTCGGCGGAAAAGCGGGCATGGCCCGCGGCATACCACTTGGGAAAATCCAGGCTGCTGAGCCAGGGCTGCACCCACTCGCGCATGGCCGGCGCCAGATCGATCCGGTCGGTAATGAAGCCCCAGTCGGTCGCCTCGCCACGCGCCCGATCCCAATGCAGGCTGGCGGTGACCTTCCCCGTCCCCGCCACATCGAGCTGAGCGAGGCCGACCTCCAGCGATTCGGCGGACAACCTGCCTTCGGCCTCCATGGTCACGCCGGCCGTGCGCCGCCAGGGCGCGCGATACAGTTCGCCCTGCGGCCAGTCGAGCCTTGCGTTCCACTGCCAGACGCCGCTGCGGCGCTCGGCGCCCGCAGCCAGGGTGAAGAGGATCGCCTTGCCCGACAAATCACCCTCCCGGCTGGCGAATTCGAGGTCGCGCACGGAAAGACCGAGCCAGGCCCGATCGCCCTCGACGGTGACGCCGAAATCGATCTTGCCCTTGGGCTGCCAGCCGCGCAGGCGCTTGACCAGCGGCGAGAAGGCAATGGCATCGACATCGTTCATGGAAAAGGACAGGTAACCATCGCTTGCCCGCCAGGCAAAAGAGAACGGCAGCGTCGGCCGGTCGCGGCCGCGCTCGTCGTCGCGGCGCACCGTGCCTTCAGGGCAGTCGAGTTGGCGCCCGTCGAAGAAGAAACCGGCGCAATGCACCCTCAGCGTGCGGTATTCAGCGCCGGCGACGCGCAACAGGCCAAGCCGGATTTCGGCTGTGCCGCGCCGCGCCGCGTCGAAAGTGACGGTGACGCCCTCGGCCTCGAAGGCCGGGTGCTGAATCGAACCAAGCGAAAGGGTAACCTGCGCCGCCCGGCCCGGCAGGGCCGCCAGCAGGAGCAGCATGAGAAGGGCTGCGCGCAACGCCACCCGCTGCACAGCCTCAGGCAGGGAAGACACCCGTGGAGAGATAGCGGTCACCGCGGTCGCAGATGATGGTGACGATGACTGCATTGCGCACTTGCTCCGCAATGCGCAGGGCGACAGCCGTGGCGCCGCCGGAGGAAATGCCGGCGAAGAGGCCCTCCTCGCGCGCCATGCGCCGCGTCATCTCCTCGGCATCGGCCTGGCTGACATACTCGAGACGGTCGACGCGGCCCTTGTCGTAGATCTTCGGCAGGTACTCCTCCGACCACTTGCGGATGCCGGGGATCTGCGAGCCCTCCTCGGGCTGGCAGCCAACGATCTCGATCTTCGGATTCTTCTCCTTGAAGTAGCGCGAGCAACCCATGATGGTGCCGGTGGTGCCCATGCTGGAGACGAAGTGGGTGATCTTCCCGTCCGTGTCGCGCCAGATTTCCGGTCCGGTGCCCTCGTAATGAGAAAGCGGATTGTCCGGGTTGGAGAACTGGTCGAGCATGATGCCGCGGCCCTCGGCCACTATCTTGTCGGCGACATCGCGCGCCATCTCCATGCCGCCCTTCTGGGCGGTGAGCACAATGTCGGCGCCGAAGGCGCGCATGGTCTGGCGCCGCTCGACGGAAAGGTGCTCGGGCATGATCAGCATCATCCTGTAGCCGCGCATGGTGGCCGCCATCGCCAGGGCGATGCCGGTGTTGCCGCTGGTGGCTTCGATCAGGGTATCGCCCGGCTTGATGTCGCCGCGCGCCTCGGCGCGCAGGATCATCGAGAGCGCCGGCCGGTCCTTCACCGAGCCGGCCGGGTTGTTGCCCTCCAGCTTGGCGAGGATGACATTCCCGCGTTTCTCGTTGTCGGCGCCAGGCAGGCGCTTCAGCCGCACCAGGGGCGTGTTGCCGACGAAGTCTTCGAGTACCCGCTTCATCCCAACGGGCACTGCACTTCCTTCGGTCGGATTTCCTTGGGTCATGCCTTCAGCCTGTCTTGCACGTATGCACCGACGCCTTCCTCGACGGCGGCGAATGGCGTTTCATAGCCGGCCTGGCGCAGCAGCGAGATGTCGGCCTCGGTGTAACTCTGGTACTTGCCCTTGAGGGCTTCGGGGAAGGCAATGTATTCGATCACGCCGCGACTGCGCAGTTCCGCCAGGGACAGCGCCGCTTCGCCCTGCGCGGCGCGGCAGGCATTCACGGTGGCCACCGCAACATCGTTGAAGGACTGCGCGCTGCCCGTGCCAAGGTTGAATATTCCCGAAGCGCCGCTGTCGAGGAAATGCAGGTTCACCTTGACGACATCGTCGATGAAGACGAAATCGCGCTGCTGCTCGCCGTTGCCATAGCCGTCGCAGCCCTCGAACAGCCTGACCTTCCCCTCCGCCTGGTACTGGTTGAAGAAGTGGAAGGCCACCGAGGCCATGCGCCCCTTGTGCGCCTCGCGCGGGCCGTAGACATTGAAGTAGCGGAAGCCGACGACCTGCGAGTGAAAGTCAGTCTCCGCGAGACGGCGACGCACCACCTGGTCGAAGAGGAATTTCGAATATCCATACACGTTGAGCGGCGACTCGAACTCGCGCGACTCCTGGAACACCCGGCCGCCGCCATACACCGAGGCCGATGAGGCATAGAGGAAGGGCACTTCCTGGTCCAGGCAGAAATCGAGCAGTTCCAGGGAGTAGCGGTAATTGTTGGCCATCATGTACTGGCCGTTGTGCTCCATGGTGTCGGAGCAGGCACCCTGATGCAGCACCGCCTCCACGGCGCCGTCGAACTCGCCGGCGGCGACGGCGTCGATGAACTCGTTCTTGTCGAGGTAGTCGGCGATCTCGCAATCGACAAGATTGCGGTATTTGTCGGCCTTGGTGAGGTTGTCGACGGCGATGATGTCGCCGACGCCGCGCGCGTTGAGCGCCTTGACCAGATTCGCCCCTATGAACCCGGCTGCGCCGGTTACGATGGTGTACATAACATGTCCAAACGAATTCGTTGCCGCGGATCACGCGGATGAACGCGGATATAAATCGGATGATATCCGCGTTCATCCGCGAAATCCGCGGCGATGGTTTTCAAAGCGCCGTTTCCAGTTCCTCGCGCGTGACGACGGCGGTGCCGAGCTTGCCGACGACGATGCCGGCCGTGCGGTTGGCGATGCGCATCGCCGCATGCATATCCGCCCCGCTCGCCAGCATGACGGCCATCGATGCGATCACCGTGTCGCCGGCGCCGCTTACATCATAAACCTCCCGCGCCTGGGCCGGTTCGTGCAGTGACTCGTCGCCGCGGAAGAGCGTCATGCCTTCCTCGCTGCGCGTCACCAGCAGCGCCTCCAGTCCGAGCTCCGCGCGCAGCCGCGTCACCTTCTCCAGGAGCACGGCTTCGGAGGTCCAGCCGCCGATCACCTGGCGCAGTTCGGCGCGGTTGGGTGTGAGCAATGTGGCGCCGGCGTAACGGGCGTAGTCCTCGCCCTTGGGGTCGACCAGCACGGGCTTGCCGGCGGCACGCGCCAGCCGGATCATCTCGCCGATGTGGGCCAGTCCGCCCTTGCCGTAATCGGACAGGATGACGACGTCGCAGCGCGGCAACTGGCGCTCGAAATCGGCCAGTTTCGCGCGCAGCACCTCGTGGGTAGGCGCATTCTCGAAGTCGATGCGCAGCAGCTGCTGCTGGCGGCCGACGACACGCAGCTTGATGGTGGTCGAGAGTTCCGCATCCTCATGCAGGCTGGTCTCGATGCCCTCGCCGTCCATCAGGCGCGCCAGCGAGCGGCCGGCCTCGTCCGCGCCGACGACGGAGAGCAGGGAGACTTTCGCGCCGAGCGCCGCGCAGTTGCGCGCCACATTCGCCGCACCGCCGGGACGTTCCTCGCAGCGCTCGACCTTGACCACCGGCACCGGCGCCTCGGGCGAGATGCGGCTGACCTCGCCAAACCAGTAGCGGTCGAGCATGACATCGCCCACCACCAGGATGCGGGCAGACGATGTGTCGGGCAGGGCGAGTTTCTCCTTCACTGTCTTCCGATCGCGAAATACTGAATGCCAGCGGCGCGCATCTGCGCCGGATCGTAGAGGTTGCGCCCGTCGAAGACAAGCGGCGTCTTCAGGCGCCGCTTCATCTCATCGAAATCGGGGCTCCTGAATTCCTTCCACTCCGTGACGATCACCAGCGCGTCCGCGCCCTCCAGCGCGTCGGCGGGCGACTCGGCATAGGCGATGCGGGGCTCCGCGCCGAAGATGCGCCGGGCCTCGGCCATCGCCACCGGGTCGTAGACGCTGACGCTGGCGCCGCGCGCCAACAGGTCGGCGACGACGCGGCGGCTGGGCGCCTCGCGCATGTCGTCGGTATTCGGCTTGAAGGCCAGGCCCCACAGGGCGAAGCGGCGGCCGGTCAGATCGTCGCCGTACTGCCCGGTTATCTTGCGGCCGAGCACGCCTTTCTGGAATTCATTGGCCTCCTCCACCGCGTTGAGGACGCGCAATGCGCTGTCCGCGTCGCGCGCCGTGCGGTTGAGCGCCTGCACGTCCTTGGGAAAACAGGAGCCGCCGTAGCCGCAGCCTGGATAGAGGAACTGGTAGCCGATGCGCGGATCGGAACCGATTCCCTGCCGCACCAACTCGATATCGGCGCCCAGATTCTCGGCCAGATTGGCCAGTTCGTTCATGAAGGAGATGCGCGTCGCCAGCATAGCGTTGGCGGCGTACTTGGTCAGCTCGGCCGAACGCACGTCCATGACGATGAAACGCTCATGGCTGCGCTGGAAGGGGGAGTAGAGTTGGCGCATCAGGTCGATCGCGCGTGCATCCTCTGCGCCGACGATGATGCGGTCGGGGCGCATGAAGTCCTCCACAGCCGCGCCTTCCTTGAGAAACTCGGGATTGGAGACGGTGCTGAACTCCGTCTGCAGGCCACGCGCCGCCAGTTCTTCCTGTATCGCAGCACGCACCCTGTCCGCCGTGCCGACCGGGACGGTGGACTTGCCAACGACGACCTTGTAGTCATCCATGTGACGGCCGATGGAGCGGGCTGCCGCGACAACATACTGCAGGTCAGCCGAGCCGTCCTCGTCGGGGGGCGTACCCACCGCGATGAACTGCAGCAGTCCGTGCTCGATGGCTTCCTCCACGTCCGTGGTAAAGCGCAGACGTCCGGCGGCGCGGTTGCGCGCGACCATATCGAGCAGGCCCGGCTCATGGATCGGAATGCCGCCCGAATCGAGGACGCGGATCTTCTCGGCGTCCAGATCCAGACACAGCACGTCGTTGCCCACCTCGGCAAGGCAGGCGCCGCTGACCAGGCCGACATAGCCGGTGCCGATGACGGTGATTTTCAAAGCGCCCCCTTCAAAAAACCCTTAACCACGGAGAACACAGAGATCACGGAGAAAAACAATAATGATTTCTCTGTGTGCTTTGTGCCCTCCGCGTGCTCTGTGTTACTGCTTTTCACGGTGTCAGATCGAATTCCTCGGTGCGCCTCGGAGGGTAGCTCTCCCACGCCCCGCAGCCCGGACAGCGCCAGTAGAACTGTCTCGCCTTGAAGCCACAGCTGTCGCAACGATAGCGCGCCACCTTGCGGGTGTGGTTGTGGATCAGGTTCTTCACCAGTTCCAGGTCGGCGCGCCGCTCGGGCGGGGCCACCAGGATCTGCGCCTCCAGCAGTTTGTCCAGGCCGAGCAGGGTCGGGTTGCGCCGCAGCTCTTCGCGCACCAGCTGATAGGCCGCCTCGGGGCTTTCGTCAAGCAGGGTCCACTGGAATGTCGCATCGAGGAGGTCGAGCGAGGGGTGCTGTGCGAGATAGCCGCGCATGAGCTGCAGCCCCTGTTCGCCACGTCCCAGCTTGCGGTAAGCCTCCATCAGCTTGGCGGCGACCAGGGAAAGATAAACCGGGTTCTGCTGCTCGATCCGCTTCCAGGCCTCGGCGGCGCGCTCCAGATCGCCATCTGCGGCATGCAGATCGCCGAGCAGGATGGTCGCCCGCACCGACTTGCGATGCGTTGCCAGCGCCTCATCGATCAGCTTGTGCGCCTCCATGGGACGGGAGTTGTTGATCTCCGTGGCGGCCAGCTCACAATAAAAGTTGGCGATTTCCTTCTGCCACAGGTGATCGGAGTGATCAGGCAACTGGCGGGCGATGTCGATGGCCTTGCGCCATTCCTTCTCCTGCTGGTAGATCTCCAGCAGGAAATTCAGGGCAGCCTCGTTCTGGCTGGTGTCGCGCAGGCTGACGAATATATCCTCGGCGCGGTCGAGCAGACCGGCCTTGAGGTAATCATGGCCCAGTTCGGCCAATGCCTGCTGTCGCTGCTCTTCCTTCAGGCCTTCGCGCTCGACCAGGTTCTGGTGCATGCGGATGGCGCGGTCGGTTTCGCCGCGGCGACGAAACAGGTTGCCCAGGGCAAAATGCAACTCGGCCGTCTCGGAGTCGACCTTGGCCGCCTCGATGAAGGCATCAATGGCCTTGTCAGGTTGCTCGTTGAGCAGGAAATTGAGTCCCTTGAAATAGGACTTCGGCAGCGTGCGGGATTCGCGCACGACATGGCTAATGTCCACCCGCGCGGCCATCCAGCCCAAGGCGAAAAACAGCGGGATCGCCAGCAGCCACCACAGTTCGAATTCCATCATCCCTGGCTTATTCTCTCTTGTCTCGGGATTGCCGCAACGCTACCTCGACTGGCGTGAAACGACGTCCGCTTCCTGCCTGAGGCGCGCAATTTCCCGGCGCTGTCGCAGGAAGGTTCCCAGCGCGGCCGACAAACCGACAATCGCACCGGCAGCAAAGAAGATCAGCATAACGCTCACCAGCGGCAACTGCCAGGCAGCATCGAGGAAGAAATGCAGCGTCACCATACTACTGTTCTTCACCGCGAAGCCCAACAGGACGACGAACAGTGCGACCCGCAGCAGCCAGATGAAAAATTTCATGTCAATCCAGTGTGCGCGCCCAGTCAGACACGCAAAAAAAGGGGCGGCATCCCCCGACGCCGCCCGACTCCTTCAGTCCTGCAATTCAACCGCGGCCGATCAACCGAGCTGGTCTACACGTTCGCGAAGCTCCTTGCCCGCCTTGAAGTGCGGCACGTATTTCTCCGGCACCTGCACCTTCTCGCCCGATTTCGGGTTGCGTCCGACGCGCGGCGGCCTGTAGTTCAGCGCAAAACTACCAAAGCCGCGAATCTCGATGCGATCGCCGCGGGTGAGCGCGGCGGTCATGGCATCGAGAATCATCTTGACCGCGTAATCGGCATCCTTGGCGACCAACTGCGGGAAACGACCCGCCAGTTTCGCGATGAGCTCCGACTTCGTCATATTCACCTGGCGAGGTTATTGCTGGGTATTGCCGAGCTTGGCTTTCAGCAGGGCACCGAGGTTGGTCGTGCCGCTTGCGGCGGACGACGTTTCACTGCGTAGCGTCTGCATGGCCTCGTTCTGCTCGGCCTGGTCCTTGGCCTTGATCGACAGGTTGATCGAACGCGTTTTGCGATCAACGTTGATGATCATGAGATCCAGGGTATCACCTTCCTTGAGCAGCGTGCGCAGGTCCTCGACCCGCTCGCGGGCAGCCTCGGAGGCGCGCAGATAGCCCTCGACCTCGTCGGACAACTGCACCACCGCGCCACGTGCGTCGACACTCTTCACCGTGCCCTTGACCAAGCTGTTCTTGTCATGGGTGGCGATGAAATTGGTAAAGGGGTCGCCTTCCATCTGCTTGATGCCGAGAGAAATGCGTTCGCGCTCGACGTCGATGGCCAGCACCACCGCCTCGACCTCGTCGCCCTTCTTGAAGTTGCGCACGGCTTCCTCGCCGGTCGCCGACCAGGACAGGTCAGACAGGTGCACCAGGCCGTCGATGTTGCCGGGCAGGCCGATGAAGATGCCGAAGTCGGTGATCGACTTGATCTGGCCGCGCACCTTGTCGCCTTTCTTGTGGTTGATCGAGAAGTCGTCCCACGGATTGGACAGGCACTGCTTCATGCCAAGGGAAATGCGGCGGCGATCCTCGTCAATCTCGAGAATCATCACTTCCACCTCGTCACCCAGTTGGACGACCTTGGAGGGATGCACGTTCTTGTTGGTCCAGTCCATTTCGGAGACGTGTACCAGACCCTCGATGCCCTGTTCGACTTCGACGAAGGCGCCGTAGTCGGTGAGATTGGTCACTTTGCCGAACAGGCGGGTGCCCTGCGGGTAGCGGCGGGAGATGCCGACCCACGGGTCTTCGCCGAGCTGCTTGAGGCCGAGCGAGACGCGGTTCTTCTCCTGGTCGAACTTCAGTACCTTGGCCTCCACCTCGTCACCCACGTTGAGCACCTCGGAGGGATGGCGCACGCGGCGCCAGGCCAGGTCGGTGATGTGCAGCAGACCATCGATGCCGCCCAAGTCCACGAACGCGCCGTAGTCGGTGATGTTCTTGACGATGCCCTTGATGACGGTGCCTTCTTTCAGATTGGCCAGCAGCGACTCGCGCTCTTCGCCGGCAGAGGCTTCCAGCACGGCACGGCGCGACACGACCACGTTGTTGCGCTTGCGGTCGAGCTTGATGACCTTGAATTCGAATTCCTTGTTCTCGTAGGGCGTGGTGTCCTTGATCGGACGGACATCCACCAGCGATCCGGGCAGGAAGGCGCGGATGCCGTTGGTCATGACGGTGAGGCCGCCTTTCACCTTGCCGTTAATAACGCCCTTGACGATGGCGCCTTCGTTGAGGGCCTTCTCCAGGTCGTTCCAGGCGGCGATGCGCTTGGCCTTCTCGCGCGACAGACGCGTCTCGCCGTAGCCGTCTTCGAGCATCTCGATGGCAACGCTGGCGTAGTCGCCCGGCTTGACCTCGACCTCACCGCGATCGTCGCGGAATTCGTCGATGGAGATGAAGCTCTCGGACTTGAGGCCGGCGTTGACGACAACGAAGTTCTGGTCGATGCGAATGACTTCTGCGGTGATTACTTCACCCGCGCGCATCTCCTGGCGGGATAGGCTTTCTTCAAAGAGGGCGGCAAAACTTTCAGGGTTGGTCTCTGGAATGGCGGTTGCAATGGACATAAATTTAAAAAAACCTAACGCCGGCCGAAATCGGACGGCTTGCAAGTTGAAAAAATCGCGAAGAAAACATGCACAGCGGCAGGGTGGCCCTGCATCAACCTGTTCATCCAGTCGATTGGTCCGCCCGGGGGCGGCACCTGCTGCGACAGCGTCTTCGCGACACCTACGCCTGCGGCGCTTCCGTTATCTCAGGAGCGCGCCGCTGCTTGCGGCAAACGTTGCCTGACTCGTTCGATCACCCAAGCGACGGCCTCATCGACCGTCATCGCCGTGGTGTCGAGCAACTCGGCATCCGCGCATTTCTGCAGGGGCGCGACCGCCCGCGCGCTGTCGCGCGCATCACGTTCGTGAAGATCCTGCAAAAGGGTGTCAATGCTAGCAGACATTCCTTTGTCGATCAACTGTTTATAGCGCCGCTCGGCACGGGCCTCGGCGGTCGCGGTAAGGAATACCTTGAGCGGGGCGTCGGGAAAAACCACCGAACCCATATCGCGCCCCTCAGCAACCAGGCCCGGCGCCAGTCGATAGGCCCGCTGGCGCCCGAGCAGGGCTGCCCGGACGGCCGGAAAGGCCGCCACCCTGGAAGAGCCGGCCGAGCATTCCTCGCTGCGGATGGTGGTACCGGCATCCTCGCCATCGAGCAGAATGCGGCCACCCTCGAAAGTCGCCGGCAAGGTCTCGGCAATCCGCGCCAGGGCCTCCCCGTCGTCGAGCGCCACGTCCGCTCGCATGGCGGCCAGGGCGACCAAACGATAGAGGGCGCCGCTGTCAAGGTAATGGAAACCCAGTTTTTCGGCGACCAGGGCGGCCACTGTGCCCTTGCCCGAGGCCGAGGGGCCGTCGATGGCGATCACCGGCGCCAGCAACGCCGCGAAACGCTCGAAATAATCGGGGAAGGTCTTGTTCACGCACTTCGGGTCGTTGATGCGCACCGGCACGCCGCCCAGGCAGGCCAGCGAGAAGCACATCGCCATGCGATGGTCGTCGTAGGTGTCGATGGTCACCCCGGGGGCAAAAGTCAGTCCCCGCGAGACGGCGTCAGCCGGCTCGCTATGTGATTTGGAGACGGCGTCAGCCGGCTCGCTGCGTGACATTGAGACGGCAATGAAATCGGCACCTTCCTCCACCGTCGCGCCGAGCTTGCGCAGCTCGGTCGCCATGGCGGCGATGCGGTCGGTTTCCTTGACACGCCAACTGGCGATATTGCGCAGCACCGTCGTGCCCTCGGCAAACAGCGCCGCCACGGCCAGGGTCATGGCGGCGTCCGGGATGTGGTTGCAGTCGATATCCAGCGCCAGGAGGCGGCCACTGGCAGGCGCCCGTGCCTCGATCCAGTTGGGCCCGATCGCCACCTGCGCGCCCATTGCCTGCAGGGCCTCGGCGAAGCGCACGTCGCCCTGGATGCTGTCCCGCCCCACACCCTCGACGCGCACCGGCCCGCCGGCAATGGCTCCGGCCGCCAGGAAATACGAGGCCGAGGAGGCGTCTCCCTCGACGAACACCGTACCCGGGCTGTGGTAGCGCACCCCTGACGGGATGTGGAAAGCCCGCCAGCCGTCCCGCTCGACAGTCACGCCGAAGCGCGCCATGAGATTGAGGGTGATATCAATATAGGGCTTCGAGATGAGTTCACCGATCACCTCGACCGTCGCCCCGGCACCGCTGAGCGGCAGGGCCATCAACAGCGCAGTGAGGAACTGACTGGAGGCCTCCCCGCGCACCGTCACCCTGCCCCCGGTCCGGATCTGCGCCGGACGGATTTCCAGGGGCGGGAAGCCCTCGTTCTCCAGATAGCAGATGTCGGCGCCAAGCTGGCGCAGTGCGTCAACCAGGTCGCCGATCGGCCGCTCGTGCATGCGCGACACGCCGGAAAGGCGGTAATGACCATTCGAGAGCGCCAACGCCGCCGTCAGCGGACGGAACGCCGTGCCGGCATTGCCGAGAAACAGCTCGGCCTGCTTGGCCGGGAAGGCACCGCCGGCGCCACGCACCAGAAAATCATTGCCCCGCCCCTGCCTTTCCAATTTGATGCCGAGCGTTTTCAGGGCAACCAGCATGCGCTCGACGTCGTCCGAGAGCAGCAGGTCGCGGATTGTGGTCTCCCCCTCGGCGAGGGCGGCGAGCAGCAGGAATCGGTTGGAAATACTCTTCGAACCCGGCAGGCGCACGGTGCCCGAGGCGTAATTTGCCGGGGCGAGATCCAGAAACTCCATCAGGAGAGTTTTCCCTCGGCCCAGGCGCGGCGCACGGTGCGCGCCTGGGCAAAGACCGCCTCGAGCGCGGCCGCATCACCGGCAAGGAGCGCCTGGCGCAGTTCCTCCAGCTGGCGCTGGTATTGCTCCAGTTCGCCGAGCAGGGCGGTCTTGTTGGCGATGCAGATGTCGCGCCACATCTCGGGATGGCTGGCAGCGATGCGGGTGAAATCACGAAAACCGCTGGCGGCGAAACGGAAGAATTCCTCGCGGTTCTCGCGCTGCGCCAGGTCGTGTACCAGCGCGAAGGACAGCAGGTGCGGCAGGTGGCTCACCGCGGCGAACACCTGGTCGTGACGGGACGGTGCCATCTCGTAAACCGACGCCCCGCAGGCTGCCCAGGCGGCACGCACGCGCTCGATGGCTTCGGGCGCATTTTCCTTCAGCGGCGTCAGCACCACCTTGCGTTCGACGTAAAGGTCGGCTTTTGCAGCAGCGGCGCCGCTGTTCTCCGCGCCGGCAATCGGGTGTGCCGGCACGAAGCGCGCACAATGCTGGCGCAGGTGCTGGTAGACCGCGGCAACGACATCGCTCTTGGTGCTGCCGCCATCGGTAATCGCGACCTGCGGACCGAGGTGCGGGGCCATCGCCTGCATCAGCGCAGGCATCTGACCGACCGGCGTGGCGAGCAGGACGAGGTCGGCATCCCGCAGAGTAGCGGCATCGCAGGCGCCAATGCGGTCGATGATGCCCAGCCGCAGCGCCTCATCGAGGGTGGACTGGCTGCGGCCGACGCCGATCACCTGGCCGGCGACCCCGGCCTTCTTCAGGGCCAGGGCGAACGAACCGCCAATCAGGCCGACCCCGAAGACGACGATCTTGTCGAGCCGGAAGCCCACGCCTTAGTGCCCGCCCAGCCGCGCCCCGAAGGAAGTACCCTTGGGGTGCCCGAAGGGCGCTAAGCGCCCCCCCGGGGGGCAGCGAACGAAGTGATGGGGGCTGTTCATTGGTTAGCGTGCGCCTTCCAACGCCTTTTCCAGGGCTGCAAGAAAGCATGCGTTCTCGCTTTCCAGGCCGATGGTGACACGCAGGTGCTCGGGCAGCGCATAGCCGGCGATCGGCCGCACGATGATGCCCTGCTTGAGTAGGGACTGGTTCACCTTCGCCGCATCCCCCACCTTGAAGGTGACGAAGTTACCATGCGAAGGAATATGCTCCAGCCCGAGGCGTTTGAGGCCGGCAATGATCTGCTCCATGCCGCGCCGGTTGGTGTCGTAGCTCTCGGCGATGAAGGCATGGTCGTCCAGCGCGGCAATCGCGCCCGCCAGGGCAAGATTGTTCACGTTGAAGGGCTGGCGCACGCGATGCATCAGGTCGGCGATTTCCGCTGTGGTGACGGCATAGCCGACGCGCAGGCCGGCCAGGCCGTGAATTTTGGAGAAGGTGCGCGTGACGACCAGATTGGAAAACTCCTTGAGCCAGGCCAGGGTGTCGACACGGTCGGCTGGCGGCAAGTACTCGTTGTAGGCCTCGTCGAGCACCACCACCACATCTTTCGGCACCGACTGCAGGAAGGCCTTCACCTGAGCGCCCGGCAGGAAGTTCCCGGTCGGGTTGTTGGGGTTGGCGATCCACACGATGTGTGTATCCGGCCGGATGGCCGCGCGCATGGCGTCGAGGTCGTGGCCGAAGTTTTTCGCCGGCACGACGATGCATTCGCCGCCGGCCGACATCGTCGCCAGCGGATATACGGCGAAGGCGTGCCGCGAAAAAACCGAAGAACGGCCCGGTGCAAGGAAAACGCGGGCGGCCAGGTCGAGCACGTCATTTGAGCCATTGCCGAGCACAATCTGCTCGAGGCTCACGCCGAACCGCTCGGACAGCGCATGGGTCAGGTCGAACTGATCGGGATAGCGCTCGAGGCCACCGACGGCTGCCTGCAGCGCGGCGCGCGCGCGCGGACTCATGCCGAGCGGATTTTCGTTGGAGGCCAGTTTGACGATCTTGTCGACGGGAATGCCCATCTCGCGCGCCAACTGGGTGATCGGCTTGCCTGGCTGATAGGGCGAAATGGCGCGGATGTAGGATGGTGCGTGTTCGGCAATGCTCATGGTCGGTTCCCCTCGGTGGTCTTCCTCTTCCGTTATTTTTGAGGCGCCTCAGGCCGCTGCACTCGGGTAGGAACCGAGTACCTTGACGAAAGCGGCGCGGTCGCGCAGTTCGGCAAAGGCCTTTACCACCCGCTCCTCGCTCTGGTGGCCATCTACATCGACATAGAAAACATATTCCCACAAGCCGGTGCGCGAGGGGCGCGACTCGAACTTGCTCATTGACACGCCGTGCCGCGCCAGCGGCTCGAGCAGCGAATAGACGGCGCCGGCCTTGTTCTGCGAGGAACAGACGATGGAAGTTTTGTCACGGCCGGAAGGTCCGGCGTCGTGCATGCCGATGACGAGGAAGCGCGTCGTATTATTCGGATCGTCCTCGATATCGCGCGCCAGGCTGTTCAGGCCGTAGCGGCCGGCCGCTGCCTCGCCGGCGATGGCGCAGGATTCAGCATCCTCGGCAGCCATGCGTGCCGCCTCGGCATTGCTCGCCACCGGAACGCGTGGCAGGTCCGGCAAATGACGGTTGAGCCACTCGTGACACTGGGCGAGTGACTGGGCGTGCGAGTAAAGCCGTTTGACGTCCTCCAACCGCTCCGCCTTGGAGAGCAGATGCTGGTGGATGCGCAACATGACCTCGCCGCAGATCTTGATCGGCATTTGCAGGAGCAGATCGAGCGAACGGCCCACGGCCCCCTCGGTGGAATTCTCCACCGGCACCACGCCGTAGTCGGCATGGCCCGCCTCGACGGCGCGGAACACCTCGTCGATGGTTGCCAGTGCCGAGAAATCCGGCGCAGAACCGAAATGCTTCTTTGCCGCGCTCTCGGTGAAGGTACCCTCCGGCCCGAAGTAAGCGATACGCAGGGGCTGCTCCAGCGCCAGGCAGGCCGACATGATCTCGCGGAAGATATGCCAGACCGTTGTCTCGGCCAGTGGTCCTTTATTGAGCCCGGCGATGCGGCGCAGCACCTGTGCCTCCCGCTCGGGCCGGTAGACCACCGCCCCGCCCTTGACACGGCCGATCTCGTGGGCGATCTCGGCACGCCGCGACAGACGGGCCAGCACCTCCTCGTCGAGGCGGTCGATCTCGGCGCGAAGGCGCTGCAGATCATCGCTCATGGCGTCGTCACACGGGCAGATAGCGCACGGCGAGCACGCCTTCGATGGCGGCGATCGAATCGACAGCCGCCTGCGGCACGGTGCTGTCCACATCCACCAGCGTGTAGGCCATGTCGCCGTGCGACTTGTTCATCATGTTGTGGATGTTCAGATTGGCCTTGGCCATCGCAGTGGAAATCTGCCCCACCATGTTCGGCACGTTGGCGTTGGCAATGGCGATGCGAAAGTTCGACTCGCGTGGCATGACGATGCTGGGAAAGTTCACCGCGTTCTGCACATTGCCGTGCTCGAGATAGTCGCGCACCTGGTCGGCGACCATCGCCGCGCAGTTGTCCTCGGCTTCGCGCGTGGAGGCGCCCAGATGCGGCAGCGCCACTACATGAGGATGGCCGTTCACATGCGGGCTGGGAAAGTCACACACATAGCAGGCGAGTTTCTTGGATTCCAGGGCATCCAGCACGGCGGACTCATCCACCACGCCCTCGCGCGAAAAGTTGAGCAGCACGGCGCCGTGCCGGACATGCTCCAGCGACTGCGCATTAACCAACTTGCGCGTGGCGTCGACCAGTGGCACGTGAAGGCTGATGAAATTCGCATTCTTCAGCACCTCGACCACGCTGTTCGCCTTTTTCACTTGGGACGGCAGGCTCCAGGCGGCATCCACCGTGATTTCCGGATCGTAGCCCATCACGTGCATGCCGAGCTTGATGGCGGCATCCGCCACCAGGCAGCCGATCTTGCCAAGACCGACGACACCGAGCGTATGGCCGGCCAACTCGTAGCCGGCGAAGCTCTTCTTTCCATCCTCGACCTTTTTCTCCATCTCGGGATCCTTCGGATCGAGGGCAGAGACAAATCGCATGGCGCCGGAGATGTTGCGCGCCGCCAGCAGCATGCCGGCGATGACCAGTTCCTTCACCGCGTTGGCGTTGGCGCCCGGCGCGTTGAAGACTGGAACGCCGCGCGCGCTCATGGCCTGCACCGGGATGTTGTTGGTGCCGGCGCCGGCGCGGCCGATGGCGCGCACGGAAGCCGGGATATCGAGCTTGTGCATGTCCGCCGAGCGCACCAGTATGGCATCCGGCGCGGCGATATCCTTGCCGACAGTATATTTCTCCTGCGGCAGGCGTTTCAGGCCGGCCTGGGAAATCTGGTTGAGCACCAGGATCTGGAAGTGATTAGCCATGCTTCGCCTCGAATCCCTTCATGTACTCGACCAACGCCTGGACGCCTTCCACAGGCATGGCATTGTAGATCGAGGCACGCATGCCGCCGACGGAGCGATGGCCCTTGAGCTGGATCATGCCGCGCGACTTGGCGCCCTTGAGGAACTCCTCGTCCAGTTCCGCCTTCTTCAGCGTGAACGGGACGTTCATCAGCGAACGATCGGCCTTGGCGACCGGACTGACGAAGAATTGGCTCTGGTCGAGGAAGGTGTAGAGCAGCGCCGCCTTCTCCTGGTTGCGCTGGTGCATCGCCGCCAAGCCGCCGTTCTGTTTGATCCACTGGAACACCAGGCCGGCGATGTAGATGCCGTAGGTGGGGGGCGTGTTGTACATCGACTCATTCTCGGCATGCGTCTTGTAGTCGAGCATGACGGGCGTCTTGGGCAGCACCTGGCCGATCAGGTCGTCACGCACGATGGCGATGGTCAAACCGGCCGGACCGATGTTCTTCTGCGCGCCGGCGTAGATGAGACCGTATTTCGACACATCGACCGGACGCGACAGGATGTTCGAAGACATGTCGCACACCAACGGCACATCGCCGGCGAGTTTGCCAAGATCGGGCGTCCAGTGAAACTCCACGCCGCCGATGGTCTCGTTGGCAGTGAAGTGAACGTAGGCGGCGTCCTGGCTCAGCTTCCAGTCGGCCTGCACCGGCGCATAGGTGAAGCTCTTGTCTTCGCTCGACGCCACCACGTTGACCTGGCAGTACTGTTTCGCCTCCTTGATCGCCTTCTTGGCCCACTCGCCCGTGTGCACGTAGTCGGCGCTGGTCTTGCCGCGCAGCAGGTTGATCGGGATCATGGCGAACTGAAGGCTGGCGCCGCCCTGCAGGAACAGCACCTTGTAATTGGCGGGAATGCCCATCAACTCGCGCAAATCGGCTTCTGCCTGCGCGGCGATGCTCATGAACTCCTTGCCGCGGTGGCTCATCTCCATGACGGACTGGCCGCTGCCGTGCCAGTCGAGCATCTCCTCCGCCGCCTGCTTGAGAACGGATTCCGGCAGGGTCGCCGGTCCGGCGCTGAAATTGATTACGCGTGCCATTTCTATTCTTGCTCCTCGTCGGTCTCAATAATCTTTTCGATGCCGGCCAGCTTGGTTCCGTCATCGAGCGAGATCAGGGTGACGCCCTGAGTCGAGCGCCCCATCTCGCGGATATCCTGCACCAGCGTGCGGATCAGCACGCCACCGGTGGAAATCAGCATCAGTTCATCGGTGTCGCTGACCAGCACGGCACCGATCAGCTTGCCGTTGCGATCGGACGCCTGGATGGCAATCATGCCCTTGGTACCGCGACCATGCCGCGTGTATTCGGCAATTGCCGTGCGCTTGCCGAAGCCGTTTTCCGTCGCCGTCAGCACACTCTGTTCCTCGCCCTTGGCGACGAGCATCGAGAGCACGCTCTGCACCGGCTCGAGCATCATGCCGCGTACACCGCGCGCCTCGCGGCCCATCGGACGCACATCCTCCTCGGCGAAGCGCACCGCCTTGCCTGCATCCGAGAACAGCATCACGTCGAATTTGCCGTCAGTGATGGCGACGCCGATAAGATGATCTCCTTCGTCGAGGGCGACGGCGATGATGCCGGCCTTGCGCGGATTGGCGAAAGCCGACAACGGCGTCTTCTTGACCGTCCCGCCCATCGTTGCCATGAACACGTAATGTCCCTCGTCGAACTCCTTCACCGGCAGCACCGCGGTGATCTTCTCGCCTTCGGCGAGCGGGAAGAGATTGACGATGGGCTTGCCGCGGCTGGTTGAGGAACCCTCCGGCACCTCATACACCTTCAACCAGTAGACACGGCCGCGATTGGAGAAGCACAGGATGTAATCGTGCGTGTTGGCGACGAAAAGGCGATCGACGAAATCGTCCTCTTTCATCGCCGTCGCTTGCCGGCCGCGCCCGCCGCGCCGCTGGGCGCGATAATCGTCAAGCACCTGGCGCTTGAAGTAGCCGCCATGCGAGAGCGTGACGACAACGTCGGCCGGGGTGATCAGATCTTCCAGGCTGAGGTCTTCGGCATACAGCACGATCTCCGAGCGTCGCGCATCGCCGAACTGCTCCCGGATGGCCCGCAGCTCGTCGCCGATGATGTGGGTAATGCGATCAGGACGAGCAAGGATGTCGAGCAGATCGGCAATCTGCTCCATCACCTCGCGGTATTCGGACAGGATCTTGTCCTGCTCCAGGCCGGTCAGGCGCTGCAGGCGCAGTTCCAGGATAGCCTGGGCCTGGGCGTCCGACAGTCGGTAACCCTGTTCGAAAAATCCGAATTCCGGCGCCAGCCCGTCCGGCCTCGAGGCCTGCGCATTCGTGCGGACCAGCATTTGTTCGACCAAGGTTGAGCGCCAAGTATGTGACATCAACTCCCGCTTGGCCTCCGGCGGCGTCGGTGCTGCCTTGATGAGGGCAATGATCTCATCGACGTTGGACAACGCCACCGCCAGGCCTTCCAGTATGTGGCCCCGCTCGCGCGCCTTGCGCAACTCGAATACGTTGCGCCGCGTCACCACTTCCCGGCGGTGGGCGAGGAAAGCTGCGAGCATCTCCTTCAGGTTGAGCAGGCGCGGCCGGCCGTCGACAAGGGCCACCATGTTCACACCGAAGGTGTCCTGCAACTGCGTCATCTTGTACAGGTTGTTGAGCACGACCTCGGGCACTTCGCTGCGCTTCAACTCGATCACCACGCGCATGCCGGATTTGTCGGACTCGTCCTGGATGTGGGAAATTCCCTCCAGCTTCTTCTCATTGACCAGTTCGGCGATGCGCTCAAGCAACGATTTCTTGTTTACCTGATAGGGCAGCTCATCGACGATGATGGCCTGACGGTTGCCCTTCTCCATATCCTCGAAGTGCGTGCGCGCCCGCATCACGATGCGGCCACGACCGGTCAGATAACCCTCGCGCACACCGGTGGTGCCGTAGATGATGCCCGCGGTAGGGAAGTCGGGCGCCGGGATGATCCCGATCAGATCCTCAATGCCCAGATCCGGGTTGTCCAGCAGCGCCAGACAGCCGTCCACCACCTCGTTCAGGTTGTGCGGCGGGATGTTCGTCGCCATGCCGACGGCGATGCCCGAACTGCCGTTGATGAGCAGGTTGGGGATTCTCGCCGGCAGGATCAGCGGCTCGCGCTCCGAACCGTCGTAGTTCGGCCCGAAATCGACAGTCTCTTTATCGATGTCGGCCAGCAATTCGTGGCCGATGCGCGCCATGCGGATTTCCGTGTAGCGCATGGCGGCGGCGTTGTCGCCGTCGACCGAACCAAAGTTGCCCTGACCATCCACCAACATGTAGCGCAGGCTGAAATCCTGCGCCATGCGAACGATGGTGTCGTAGACCGCGGTGTCGCCGTGCGGGTGGAATTTACCAATCACGTCACCGACGATGCGGGCAGACTTCTTGTAGGCCTTGTTCCAGTCGTTGGAGAGCTCGTGCATGGCGAAGAGCACACGCCGATGCACCGGCTTGAGTCCGTCGCGCACGTCCGGCAGCGCCCGCCCCTTGATCACGCTCATCGCATAATCAAGATAGGAGTGCCGCATCTCCTCCTCAAGGCTGACCGGAAGGGTTTCTTTGGCGAATTGAGTGGTCATCGAACGGGAACCAAAGGCAGGGCTAGGGCACCCACCAAAAAATATGCAAGTTTAGCATGACACCCCTGTCGAAAGCAGTCGCGCGGGGTCTCTGAGACAGTCAATTGTCGTCTCGACTACAAGTTGTGGGCCTCTGGTTTTTGTGCTTAAATCCAGCGGATAAAAACCGGAACCGGCAAGCCTCTCCGCCGGATATTCAGAACAATCAACCATTCAAGTGGAGGATGTCACCTTGAAAAACACAACAACGCTCGTTCAAACCATTCTTGCCGCGACCCTCGGCCTGACCGTCACTGCCGTCGGCGCCCAGGTACCGAACAACGACGGCCATCTGTTCGACGCGCGCGGCGTCGTCGCCAAGAGCGGTTTCGGCCTGTGCTGGAAGACCACGCGGTGGACGCCCGCCATGGCCCTCGCCGAGTGTGATCCCGACCTGATCAAGAAGCCCGAGCCTCCCAAACCTGCACCTGCGCCTGCTCCGACTGCCGCGCCTGCCGCCCCGGCGAAACCGAAGTTGTGCAATTTTGCCTATTCGCTGCAGAACGATGCCACTTTCTCCTTCGGCAAAGCCGATCTGAATGCCGCCGGCAAGGATCAACTCGATAAGAACGTGCTTGCCAAGTTGGATTCCTGCGCCAGCATCAAGCTAATTCTGATTACTGGCCACACCGACCGCATCGGCAGCCACGAAACCAACCAGAAACTGTCGGAAAAGCGCGCCGATGCCGTCAAGTCCTATCTCGAGGGCAAGGGCGCAAAAGCTGAAACGATTGAAACCATGGGCGCCGGCAAAACCAATGCCGTACCAGGGGTGAAATGCGACGACAAACTGCCACGCAAGCAACTCATCGAGTGCATGGCTCCGAACCGTCGCGTCGTCGTCGAAGTCGTGGGACCGGCGAAGTAAGCCCGTTCTACCAGCAAAAACCCCGCCCGTCATCGGCGGGGTTTTTTTACGCATGTCCGAACCGATAGATCTGCTGATCGCGCCGCGCTGGCTCATACCGGTCGTGCCGCAAGGCGTGGTGCTCGAAGACCACGCCGTTGCCGTTTCCGCAGGCAGGATCGTCGACGTCCTGCCAGCGCGCGACGCGCACAGCCGCTACCTTCCGGCCCGGCAGATCGCCCTGCCGCAGCAGGTGCTTATTCCCGGCCTGGTCAACCTGCATACCCATGCCGCCATGGCACTGTTGCGCGGCATCGCCGACGACCTGCCGCTGATGGACTGGCTGCAGACACGCATCTGGCCAGCCGAGGCCAAGCATGTATCCGCCGCCTTCGTGCGCGACGGCACGCTGCTCGCCTGCGCCGAAATGCTGCGTGGCGGCATCACCTGTTTCAACGACATGTACTTCTTCCCGGAGGCGGCGGCGGACGCGGCGCATAGTCTCGGCATGCGCGCTGCGCTCGGCATCATCGTCATCGAATTCCCCACCGCCTACGCCACTGACGCCGACGACTACCTCAGCAAGGGGCTGGCGCTGCGCGACCGCCTGCGCGACGATCCACTGATTTCTTTCTGCATGGCGCCGCATGCACCCTACACGGTGGCGGACAAAACCTTCGAGCGCATTGCCACCCTGGCCGCCCAACTCGACCTGCCGGTCCACGTCCACGTCCACGAGACGCAGGGAGAAATCGAGCAAAGCCTGGCCCGGCACGGTGTCCGTCCGCTCGAGCGTCTGCACCGACTGGGGCTGCTCGGACCCGGCCTGATCGGCGTGCATGCCGTGCATCTGAACGAGCGGGAAATCGCACTGTTGGCGGAGAACGGCTGTGCGGTGGCACATTGCCCGACCTCGAACATGAAGCTCGCGAGCGGTGCAGCCCCGGTTGTTCAACTGGCAAAAAGTGGGGTTCGCCTTGGCCTCGGCACCGACGGTGCAGCCAGCAACAACCGGCTCGATATGTTCCAGGAAATGCGCCACGCAGGATTACTGGGCAAGATCACATCTGGCGACGCTGCCGTGCTCAACGCACATGATTTACTACGCATGGCCACGCTGAACGGCGCCGCCGCGCTTGGCATGGAGGATCGAATCGGCTCGATCGAGACAGGCAAGGCTGCCGATCTGTGCGCCATCCGGCTCGACGCCCTCGAGGTACGCCCCTGCTTCGACCCCGCCTCCCATCTGGTATATGCCGCTGGCAGGGAGCATGTCAGCCATGTCTGGGTGAATGGGGTTCTACGGGTCGAAAATGGGATGTTGCCGGGCTATGACACAAGCCAATTGCTTGACACCGTCAATTTATGGCAAAATAGGCTAACCGCTTGAACTGGCAAGCCCAATAAAGCTTTTTGCCGGAACAAACGTGTTTTTAATAACTTCACGATTTTGTGCCGTTTTATCCACTTCATTCCGCACCGCAAGAGGGGGAACATGAATAAACTAATTTCGATAATCACGCTGCTGGCGACCCTTGGATTGAGCGCCTCCGTCGCGCTCGCTCAAGTGCCGAATAACGACGGCCACCTGTTCGACACGCGCGGCGCTGTCGCCAAGAGCGGTTTCGGCCTGTGCTGGAAGACCACTCGCTGGACGCCCGCCATGGCCATCGCCGAGTGCGATCCGGATCTGGTGAAGAAGCCCGAGCCCGCACCCGCACCCGCACCCGCGCCTGCCGCCGCACCCGCGCCGACACCGAAGCCTGCCGCCCAGAAGGTGACGCTGGCTGCCGACGCCCTGTTCGATTTCGACAAGGCTGTTCTGCGCGCCGAAGGCAAGGCCAAGTTGGATGATGTCACTGACAAGCTGAAAGGCATGAAGCTGGAAGTCATCATCGCTGTCGGCCACACCGACCGCATCGGCTCCGACAAGTACAATCAGAAGCTGTCCGAGAAGCGCGCCGAAGCCGTCAAAGCCTATCTGGTCGGCAAGGGCGTCGAAGCCAACCGCGTCTACACCGAGGGCAAGGGCGAGAAGCAGCCCGTCACCGGCGACAAGTGCGGCAAGAGCGACAACAAGTCTAAGAAACTCATCGAGTGCCTGCAGCCCGATCGCCGCGTGGAGATCGAGGTCATCGGCACCAAGTAATCCGGCAATTCGCCATCAAAAGCCCTGCGCAAGCAGGGCTTTTTTTATTCAGGCACGCTAAGCAATGAGCAAACCCGCAAACCACAATGCCGACCAGGCCGAACTCGACAAGTTCAGCGAACTGGCCCACCACTGGTGGGATCCCGAATCCGAGTTCAAGCCGCTGCACGACATCAATCCTCTGCGCCTGGACTGGATCGACCGGACTGCCGGCCTGGCCGGGCAAAAGGTGCTCGACGTCGGTTGCGGCGGTGGAATCCTCGCCGAATCGATGGCCACACGTGGCGCCGTGGTAACCGGCATCGACCTCTCCGACAAGGCGCTGTCCGTCGCCAGATTGCATCTGCTGGAAACCGGGCAGAAAGTCGACTACCGCAAGATTTCGGCCGAGGAATTGGCTGCCGAAATGCCGGGCGCTTTCGACATCGTCACCTGCCTCGAAATGCTCGAACATGTACCCGACCCCGCCAGCACAGTGCGTGCTTGTGCCCAACTCGTCCGCCCGGGCGGGCTGGTTTTCTGCTCCACCATCAACCGCAATCCCAAGTCCTATCTCTTCGCCGTAGTCGGTGCGGAATACGTACTCAACCTGTTGCCGCGCGGCACACACGACTACGCCAAATTCATTCGGCCGGCCGAACTGGCCCGCTATTGCCGCAAAGCCGGCATGGCGGTGGACGAGGTCATCGGCATGACCTACAACCCATTCAGCAAGACTTACGCACTCGGCGCGAACACCGACGTCAATTATTTGATGCGCACACGGCGCAATGATTGACGCCGTACTGTTCGACCTCGACGGCACACTGGCCGACACCGCCGCCGACCTCGGCGCAGTACTCAATCGTCTGCGCACAGAAGCCCGATTGGCACCGTTGCCGACAGAAACCATCCGCCCGCATGTATCCAAGGGCGTGCGTGGACTGCTCGGCGTCGGCTTCGCGCTCGCGCCGGGAGACGACCAGTACGCCGAACTTCACCAGCGTTTTCTCGCCTACTACGGCGATTCGCTTTGCGTGGGCACCCGTCTCTTCGAGGGCATCGCGGAATTGCTGGACAAACTCGAGGAGGAAAGCATCAAGTGGGGGGTGGTCACTAACAAGCCCAGCCGCTACACCCTGCCGCTGATGGAAGCACTGGACCTTACACACCGCGCCGCCTGTATCGTCAGCGGCGATTCCTCGCCGCGCCCGAAACCGGCGCCCGATCCGCTATGGCTGGCCAGCACCATCGCCGGCGCCAATCCCACGCGCTGCCTTTATGTCGGTGACGACCTGCGCGACATGCAGGCCGCCCGCGCGGCCGGCATGGGCGCCGTCGCCGCCGCCTGGGGCTACCTGGGCGACGACCTGCCCATTGAAGAATGGGGCGCCGACGCCATCATCCAGTCACCAGCGAACCTTGCCGGATTGCTGCCATAGCACATGCTAGAATGCCTGTGCTTTCCGGGAACTCCAGCTCGATCCGGCTGTCTCCTTCAAAGTAAAACAGTTGTGTATCACAACGAATCCGGGGGCGACCTGGCTTCGACGTGGGTTACGAAGCTGTGTAGTGCATGCCGAGGCCCAGTTACCTCGCAAATCCATCTGGAAATTTACAAACGCCAACGACGAGCGTTTCGCTCTAGCCGCTTAATACCGGCTAGCTCTGCACCGGTTTGCTGACGGGCCGGGCCACGCAAGTGGCAGCAGAGTCATTCACACCAGCTAAGGATCGTCCTCGCCGCGCGGCCGATCACGAAAATTCAGCGGATCGCCTTGCATCAGCCTGCCGGTTGGCGGATGAGGGGTTAAATCAAACAACCAGGCTAAGCATGTAGTACTGCCTGTAGAGGGCTTGCGGACGCGGGTTCGATTCCCGCCGCCTCCACCAAAAAAGAACGCCACCCAATGCGGGTGGCGTTTTATTTATCGTCGGGGTACTCTTCGCCTTACAGAATCTCCCTGGAGACAACGATGCGCCCTGCCCTCACCTTCACCCTCCTGGTTGCGGCTTCATTGGCTTTCCTGCCGATTGGCAGTAACGCCCAGACCGGTGACGGCAACACGTCTGCACCCGGCTCCACGACGGATGAGAATAAGCGCAAAATGGAATCGCAGGATGAAGTGGTAAAAGCCCCCGTGGAAATGGTCGACAAGGCCGAAGCCAGGCGCATCGCCCGGCTGGAACGGGAGAAGGAAGAGGAGCGTCTGCGTCAGGAGCGAATACGCGAGTGCGTCATCAAGCCGGTGATGACCGATGCCGAGATTGCCAAGTGCAAGGAAGTCTGGCGCTGACCAGAGTGCCGAGTTCGTAAAAAAAGCCACCCGCGGGTGGCTTTTTTCATGGTTCGCCTGAAGCGATCAACCCTTGACGCGGTTGCGGTACTCGCCGGTGCGGGTGTCGATCTCGATCTTCTCACCCGTCTCGCAGAAGAGCGGTACGGACACTTCGTAGCCGGTGGCGATCTTGGCCGGTTTCAGCACCTTGCCCGAGGTGTCGCCGCGCACCGCCGGCTCGGTATAGGTGATTTCACGCACGACGCTGTTGGGCATGTCGACAGAAATCGCCTTGCCGTTGTAGAACACCACCTCGCAGGGCATGCCATCGTCAATGTAGTTGACCGCGTCGCCCATGCTTTCCTTCTCCACCTCGAACTGGTTGTACTCGGCGTCCATGAAGACGTACATGGGGTCGGCAAAATAAGAGTAGGTCACTTCCTTGCGCTCGAGCTGGACAATCTCGAACTTGTCGTCGGCTTTATAGATACTCTCGCTCGGGGATTCGGTGAGCAGGTTCTTGAATTTCATCTTGACCACGGCGACATTGCGGCCGGACTTGTTGTACTCGGCCTTCTGCACAACCATCGGGTCCTTGCCGATCATGATGACATTGCCTACACGGAGTTCCTGTGCCAGTTTCATGTGCTAAATCCTGCGAGAAAAGTTGGGCGCCATCAGGTTAAACGGGATAAACGACGCAAAATAAGGGTGAAATTATAGCTTATCCGGGCAGAATCCGACCAGCTTGGCGGCCAAGTCGCCATTCTCCCGCAGGGCCGCCGCCCACGTTGCTGCATGCCGCGCCAGCGCCGCTCGCTGTGTCCAGAAGGCCGGCCAGGCCGCTCCCAACGTCTCGCCGCGGCTCCAGGCTTCCCATAAGTCGACCACGGCCTTGGCCGTTTCTTCAGGCAAATCCTGACAATAGATCCGCAGAAACGCCTCCAGCTTGCGCAGATGCGTTTCTTCAGCTTGCGGATAGGGTTGCCAGATCATCGGCCGCAAGGCCCACTGCGCCCGCACGAAGGAATCCTCGCCGCGCACGAAGTTGCAGTCGCAGGCCCACAGCAGCCGGTCGTACTGGTCCTGCTCCAGGAAGGGCAGGACGCGCACTTCCAGACTGCCCCGCCTCAGTACGTCGCCGGCTGAAGGCGACGCCTGGCCGAAGAAGGCGGCGAGAGCCTCGCCGGCGATACCCTCCGGCACCAGACAGGTCACCGGCGCGACCTCAGCCTGCCAGAGGGCAAACAAATCCTCCACCCGGCTGCCCGGGTAGCAAAACAGCGAGATGCGGCTTTCCTCAGCGCCCGATGGCGCCAGTCCGAGCTCCTGCCAGAAGGCGGCCTGCGCCTGCGCATCTTGCTGAAAAGCTTGGCGCCGCTCCGGAAGATCCCGTTCCATCGGGACCCCGCCGGTATTCGACGCAAAACCGGGAAAGAAGAAACACTTGGTCAGGGGCAGGCTGGGGCTGGGCGAGGCGAGGCCGTGGCACTCGCCGACCCACGCCTCCGCGCTGAGATACTCCAGGTTGATCCAGCGTGGCTTCTCCGCACACGCAGCCATGGCCTGAACATAGCGCTCAGGCAGTTCGCAGGCAAAGGCCTCCACCACCACCTGCGCCGGCGCGATTTCGGGGAACGGCTCGACCCAGCGTCTGATCTCCACCCCCCTACATGTCTGGGTCGCCAGGCCGGCAACGATATCCGGGCAGATGCGCCGGAATGCCGGCAGGTCATCCACCCAAAGACGGACACGCCGGCCATGCTCGGCCACCAGCTGGCGGGCCAAGCGCCAGCAAACACCGATATCCCCATAGTTGTCGACGACCCTGCAGAACAGGTCCCAGGACTGGGTTTGTGATAAGTATGTCATTGTGGCAAAAAGGGTTTTATCGCGATTCCGGGTTCAGACCGGCAGACTGGCCTCAAGCCGCCGCGTGTCCTGCCGTTATTATAACTACCGGTATTGACTGAATTATTTTCTAGGATGCTGCAACGCCCGCTAGCCAACCTCGAATCCTGGGTGAGTTACCTCAGCCAGGCCGATATTCCCGTGCTGAAGCGTACGGCGCGGGAGTTGGCACGCCTGCGCGAAAACGAGGAGAACGTCAGCGGCCGGCAAGTCGCCGGAGCCATTCTGCAGGACCCGCTGATGACCCTGCGCGTGCTCGCCTACATCGAGGCCTCGCGGCGCGTCAGCCAGACCGCCGACATCACCACCATCGACCGCGCCGTCATGATGATCGGCATCACGCCTTTCTTCGCCAAGTTCGACAATCTGCCGCTGGTCGAGGACAGACTGAAGAACCAGCCGCAGGCCCTCATCGGCCTGCTGCGCGTCATCACGCGCGCACGGCAGGCCTCGATCTTCGCGCGCGACTGGGCGGTGCAGCGCCACGACCTCGACGTCGATGAAGTCACCATTGCTGCCCTGCTGCACGACAGCGCGGAAATCCTGCTCTGGTGCTTTGCCCCGACCCTGATGCTCAATATCCGCACCCTGCAACAAGAGAACCCCGGTCAGCGCAGCGCGGCCGCACAACAGGCCGTGCTCGGCATCGACAGTACGGAACTGCAACTGGCGCTCGCCCGCGCCTGGCGACTGCCGGAACTGCTTCTGAGCCTGATGGACGACCACCATGCCGAGCATCCTCGCGTGCGCAATGTCATTCACGCCGTCAACCTCGCGCGGCATTCGGCCAACGGCTGGAACGATCCGGCCATTCCGGACGACATCACCGAAATCAGCAAGCTGCTCGGCATTTCCGGGGAATCCCTCATGTCGCGTCTGCGCCGGTTGGTGGACATCCCGCCCGAGGAGGAAGCGCCACAAGACGGAGAGGGCGAGCCGAAGTCGTAGCACAGGAATCCGTCGCAGTCGTTTAAACTATTCACACGCGGTTCAAACCAGGGAGGAATCATGGGTATCTTTTCGTTGGTGATGCTTGGCATCATCGTCGTCGCCGTGGTGTATGGCGTGATGATCTACAACGGGCTGGTGATGGTGAAGCATGCCGTCGCCAAGGCCTGGGCCAACATCGACGTGCTGCTCAAGCAGCGCCACGATGAGTTGCCCAAGCTGGTCGAGACCTGCAAGCAGTACAAGCAGTTCGAGCAGGAAACCCTGCAGCGCGTGGTCGAGGCCCGCTCGCGCGTGCAGACGGCGCGGGAGAGCCAGAACATCCCGGCGCTGGGCCAGGCCGAAGGCGCGCTGCGCATGGGCCTCGGCCAGATCTTCGCCGTCGCCGAGGCCTATCCAGAATTGAAGGCCAACGAGAACTTCATGCAACTGCAGGGCCGTATCACGGCCCTCGAGAACGGCATCGCCGACCGTCGCGAGCTGTACAACGAGTCAGTCAACATCAACAACGTACGCATCGAACAGTTCCCCGATTCCATCATCGCCGGCATGTTCCGCTTCGAGGCCAAGCCTCTGCTCGAATTCGCCAGCGCGGAAAAGGCCGACGTCGACATGAAGGCCCTGTTCATCTGAAACGCGCAGCTTAAGGGCTTTCTGGGGGTAACGCATGAACAATTTATTCCTTAACAAGCCCTAATGCTCGTCTCCCTGCGCCGGGGGTACGGCGATCTCGTCACCTCCGGCGGCCAGCTCATCCTGCTCGTCATCGGTTTCCAGACCGAGTCGAGCTTCGGCATGTTCGTTTGCGTGGCGCTGATGGTGCCGCTCAGCCTCTTCGCCTGGACCTCCGCCTGGCGCCGCGCCCGCGCCGTCTCCGACACGCCAACTTCGAAGGTCGCCTCCGCAGCGCAGGGCTATGTCGAACTGATCGGCGCCGGCAAGCCGTTCGCCAACGCGCCCCTGATCAGCCCGGTCTCTCAACTACCCTGCCTGTGGTACCGCTATACGGTCGAGCGCAAGAACAACGACAACAAATGGGTGCAGGAGGAAAAAGGCGAAAGCGACGTTTCATTCATCCTCGATGACGGCTCGGGTGAATGCGTAATCCTGTAAACGGCAGCTGAGACTTCACTCTGGTAGGCTAAAGCGTTGCTGGTTGTGGGTTTGCGGGCTATTTCGAGAATTGAAAGGAATCACCCAATGGGTGAAGCAAAGCGCAAGGCGTTGGCGTGTCAAAAAGTGTCT
>CAMTUN010000025.1:0-41412 GCA_947084915.1 uncultured beta proteobacterium | reverse complement strand
TCAAGCCGCCAAAGCCAATCCTGAATCTCGATTGAGCGCCTTCCCCGCCTAGATACACACCGATTTCGGCCTCCTCGCCGAATGCCTTGCGCCATGCGGCTTTCCGAGGAGCGTGTTACTTGGCGGTGTCAAAGTCAGGCGACGGCCAGCCGGCCGAACTGGGGCTGGATGCCCACGGTGCGCTGCATGCCCAGGGCTGGCAGCCCGGAGAAAGGCTCTGCGAGACGGTGCTCAACGGCGTGTTCACGCTGGATGAAGTGGAGTCGATGCTGCTGGAAGCGGCAGTGGCCAAGGCGAACGGCAATCTTTCCTCGGCGGCGCGCCTGCTCGGCGTCACCCGCCCGCAGCTCGCCTACCGCCTGAAGCGCATGCGCGAAGCGGACAAGGCGGCGGAAAAACCCGCGCCAACAAAAAAAACCCGCAGCCGGGTGCCCGCCTGAGATGAAACCACCCCCACGCTCACTTCGTTCGCTGGCCCCCGAGGGAGCGCCGAGATGAGCGCATCGCTGCGCGAGAAGGTGCTCGCCTTTCTCGGCGAACACCACGTGATGACGCTGTCCACCGTCGGCGCCGACGGCCCCTGGGCGGCGGCCGTCTTCTATGCGCATGAGGGCCTGCGCCTGTATTTCCTCTCCTCACCCACTTCACGCCACGCCGAATGCATTGCCGCCGACCCGCGCGCGGCGGCGACCATCCAGCGCGACTACGACGACTGGCCCGGCATCCGCGGCCTCCAGCTCGCCGGCAGCGTACATGCCATCGCGGCCGAAGACGAAGCGCGCATACGCGCCCTCTACCAGCAGCGCTACCCGCTCATCGGCGGCGGCGCCGGCGTGCCGCGCGCAATCATGGAAGCGCTGAAGAAAATCCGCTGGTATGAATTCGTACCGGAGGATATTTATCTCATCGACAACACCCTCGGCTTCGCCCACCGCGAACACCTGTCGCCGTCCTCCAGCGACTGACTTTTCCCGGCTGCATGTGCAGGTCGGCCTGAATGCCGACCTGCAACATCAACCCGCGCGGCTTGCAGCCGACGGGTAGTTTTCCGCCACAGCGGCCGTTGGCCCCGTCCCCGTAAATCAGCAAATGGAGGTTGAATGTCAGCTGTTCAATAAGAGGAATGCGTACTGTCGACTCAGAAGCGACATTCGGCATCACACTCATCGACCGTCCGGTTCCTGCCAAAGAGCGGTCATATACGTGAATTCCCCGACGACGCTCCGCTATTCCTTCTCGAACCCGTGACTCGTGAACTTCAGCGTCCGGCTGTTCTCTGTGACCGTGCGCACAACATGATCCGGAGCGCCCGACGGAATCTCGGCGTCCACTTCGAGGGTTACGGCCACTGTCGCGCCAATCAGGCCGACAAGATGCGCGATTACCTCATCGGCGATGCGGCTGGCGTCACGCCCGACCCGTGTGGCGTCAAGGGTGACCGTACCGTGAAAACGCTTCGGTTGCATGACCACCGGCACGAGGGCAGGTGTTCCCGGCGAGCCATCGCCAGACCCTGTCGGCAGCAACCCTTCTTGTCCGACAGTCGGCGCGGCAGGTAATCCTCCCGCAGTCGTTGTCACGCTTTCTGAATCGATCTGTGTCCGCGCAACGCTCGGCTTCACCAGCAGACCGGGCGCATTGCCGTCAGCCAAAGATGCGAGCTGCCCGCCACGCAGCCCACGGTAACGGCCTGCGCTTTCGTCGAGGCTGTCGGCGAAGGCAAAGCTATCCTGCTCCCAGGTCAAAAGCGTGAGGCCATCGCGGATCGCTCCGAGCAGTACCGGCGAATCCTTGAGCCGTGGCAGGTACAAATAGCGCGCGAAGTCTTCGACGAGTTGCTTGATGGCGACATGATCGCCGCGCCAGAGCGGTATTCTGTCCATCTCGTGCCGCATCATCGTTCCGGCAAACGCTGTGAACAGATGGTCGGGCCGCAGTTTCTTGCTTGCGCGCACGGCGAGCGCATCTTGCCCTGAAAGCCTTATCGCCTCCCACTGGATGGCTGAATGTGGATCACTCTGGGTTGGAACCAGTAGCCATTGGTACGTCTCTGGCAGGCGCGCCGTTACGGCGCTATCGGCTGCTGCCTTCTGTGTCTCTGCCTGTTTCACCTGATGCGGATCGAGATTCAGCGTCACCTTCTCAGACAGGATCGATTCCCATGCGAGATAGCGTCGGGTCGCCTCATCGAGGTCCTGCAGCCGGGGCTTGTCCGCTGCGAGGAATACAAGCGTGTTGCGATAGAGGCGAGGCGAGTTGCCGCGCGACTCGAAAATCGCCTTGGCGGCGGTTTCGGCCTCGCTCCCTGGCTCCTTGCTGTAGGGATAATCTACACCGAGCACGACCAGCCGCGCGTCGAGATCATCCGGCACGTCGGCTCCGGTGGCAGGCATCGGATGAATACGGCTGAAGTCGCCCATGCGGCGCAGATCATCGCGCAGGCGCTGCTCCAACTCGTGCACGACTTTGTCCGGATCGCGCTTCAACTGCTCGGCACGGTCTTCTGCCAGCTTGGTCACCGTCGGCTGGGTCGAATACCAATAGTGCGGGCCATCCTGATAGAGATAGGTCGCCGCCCCGGCCAACCGCCGCAGGGCATCGCCAAACACGGCGGGAGATTCGCCCGGCATCACGCAGCCGAGCTTCACCCGCCGGTCCTCGATGCCGCGGTGAGCCGCCGCCGCCGTCGGCGCAGAACCCATGTAGATGGCGCGCGCCACACGCCGACACGCCGAGAACTTGCCGAGGTTGGGTACTTCGCTGTCCAGCCGCAGCGGCAGCGAGTTCGGTCCGTCCACATCCTTCTCGATCACCGGCACCCAGTTGTCCGAAAGATAGCGCGTCAATTCGGACTGCACCCGCGCGTCATCGATCGCCACGTTGCCCGGCAGGATCAGCGGGTTGCGGTCGCCCTTTTCCCAGAGGCTGTGGATCACCGCCGCCATCAGGCGCAGCACACCGCGCGTGCGCTGAAATTTCACCAGGGTCGACCAGTCGGTATAAAGCCGATCGAATATTTCCGGGTGGATCGGGTACGCCATCTTGATGCGCTGCTCGTACTCGGATTCGCGGCACTCCGGCGGAAACTCCGCCTGCTGGGTGCGGTAGAACTCGGCAAATGCGCGCGCCACCACGTCCCGATCCTTGAACTGTGCCGGATCGGACAGTGGCTTGAACAAGCGTCGGCGCACGATCTCGAAACCTTCTTCGGCACTGGCCGGACGCCATGAAGATTCGACACGACCCACCACGTTGCGCAGCCTGTCCAGCGCCTCGCGCCCGCGCGTACCGCCAACCTCCACATCATCGGCCTGGGTATGTGGCGAACCGGAAGTGTCCGAAGCCGGCAGACTGATCACCAGCAGGCAATTCTTCGCCAGCTTGGCCGATTCGGTCAGCACCTGGGCGAAGGTGAATTGCGTCTCGAAGCCGCCGGCCGGCAAGTCACTCTGGTCGTGGAGTTGGCGCGCATAGGCTACCCACTCATCGATCAGAATCAGGCAGGGGCCGTATTCGTTGAACAGTTCGCGCAGCACGTCGCCGGGGCTGGTCGCCTTTTCGTCGTCCGCCTGCACCCGGGCAAACGCTTTCTTCCCGCCTAATTGATATGCGAGTTCGCCCCACAGGGTGCGCACCACCGTGCCGTCGGCCTTGACAGATGGGTTGCCCGGCGAAATCTTGTTGCCCACCAGCACCACCCGCCGCGCCGCCGGAATCTTATTGGCCCCTGCGGCTGCCATCACCGCGTCGATGCCGGTCAGTTCGGTCGGCGCAATGCCGGAAAACAAGTGATACAGCGCCAGCATCGAGTGCGTCTTGCCACCGCCGAAATTGGTCTGCAACTGCACCACCGGGTCGCCGCCACCGACCGTCAGACGCCGCACTGCACCTATCAGCATTTCCTTCAGGCTCTCGGTCAGATAGGTGCGGCGGAAGAACTCCACCGGATTGCGGTATTCGTCGGTGCCTTCGCCCAGATGCACCTGCCACAGGTCGGCGGCAAACTCGGCCTGCTGGTAGCGTCCGCTGGCGACGTCCTCGTGCGGCATCACTACTTCGCGCCAGGGCTTGAGACTGCCCGTCACGCCGCTCTCGATGGCGGTGCCGGCAGACTTGCGCTTTTCGCCGCGCGCCTGCTCGTCGAAGCGAACACGCAGCAGTTCCATTTTCACTTTTTCGATTTCGTCGGACTGCGGCGCCGAGATAGCGGTCAGCAGCCGCCCCGCCGAATCAAGCGCGCGGTACGCATCGTCGCCGGAGAAGGTTGCCTGGTGCGCCCACTTGTTGCGCCAGTCACGGATCTCCGACACCAGGCTGCGCTCGGCAAAGCCCAGCGGCTTGCGGAAGACCTCGTTCCAGGTTTCCCACATCAACTTCAAGAGCGCCGCTGCGTCCCATTCGACGATGCCCTTGTTGCCCAGCATCGGGTCATCGAGAAAGCCTTTGACCTTCTGCATCGACAGCGCGTTGGCTTCAATCGCCGTCTTGATCTCCCGCTCGACAAACGGCCCGAGGCCGGCTTTCAGCAGTTCCAGCGCCTTGCCGACGCGTTCGTGGTTGGTGATGGCCATCGGTTATCGGGTTCCCAAAACGCTTTTCAGTTGTTCGATCAGGGGCGGTAACGCGCGGTGCACCGTATCCCACAGAATGTTCGCATTGATGGCGAAATAGGCATGTACCAGACGATTGCGCATGCCGATGATGGCGGGCCAGGGTACGTCGTGAGAAGCGTTGCGTCCCTCCTCGCTCACCTGGGTCGCAGCTTCTCCGACGATTTCCACGGCGCGGGTCAGTGCCATACAAAGCATCGTGTCAGTGTCCAGATCCGCCCGACAACGCCCCTGCACGAAAACAAGCGCCTGCTCCGCTGCTTCGATCATGTGGCCGATGCGCCAACGGTCATCGGGCGACATATTGCACCTTGGCCGTGCGCACCACCTCGTCACGGAAAAAATGGCTCAAGTCCTCGGCGGTGCGCACATCCACCTTGCGTCCGCCGAGACGCTGCGACAGTTCGATTTCCATCTGCGCCATGTCCAGCAGGGTCGGATGCGCATCGGGGTCAAACTCCACCAGCAGATCGATATCGCTATCCGGCTTCGCAGTCCCCTTCAGTTGCGAACCAAACAGTGCAAGACGGCGGATGCGATGGGCGTCGCAAAAACGAGCCAGTGCGGCTTCATCCAGCTTCAAGCTACCGTGCATGATGATGTTCCTCCATAAGGGATCGAAACGGCGTTTCTCACAACAACTTGCCCCAGCGTTTCGCCGGTTTTCTGAACATATCGTAATGACGTTTCAGGCGATCCACATAGGCTTTGTCCTTGACTATCTCGGTAAACAGGGACAGAAAAAACTCCGCGTGCGGCGATTGCGGATTGAGCGGGTCGAGCATCGGGCGGCAAAGCTCGTTCACGTCCATCAGGGCTGAACCCGCCCATTTCTTGTAGAACGCCGGCTTTTCCCAGCCATAGCTGATCGTCGGCCACTGCCTTGCCCCAGCACCTTGATCATGACGCGGCGGCAATCGCAGCCCGCATCGTCGCAATAAAACTCCAGAAAACCGTACCCGCCGGCCGGTATCTCTTTGCCGGGCGGCACCGTGCAGGCGCGCATTTCCCTGAAGGCGAGATCCTTGAAGCGGGTGAAAAAGGCGGTCACTGCCATGTTGTTCTATTCCTCTGCGTCCTATCTCTTTTTCCTCACGCCGCCCTTGCGCCTGAGCCCCAAACCGGCCAGATACAAATCGGGGGCATCCAGCCGACCGTCCACCGGTCGCCGGCGCAAGATGCCCAGCTCCAGCAAGTAATCGAGCAATTCGCGGCCTTCGAATGGCGGCGGCGCCGCGTCCATTGCTCCCGATAGTCCCTCCAGCAACTTGATCGCTTCTTTCTCGGCGTATGGCACAAGTGGATTGACGCGCAGTTTTGCTTTGATCGCGTCCAGCCATGGCCATTCATCCAGCGACTGGGCAACGTGGTCGCCTGATACACGATCGAGCGCGCGCCGCAGAGATGTCGGCTCAAGCAGGCGCGGCGACCCCAATGTGCCGAAGTGCTGCAATTCCAGGCGTGCGGCCTCCTCCATCAACAGCACGAATGGTCGCGGATAGCCGCGACCCAGCCCATCGCGCACGTGGTCGAGCAGCCAGCGATAGACCAAGCCCTTTTTCTGGTTTGCGCCCATGTAGACGCCGACCATACGCTCCACCACCGGGCGTGCGTCCTGCCAGGTTCGTAACTTCGGAATCCTGCCGAGCGATGGATCATCGCTCCATGACACACCCTTGACGGTCTGCACATAACCGGCAAGAGCCGTGTCCACATTGGCCATGCGCTTGAGCAACTGGCCGTAGAGGTCGCGGTCGCTCCAAACCAGTTCCACTCGGCCGGCGGCGAGTTTGGCCAGGTCCGCGCCGCCGGCCTTGGCATGCCGTTCATACAGGTCGGTGCGCAGAAATAGCTTGGCGCGGATGCGCCGCCAGCGGCGTGCGTAAGCGGCCCACAATGCCACGAGTCCGCGCACTCCGGCTTCAACCAGCTTCCAGTCGCCATTACCGAGTGTGTCCAGCTCGTCGTATGTTGCGAACAGATAGCGACCTTCGCGCTCCAGTTGCTCGTCCAGCCGATCCAGCACCACGACCGGCTTGGTCCCCAACTCGCGGAAGGCGCGGTGAATGGCCTCGACATCCGCTGCTGCGGGTGCGAGCAATGGTGCTACGTCGGTTCGACCCTGATCGTCCAATTTGTCATACAGGGCGCGCACCAGGTAGGCGAACCACAGTTCGCGCAATGTTTCCGTGCTGTCGCCCGCAACTTGCATGAAGGTGCGCAGGCCGACGCCTTCAAAGCCCTTGCTCCGCGCAGGATACACGCGCAACCATTGCGAATCCCCGTCCGGCAGACGCACCGCCGGCGCGTGAAGCTTCACTGCATCGAACAGCGCAGCGTCCGTCAGCACGCGCGCGATCTCCGTCTTGCCCGATCCGCGCGGGCCAACTACCAGCACCACGTCCGGGTCGAGTAGACGCAAGTGCTCCGCTACGGGATAGTAGCCCGGCCCGATGCGCTCTACAGGGGCGCCCTCAGCCCTGCCCGCACTGCCGATGTCCCGCAGCGCCTGTAACAGCGTGCGACGCTCTTCGTTCCACTGGGTGCTCATGTTTCGGGCTCCGTTAGAAAGCGGCTCATGATGCGCTCGACAATCGGCGGATAGGGCCCACCGCAAAGTGCGTCGGCAACCTCCGCGATATCCCCAAAGCTTGCCAGTCTACTGTCGTAGTCCACGGGCATCGATGCGTGCGGCGCGTCCTGGCTATCCTTGTCGTCGAGGGTCCAGAAGCGGTCCGGATCGGCCTCGTCGGCTACGAGGTAATACCGTTTGTCAAACTCTTCCTCAGCGCGAGCAACAAATTTTTCCTTGGCAAACTTGCCTGTCTCGCCGGATGGCACCATCGCTTGCACGAGAAGCACTTCCGCTTGTGGGCTGTCCGCCAATCCTCGTTCCTTGCCCAAGCGATCAAGGACGCGATTCAACCCCTGCCAACTTTGGTCGTGGGTGGTTCCCAGCAGCACATGCAGATGCGCAATCCCGGACAGCAGCTGGCCCGCTGGTTCCGAGATTCCAGTGCGCGCATCGAGCAGAATCCATTGTGGTTTCAGCTCGTCACGTACTCGGTGAAGCAGTTTCCATAGACCGCTTTCGTGGGCTTCGGGGGGCTCTTCAAGATCGACCCGCGCCAGCTTGTCGGCGTACCCCTCATCCATGTAGCCAGAGGGAAAAGCAACGATCTCCCCCGCTCCCGCTACGCGGTCACAGCGGTGGAAGTAGTCCGCTAGCGGCGCCTCGGTGGGTGAGCGCTCCAGTAAAAAATCCACGACTCCCCAGCGGGCTGTCATTCCTTCCGGATCGGCGGAAAGCAGCCGCCCTACACCCGGTGAATCGAGATCGAAATCGAGTACGCAAACCCGCTCGCCCAGGCGTGCCCGCTGGATGGCAAACGAAGCCAGCAGCGTGCTGCGGCCAAGGCCACCCTTGAACGAATAAAAGACGATGATCGGCGGTCCTTCTTCCGGCGCAGGCCACGGCGGTTCGACCGACCGCGAAAACCATGCCGTGCGGCTGCGATGCCTGTCAAGGATGCGCAAGCGCGGCTCGTCGTCATCGAGCCTGGCCGTTTGCCACGCTGACTCGTAGACCTGGCGGGTTACCTCGTCCAGCTCTTCCATGTTCAGCAGTTCGCCCGTCCACCACGCGCCACACTGTGTCACCAGGTCTTGTTCAAGCCTGCCGACATCGGCGCTGCCACCGGTCCATAGGACCAGCCGCAGCTTCCCGAACAAATCAACAATCAACATTCCCTGGACATTGGGCGGCTGGGCGCCGATCCAGGCGCCTGCCACGGCAGTCAGCAGCCGCCCCGCCGAATCAAGCGCACGGTACGCGTCGTCGCCGGAGAAGGTTTCCTGATGAGCCCAACTGTTGCGAATAGCCAGAATCTCGTTCACCAGACTGCGCTCGGTCTTGCCGAGAATCTGGCGAAACACGTCACCCCATTTGCGATCCATCACCACCAGCAAGGCCGCGACATCATTGAGTGAATCAGTCTTGCCAGCACCGAGGCGGGTGTCAGACAAAATGTCCTTCACCTCGAAAGCCCAGCCATCGCCGTACTTTGCTTTGAATTCCCGTTCGACAAACGGCCCGAGACCGGCTTTCAGAAGCTCCAGCGCCTTGCCGACGCGTTCGTGGTTGGTGATCGCCATCAGCCTTCTCCCTGCGGCTCGCGCATCTGTTCGGACAGCCGGTCGATCCCCGCCATCAATACTTGGAAGCTGCGCGAGACGTTCTCTCGCCGCAGCACCCGCGCCAGGCTCCGCGCGCCGGACACCTTCTGGAACTCCGGCACCAACTCGGCCAACGCGGCGGCCGGCTGGACGACGGCGTCGGGGTCGCGGAACCGCGCCCTCGCGGCGATACCGAGAAGAGCCGGGCGACCAAAGGCCGCAGCGAGCGCGTCCGGCGCACCGAAGTACCACGCCTCCAGCTCCTGGCAGGCGATACGCACCAGCGTATCCTTCCTGCCGCCCTGCCCGCACAACGCGGCCAAGTTCTGCTTCAGCACTCGGCAGTCCGCGCCGTCGTTGTCCCGAATCACGCAGAAGCGTACGCCGGGCTCCTGCCACGCCCGCAGCTTGCGCGGGATGCTCTTCTCCAGATCCTGCTTCCCCTCGTGCGGCACGCACAGGAACGGCAAGTTCGGGAACAGCCGCGGCAGCAGTCCATCGAGCAGTACCTTCATCGAATACTCCTCAAGCAAAAAGACTACGCGGTTCATCGCGGACCGGCCCCTTCAAAGAGACCCTGCTTCCAGAGCGTGCCGGGCAGGTCACCCTGCTTGACGAGATTGCGCAGCGACTCGCTCTCGCTTGCCCTCCGCACGGTCGTGAAGCCGTCCTGCTTGACCAGCCAGTAGATCTCGTCGAGCTGCGCGCCGTTCAGGAACTCGGGCGAGTGCGTCGAGACGAAGACCTGACCGCCGCGCCGCGCGTAGTCGCGGAACTCCTCGACCAGCTCGTGCAGTAGCTCGGGGTAGAGCTGGTTCTCTGGTTCCTCGATCGCGAGCAGCGGATGCGGCTTGGGGTCGTAGAGCAGCACGAGATACGCGAACATCTTGATTGTGCCGTCCGAGACGTAGCGGGCGATGAACGGGTCCTTGAAGCTGCCGTCCTGGAAGCGCAGCACGAGGCGCCCGTCCTCGGTCGGCTTGGCCTCGACCCGGCTCACGCCAGGCACGCGCTCGCTCATCACTTGCAGCACCTTGTCGAAGCACTCGCGATGGTGCTCGTAGAGGTACTGCGCCACCTGCGCCACGTTGTCGCCGCGGGTCGAGAGGTGCTCGGCGTAGCCGGCCTCGGCACTCGGGCGCGCGTCGCTGATGTGGAAGTCGGAGATATGCCAGTTCTCGATCAGGCCGCGGAACTCGGCGACAACGCGAAACTCCTTGAACTGGCCAAGTCCCTTGATGGCGAGCACGCTGGGATCGTCGAGCACGTGCTCCTTGCGCTCCACGACCACGCCCTCTTGCCCGTAGGCCGCCTCGTTGGTGATGGCCGTGCCGCGCCCGCGCGAGAAGTCCACGAAGTGCCAGGGCTGGCCGTACTGACCGCGGCGGAACTTGAGGATCTCGCGCTCGACCACGGTTCTGCCCGCTTCGTTCGCGATGTCGAGCTGGTAGGTCGCCAAGCGCCCGCCGCTCTCGCGGAACTTTACGGTAATGCCGATCGGCCCTTTCTCGCCGCGGCTGACGAGTTCATGAAAGCCACCGCGGCGCGCCACCGCCTGCGCGGCATTCTGCGTAAGCGCTTCCTTGAGGAAGCTGAAAGCGTCGAAAAGCGTGGTCTTGCCCGAGCCGTTGGCGCCGACGACGACCGCCATGCGCGGCAGATCGTCGAGTTTCGCGTCGCGGAAGAGGCGATAGTTGCGGATCTCGATGGACTCGATTTGCATGCCTTACTCCTCGCTCATGTTGAACAATGCGCCCTGCTCGGACTTCGGCTGGCCGCCTTCTCGCGCCAGCCGCGCAATCTCCGGCCAGCTCTGCACCAGACCGTTGTAGGCCATGGCTTCGTTTGCGCGTTTCTTGCGCTCGCACAATGTGTAGAGACGGTAGCAGAGTTCGCGGGCAGTTTCGGCCTTTGATCCAAGCTTGGCCACAATCACTGCCGCCGCGCCTTCGCCGCCGGATTCGAGCACGCGGATTAGTTGGTGCACCATTTCCCAGACGGTGAGGCGCTTATCGGTGGAAGGGTCCCAGTCGGCAGGTAGTTCGGCAGGTTTCAGCAGGCGCACCTTGCCGGCCTTGGATAGCAGAATGCCGGCCTCGACCAAACCGGCCACGGCGGTGTTCTTGGACTTGGAGAGCTGTTCGGCCACACCGTAATCGCCCTCGGCAAAGCCGGTCTGGTCGAACCAGGTGAGCGCCCAGCGGGTGTCGGCATCGAAGTCGCCTTCCTGCTCGGCCAGCGCTTCGTCGAGGGTCTGGTTGATCAGTGCCAATGCGGCGCGCACCGGGATCGGCTGGCCTTCGGCGTCGAGCACCTTGGCGTAGCGGGTATAGACCGCCATGCCGGGGCCGATGGCAGCCTGTGCCAGGTCGACCGGCGCGATGTTGCCGGCTTGCAGATGGGCCAGTGCTTGCGGCAGTTCGGCCTTGAGTGCGGCGACGAACTCGCGGCGGGTGGCGGTGGGGGCGGTAGTGGAACGCTGGCGGCAGACGAGGACAATGCTGGAAGCGAGGGCGTTAGTGCCCATGGCGATCATGCGCCCTGAGCCTTCTGTGCGCACCGGCCAAGTACCGCTGATGGCGAAGCCGGCCTCGATGACGGCGGCGAGAAAGGTGTCCCAGCCGGTGTTCGTCATCCCATCGCCGCCATCGCTTTCCGATTGCTTGAAGGCGTAATAGATGGTGACCGGAAAGGCGGGGTGTGCCTGCTCGGCGAGGCGGTGCATCGCCTGGGTCATGCCATTGAGGAAGAAGGTTTCGGCCTTCTCCTTGCCGCCGTGGCGATAGGGTGTGGCGACCAGTTCTTCGGCTTTGGGTACAGCGAGTGTGGCGAAGAGGTCGGGAAAAACGGGTTTCAGCGAGCGGCGCAGCCAAACGTAGAAGAAGTCCGAGAGGTCAGCGTAGCCGATGTTGTCGTAGTAGGGTGGATCGGTGGAGACAACCTTGTCGAGACTAATCGTTTGCGCGGAGGCGTCGAGTTGTGACGCTGTTGAAAACGACCTTGCAGGGAACGCATCAATCGCCATCGTGCCTTTGTCGATAGCAATCGAAAAGCTGCCGCCAATGTCGGCAAACGTGTTGGCCTCGGCGAAATCCCACGTCATCGGGATAGCTTGACGAGCAAAAGTTTCGCGGAATGCACCGCGGTCACTCATCCAGGATGCTATCGACGAACCGATGTTAGTCATCTTCGAGACTGCAAACGCCAAATACACCCCCACCGCATCGGCATACGCCGTGGCGCCAGCGCCGACTTTGGCGAGGGCTTGGCCGTCGTCGGGCAGGCCGGCTTTGATGCCATCGGCCTTCACCCGCTCGCGCGCTTCCTGCACCAGATCGGAGAAGGTCGTCAGCGCGACGAGTTGGCGGGGGGTGAAGAGGTCGCCGTAGGTTTTCAGCCCGTAAGGTGGCGTCCAGTGCGAGCGCATGTCCGTCGGCAATGGCGTATCCGGCTTCCATGTCGGTTGCGCGGTGAGGGCAATGGCTTCCATTTCCGGCGTCGGTGCGAGATAGACCCGTCCACGATCCCCTTCGGCGACGATGGCCATCAGCCGTGCCCCCATGCGCCCGGCCTTGCCCTCTCCCTTAATATGGTCGCTGGTCATCGGCGTGTCAGACATCAGGCACTTGAAATTCGCCCCGCGCGACAGCTTGGTACCGTTCTTCGCCCCTTCGGCATCCTTCGGCGTTCCCACCTTCACCGTGAAGCGGTAACCCAGCCCCCTCTCCCCCGGCCCCTCTCCCGCAAGGGGCGAGGGGAGCAGGACGGGTTCGACATAGGCTTCCTTGCCCGGCTTGGTACTCAGCATGAAGGTCGAGGCCAGCGGGACGGCGATAGTAGCAAAGGCTGGGTTGGGGCTTTGCACCGTGCGCGCCCACAGCCAGGCGATGACGGTGAGATTCTGGCCGATGTATTTCTTCAGGTCAGGGCGCTCCCTGGCCATCTCGGCGGTCACCTCGATCTTGGGGTAGAGGTGGCCGATGCGCTTTTCGGCTTCGTCGCGCATCCACTGGCCGTAATAGCGCACGTCCTCGGCCAGGCCCTGTGCGCCTTTCCATTCTTTGGCGAACATCGCCCCCTCTCCCCCGGCCCCTCTCCCGCCTGCGGGCGAGGGGGGATGGACGGGCGGCTTGCCGGCAAACTTGGGCGGTATCTCGATCATCGCCTTGTTGATCAGCACCGCCACCGGGTTGAGGTCGCTGGCGTAGCTCTCCATCCCCAGCCGCTGCGCTTCCAGCGGCAGCGCACCGCCACCGGCGAATGGATCATGAAAGCCGGGCAGCTTGTAGCGGTCGAACAGTTCCTTCGCGCGCGGATGGTCGGCATTCTCGGCGCAGGTGTAGCGCCAGCTCTGCCAGATTTCGTCACGCGCCTGCTGCAACACTGCCTCGTTGGTGGTGTTCTCCCATTTCACCAAGTCCTCGATGATGCGGAACAGCCGCTGCCGTTCCTTCTCCTGCGCCTTCTCGGTGGGGAAGATGTCCGGGTGCGCCGATGGGTCGTCCACCATCTGCGCAAAAATCACCGCCCGCGCCGCCGCCAATGGCCGCCGCGCCCACCACAGGTGCAGCGTGGAGGGGTGGCCGTGACGGATGGATTTCTCGCGCGCGCTGGCGATGTTGATGGCTTCCAGCGGCAGGGCGACTTCGATAAGTTTTTTCTTGGGGGTCATGGGGCAACCACCTGTTGAACATGCGCGTGCAAGCGTCGGAACGAATCGTTCGTTCTGGCCTGTTCGAGATCAAAGACCCGCGTGAAATCGATCTGATGGATGATAGGGTCGTAGGGCTGCGGCATGCGCTGGGAAAACCAGCCTTTGGCATCGCGGATGCGTTCGGGATCGGCGGGCGCGGCGAGATCGTCAGGCAGCCCCGCCTGGCCACGCAGAGAATCCGCCGCGGCGATGAACCAGGTTTCATATTCCCGATAGGCGAGAAACACCCTCACGTCCACATCGGCACGGACGGATCGCGCGCGACGCAGCAGATCGGGTCCAAGCGTGGCGGGGCAATCGTCCTCGCAGTCGAGCAGAATCAGCACATGCCCTTGCGTCTGTGCCGCTTTAGCCGCAGCCAGAGCAACCTGCCTGCGAAAGTAGTCGGGGTCGTTCAGGAACGACCCCGACTTGACCCGGATAGGCGGGTTGACCCGCACCGGCATCGTCGGATTCGCCTGCTGGGCAAGGCGGTGAAGCAGCGCTGGCACAGCCTGGACTTCGCCATGCCCTTCGACGATGGGGACAAAGACGACCATGCTCGGTTGCCGCTCAGTTGCCATTGAACTCGAACAGCCTGAGCTGGCGCTCGGAACTGATATCGGCAAGTGCCTCCGGGTCGGGCGCAAGCTGGTTTTGGCGCAGCAACTCACCCGGCGTGAAGAGCCTTTCCTTCAGCATGTCCCGCCCCGCCTGATCGAGGGATCCAATGCGCGTGAGGCCCGCATCGTTCTCCACCGCCAGCACGGACTCGGTACCGATGTCCGGATTGTCGAGCAGGTCGGCGCTGTGGCTGGTGACGAGAATCTGGACTTGCCGCGAAGCGTCGCGCAGCGCCGCCAGAAGAACGCTTGCCGCCGCAGGGTGCAGAGCCATTTCGGGTTCTTCAAGTCCGATCAGCAACGGCGTGCGTTTATCCGGCCTGGCCACCAGCGCCTGAAAGATGGCCAGCAGGATGCCGAAAGCGCGCAGGGTTCCGTCGGACATGGACGAGGCAAGAAATCGCCAAGGGTGTTCCTGCCCCTTGATTGTCTGCCTGAACTCGATGGTTTCCTGGGAGCCGAGGGTTTTGGGTTCGGCGGATGTCACTCCGGGCACGATGCGGGAGAGATAGCCGCTGATGCGCTCGCGCAATGCGGGATCAAATTGCTGCAATACGCTGGCGGCATTGTCCCCGTCTCGGCGCAAGAGATCGCCCGGATCGGGTTTCTGCATCAGGGCGATCTCCCTCGGGTTCAGGTTGTACACCTCGATACCGGAAAGGGCATCGAAGACCGGGCGGAATTCCGGAAGTCCCGATGCCGCGACAAGTAGCAGACGGTCCGGAAGGCTGGCCGGCATTTGAGCCACCGACGAATCTACAACCCTGCCGGACTTGACGTGATAGTGATGAACGCGATCAAGCGCGGCGCCGGAAGCGATGCGGCACTCCTCGTTCTGGACTTCGTAGCCGCCCGATGGCTTGGCGCCTATCCGAAAGCTGTAATGCCCCGCGCTGCCATCTGGCAGGACAAAATCGAGACGTAGTGCGAAATGGTTGGGGTGCCCGCCAGAGCGACGGCGAACCTCCTTGAGCGTACCCCGGTCACGCAGGGCATGGTCCAGTGAGGTTCTCAGGGAGTCGGCAACAAAGCGCAGGGCATCAAGAAAATTGCTCTTGCCGGCGCCGTTGGGACCAACAAGAAACATGAGCGGCTGCAAGTCGACCTGGCAGGCCGCAATGCTTTTGTAATTGCGGATCGTTACCCGGCGAATGAATGGTGTTTTCATTATGTCCTTGCTTTCGTGTTTTTCTTGATCATAGCCCGACCCGTCAGTGCTTGCGTCCATGGGTAACCGCAAGCTCCTGAAGCTCACGAACGAGATGATGGACGCGGGTGGATGGGTTGTGCTGACCTGTCTTCTCGGCATCCTTTTCCGCCCGCCGGGCATGCTTGATGGCAGCGTCGGTGCGGTCTTTGAGCAGGCTGTAGATATTTTTCTGCGCCTTGGCGTAACCCTCGAAGCCCGGCTGTTTGCGCAATTCGCGGATGACGTTATCGCAAATGGATCGTTTGCCGGCGGCTTGAAAAGGCTGGCGGGTATAGGTGAAATGCAGCAGCAGCCAGTATTCGAAACAGGGAATGGATGGGATGGCCACGAACGGCTTGTCCTCGGCCTTCAGTTCCGCGATGCGCTGGATGGCTGCCTTGTATGTGGGATGCTTGTCGCGGTCGATGACGCAGAAGACCTGATCGTAGCGATCCGGCCCAAGCTCGGCGTCCTCTTCGAACAGCTTTTCCGCATAGGTCACCACGCAATCGGGCGATGAGCCTTCGTCGCCCGGCGCGATACGCACACGGGGCGTGCGGAGGTGGTGGACTTGGCAGAATTCATCGAAGTAGTAGGGCTCGGTCTTCATGCCTTCGCAGACGATAAGGAAGCGCGAGCCTTTGGCGCGGGCTCGGCGCTGCCTGTCCAGCTCGGTGGCCTTTTGCGCCTTCCGCTTCTTGAACAGGTCATCCGATCCCATGGAAATCCAGGTCTTTCAGGAACGGGATGCCGCCGTACCTTCCGTTGAGATAGCCGCGTTCGATGGCCTCGTTGTCGCGCGGGCTGTAGTCGGATAGCGGGTACAACTCGGTGGCATTCTTGTCGTTCTTCTCCATGAACCAGATCTGGTCGCGCCGGAGGATTTTCTGGCTGAGGATCGTGGTGTCGTGGGTGGTGAAAATGAGTTGCGCCTTGCTGTCCTGATGGTGCAGAAGTTTCACCAGATAGTGCACGAGCAAGGGATGCAGACTGGTGTCGAGCTCATCCACCACGAGGACGCGCTCTTCTTCGATGACATCCAGCCAGGGGCCGGCGAAGGCAAAGAGGGCGCGGGTGCCGTCCGATTCTTCTTCCTGTGTGAATTCGACAGGCTCGCGGGTTTCCATATCCTCATGCAAGAACGTGGTCTTCATCATCTCCTTGCCGGCCATCTGTTGGCTGAGTTCATCGCGCAATGCGGGCGGCATGTCTTGCGGCAGAATCTCAGGCGAGAACACCTGGGTGTCGATGCGGATGTCGGCAATGGAAAGGTCGGCCGAGTTCATGAATTCGAGCACACGGCGTTTGGCCGCCTCTTCCCGGCAGCGTGTCATGGTGAAGTTGGGCACCAGGATTTGGTGCGCCTTGATGATCCGCAATCGTTGCTGGAACCAGTTCAATACGGGCTTGAGCTGCTCGTTGTTGAGTTGAAGCGCTGTGGAGAGAAACAGTGCGTTGCCGCGCGTTTGCTCACGCCAATCCTGGCGCTTGCGGCCACCGATAAACGCTGTGCTGAAGCGATAATCGTCCTTGCCAGTCTCGGGATCGAAGACGCGCTGGAACCACTTTTGTGTGCGACCTTCCGGATAGGCGAACAGCCATTCCTCGGTGAAGCGTCGCCGATTGCAGCGGAAGCCGTACTGATAGCGAACGCCTTCTTCGATAAACGCCACTTCGAACTCGCTGTCACCTTCGCGGGAGGCAGCAGTCAGCTTGAAGGGGGTGACCTCGATTTCCTCGTTGGCCTGGCTCTCTTTGGCAGAATTTATGACTCGGTCGCGCATGAAGTCCAGAGCGTTGACCAGCGTGCTCTTGCCGGAGGCATTGGGGCCATAGATGACATTGGAGCGGAGCAGGCGCGGTACCTGCTCGACAGCCTCCGTCTCGAAGGTGTTGAGCGGTTCCAGTTCCTTGAAATACTTCGACGCCGCCATGTTCAAAGTCTGGCGATCCGAAATTGAACGATAGTTCTCAATGCTGAATTGGATAAGCATGTTCGACCCGAAATATTAAGTTTCGGATGTATTTTCTACCTAAATACGCAAATATTGGTAAATATTTTCAACTTGGCTTATCCGCGCGTTGCAGCAAGTCATCCAGATCATAGTTCACGCTGGTTACACCAAAGTCTGGCTCGCGCTGGAAGGGCTCTCGCAGGTAGTGGGTATGGTGGGTGTCTTCGCCCGTGAATTCGACGATGGCAAGAATGAAGTCTTCTGGCTTGTTGAGCGAGTAGAGAATCTCGTTGCGCGTGACGGTAATGGTGGGCGCGCCGGATACGCGGCCTTTCACTTCGATGAAGCGCAGCTTGCCGGTGCCGGGGACGCGACTCTCGATGTCGTAGCCGAGCTTCTCGAATTCGCGGTCGGTGGGGTCGAAGCCCAGACTGCGCTCGATGTCCATAATGATGGCTCGGGCTCGGGCGGCGCTGATCTGGGTATCCACAGGGGCAGTGGGTGCGGCGGCGACCTGCCCGTTCATGGCGTGGACCAGACCTATCGGCACCACCAGCAGACCACCCAGCACCACGGGCGGCAACGGCGAGAGTTGTGCTTCCAACTTGAGCTCTTCCAGCCGTTTTTGCAGCCGTCCCTGTAGAAGGTCGGCGCGCTTGCGGGCCTCGTCGGAGTTGAGCTTGGCATTGGGCTTGCCGGCCTGCTCCTGAAGCTTGAGTTCTTCGGCACGATGATCCCAGTAAGTGATTTCCTTGGTGAGCCGATCCTTGACCGCCGCTTCGGTCTTGGCAATGAGTTCGAGCTTGTGGCCGCGTACTTCGGCCAGGTGTTCCGGCACCACGCTGGCAACGGCATAGCCCTGCGCTTTCTGCTCCAGTTCGCGGTTGATCCACTGGCATTCGGGCCGGTCGAGGATGGCGTCGATGCCGGGCGCGCCCGCCGCCAGGGGGCGGTAGTCGAGATAGGGCGCGTAATGAATGTGGCGGGTGTTGCCGCTGGCGTCCTGCTCGACATAGAGCATGCGCTTGGAAACGACACGACGTTCGCCAGCACGGGTGAAGCTGGCGTCCTGGATGGAGTGCTCCAGATAGAACAGCACACGAGGCTGCGTGCCTGGATCGCGTTTATCCACCAGCACGGTGCCGCGTTTCAGCAGGTCGCGGTTGCGCTCCAGCGTGAGGTCGATGACGGCGTCGAGCAGCGGGTGGCCGGGACAGACAAAGGCTGCCAGTGGCTCGCCCTGCGGAGCCACCAGGGATTTCTCGAAGGCGATACGTTCGTAACGCGGCAGAACGGGTTCGCCAAAGCCGATGAGGCGATCCCGGTTACGCACCGGGGCCGGAACATGGGTGATTTCGTAGCGACGAGTTTCGCGTTGCTTGGCGGTGCCGCCGAGCCGTTTGAAGGCTTCGTGGAAGAAGGATTCGATGTAATGCGGTTGCAGGCGGCGGGCATCGGCGCGTTCCATGTCTTCGCGGATGCGCTGTACCTGGCTGATGTCCATTGCGTCGTGGGCAAGTACCCGTTCTTCAAGCAAACTCTGAAGGTGACCACGGTCGAGCACGGTATCGAGCACTGTGGTGAGGTAAGCCTTGACCTCGGGCTTTTCGCCGTGGCGGATGGCTTCGATCAGCAGCTCGCGCAGGGATTTGCCCTCGAACTGGAGCTTGCCGAGCACGTCGAATACCTGACCACCCAGCGCCTGCCGCGCCAGTTCGAGCTTTTCCAGTAGCTTGCGATACACGTCACCTTCACGGGTATCGTCCGCCACCAGATTCCACAGGTGACAAACCTCGGTCTGGCCGATGCGGTGGATGCGACCAAAGCGCTGCTCCAGCCGGTTGGGGTTCCACGGCAGGTCGTAGTTGACCATCAGGTGCGCGCGTTGCAGGTTGATGCCCTCGCCGGCGGCATCGGTCGCCAGCAGCACTTGTACTTCGGGGTCGTGCTTGAAGGATTCCTGCACCTTCAGGCGTTCTTCACGGCCGATGCCGCCGTGGATGATGACTACGGCTTCCTTGCGGCCCAGCCTGTCGGTAATGCGCCCGGCGAGGTAGTTCAGGGTGTCACGGTGCTCGGTGAAAATGACCAGTTTCTGGTGCGGAGAGGGTTTGGGTGGCGGTATCGCGCCGGCGCCATAGGGGGCATCGGGTTCGGCGACGCGATTGGCCGATGCCTGGCCCGTGGCCCCCAGGGAAAAGATTTCGTCGAGCAGGCTGGCCAGTTCGCGCCACTTGGTATCGGTGCCACTGCGCCGGACAGCCAGGGCATGGCCTTCCAGTCCTTTGAGGGTTTCGATCTCGGCGCGCAACTCGGCAATGGAGCGGGCGGCGGTGGCCTGATCGAGGATTTCTTCCTCGGCGGCTTCGACTTCGTTGTCGGGCGCTTCGTCCAGGTCCTCCACGTCTTCGCTGTCGAGGACGGGAACGCTGGCAGCGATGATGGGTGCAATTTGCCCGCCACGTTGAAGGACTTCAAGCTCCCGTAATCGGCTTTCCAGACGCTCGCGCCGACGACGCAGCGATTGATAGATCGCCTCAGGTGAGGACGCGAGGCGCCGCTGGAGGATGGTTAGCGCAAAGCCGACGGTGCCGGCGCGCTTGTCGTTTTCTAAGGCTTCGGCGCGGTTGAATTCCTCGCGCACATAATCGGTGACGATCCGGTAGAGGTGAGTTTCCGCATCCGACAGCTTGTAGGGCACGGTGTAGGCGATGCGCTGCGGGAACAGCGGGGTGCCATCGAACTTGAGCAGGCTTTCTTTCACCATCCGCCGCATCAGGTCCGAAACGTCCGCCGTGTGCACGCCATCCCGGTAGCGGCCCTCAAAGCGGTCGCCGTCCAGCAGCGCCATGAACAACTGGAAGTCGGCTTCCTTGCCGTTGTGCGGTGTAGCCGACATCAGCAGGAAGTGCCGAGTGAGGGTCGATAGCAGTTGCCCGAGGCGATAACGCTTGGTGTATTTGGTCTCGCCACCGAACACCGTGGCCGACATCTTGTGGGCTTCGTCGCAGACCACCAGGTCCCAGCGGCAATCGGGCGCCTGGAGCTTCATCTGCACGTCTTCGTTGCGCGACAGCTTGTCGAGGCGGGCGATGACCAGGTTGGTTTCGAGGAACCAGTTGCCGGTGCGCGCCGCTTCCAGCTTGTCGTTGGTGAGAATCTCGAAGGGCAGATGAAAGCGCCGGTAGAGTTCGTCCTGCCACTGTTCGGCGAGGCTGCCGGGGCAGACGATCAGGCAGCGTTGCAGGTCGCCACGGGCGATCAGTTCCTTGATGAGCAGGCCGGCCATGATGGTCTTGCCGGCGCCGGGATCGTCCGCCAGCAGAAAGCGCAGCGGTTGGCGCGGCAGCATGGACTCATAGACGGCGGTGATCTGGTGCGGCAGCGGATCGACGACGGAGGTATGCACCGCGAGGACCGGGTCGAAGAGGTACGCAAGGCGGATGCGCTGGGCCTCGGACACCAGGCGGAAAAGCGCGCCATCGCCGTCGAAACTCCACGGCCTGCCTTGCTCCACGAGTTCCAGGCGCGGCTCGTCGTCACGGTAGAGCAGCTCGTTGGCGACTTTGCCGGAGGCAGTCTTGTAGGTAAGCTCAAGCGCCTCCGAGCCGAACCACTGGACGCTGACGACCGTCACCAGCGCATCGGGAACGATGCCGCGTATGGTGGCGCTGGGCACGAGTTGTTCGAGTTTCATTATCGGGCGGCTTCTTTGTTTTTATTGGATTCCGGGGCAAGCTTGGGATTGTCCATCTGTAGCCAATTATGCGCAATGCAGTTATGCATTTTGCAGTCGGAAGCTAATGATCGGGTTGGGTTCGCCGGACGGTTGGCGCGAGAAAATGTCACGCCGGCAGCGCACAATTATTCGCGGGTAGAGGCGCACCAGGTGAGCCTGCAAATCGATTCAAGGATGCGCGTCATCACTGTATCGAGATCAAAGGCTGCTATTGGGAAACGCGAACTTCCGGTAAAAGTCAGTCGCTGTAATACGGCGGCGGGGCAACTCTGCGGGCAGGCGGGAGTTGCATCTCAATCCGCACGAATCAGCAGCGCCTCGGCCAACTGCCGTGGCGAGTAAATGGTGACGCCGCCGAAAGCTTTGCCATAACCGGCGCCGAAATGCTTGCGGTCACCGGTTACCAGCGCCTGGCATCCAAGGCGCATCGCGGCGGCGAGCACCGGCCGGTCCTTTTCGGGCAACCAGTCCATATCGTTGGTTTCGGGAAGAGGCGCCTGCAGTGGCCCGACCTGCAGGTGCGAGAGCAACACTTCCAGCGCCGCCGCGCCGCCACCCTTGGCGGCCAGATTGCGGCGGGCTTCGGTCAGCACAAAGCCGTCGACCCAGCATTCGTGGCCGGCTTCCAGCAGCAGACGCAGCAAGCGCCGCACCGCCCCGTCGGATTTCGCCGCCGAGAAGAGGATGTTCGCGTCGAGAAAAATCCGCATCGGCCGGCCGACCGGCGTGCTCAGCGGACTGTCTTTCGTGTCTTGCGCGCCGTGCGCGCCGGCTTCGCGGTCTTGTCGCCCAGCACGGCGGCCAGTTCGGCTTCCGCCCCGTCGAACTCGCGCACGCGCTCGGGCGTGTAGAGCTCGACCGGCAGCGTCACGGCCGGGCGCAGCAGCAGACCTTCCGGCGTGGTTTCGGCGATCAGCTGGTCGTCGCCCTTCAGGCCGAGGGCCTGGCGCAGCTTGGCGGGCAGCGTGACCATGCCGCGGCTGGATACGGTAATGGTGGCTTTCATGTAATGCAGTATAGCAGTAATTCTGCTATCGGGGGCTATCCATAACGGCAACACTCGCCGTATCCGGGCGACTGACTTTTCCTTCAGCTTCAGCTCGTGCTGCTTGCGGCCGGTTATGAATAAATGCCCTGCGGGAGCGGCGTCCACGCCGCGATATTGACGGCTGCACCCCAAGGGTATTTCCTGCGGGGCACAATCGCGGCGTGGACGCCGCTCCCACATGAAGAAGATTTCGACTCCGGTGCTTTCAGTTCAGGCACTACACCCGCCGTCCCGCCAGTGCCGACTTTTCAAACCGGCTTGACACAAAACTTGACTGATACTTGACTTTAACTTAGGCTGTCGTCATGGCCTATGTTCCCTCGTTCACCATCACCCCGGCCCTGCTGGCGGAAGTCGAGCAGGTGGCGGCACTGCGCGAGCGCATCCAGAGCGCGGTGGTGGATCTGGCCTGGATTCCCGCCCTGCAAAAGGACACCCGCACCCGCAACGTCCATGCCTCGACCGCTATTGAGGGGAACCCGCTGACACTCGAACAGGTGCGTGCGCTGGAGGAAGGGCGGGAACTTTCCACGCCCGGCGCACGGCCCAAGCGCGAGGTGATCAATTATTTCGCCGGGCTGCGCTACGTGGAAAGGCATGCCGGCAAAAAGAAGACCGGCCATACGGACATTCTCGAACTGCACCAAATTCTGGCCGGCGAGGTAATGGACCAGGGCGAAGCCGGGAAATACCGGATGATCAACGTTCGCGTCGGGCAATACCGTCCGCCGCCACCGGATGCCGTTTCGGGGCTGATGTTCGAGCTGCTGGAATGGTGGAATGGCGCGGCGGCAAAGCTGTCGCCCGTACTGAGTTCGGCGATCCTGCATTACCGCTTCGAAGCTATCCATCCCTTCGCCGATGGCAACGGCCGTACCGGGCGCGCGCTGGCGCTGTGGGAACTCTACCGGCGCGGCTTCGACACGCATCACATCTTTGCCGTGGACGAGTACTACTGGGAGGATCGGCCCGCCTACTATGCGGCGTTGCAAGGCGTGCGCGCGGCCGGGGACGATTTGAGCGCATGGCTGGAGTATTGCGCGGCGGGATTGCGCCAGACGCTGGAACGGGTGTGGCTGCGAATTCAAACCTTGCAGGTGGGTTCCGCCGAGAAGCTGATTTTGCGTCCGCGCCAGGAACATCTGCTGCATCTGTTGCGTGATCACGGCGGTATGGCGCCGGCCGAGATATGGGCAGCGCTGGGCGTGTCGCGGCAAGGTGCGATGGATTTGCTGCGCCCGCTGCTGGATGCCGGCGTGGTCGAAAAGGTCGGCGGCAACAAGACCGGCCGCTATGTCCTGAAGAAAGCATGAACGAAGCCGAAACCCGCGCCGAACACATCGACCCCGCCCTCGCCGCGGCCGGTTGGGGCGTGGTCGAGGGCAGCCGCATCCGGCGCGAGTATCCGATCACGCTCGGCCGGCTGGAAGGCGCGGGCAAACGCGGCAACCGGCAAACCCAGCCGCGCCGTCCCGCAGAGACTGACTATTTTTTTCGGAATTAGAGCTTCAGCCCGCGCGGCTTGCGGCCGGCGCGTTTGAAGAGGCGGTCGTACACCGCGTTGGGCAGCAGCTTCATGAGGCGCGCGACGAGGGCCATCTGCCAGGGCACGACGGCATAGGCCCGGCCGGCGTCGATGACGCGGGCGATGCGCCGCGCCGCGACGTCGGCCGACAGGATGAAGGGCATGCGGTATTTGTTCACCGCCGTCAGCGGCGTGGCGACATAGCCGGGGCAGACGGTGACGACTTTCACCCCGCTCGACCGCAGTTCCACACGCAGTGCTTCCAGGTAGGTGATGGCGGCAGCTTTGGAGGCGCTGTAGGCGCCGGCGCCGGGAATCCCGCGCATGCCGGCCACCGAGGAAATGCCGGCCAGGCGTCCGCGCCCTGCTTTGCGCATGGGCTCGATGAAGGGCTGGAAGGTGGCGGCGAGGCCCACTACATTGGTTTGCAGGACGCGCTCGAACACGGCGATGTCCTCGGCGTACTCGGTGAGCGTGCCGACGGAAATGCCGGCATTGGCGATGACGATGTCGGGCACGCCGAAGCGCGTCATGAAATCCGCCGCCGCCTCGGCCATGGCTTTCGCGTCGGCAACGTCGGCGGGATAGACAGCAGGATTGCCCGGCAGGCCGCGCGCCACTTCGGCGAGGGCTTCGGCGCGGCGCGCCACCAGGCCGAGTTGCGCGCCGCGGCCGGCATAGTGCGCGGCGAACGCCGCGCCGAGGCCGGAGGAGGCGCCGGTGATGAAGACCTTGAGGGGGGATGGCACGGTTGTCATGTGGGAGCGGCGTCCACGCCGCGATTGTGCCCCGCAGGAAATACCCTTGGGGTGCGGCCGTATCGCGGCGTGGACGCCGCTCCTGCAAATGCGATGAGCGCTACTTCTTCGCGCCGCGCTCGGCGCGCGCCTTGACGATCAGCTCGTCGAGGGCCTTCATCAGGCCTTCAGGGCTGCCGGTCATGGAGACGGCGGTCATGTACTTGCCGTCGACCACCAGCGTCGGCACGCTGTTGACCCCGTAGGCCTGCGAGAGCTGGACGGCGCGCTTGGTCTTGCCCTGCACCGAGAAGGATTTCCAGGCCTCGGCGAACTTGCGCTTGTCGACGCCCTTCTTTTCCATCCATTCGAGCTGGATCTTCTCGTCGTTGAAATTCACGCGGTCGATGTGGATGGCGTCGAACACTTCGCCATGCAGCCGATCGAGCAGATTGAGGGCTTCCAGCGTGTAGAAAGTGCGCGCGTTGGGCAGCCAGCGCTCGGAGGGGATGGCCGGGATGCGGCGGAACTCCACGTCGCCCGGCAGCTTGGCGATCCACTTGTTGAGGAAGGGCTCGAGGTCGAAGCAGTGCGAGCAGCCGTACCAGAAGAACTCGATCACCTCGACCTTGGCGCCGGTCTCCACCGCCTGCGGCGTGGCAAGCGGCTTGTAGTCGCGTCCGACCTTGAGTTCGGCGGCAGCGCCGCCGGCCAGCAGGGTCAGGGAAAGCCCCAGCAGGCCCATCCATTTCTTCATTTTCATGTTCGCTCCTAAATGTCGGTCACAGGGTCAGTTATTGCGCGGCGGCGTCCTTGCCGTCCTTGACTCTGACAACGCTGGCCTGGATTCCGTTCTGCGCCAGCAGGGTGCGCGTCGTCGCCATCGCATCGACGTTGGCATAGGGGCCGATGCGCACGCGGTGCATGACGCCTTTTTCGGGCAGAGTCACCTGTTGCACGCTGGCCTCCACCCCCATTAACGCAAGGCGGGCCTTGAGGTTGTCCGCGTCGGCCGGCTTCTGGAAGGCGCCGGCCTGGAGAAACAGCACATCCGCCGCGGATGCCGGCGCGGCAGCGGCAGGCGCGGGCGCGGTCTGGGGCGCCGGCGCGTCGGCGCCGGGCAGGATTTTGTAGAACTCGAAGCGCGGCTTTTCCTCCACCTTGTCGCCGGGCTTGCCCGGCAGGAGCATCGGCGCGGCGGCCTGCTTGGCGGTTTCCGTCTTCGCCTCGCCGCCCTTGTCGGACGCGGCCTTGTCGCCCTTATCCAAAAAAGGAAGCGGCGCCTTGTTGAGGTACCAGACGACGCCGGCGGCGGCAACGACGCCGACGACCAGGCCGATGAACATGCCGAGAATGGTGCCGCCAGCCTGCCTGTTCTTCACTGAATTCGTTTTCATGGCCACTTTCACATGGATTCCGGGGCGCTGACGCCGATGATGGCCAGGCCGTTGCGCAAGGCCTGGCGCACCGACAGACAGAGCGCCAGGCGCGCATCGCGCAAATTCTCATCCTCGACGAGGAAGCGCTCGGCATTATAGTAACTGTGGAATTCGCCGGCCAAATCCTTCAGGTAGAAGGCGATGAGGTGCGGCGCATGATCCCGCGCGGCATTCTCCACCGCTTCGGGGAATTCCGCCAGGCGCGCGCACAATGCCAGTTCGCGCTCGTTGCCCAGCAGCGCCAGATCGGCGCACCCCAAGAGTACTTCTTCAGGGTGGCTTCGCCCACCCTTCAGGGCGCCAGCCAGCTCGCCCTCCTCGCCACCCCACTGCGCCAGCACGGAGCAGACGCGGGCGTGCGCGTACTGGATGTAATACACCGGGTTCTCGTTGCTCTGAGATTTGGCCAGATCGAGGTCGAAGTCGAGGTGCTGGTCGGATTTGCGCAGCACGTAGAAAAAACGGCAGGCATCGTTGCCCACTTCCCGGCGCAGTTCGCGCAGGGTGACGAACTCGCCCGAGCGCGTGCTCATCGAGGTCTTCTGGCCGTTGCGGTAGAGCACGGCGAACTGCACCAGCGCCACTTCCAGCCGGCTGTCGTCGAGGCCGAGCGCCTTGAGGGCGCCCTTCACACGCGGGATGTAGCCGTGGTGGTCGGCGCCCCAGATGTCGATGATGCGCTCGAAGCCGCGCTCGTACTTGTTGAGGTGGTAGGCGATGTCGGAGGCGAAATAGGTGAACAAGCCGTTCTCGCGCTGCACGACGCGGTCCTTCTCGTCGCCGAACCCGGTGGAGCGGAACCACTTCGCGCCGTCCTGCAGGTAAATGTGCCCGCGCGCTTCGAGCAGCGCCACGGCCTTGTCCACCAGCCCGGTATCGAACAGCGACTGCTCGGAAAACCAGTTGTCGAAATGCACGCCGAACTCCGCCAGGTCGTCGCGGCTGTCGCCGAGCTGTTCGGTCAGCGCGTAATTGTGCACGTAGGCGTAGTCGTCGCCGAGCAGGCGCTTGGCGTTGGCGATGAGGGCATCGAGGCGCCCCTCGGCATCCGTCTCCGCATCGGGCGCGTCGCGTGTCACTTGCGCCGCGTCGCGCACGTAGCGCTCGCCGTGCGCCGCGCGGATAGCGCCGGCCATGTCGCGCACGTAGGCGCCCTGGTAGGCGTTTTTCGGGAAGGGGATCGTCGCACCAAACAACTCGAGGTAGCGCAGCCAGGTAGATAGCGCCAGGATGTCCATCTGCCGGCCGGCGTCGTTGACGTAGAACTCGCGCACCACCTTGAAGCCGGCGAAGTCGAGCAGGCTGGCCAGGCTGGCGCCGTAAGCGGCGCCGCGGCCGTGGCCGACGTGCAGCGGTCCGGTCGGATTGGCCGAGACGAACTCGACCTGCACCTTGGCCCCGCCGCCCAGCTCGCTGCGGCCGAAATCGCTCCCTTGCTCCAGCACCGCGCGCACCACCTGCAGTTTGGTCGCGGGCGCGAGCGTGAAGTTGATGAAGCCGGCGCCGGCCACTTCGGCCTTCGTCAGCAGCGGCGACTTGGGCAGTTCGGCCAGCAGCCGGCCGGCGATATCGCGCGGGTTGAGCTTGAGCGGCTTGGCCAGTTGCAGGGCAAGATTGCAGGCGAAGTCGCCGTGCGAGGCCTGCTTGGGGCGCTCCAGAAGAATGGGGGTGTTGCGGCTGTCCGGCGCTACACTCGCGAGCGCAACGCGCAGCAAGGCCGTCAGTTCGGATCGGATGTCTGCTGCCTTTGCTGCCATTGCGACCGGTCGGGAATCCATGAAAGGGCGAATTATACCCGCCGTGCACCATGGAGCCGCGCGGCGCCCAGTCAAATGTGGTCCTGATTACCCACGAAACTCAGCCGTAGTTCCCCCTTTTATGACCGAAGGAAATCCCTGTGGGACAAAGGGGGAGACCCTATGCAAAGTCGGCTGAGGCTCATTGGTAATCAAGAATGTGGTTAAAATCAGCGCTTTCCTCCACGCACAATCATCTTGCGACTTTTCCGGCTCATCCGCATCGTCAGCGTCGGCATCCGCTTCGGCCTCGACCAACTGATGCTCGACCACGTCCAGACCGAATGGCTGGCGCGCGTCCTGCGCTTTGTCTTTTTCTGGCGCGACCTGTCAGCGCCGCGCGCGCAGCGGCTGCGCCTGGCGCTGGAGGCGCTGGGGCCGATTTTCGTCAAGTTCGGCCAGGTGCTGTCCACGCGGCGCGACCTGCTGCCGGTCGACATCGCCGACGAACTGGCCAGGCTGCAGGATCGCGTGCCGCCCTTTCCCTCCGCCCAGGCTGTAGCCGCGCTGGAGCGCGCCTTCGGCAAGCCGGTCAGCCAGGTGTTCGACGCCTTCGCGGCGGAGCCGGTGGCCAGCGCCTCGGTGGCGCAGGTGCACTTCGCCACCCTGCCCGGCGGCAGGGAGGTGGCGGTAAAGATCCTGCGGCCGGACATCGAGCGCGTCATCGCCCACGACGTCGGATTGCTGGAGGCGGCGGCAGGATTGATCGAGGCGCTGTGGCCGGACGGACGGCGCCTGAAGCCGCGCGAAGTGGTGGCGGAATTCGAGAAGCACCTCGGCGACGAACTGGATCTGATGCGCGAAGCCGCCAACTGCTCCCAGCTGCGCCGCAACTTCCTGCATTCGCCGCTGCTCGCCGTGCCGGAGGTGTACTGGGACTGGTGCTCGACCTCGGTGATGGTGATGGAGCGCATGCACGGCACGCCGGTCGGCCAGATCGAGGCCTTGCAGGCCGCCGGTGTCGACCTCAAGGCGCTGTCGCGCGCCGGCGTCGAGATTTTCTTCACGCAGGTGTTCCGCGACGGCTTCTTCCACGCCGACATGCATCCGGGCAACATCCTGGTGACACCGGCCGGGCAATATGTCGCCCTCGACTTCGGCATCATGGGCACGCTCACCGACGTCGACAAGAATTATCTGGCACAGAATTTCCTCGGCTTCTTCCGCCGCGACTACAAGGCGGTGGCGCAGGCGCACATCGATGCCGGCTGGGTGCCGGCGGACACGCGCATCGACGAATTCGAAACGGCCATCCGCGCCGTGTGCGAGCCGGTGTTCGACCGGCCGCTGAAGGACATCTCGTTCGGCAAGACGCTGTTGCGCCTGTTCCAGACCGGGCGCCGCTTCAACGTCGAGATTCAGCCGCAACTGGTGATGCTGCAGAAAACGCTGCTCAACATCGAAGGTCTCGGGCGACAGCTCGATCCGGAACTGGACCTGTGGACGACGGCCAAGCCCTTCCTCGAGCGCTGGATGCAGGAGCGCATCGGCCTGCGCGGCCTCTTCGTCAACCTGAAGCGCGAGGCGCCGACCTGGGCACTGCTGCTGCCGCAACTGCCGCGCCTGCTGCACCGCGCCCTCTCCGACGAGCCGCTGAACGCGCTGCGCAAAGACATCGACCGCCTGCAAGCCGGGCAGCAGCGGCAGAGCGGGCTGCTATGGACGGCGGCGGCGCTACTCGGCGCGCTTCTCGTCGTCCAGCTCATTTCGCTATAATCCGCGCCGTCCCCGTACTCCGAAGGAACGACCGCCATGATGATCACCTTCGTCGCCCTCTACCTCGTCGTATCGATTGCCATCGGCCTCGTCGCCGCCACCCGCGTGCACAACGCCAGGGACTACATCTCCGCCGGGCGCAACCTGCCGCTGTACATTGTTACCGCCATGGTTTTTGCGACCTGGTTCGGCGCGGAAACAGTGCTCGGCATCTCGGCCACCTTCCTCAAGGAGGGCATGCGCGGCCTGGTGTCGGATCCGCTCGGCGCCTCGCTCTGCCTGATCCTCTTCGGCCTGCTCTTCGCCCGGCCGCTGTACCGGCTCAACCTGCTGACCATCGGCGACTACTACCGCCTGCGCTACGGCCGCCTGGTCGAAGTGGTCACCGCCGTGTGCATCGTGATTTCCTATTTGGGCTGGGTGTCGGCGCAGATCACCGCCCTCGGCCTGGTGTTCAACCTGCTCTCCCAGGATGCCATTTCCACCACCGCCGGCATGCTCATCGGCGCCGGCGTGGTGCTGACCTACACGATTTTCGGCGGCATGTGGTCGGTGGCGATCACGACCTTCATCCAGATGATCGTCATCGTCATCGGCCTGATCTACATCATGACGATCGCCGGCGACCTGGCCGGTGGCTTTGGCAACGTGGTGCAGCACGCGGCCGATGCCGGCAAGTTCGCCGTGCTGCCCGAGGCCAGCTGGATCGGCATCGTCGGCTTCGTCGCTGCGCTCATCACCATGGGCTTCGGTTCGATCCCGCAGCAGGACGTGTTCCAGCGTGCCAACTCCTCCCGCAACGAGCGGGTCGCGGTCTGGGGTTCCGTGCTTGGCGGCGGCGCCTATTTCATATTCGCCTTCATACCTCTCATGCTCGCCTACTCGGCGACCCTGATCGACCCGGCCCTGGTCGAGCACCTGATCGATGTCGATCCGCAGCACATCCTTCCCCGCCTGATCCTCGACCACATGTCGCCGCTGGCGCAGGTGGTGTTTTTCGGCGCCCTGCTCTCGGTCATCATGAGCACAGCCAGCGGCACGCTGCTGGCGCCGTCGGTGATATTTTCCGAGAACATCCTGCGCGGCATGATGCGGGACGTCAGCGACGACCAGCTGCTGCGCATGACGCGCTTCGTCGTGTTCGGCTTCACCGTGCTGGTGACGGCGTACGCCCTCACCACGGACGAGAGCATCCACAAGATGGTGGAGAACGCCTACAAGATCACCCTGGTCGCCGCCTTCGTGCCGCTCGCCGCCGGCTTGTACTGGCGCCGCGCCAGCAATCAGGGCGCGATCCTTGCCGCGCTGGCCGGACTGAGCGTGTGGATCGGCTGCGAAATCTTTGCGCCGGAAAGCGATGTTCCGCCCCAGTTCGCCGGTTTCCTGGCCAGTCTGGCGGGCATGCTGGCAGGGTCACTGCTGCCGCAGTGGATCGCCCGCGCGCCAAACCACGCGCACTGATGCGGATCGCATCCGCCATGAATGCAAAAGACCATTGCTGCGTCATTCCCGCGAAAGCGGGAATCCAGACGCTTCGTGGATTCCCGCTTTCGCGGGAATGACGGCGTTTGTCATGCGGGTTATGCCCGAATTCCGCCACCAATTCCGCCACCTCAAGACAGCCGTATTCGCCCTGCTGGCGGCGAACCTTGTCCTTTTCCACCTCTTCGGCACCGCCACGCAGACCCTGGACACGGCAGCCTGGCTGGCGCTGCTCGTGCTGTTCGAGCTCGAGACCGCCGGTCGCGTCCTGCTTGACGGCTGGCGCCAGCCGGCGCTGCGTGCCGCGCGCCTGATCGCCGGCGCCGCCGTGCTGGCGGCCGCGGTCGGCTATGTGCTCGAGGAAGCCTGGCTGGATGCGCTGAATGCCTGGCTGTGGCTCGCGGTGGTCGTCCTGCTGGAGGGAGAAGTCCGCTATCCGCAGCTTGTCCTGCATCGCCGCAAAGATTTCATGGCCGCCACGGGTGTCGTATACGGCGCTCTGCTCATTCTGGTTGCCGTGTGGGCCTGGCAGGGTGACTGGCTCGACGCCTGGGACGCCCTGCTCTGGCTGGTCGCCTTCTTCGCCATCGAGATGACCGTGCTGGACAGCGCTGACCGCGAGCGGAACGGCTATCCTGTCCACCCATGAACACCGCTTCGCCGCTGGCGCGCTACCTGGCCATCGCCTACGCGCTGCTGATCGCCTACGCCAGCCTGCATCCCTTCACCGGCTGGCGGGACACCGGCGCGCCGCCCTTCGACTATCTCGCGGCGGCCTGGCCGCGCTACTACACCGGCTTCGATCTGGCCGCCAACATCCTCGCCTATGTGCCGCTCGGCTTTCTCATGGTGCCGGCGCTGCAGTCGAGACTGGGTATCCTGGCAGCGGCCCTGCTCGCCGCGCTGGCCGGCGGCGGCCTCAGCCTTGCGCTGGAAACACTGCAGAACTTCCTGCCCAGTCGCGTGCCTTCCAACATCGATCTGGCCTGCAACGCCATCGGCGCGCTGATCGGCGCGGCGGCGGGCATGAACTGGGGTCGCGCGCTGGTGGACGGTGGGCGCCTGCACCGTCTGCGCACGCGACTCGTCGTCAGAGGACATGCGGCGGATTTCGGCCTGGTGCTGCTCGGCCTGTGGCTGCTCGCCCAGCTCAATCCGGAATTGCTGCTGTTCGGCACGGGCAACCTGCGCGCGCTCCTCGAACTGTCACCGCTACCTTATTCGGCACAGCGCTTCTTCGTCATCGAGGCCGGCGTGACCGCGGCCGGCACGCTGGCCGCCGGACTCATCGTCTGGTCGCTGCTGCGCCTGCATCGGCGACGGCTGCTGCTGGCCTTGCTGCTGCCGGCCCTGCTCGTCAAGGCCTTCGCCAGCGCGCTGCTGGTGAATGCCGCACAATTCGCGCACTGGATCACGCCGGGGAACATGACGGGACTCGCCGCGGGCATGGTCGCGCTGCTGGCGGCAACCCACCTGCCGCCGCTGGCGCAGCGCATGCTGGCGGCACTGGCCCTGCTGTTCGCCACGGCGCTGGTGAACCTGGCGCCGGAGAATCCGTATCTCGCCGCCTCGCTGGCCGTCTGGCAGCAGGGACACTTCCTCAACTTCAACGGGCTCACCAAGCTGGTGTCCAGCTTGTGGCCCTTCGCCGCGCTGCCTTTCCTGATGCTGCCGCGGCCGAGACAGGAGGAACACGCATGATCGAAGGTCTGTGGAAGCGGCGTCCACGCCGCGATATCGGCGGCGGCAATCGCGGCGTGGACGCCGCTCCCACATGGACGGGATTCCAGCCGTGAGCGCCGATCCCCTCATCGAATTGCGCGATCGCCTGCGCGTCTTCACGCGCGAGCGCGAGTGGGACCGCTACCACACGCCGAAAAACCTGGCGATGGCGCTGATCGTCGAGGCGGCCGAACTGGCCGAGCATTTCCAGTGGCTGACGCCGGAGCAAAGTCGATCGCCGCAGGACGGCAAGCGCGAAAAGATCCGCGAGGAACTGGCCGACGTGCTGATCTACCTGGTGGAACTGGCCGACACGCTGGATGTCGATCTGGCCGCCGCCGCGCGGGACAAGATCGCGAAGAATGCGCAGAAGTACCCGGTGGAGAAGGCGCGCGGCAATGCGCTGAAGTACGACGAACTATGATCGAAGGAAATCCCGGGGGATAATCACCGACCACATATAAACGAAGAGGCGTCGTCCGCCGGACCGCGCCCCGCAGGAAGTACCCTGCGCGAAGCCCACCCGAAGGGGTGTGGGGTGTCCCAAGGACGGCGCAGTCAACAACATGGAGCCGCGCAGCGGCGAACAACCGTCACCCCTTCCTCGGGAAAGGGGGCGGGGGAAAGGCTATCACTGTGAATCATTTCAAATACCACGTTTTCTTCTGCTGCAACCAGCGCGAGCCCGGCGCCACCTGCTGCAACAGCAAAGGCGCCGGCGACATGAAGGACTACGCCAAGGACCGCGTCGCTGCGCTCGGCCTGAAAGGCAAGGGCAAGGTGCGCATCAACTCCGCCGGCTGCCTCGACCGCTGCGACGACGGCCCGGTCGTCGTGGTCTACCCCGAGGGCGTCTGGTACACCTATGTCGACAAGACCGACATCGACGAAATCGTCGAGGAGCACCTGGTCAACGGCCGCGTCGTCAAGCGCTTGAAAATCGATTGATGTCACGCCACGAGCGCATCCTGCTCGAGGGACCGGCGGGCGCGCTGGAAGTGTTCGTCGAACCGCATGACCACGCGACTGGCATCGCGCTGATCGCCCATCCGCATCCCCTTTACGGTGGCGCCGCCGACAACAAGGTGGTCACCACGCTGGCGAAGGCTTTCCGCGACCTGGGCTGCGTCACGCTGCGGCCGAACTTCCGCGGCGTCGCCGGCTCGGCGGGCGAACACGACCACGGTATCGCCGAGACTGACGACCTCCTCGCGGTGCATGGCTACGCCCGCGAGCGTTTCGGACGGAACCTGCCCTTCTATCTCGGCGGTTTCTCCTTCGGCGCCTATGTGGTTACCCGCCTTGCCAAGCGCCTCGCCGAAGCCGAAGACCCGGCGCGGCGTCTGGTGCTGGTCGGCACCGCCGCCGGATTCGTCGAGGACGCGCGCAGCTACGTCACCGAAGCCGTTGAACCCGACACCATCTTGATCCACGGCGCGCAGGACGAAACCGTGCCGCTCGCCAATGTGCTGGCCTGGGCCGAGCCGCTCGACCTGGCAGTCAACGTAGTGCCCGGCGCCGACCACTTCTTCCACCGCCGGCTGCACCTCATCCGCCGCATCATCGAAGCGCAATGGAAACCCTAGCGCCCGACCTTGCTTCCGGGGTACCAGTGCCCGCCCTGGGGTCTGGGGTACTGAGCGTCTCGGGGCTGCGCAAGTCCTACGACGGCGTCGCCGTGCTGCGGGGGCTGACTTTCGACTTGCGGCCCGGGGAATGCTACGGCTTGCTCGGCCCGAACGGCGCCGGCAAGACGACGACCTTGCGTTGCGCCCTCGGCCTGACCACGCCGGACGCGGGCGAGATCCGCCTGTCGGGCCTGCCCGTGCCCGCCCGCGCGCGCGAAGCGCGCATGCGCGTCGGCATCGTGCCGCAGATGGACAACCTCGATCCGGATTTCACGGCGGCGGAAAACCTGCTGGTGTATGGCCGCTACTTCGGCCTGGCGGAGCGCGAGGTGCGTGCGCGCATCCCGCGCCTGCTCGACTTTGCCGGGCTGGCCGGTCGCGCCGAAGCGAAGATCAGCGCGCTGTCGGGCGGCATGAAACGCCGCCTCACTCTGGCGCGCGCGCTGGTAAACGACCCGGACCTGCTGATCCTCGATGAACCGACCACCGGCCTCGACCCGCAAGCGCGCCACCTCATCTGGGAGCGTCTGAAGCAGCTTCTGCAGCAGGGCAAGACGGTGCTGCTGACGACGCATTTCATGGACGAGGCGGAGCGCCTGTGCCACCGCCTCGCCATCATGGACAGCGGCCGCTTCATCGCCGAAGGTTCGCCGCGAGAGATGATCGCCGCGCACATCGAGCCGGAGGTGGTCGAGGTGTACGGCGAGCCCGGAGGAATGAGCGCTGCTGCGTGGGCAATGGCCGAGGCGGCGCAGTTCGCCACGCGCGTCGAAGTCACCGGCGAGACAGCCTTCTGCTACCTCACGGAAGCGCGCCCGCTGCTGCGCCACCTCGCCGGCCAGCGCGGCCTGCGCTACCTGCACCGCCCGGCGAACCTGGAAGATGTATTCCTCAAGCTGACGGGACGGGATCTGCGTGACTGAAGCCAATTCCGGCTGTGGGAGCGGCGTCCACGCCGCGAAAGGACAGAGCGGCAACCTTCGCAGAGGCCGTGTTTCCGAGCAAGGAGGAAGATTTGATTCATGTGGCACGTTATGTCGTCGCCAATCCGGTTCGCGCCGGGCTGGTGGTGCACATTGCCGACTATTCACTATGGGATGCGAAGTGGATTTGACTCTGGCTTTCGCGGCGTGGACGCCGCTCCTACAGGACGTCGAAGCATGAATTACTTCCGCCCGCCCGCACTCAGCCTGCGCTTCATCCCGGTGTGGCGGCGCAACTTCCTCGTCTGGCGCAAGCTGGCCATCCCGTCCATCCTCGGCAACCTGGCCGATCCGATGGTCTACATGCTGGGCCTCGGCTACGGCATCGGCACGCTGCTGCCGGAAGTGGGTGGCGTGCCCTACATCGCCTTCCTCGCCGCCGGCGCGGTGTGCTTCTCGACCATGAACAGCGCCACTTTCGAGACGCTCTACTCGGCCTTCTCGCGCATGCAGGTGCAGCGCACCTGGGAGGCCATCCTCAACGCGCCGGTGTCGCTCGACGACCTGGTACTGGGCGAACTGATGTGGGCGGCGAGCAAGGCCTGCCTCTCGGGTGTGGCCATTCTGGCAGTGGCCGCCGTGCTCGGCCTGGTGCACTCGCCGCTGGCGTTGTGGGCGCTGCCGCTGATCTTCCTCGCGGGCCTGGCCTTCGCCGCGCTCGGCCTCGTCATGACCGCGCTGGCGCCCAACTTTGACTTCTTCATGTATTACTTCACGCTGTTCGTCACGCCGATGACGCTGCTCTCCGGCGTGTTCTTCCCGGTCGAACAACTGCCCGCCGCCTTCCAGGCGCTGTCGTCGTTGCTGCCACTGTCGCACGCAGTGAAGCTGACGCGGCCGCTCTTCTTCGGCGAGGCGCCGGCGCAGGCGTGGCTGCACGTCGCCGTGCTGGCCGGCTATGCCTTGGCCGCCTTCTGGCTGGCCCTCGGCCTGGCACGGCGGCGGCTGTTGAAATAAACGTAAGTCGGGCTTCAGCCCGACGGCAGCAGCTGATCGCCGATCTTGTCGGCCTGAAGGCCGACCTACAGTAAAATCCACTCTATGGATACGCTTCTCGTCATCACCACCCTGCCCGACACGGAAAGCGCGCGGGTCCTCGCCACGCAGTTGGTCGAGCAGCGCGTCGCCGCCTGCGTGAACATCCTCGCCCCTTGCCATTCGGTGTTCCGCTGGGAGGGCAAGGTCGAGGACGCCGAGGAGGTGCCGTTGCTGATCAAGACCAGCACGGCACGCTACGCCGCGCTGGAAGAGGCGATCCGCGCCTACCATCCCTACGAACTTCCGGAGATCGTGGCTGTCCGAATCGACAGGGGATTGCCCGACTACCTGCTCTGGGTGGCGGCCGCGACCGCCGCACAATAAAGACCACATGATCCGCCGACTGTTATTGCTGCTCGCCCTGGGCCTGTCCTGCCTGCCGTTTTCCGCCTCCGCCGCAGAGGAATTGCTGGAAGTCGACAAGGCCTTCCGCCTCTCCGCCCGCGTCCTCGATGCCGGCACGCTGGAGGTGCGTTACGACATCGCCAACGGCTACTACATGTACCGCGACAAGTTCCGCTTCGCGCTGGAGCCGGCCGAGGTGCAGGCCGGCGCGCCGCAGATGCCGCCGGGCAAGGTCAAGAAGGACGAGTTCTTCGGCGACGTCGAAACCTACCGCAAGCAGGTCGTCATCCGCCTGCCCTTCACGGCGCCGGCCGGGCTCGACGCCGTCACGCTGAAGGCGACTTCCCAGGGTTGCGCGGACATCGGCGTGTGCTACCCGCCCAACCCGCAGACGCTGCAGGTGCAACTGACTGCGATGAGCATGGCGCCCGGAAGGGCGGGCGAAGCCGCCCTGAAGAAGTACTCTTGGGGTACGCCCGCCGCAACAGCAAGCGCGCCGACCGAAGCCGCGCCCGCCACCCCGGAGGACGAGTCCTCGCAACTGGCCGGCCTGCTGAAAAACGCCGGCTTCTGGCTCATCCTCACCACCTTCTTCGGCGCCGGCATCCTGCTGGCGCTGACGCCCTGCGTGTTCCCGATGTACCCGATCCTCTCCGGCATCATCGTCGGCCATGGCCATCACATCACCAAGCGCCGCGCCTTCGTGCTCTCGATGGCCTACGTGCTGGGCATGGCCGTGACCTATGCCGCCGCCGGCGTAGCCGCCGGCCTGTCCGGCTCGATGCTGTCGGCCGCGCTGCAGAACGTCTGGGTGCTGGGCGGTTTCGCCCTCGTGTTCGTCGTGCTGTCGCTGTCGATGTTCGGTTTCTACGAACTGCAGATGCCGGCCTTCCTGCAGAGCAAGCTGTCGGAGGAATCCGGCCGCGTCAAGGGCGGCTCGCTGCACGGCGTGGCCGCCATGGGCGCGCTCTCGGCCCTCATCGTCGGGCCCTGCGTGGCGGCGCCGCTGGCCGGCGCACTGCTCTACATCGCGCAGACGCGCGACGCCGTGCTCGGCGGCGCGGCGCTGTTCGCCATGGCGCTGGGCAAGGGCGTGCCGCTGGTGATCGTCGGCGTGTCGACGCGCTCGCTGCTGCCGCATGCCGGCCCGTGGATGGATTCCGTGAAGAAGTTCTTCGGCGTCATGCTGCTCGGCCTGGCCATCTGGCTGGTTTCACCGGTGATCCCGGCGTGGGTGCACCTGCTGGCCTGGGGCGCGCTGGCCATCGGCACGGCAATGTTCCTGCGCGCCATCGACCCGCTGCCGCCGCACGCGCACAACGCGGCGCGCTTCTGGAAAGGTGTCGGCATGGTGCTGCTGCTCGTCGGCGCTTCGCTGGTGGTCGGCGCGCTGGGCGGCAGCCGCGACCCGCTGCAGCCTTTCGGCTTCCTGCGCGGCGCGGCGGCGACGCAGGCCGAGCATGTCGCCTTCGAACGCGTCAAGACGTCGGCGGAACTGGACGCGCGCCTGAAGGATGCGAACCGCCCGGTGATGCTGGATTTCTACGCCGACTGGTGCGTCTCCTGCAAGGAGATGGAGAAGTACACCTTCTCGGACGCCCGCGTCGCGGCGAAGATGCGCCAGATGATCCTGCTGCAGGTGGACGTCACTGCCAACACGGACGAGGACAAGGCGCTCCTCAAGCGCTTCAGCCTGTTCGGCCCGCCCGGCATCATCTTCTTCGACCGCCAGGGCCAGGAGCGCCAGGGCCTGCGCGTCGTCGGCTACCAGCCGGCGGACGACTTCCTCAAGGCGCTGAACACTGCACTGGGCGGTTGATGCCCCTCAAACACCGGCGGGCGGATCACGGGTAAAATCCGTTTCCCCTAATATTTCCGCAACGCACCCCGTGTTCTCTGGAATCGTCGCCGCCACCGGCAGGATCACCCATCTGCAGCCCCTTGAAAAAGGCCTGCGCCTGACCGTCGAGGCGCCCGGGCTCGACCTGTCCGACGTCGCCGTCGGCGACTCGATCGCGCACGAAGGCGTTTGCCTGACCGTCATCGAGAAGGCGGGCGCCTCTGACAACCCATCCTACAAGGTGGATGTCTCGCGCGAGACGCTGGACTGCACGGTCGGACTCGACGCGCAGGGCGAGGTCAACCTGGAAAAGGCCCTGCGCCTGGCCGACCGCCTCGGCGGGCACCTGGTCACGGGCCATGTCGACGGCGTCGGCGAAGTGCTGAAGTTCGCGCCGGTCGGCGAGAGCCACGAACTGGTCATCCGTGCGCCGCAGCCGCTGGCGAAGTACATCGCGCGCAAGGGCTCGGTCACGGTCAACGGCGTCAGCCTGACGGTCAACCGTGTCGAGGGAACTGACTTTTCGATCAATCTGATCCCGCACACGGTTGCGGTCACCACGCTCAAGCGCCTGAAGGCCGGCAGCCGGGTCAATCTCGAAATCGACCTGGTCGCCCGCTACATCGAGCGCATGATGAGCGCAGAGGTACAAGCATGACCGCCCTATCCCCCATTCAGGACATCATTGCCGACATCCGCGCCGGCCGCATGGTCGTGCTGGTCGACGAGGAGGACCGCGAGAACGAGGGCGACCTCGTGCTGGCCGCCGAGCACGTCACGCCGGAGGCGATCAACTTCATGGCCAAGCACGGCCGCGGCCTGATCTGCCTGACGCTGACCGAGGCGCGCTGCCGCCAGCTCAATCTGCCGCTGATGGTGCGCGACAACCGCTCGCCGCACGGCACCGCCTTCACGCTGTCGATCGAGGCGGCCGAGGGCGTGACCACGGGCATCTCGGCACAGGATCGCTCACGCACGGTGCAGGCGGCGGCGGCGAAGAACGCCCGGCCCGCCGACATCGTCCAGCCCGGCCACATCTTCCCGCTCATGGCGCAAAACGGCGGCGTGCTGGTGCGCGCCGGCCACACCGAGGCGGGCTGCGACCTGTCCCAGCTGGCGGGCTGCGAGCCTGCCGCGGTGATCTGCGAGATACTCAAGGACGACGGCGCCATGGCACGGCTGCCCGACCTGGTCGAATTCGCCAAGGTGCACGGCCTGAAGATCGGCGCCATCGCCGACCTGATTCATTACCGCAACGAGACCGAGACCCTGGTCGAGCGCGTCGCCGACAAGGAAGTGGTCTGCGGCCATGGCAGCTTCCGCCTGGTCGCCTACCGCGACAAAACCAGCGGCGAGGTGCACCTCGCCCTGGTGAAGGGCGTGATCCGCGAAGACGAGGAAATCCTCGTGCGCGTGCACGAGCCGATCACCGTGCTGGACTTCCTCGACTGCCAGAGCGGGCGCCACAGTTTCAGCGTGGACCGTGCCATGCGCACCATCGCCGCCCATGGCAGCGGCGTCATCGTGCTGCTGCGCCGCGCCAGTTCGACACCCGACCTGCTCGCCGCCCTGCAGGACGAAGGCGATGCGACGCGCCCCGCGGCCAAGTGGGACCCGCGCCTGTACGGCATCGGCGCGCAGATCCTGCGCGACCTGAACGTGCGCAAGATGCGCCTGCTCGCCAGTCCGCGCAAAATGCCGAGCATGGCGGGCTTCCAGCTGGAAGTCACCGGCTACCTGACCCCCGAGGAACCGAAAGGCTGACGAGACCATGGGACGCTACGACGACATCGAGGAATTCGACCCGAACCTGTCCGGCGCAGGCCTGCGCATCGGCATCGCCTTTAGCCGTTTCAACATCGACGTCAGCGAGGGCCTGCTCGGCGGCTGCACGGCGGAACTGAAGCGCCTCGGCGTGCGCGCCGCCGACATGCAGATCGTCACTGCGCCGGGCGCGCTGGAACTGCCGCTGGTGCTGCAAACGATGGCGCAAAGCGGCCGCTTCGATGCACTGGTGGCGCTCGGCTGCGTCATTCGCGGCGAAACCTACCATTTCGAGATCGTCTCCAACGAATCGGCGCGCGGCATCACCGACGTCCAGCTCGCCACCGGCGTGCCGATCGCCAATGGCGTGCTCACCACAGAGGACGACGACCAGGCGCTGGCGCGCATGGTGCAGAAGGGCGGGGAGGCCGGCCAGGCCGCAGTCGAAATGGCGAACTTGCAGAAATTCATCCGCAAATGAAATCTCCGCGCCGCCGCGCCCGCGAATTCGCCCTGCAGGGCCTCTACCAGTGGCAGTTGAGCGGCAACGACCTGCCCGCCATCGAGGCGCACCTGGCCGGCGCCGGCGGCTTCGAGAAAGTCGACCGCGCCCTGTTCGACATGCTGCTGCACGGCGCGATGGCTGACGCGGCGGAACTGCAGGCGCTCATCGAGCCGCAGCTGGACCGCCCCTACGCCGAGCTCTCGCCCGTCGAGCGTGCCATATTGCTGCTTGCCGCCTTTGAACTGAAGCAGCACCTCGAGGCGCCCTACAAGGTGGTGATCAACGAGGCCATTGAGCTGGCCAAGAGCTACGGCGGCACGGACGGCCACAAATACGTGAATGGCGTGCTGGACAAGCTCGCCGCGACGATACGACCCAATGAGGCCACCCGTCCGGCCAGACACAGCAAGCCGCAAACGAATCTGAAGGAGGAATCATGAGCAAACAACCCATCGTGCGCGCCAATCCCCAGACGGCCGAGGACAAGCACCCGAAGCACTACCTTGCCGACTGGTGGATTTACGCCCTGCTGGCGTTTTTCATCGGCGGCCTGATATTCATGACCTTCGCGCTGGAGTTGCGCGGCGACGCCATGAGCGAATTCGGCAAGCCTGGCAGCAAGACCGCCGTCCCGTCCAGCACGGCCCCTGCAGCCCCCGCGCCCGCAACGGCGACCGCCGAGAAGTAACCGTTTCCTGCGGAGGCCGCGTTGCCTTAGGGTCTGAAAATCATCTAGCCGGCCTCCCACCGCGGTGAGGCGGCGGGGTTAAAGTGAGTTTGCGAACTTGCAATAACCCAAGGAGGCCGGAGATGAAATATAGCGGAATTGACCTGCATTCGAACAACAGCGTGGTGACGG
>CAMTUN010000024.1:0-106858 GCA_947084915.1 uncultured beta proteobacterium | reverse complement strand
TATTTGGCCGAGGTTCAGTATCGCTTCAACCGCCGTTTCAACCTCAGCACCATCCTCCAACGACTCGTCCGCGCCGCTGTCACTACCGCACCAAGGACCGAATCGAATATCCGGATGGCTGAGGCACCTTGCTAATCAGGTTAATGTGAGGGCGTCGAGGGTTTGTCTTCGCCCTCGGTGGGGTCTTGCGTCGAGCCTTTTCCATCTGACGTCTTCTCAGTTTGATCGTTATTCCGAAGATCATCCCTCATGTCCGAGAAAACAGAACTCTTGCCGGCAGGCAAGTCCGGCTCGATCCAGTTCTCCGGGTTAGGGGATGCTTTTCGGTTAGCCTGACTGCCCGGCAGTTGCGCGGTACGGCTACCAGTAGCAGCAACGAATTCTCTCCACACGCCGCGCAGCTCGTTCAGATGCGCCGCAAACAGCTCGGAATTGCGCGTGTCTTTCTCGTCCGCCAAGGTATCCGGCGGAGGAGTTTTCAGCTTGCCAACCTGCGCGTCGATCTGGTCGAGCAGGATGTCGACACGCCGGGGCTGCGGCCCGTCCGGGGCGTTGAACTGATCCACTACGCTGCTGACCAGACCGGCAGCAAGGAGGCCCTGCCGCGCGCGCGCCTCGTAATAAACGTGCAAGGCCTCGCGCTTCTTGCGGCGTGCATCCCGCATCTCCTTGCGCAGCGCCGCGCGTTTTTCCCGCATCTGCTCGCGCCGGTCGCGGGCCTCCTCCCGGGCTATCTCCCGCGCCTCGCGCAGCTTTTCACGCTGTTCCTCGCGTTTTTCACGCGCCTCGTCCCGCATCTGGTGCCGCATGGCACGCCTTTGCTCACGCAGTTCGCGTTCGTGCTCGCGGGCTTCCTGGCGTGCCTGCCTGTACTTGCGGCGTAGCGCCTCCCGTTCCTCGCGCGTATCCGCCATCTCCTCCAGCATGTCCTCGAGATCCTCATGCGCATCGGCCGTAATGAGCATGAATATCATCACGACCGCGTCCTCCACGGGCATGGCGCGCAAGTTGAGCTGATTTACTTCGGTTCCGGCTGTGCCCGGCAATGCGCCGCCAGGCTGGTCGATGCCCGGAGCGATTCTCGCGGGCAGGTTGAGCGGCTGGTTCGGAATATTCACCGCCGGTTGGTTCTGCCCCTTCTGTGCCAAAGCACAGGGCGCCAGTGCAAGCAGCATCAGGAAAAGCATTCGCATCGATTTTCTCCTGCACATTGTCCCAGGCTGGGATTATCCCTCAATCAACCGCTTGCCAATATTGGTCGCACTTCGTAGTTGAATACTCCCTCAATAGCAAGGGAAATGGCCTGGAAGCCGCGCCCACGGCGCCAGGCGGTCGAAGGGCGCCGCCCAGGCGCTCAGTTCTTCGAGCAGCACTACGCCGGGCACATCCAGGAGACGATCTGTTCCTTCAAGGATCGCGGGCGCGGCTGCATGGGACCCTGACCAACTCGCCGTATTCCAGCGACTGACTTTCCACTCACCCGCTGACAGCCTCTGACGGCCCCCTCGTAAAAGAGCTATGATGGGCAACGATCCGCACGTCGCCGGATCATCACAACAACGTCAAACCAGGAGACTTGAAATGGCCAAGAAAGCTTCGAAGAAATCCTCAGATACCGTCTACAAGATCGTCGAGGTTGTCGGCTCCAGCCCGAAATCCTGGGAGGATGCAGCCAGCTCCGCCGTCGCAGCGGCCGCCAAGACCCTGCGCGACCTGCGCGTGGCCGAAATCACCAAGCTGGACATGAAGATCGAGAACGGCAAGGTGACCGCCTACCGCGCACGCGTGTCGATGTCGTTCAAGTACGAGGCCTGAGCGCAGCTTCGCCCCGGGCATCGCCAGAACATCTCTTAACTATTTGATTTGATGGTGCCCGGAGCCGGAATCGAACCGGCATGACCGTTTCCAGTCGAGGGATTTTAAGTCCCTTGCGTCTACCAATTTCGCCATCCGGGCGAGGATGTGGCTTGAAACGAAAAAGGGTGGAGGCGGGGGTCGGAATCGAACCGGCGTAGACGGCTTTGCAGGCCGCTGCATAACCACTTTGCTACCCCGCCGCGGGTGTCCGGGCGCTTGAAACTAAAAGGGGAAAACGCAGTGCTCTACGCTTTCCCCAGGAATCTGGAGCGGGAAAGGAGTCTCGAACTCCCGACCTCAACCTTGGCAAGGTTGCGCTCTACCAACTGAGCTATTCCCGCGGAACAGGCGTGCATTATAGCGACGCCGCCCTCAGTGTCAAGCTTCTACGCCCCTTTGCGAGCCCTTTGTTCGCCTCTGTACTCACGTCTTTTCCGCTATGTGCGGCCATGCCATTCGCAAGTAGTAACCCATCGACCATAACGTGAGCAGCGCGGCCACATAAATCAGCCAGGTGCCGACCCACTGCGGGTCAAAGAACGAGAACAAGGGGTCGTGATAGAGCAGCATCGGGATGGCGATCATCTGGCTGGTGGTCTTCACCTTGCCCAGGAAGGAGACGGCCACGCTGCGCGCGGCGCCGATCTTGGCCATCCACTCGCGCAGGGCGGAAATGGTGATCTCCCGGCCGATGATGATGAAGGCGACAATGGTGTCGGTCCGGTCGAGTTGCACCAGGATGATCAGCGCCGCGGCCACCATCAATTTATCCGCCACCGGATCGAGGAAGGCGCCGAAGGCGGTGGACTGCTGCAGGACGCGAGCGAGATAGCCGTCGAGCCAGTCGGTGATGGCGGCGGCGACGAAAATGATGGTTGCCGCCAGATTCTGTTCGTGCGGCGTCAGCCAGTCGTGCGGAGCGTAGAAGACGCCGACGAAGAGCGGGATGAGGAGGATGCGACCCCAGGTCAGCAGGTTGGGTATGTTCAGCGGCATCTTTGTTGTTGTGCAATCAATGCAGCTCATTGTAAATCTGTTCGGCCAGTTTGCGGCTGACACCTTCAACACGACACAAATCCTCCACGGTTGCGGCGCGCACGCCCTGCAAGCCGCCGAACTGCGCCAATAGCCGCTTGCGTTTGGCCGGGCCGACGCCGGGAATGTCCTCCAGGGTGGAGCGGTTGCGGGCTTTGGCGCGGCGGGCGCGATGCCCGGCGATGGCGAAGCGGTGGGCTTCGTCGCGGATCTGCTGGATGAGATGCAGGGCAGGATCGTTGGGCTGCAAATTCAGCGGTTCGTCGACATCCGGCAGCAGCAGGGATTCCAGTCCGGGCTTGCGTTCCTCGCCCTTGGCCACGCCGACCGCGGGCAGATCGGACAGGCCCAGTTCGGCGAGCACTTCTCGGGCGACGCCGACCTGCCCCTTGCCGCCGTCGATGAGGATCAGGTCGGGGCGGACACCCTCCCCGGCGGCGACTTTCTCGTAGCGTCGCGTCAGCGCCTGGCGCATGGCGGCGTAGTCATCGCCGGGCGTGATGCCGGCGATGTTGTAGCGCCGGTATTCGCCGTTCTTCATCGCGCCGTCGACGCAGATCACGCAGGAGGCGACCGTGGCCTCCCCCATGGTGTGGCTGATGTCGAAGCACTCGATGCGGTGCAGCGTCTCGCTGGCGCCGAGCACCTCGCGCAGGCGCTCCAGCCGTCCCTCGGCGTTGGATTTCTGCATGGCCTGCGCCTCGATGGCGTGTCGGGCATTGCGTTCTGCCATCTCAAGCCAGGCGCGTTCCATTTCGTTGCGCGGCCGCTGCAGGGACACCGCATGGCCGGCTGCCAGGGCCAGCGTGGCTTCGCAGTCGCCCTGCACTTCCAGGTTGAGCAGGATGCGCGGCGGCGCCGGATGATCGGCGAAATGCTGCTCGAGGAAGGCCTGCAGGGCGTCTTCCGGCGCGCATTCCTGGGCATTCTGCGGAAAGTGCGCCTTGTCGCCGAGATGCCGCCCGCCGCGCACCATGGCGTGGTTGATGACCAGCAGGCCGCGCTCCGCCACGGCAGCGACGATGTCGACGTCGTCCTCCCGCGCGCTCTCGACATATTGCCGATGCAGCACGTTCTGCAGCGAGCGGATCTGGTCGCGCAGCGCCGCCGCCTTTTCGTATTGCAGGCGGTCCGCCTCGGCCTGCATGGCCTCGGTGAGGCGGTCGACGACTTCGCCGTGGCGGCCCTTGAGGAACAACTCGGCCAGGCGCACGTCTGCTGCGTAGTCGGCGGCGGAGATCAGCCCGACGCAGGGCGCGCTGCAGCGGCGGATCTGGTGCAGCAGGCAGGGGCGCGAGCGGTTCTGGTACACCGGGTTCTCGCAGGTGCGCAGCAGGAAGACACGCTGCAGGAGGTGGATGCTCTCGCGCACCGCCTGGGAATTGGGAAACGGGCCGAAATAGTGCGCGCCCTTGTCGAAGCTGCCGCGATGGAAGGCGATGCGCGGGGCGGCGTCTGCCGACAGTTCGATGTAGGGATAGGACTTGTCGTCGCGAAAAAGGATGTTGAACTTCGGCGTCAGGCGCTTGATGAGGTTGTTCTCGAGGATCAGCGCCTCGGCCTCGGAGCGGGTGGCGGTCACCTCGACGCTGGCCACCTGCCCCACCATGAGGCGGATGCGCGGGCTCAGGCTGGTTTTCTGGAAGTAGGAGGCGACGCGCTTCTTCAGGGCCTTGGCCTTGCCGACGTAGAGCACCTGGCCGTCGGCGTCGAGCATGCGATAGACCCCGGGTTCCTCGGGCAGGGAACGGATCAGGGCCTTGCTGTCGAACATGTCAATGCTTCAGATCGGCGAGTATGGCATCGAAGACGGCGTGGAAGGCCGCCTCGGTCAGCCGTTTGGTCTGCGTGTTGTAGCGGCTGCAGTGATAGCTGTCGTGGAGGATGCGCCCGTCCGGCAGGACATGGCGGGCGTTGTGGGCGAACTTGAAGGCGCTGCGCTGCAAAGTCAGTGCCTGCAGCACGGCGTTGTGCGCGACGAGGCCGAGGGCGAGGAGGATGCGCGCCTCGGGCGCCGCCGCCAGCTCGTTCGCCAGATAGCGGTTGCAGACCTTGATCTCGCCCGTTTCCGGCTTGTTCTCCGGCGGTACGCATTTCACGGCGTTGGTGATGCGGCAATCAATGAGTTGCAGCCCGTCGCCGGCCGAAACGGATTGCGGCCGGCTGGCGAAGCCGAATCGATGCAGCGTGGAATACAGCAGCACGCCGGCGTAATCGCCGGTGAAGGGACGTCCAGTGCGGTTGGCCCCGTGATAGCCGGGCGCCAGCCCGACGATGAGCAGCGTCGCCTTGGTGTCGCCGAAGGGCTCCACGGGGCGAGCGTGATAGCCTGGCTTTGCGCGGCGGCAATCGTCCAGAAAATCCGCCAGGCGCGGACAGGCGCGGCATTCGAGCAACGAAGTCTGCGGCGCCCGCATGGCTTACACCGCCACCGCTTCGAGCATTTTGAGGGCGGCCTGATAGGCAGGCTGCGACTGCAATGCTTCGGTTTCGAGTGCCGGCGTCGTCGGCAGCATCGCCTGCAAGCGGCGCGCGGAAGCGGGATCGACATCGGGCTGCCATTCCCGCAACAACTGTCGTGCAGCGACGGGATTGTTGCACACCAGCACCATGTCGCAACCGGCTTCCAGGGCGGCTTTCGCCCGCTCGACGAAGCCGCCGGCGAAACTGGCGCCCTCCATCGACAGATCGTCGCTGAAAATCACGCCGTCGAAACCGAGTTCGCCGCGCAGCACGTAGCGCAGCCAGTAGGAAGAGAAGCCGGCCGGGTTGGGATCGAGGTGTTCGTAGATGACATGCGCCGGCATGACGGCGGCCAGGTCCATCTTGCGGTGTGCGCGGTAAGGCGAGAAATCCGCATACAACGCCGAGACCGGCCGGTCATCGACCGGTATGGTCAGGTGCGAGTCGGCAACAACGAAGCCGTGGCCGGGAAAATGCTTGCCGACGTTGGCCATGCCGGCGCGGCGCAAGCCGGCATTCAAAGCACCTGCGAGCGCCGTCACCACGGCGGGGTCGCGATGGAAGGCGCGAGTGCCGATGATTGCGCTGGAGCCGTAGTCGAGATCGAGCACCGGCGTGAAGCTGAGGTCGATGCCGCAGGCGCGCAACTCGGCGGCCAGCACATAGCCGGCGGCCGAAGCCGTTTCCAGGGCGCGTGCGGGATCGCTGTCCCACAGCGCGCCGATCGCGCCCATTGGCGGCAGCACGGTGAATCCATGGCGGAAGCGCTGCACGCGGCCGCCTTCGTGGTCGATGGCGATCAGCAGCGGCGGCTGGCGCAGGGCGTGAATTTCGAAAGTCAGCTCCCGCAACACGGCGAGCGACTCGAAATTGCGCTTGAACAGGATGATCCCGCCGACGAGAGGATGCAGCAGGAGTTCGCGCTCCTCCGCACTCAGGCGCGGACCCTCGATGTCGAGCATGAGCGGGCCGAGGGGAATGGAAATAGTCATGCCTTGTCCTCCTGCTCCACCACGACGAAGGCCAGGGCGGTGCCGGTTTCGTCGCTCAGACTGAGGTGGGCCCGCAACCCCCGTTCTGTCAGCCAGTCCGCCAGCAGCGGCGCGTATTCGAAGCTCGGCCGGCCGATGCCATCGCTGACCACCGCAATGTTGTGCAGCGTGGCCGGATCGCGCAGGCCCAGGCCGAGGGCCTTGCCCAAGGCCTCCTTGGCGGCAAAGCGTTTGGCGAGCCAGGCGGCCGGCTTGGCGGCCTCGCGGTATCGGCCCATCTCGGAAGGCGCCAGCAGCTTTTCGACAGTGCGCTCGCCGTGCTCATTCAGCATCCGCTCGATGCGCGCGATGTCGACGATGTCGGTGCCGACGCCATGGATCACCGGCGCGCCTCCAGCATCAGCTGCTTCATGCGACGCACCGCTTCCTGCCAGCCGCAGAAGACGGCCTCGGCGACGATGGCGTGGCCGATGTTCAACTCGACGATCTCGCGGATGGCGGCCATCGGCTTGACGTTTTCGTAGTGCAGTCCGTGGCCGGCATTCACCTTGAAGCCCAGCTTGTGCGCGTAGCGCGCGGCCGTGGCGACGCGTTCGAGTTCTTCCAGTTGCGCCGGGCCTTCGGCTTCGGCATAGCGGCCGGTGTGGATCTCGATGGCCGGCACGCCGCAGGCTTTGGCGGCGTCGATCTGGGCTGTGTCAGCGTCGATGAAGAGCGACACCCGGATGCCGGCCGCAGTCGCCGCCTTGCAGGCGGCATTGACGCGCTCGAAGCGCCCCGCCACGTCGAGGCCGCCTTCGGTGGTCAGTTCCTGCCGCCGTTCCGGCACGAAGCAGACGTCCTGCGGACAAATGCGCAGGGCGAAGGCCACCATCTCGTCGGTGACGGCAGCTTCGAGGTTCATGCGCGTGCGCAGCCGGCTCCGCAGGATCTCGACATCGCGGTCCTGGATATGGCGGCGATCCTCCCGCAGGTGCAGGGTGATCAGATCCGCCCCGCTCTCCTCGGCCAGCAGGGCCGCACGAACGGGATCGGGGTAATCGGTGCCGCGCGCCTGGCGCAAGGTCGCCACGTGGTCGATATTGACGCCGAGTTCGATCATCCCGGTAGGCTTTGCACTTCCTGCGGTCGGTTTTGCCATGCTCACAGTTCCTGCAACTCCATGAAAACGCGGCGCGAGCTGAGACGCTGGCCGCCAAGGTAATGGTGGATCAGGGTGCGCATCAACTGCTTGGCCTGTGCGAGCGTTTCGGCTTCGCTGAAATCGTCCTGCGCCATGGCCAGCAGGGCCTTTCCTGAAAAGGATTCCGTTTCGTGCTCGTTCCCGTTCACAGGGACCGGCCCCCGCTCGACAATGTAAGCATATCGCTTGAGCGGGTCTACCGGCCGGCCGCTTTCCGCCTCGCGATCCAGCGTCAGGCCGTAGCCCAGTTCTTTCAGCAGCGTCTTTTCGAATCGCCGCAGCGAAGCCTGGCTGTCCTCGCCGATCGCCAGGGCGTGCACGGCCTCGGCATAGGCCTGGTACAAGGCCGGATGGGCGTCGTCGCGCGGCATCAGCTTGAGCAGCAGCTCGTTCATGTAGTAGCCGAGGATGAGGGCCTGCGCCCGCAGCAGCGGCTGACCGCCGCCCCATTCGACCTTGGCCAGGGTACGCATTTCCCCGTGGCCGAACCAGCCAAGTTCAATCGGCTGGAAGGCCATCAGAAGACCACGCATGGCGGAACGCGGCCGGCGGGCGCCGCGCGCAACCAGCGCCACCCGGCCATGATCCCGGCTGAAGGCTTCGACGATCAAGCTGGTTTCGCGGAAGGGATAGGTGTGCAGGACAAAGGCCGCCTCCCCGTCCACCCTGCCCCTTGCCGTGCCGCTCACTGGATTACCTTCCCCCCATCCCCCTTCCCGAGGAAGGGGGTGACGCTTGTTCGCGAGCTACGCTCGTTCCATGTTGCTGGTTGCGCCGTCCTTGGGGCGGCCCGGCGGACGGCGCTCATTCGTAACCGAGGCTCTTCAGCGCCCGCTCGTCGTCCGCCCAGCCGCCCTTGACCTTGACCCAGACCTCGAGAAACACCTTGCCGCCGAAGAGCGTCTCGAGATCACGCCGCGCGTCGCTGGCGATGGCTTTCAACTGCTCGCCGCCCTTGCCTATGACGATAGCCTTGTGGGCCGGCCGGTGCACGATGATCGCGGCGTTGATCCGACGCAACGCATCTTCCGTCTCGAAGCGCTCTATCTCGACCGTCATGCCATAGGGCAGTTCCTCGCCCAGGCGGCGGAACAGCTTTTCGCGCAGGAACTCGGCCGCCAGAAAGCGTTCACTACGGTCGGTCAGATCATCCTCGGCGAAAAGCGGCGCGGCTTCGGGCAGGTAACGACCTGCTGCGTCGATCAGCATCTCTCCACCCGTACCGCGTACGGCACTGACCGGAACGATTTCGGCAAAGGCGAATGCCTTGGACACCTCCGCTATGAAAGGCAACAGGCGAGTCTTGTCGGCGAGGCGGTCGATCTTGTTGATCACCAGCAGCACCGTCCTGCCCTCGGGGATCAGCGAAAGAATGCGCTTGTCCTCGTCGGTGAAACGGCCCGCCTCGATCACCAGAAGGATGACGTCGACGTCGTTCAGCGCCTGAGTGACGCCGCGGTTCATGATGCGGTTCAGCGCGTTCTTGTGCTTGGTCTGGAACCCCGGCGTATCGACGAAGATGAACTGTTGCCCGGGTCGGGTGAGCACGCCGGTGATGCGATGGCGCGTGGTCTGCGCCTTGCGCGAGACAATGCTGATCTTCTGGCCGATCAGGTGGTTGAGCAAGGTCGACTTGCCCACGTTGGGCCTGCCGACAATGGCCAGATGGCCGCAGCGGTATACGTCCGGTTCGTTCTCAAGAAACACGCCGGGCCGTCCCAAGTGTTTCTTGGCCCCCTGGGGGGAGAACCAAGCGAAGCGAGGGTTTCGGGGGGGGAATCATTTCCTGCCTGTCTGCTCGAGCGCGCGCCGGGCGGCTTCCTGTTCTGCCGCACGCCGGCTCGGACCCCGGCCGGTCGTGCTGATGCCGAGTTCGGGGATCTGGCACTCGACTTCGAATTCCTGTGCGTGGGCCTCGCCCCGCGTGGCGCTCAACTGGTATTGCGGCAGCGCCAGGCGGCGACCTTGCAGGAATTCCTGCAGAGTCGTCTTGGCGTCCTTGCCGGAATGCTGCGGATCGAGGTTGGAGAGATAGGGCTCGAAAAGGCGCAGTACCGTTTCGCGGGCCCGCTCGAAGCCGCCATCGACGAACACCGCGCCGAACAAGGCTTCCAGGCCATCGGCCAGAATGGAGGGCCGGCGGAAGCCGCCGCTTTTCAGTTCGCCCTCGCCCAGGCGCAACTGGTCGCCCAAGCCAAGCCCCTGCGCGATCTCGGCCAGGGTTTCCTGGCGTACCAGATTGGCGCGGAGGCGGGACAAATCGCCTTCCCGGACATCCAGAAAGCGTTCATACAAGGCCTGGGCGATGATGCAGTTGAGGATGCTGTCGCCAAGGAACTCCATGCGCTCGTTATGGGCAGCCCCGAAGCTGCGGTGGGTCAAGGCCTGCTTGAGGAGTTCCCGGCTATGGAAAACGTAACCGATTGTGCGCTCGAGTCCGGGCACATCACTCACGGGAGGCGCTCACTCGATAGGACGCTTGCTGCCGGAACTGCTCCCGGAGTAATCGATGAGGAGGCTGACATTGCCGGCGATGGGAATTTTTTTCGCGTACTCGAAATAGATAACCAGCTGATTACCCTCCTTGGTAATGTCCAGATCCGCACCGCTGATGGTTGGCGTTTCATCCACAGCCGCAAAGCGATCGTAAGCAGTCCGCACTTCGGTAACCGTGCTGGCGCCGCCGCCGGCAATCGCCTTGATGTTCTTGACGATTGTGTAGTATTCAATCACCGTTGGCACAACCTTCATGCCAATAACGGCAACGCCGATAACGACGGCGCTGACCAGAAGCATTCCGATCAAACTCAAACCTTTTTGTTTTTTCATTCCACGCTCCTTTAGTGGAAGCTGCCGATGCGTTTCAAATCGCCGAAATTGAACCAGATCAGGAATGCTTTGCCGACAATGTTCTGATCCGGCACGAATCCCCAAACCCGACTGTCGCTACTGGCATCGCGATTATCACCCATGACGAAGTAATGGCCTGCGGGCACTTCGCAAACCACGCCGGAACTATTGTAGATGCATTTGTCGCGACCTGGAAACTGCATGACCTGGGTGACAAAAGCCGGCGCATCCTTGTCGAGGATGATGCTGTGTTCGACCTTGCCCAGTTTTACCTGATAGCGGGAGGAGTAATACAGGCGGTCGGGGTGCAGATAATCGGCTTGTTTGGCCACCGGCACCTCCTCCCCATTGATGAACAGGCGCTTGTTTTGCCAGGCTACCTTGTCGCCGGGCAAGCCGACCACCCGTTTGATGTAATCCAGCGACGGGTCTTCGGGCCAACGGAAAACCATGACGTCGCCGCGTTGGGGCGTATTCAGATCCAGTACTTTCCTGTTGATGACCGGCAACCGGATGCCGTAGGTGTACTTGTTCACCAGGATGAAATCGCCGACCATCAGGGTTGGAATCATCGACCCTGATGGGATCTTGAAGGGTTCGACCAGGAAGGACCGCAGAAAAAACACCGCCAGGATGACGGGGAAGAAGCTGGCGCCATACTCCACCCACCACGGCTCCTTTGCTCCCGGACTCCGGCGCTTTTTCATCACCAATACATCGAACAACCAGATGGCGCCAGTGGCGGCCGTGAGCAAAAAAAGAATCAGGGCGAAGTTCAAGATGAATATCCTATTTCGAATCGACCCGCAACACGGCCAGGAAAGCCTCCTGCGGAATCTCGACATTGCCGACCTGTTTCATGCGCTTTTTGCCGGCTTTTTGCTTTTCCAGCAGCTTGCGCTTGCGACTGATATCGCCGCCATAGCATTTCGCCAGGACGTTCTTGCGCATGGCTTTGATGTTCTCGCGGGAGATGATGGTGGAACCGATGGCAGCCTGAATCGCCACGTCGTACATCTGGCGGGGGATCAATTCCCGCATCTTGGATGCCAGTTCGCGTCCGCGATACTGGGCGTTGGCGCGATGCACGATGACGGATAGTGCGTCGACCCGGTCGCTGTTGATCAGGATATCGAGCTTCACGACATCCGCCTGGCGGTATTCCTTGAAATCATAATCGAGCGAGGCGTAGCCGCGAGAGACGGATTTCAGCTTGTCGAAGAAATCCATCACCACCTCGGCCATGGGCATGTCATAGGTCAGCATGACCTGGCGGCCGTGGTACTGCATGTTCACCTGGGCACCGCGCTTCTGTTCGCACAGCGTGATCACTGCGCCAAGATACTCCTGGGGTACGAAGACCTTGGCTGTAATGATCGGTTCGCGGATTTCCTCGACCTTGGACGGGTCCGGCAGTTTGGAGGGATTCTCCACGGTCAGCACCGATCCGTCTCGCATCAGCACCTCGTAGACCACTGTCGGCGCGGTGGTGATGAGGTCCATGTCGTATTCGCGTTCGAGACGTTCCTGCACGATTTCCATATGCAGAAGCCCCAGGAAACCGCAACGGAAGCCGAACCCCAGCGCCTGCGAGACTTCCGGTTCGTACTGGAGAGATGCGTCGTTCAGCTTGAGTTTTTCCAACGCCTCGCGCAGGTAATCGTACTGATTGGCCTCCACGGGATAGAGACCGGCGAAGACCTGCGGTTTGATTTCCTTGAAGCCGGGCAGTGCCTCGGCGGCGCGACGGTCAGCCAGTGTCACCGTATCGCCGACCTTGGCAGCCTTCAATTCCTTGATGCCGGCGATAACGAAGCCGACCTCCCCCGCCGAGAGCGCGCTACGCGGCTGGGCTTTCGGCGTAAACACGCCAACCTGCTCGCACAGAAGATGCGTATCGGTCGACATCAAGAGAATCCTGTCCTTCGGGCGCAGAGCGCCATCCACGACACGAACCAGCATGACCACGCCGACGTAGTTATCGAACCAGGAATCAATAATGAGGGCTTTCAGGGGTGCCGAAGGATTCCCTTTGGGCGCCGGAATCCGGACGATAATGGCCTCGAGGATGTCCTCCACCCCCAGCCCGGTCTTGGCGCTGGCCAGAACGGCATCGGTGGCATCGATCCCGATGACATCCTCGATTTCCTCACGCGCCCGTTCGGGATCCGCCGCCGGTAAATCGATTTTGTTGAGCACGGGAACGACCTCGACACCCTGCTCGATGGCCGTGTAGCAGTTGGCGACGGTCTGTGCCTCGACGCCCTGGGAGGCATCTACTACCAGCAGAGCCCCCTCGCATGCCGACAATGAGCGAGATACTTCGTAGGAGAAATCGACGTGCCCAGGGGTGTCGATCAGATTGAGCTGGTAAATTTGCCCGTCACGCGCCTTGTACTGCAGTGCAACAGTCTGCGCCTTGATGGTGATGCCCCGCTCGCGCTCGATGTCCATCGAGTCGAGCACCTGCTCTTCCATCTCGCGCTCGGACAAGCCGCCGCAAAGCTGAATGATGCGGTCGGCCAGCGTCGACTTGCCATGGTCGATATGGGCGATGATCGAAAAGTTGCGGATTTGCTCCATCAGAGACAAAAGGGTGCTGCAAAGCACCCTTTCAGAGGCATACGAAAGCGCGGAATTTTACCGGAAATTCAATAAATAAGCACGAACTGCGGCGGCATCGAGGAAGTGGTGGCTTAGCTCGGTTTCCCCGCCTACAACGACCGGCACCCGTTCATTGTAAGCCTCCTCGAATTCCGGATGAGAATCAATGTCGATCACCTCGATGTCGGCACTCAACTCATTGCAAATCGGCCTCAGCGCGCTCAGAAGATCGTCGCAAAGGTGGCACCAGGCGCGGCTGTAAACAATCAGACGCGCCCGCCCCTTACTTGTCACCACTTCCCTTGAGCGTAATGAAGGTTTGTTGCTCGCCCCGTTTCACGAGAAGGGTTATGGTTAAGGACTTGTCCCCCGGGGACTTCTTTTGGTCGTCGAGCTGGGAAAGCAGCTTGTTGAACTGGTCGATCGTCTTCGCTTCTGCGTTTGATCCCTTGTGTACCACGGCCAGAATGATGTCGCCGGGGCGCAAATCGGTTCGGCCGTTGTTACCGCGAACCTCCTCGACCAGCAGGCCGTGGGTGATTTTCAGTTCGCGCTTCTGCTCGGGCGACAGTTCACTCAATACCAAACCCAGTCGATTGGCCACTGCTTCCGCAGGCTTGGCCCGCTTGGTGCTTCGCTGGGCCATCTTTTCTTCGGGGATTTCCCCAACCGTTACCGTCAGATCCTTCACCCCCCCCTTGCGCCAGACTTGCAGTGGGACTTTGCTGCCAGGGCGGGTGGCGCCGACAATCCGCGGAAGGTCGCTTGAGGAATTTACCGCCTTGCCATCGAATTTGAGAATGATGTCGCCGTCTTCAACACCAGACTTATCGGCCGGACCACCCTTTTCAACGGCATTTACCAGAGCACCCGCTGGTTTGGCCAAGCCGAAGGAATCGGCCAATTCCTTGGTCACTTCCTGAATCACCACGCCGATGCGGCCTCGGCTGACGCGGCCGCTGGCACGCAACTGGCCTTGCACTTCCATCGCGACATCGATGGGAATGGCGAAGGCCAAGCCCATGTAACCGCCGGTGCGACTGTAAATCTGCGAATTGATGCCCACGACTTCACCCTTCATGTTGAAGAGCGGACCACCCGAGTTGCCAGGGTTGATTGCAACGTCTGTCTGTATGAAAGGAACAAAAATTTCCTGCGGCAGGGAACGTCCCTTGGCGCTGACGATGCCCGCCGTCACGGAACTCTCGAATCCGAAAGGCGATCCGATGGCCACCACCCATTCGCCGACCCTGAGCTTGCCGGGATCGCCCAGTTTCACGGCAGGCAGACCGTTTGCCTCGATCTTGATCAGTGCCACGTCGGTCCGCTTGTCTGCACCAATTACCTTGGCCTTGAACTCGCGCTTATCCGTGAGTTTCACCACAATTTCATCGGCTGAGTCGACGACATGGGCATTCGTCAGGATGAACCCGTCAGGGCTGATAATGAAGCCCGATCCCAGCGACTTGTTCTGGAACTCCTTCGGTATGCCCGGCTGACGCGGGATGAAACGCTTGAAGAACTCGAACATCGGATCATCCTCGTCGAGTTCCGGGAATTGCGGGAAGGCGCGGTTGCCGCGAATAGTCTGCGTCGTGCTGACATTGACAACAGCCGGCCCGTGCTTTTCAGCCAACTCGGTAAAGTCGGGCAAATCCTTGCCTTGTGCCGTGGCGTTTAGGGCGAACAGCGACAACAGAATCGCGAAAAAAAATCTAATGTTCATTGACAGGCTTCCTTCGAAATACAGTAAGTTGAATTGGGACGAATTAGGATGGGTTCCTCCACCTTGCCGGCCGGGCCTCGCCGCACGATTAACCCAGACAGGATGCCAATAACGAGCCCAAGCAGCGCCCCCAAGGCAGCCGCGGAATCGTTGTTGCCGTCTCCGCCAAATGCGGTTCCAGCGACAGCGCCGAGGAGCAAGAACAGCACGGGCAGAGCATAAATCAGCAGCGCTGCGCGCAGCGTAGAACCACTGGCAACACGCACGATGACACGATCGCCAGGGACGGCGCCAATAGGATTGGCGATGCGGTATTGCCGTGGCTTGGTGCGGAACAGCTGACCGAGAATACTGCTCTGGCAACCGCCCGCCTCATGGCAGCGACCGCAGCCGTCACTGGCGCCCCCCACTTCGACGTAAGCCTGATCTCCCTCGACGCGAGCGACAATGGCTTCCTGGTCCATCACTTCTTCTTGGACTCCATTCCGTCGCCCAAGTGCATCAGGGTCGTTGTGGGCACCTCACCCAGGATCGTCAGTAGATACTTGCCGGCCACGCGTTTGTAAACGTTGATTGAACCGACCGTATAGGTCGCTTTCTCCGCTTTCTGATCCCCCAGGGGCTCTATGAAAACAGAGATGGAAGCCAAGCCATCGGTAAAAACAAAATGCGTCGTTTCCGAGCCGTTTTCTCGAGTGGCCTGCCGCTTCATTCCTGCGCTCTTCCTGAAACCGGGCAATTGGGCTTTGAACAGCCAATCGCTCCCGGCAGACAGACTTTGCGAGGCCCGTGCGTTGTGTATCCGCCAGAACTTGCCTTCCTTACCGAACTTGGGTTTCAGCGTTTCCCGGTCGATGGGGACATTGATCTGAAGTTGGGTAAACGCGAATTGTTCAATGGCTTCGTTGCGTTCGTTGACCATGCGTGCTTTCAGGATCAAGCCCGAATGGACATCCGCCCAGAGATGATGGCCGTAACGCAGGGCATCCTTCGGCTCCAGCACAATTAGCTGACTGTCGAGACCCGCCACTCGTGACACGTCCCCTTTCCGGATCAGGTAATAATCACTCAGGCTGTTAACGGATGTCGGCAGAAGCGCTGGAAAAGCCTTGATCTGCCCACGCTTCTCGACAATGACGAGCTTATCCTCTGGCAGGAAACACCTGACCTCGTCGTTGTGGCGCACCACTTCGCGCGGGCTGCCATCGAGCACCTCGAGCTTCTCATGCTCCCCTCCGGCATCCACCAGATGGGTGATGCGGGAGGTTTCAGAACTGCCACCGCTCTGATAAGTAAATATCCCCGTGTAATTCAGCTTTTGCGCCGCCGCCGCCATTTTCTGCAGCCACACCAAGGCATCGCCATGCTGGTCGCCATAGGCGGGCGCGACAAGCGCACTGCCTATGGCAAGCAGCATAAGCGTGCGTTTCATCGATTGCTGCCCTGACGAATCTCCGAGACTGTGCGAACGTAAGATGCCACACCCTGTATGCCCCCGCCTGGAGAATTCGCCTGGTGGGCAACGAGGTATTCTTTAAGGGCGCCGGAAGGCGACTTGTCGATGACAGGAACCGCCAACTCATTGGCCGGGCGCGGCTTGGTGGCAAGTTCGACCGGCTGGGGAGAATTCAGGGACAATGCCACCCAGCCAACTGCGGCCATGCCCATGACCGCAGCGGCAAGAGGGAGTGCAAAACGCAGCGGGGTGCGCTTCTGCTGGGCGGATGGAGCGAACAGTACCGGTTCCGCCTCCAGTCGTGCCATCACCCGCTGGGAGAAATTAGGTGAGTATTCCGGAGAATGACGCAAAGCGTCGCCAATCAGATGGTAAGTGTTCCAGACCTCCTGCAAATCCTTGTCGCGCCGCAGGGCATCGATCGCTCGGCTTGCTTCAGCCTGCTCCAGTTCATCATCCAATAAAGCGGAAATATCAGGCTTCATCCCTACCACCTCTTGTCTGGAGCCGTTTCAAGTAACGGCCTAAGTTTTTCGGCAACCGCTTCGCGCGCGCGGAAGATCCTCGATCGCACCGTGCCAATCGGGCAGTCCATCATCTTCGCGATATCCTCGTAGCTCATTCCCTCAATCTCACGCAGCGTAATGGCCGTGCGCAGTTCACCGGGTAAGGTCTCCATCGCCGCATTCACCGTTTCTCCGATCTCCTTGGAGAGGAGCAAGCGTTCCGGCGTATTGTTGTCGCGCAGTAGCTCGCCTCCTTCGAAGTTTTCCGCCTCCTCGGAGTCGAAACCCGTCCGAGTCGGCACCCGCCGTCCTTGCGACACCAGATAATTCTTCGCGGTATTGATCCCGATGCGGTACAGCCAAGTGTAGAAGGCGCTATCGCCCCGAAAACTTCCCAAGGCGCGATAGGCCTTGATGAAAGTCTCCTGCGCCACGTCCTCAACCTCAGCCGGATCCCGGATCAGCCGCGACAGCAAACGTGCCAGCTTGCGCTGGTATTTCGACACAAGCAGCCCAAAAGCTTTCTGGTCGCCGTGCTGTGCGCGGACGACCAACTGCTGGTCTACTTCACGTTCTCCCATTCGAGCGGCTGTTTTATTAGAAGTTCATTCAGCCCGGAAAGGCCGGGCCGGAAGCCGCAAGTATATCCGACGCGCTTTGTACAGCATTGCCGTCACCTGGAAGACCACGATCTTTGGAAATAGTTCAGCAGCCGAAAGGGCCTTTCCACGGCCCTGTCCTGCAATGGTATAGTTTTGCGCTTCCAACCCACTCATTCCCCTCGTGCAGGTTTTCGACGTCCTGATCATCGGCAGCGGCTTGGCTGGCCAGTCCCTTGCGCTGCAACTGGCCTCGCACAGGAAGGTTGCCTTGGTCACCAAGCGGTCGCTTGAAGACAGCGCCAGCAGCCGCGCCCAGGGAGGTATCGCCGCGGCGCTTGACGATGCCGACTCGATCGAGGCTCACATCAAGGACACCCTGGTTGCCGGCGCCGGCCTATGCAATCCACGCACGACACGCTTCGTCGTGGAGCGGGGCAAAACCGCCATCGACTGGCTCGTTCGCCAAGGCGTACCGTTTACACGCGATGCTTCCGGCTCCGGCTATCACCTCACCCGCGAGGGCGGACACAGTCATCGCCGTGTCATTCATGTAGCGGATGCCACCGGCTCGGCGGTTCAGAATACCCTGACGCAAAAGCTGCGAGCCCATCCGAACATTTCGGTGTTCGAGCATCACATCGCCATCGACCTCATCACAGGGGCTAAATTCGGCCCTCCGGATAGCGGCTGCCACGGGGCCTATGTTCTCGACAAACAGGCGGACCATGTAGAGACTTTTGCTGCGCCGCATACAGTGCTGGCCACCGGTGGAGCAGGAAAGGTCTATCTCTACACCACCAATCCCGATACGGCAACCGGAGACGGGATTGCCATGGCTTGGCGCGCTGGCTGCCAGGTAGCCAACATGGAATTCATCCAGTTCCATCCAACCTGTCTTTACCACCCCCACGCCAAGACCTTTCTCATCACGGAGGCCATGCGTGGAGAAGGTGGCATATTGCGCCTGCCGGACGGCGAACGCTTCATGCCGGAGCACGACCCACGCGCAGAATTGGCTCCTCGCGATATCGTCGCCCGCGCCATCGACCTCGAGATGAAAAAGCGCGGCCTCGATTGCGTCTATCTGGACATGACGCACAAGCCGGCCGACTTTCTGATCGAGCATTTTCCGAATATCCATGCCCGCTGCCTGGAACTGGGCATCGACATTACCCGCCAGCCCATTCCAGTCGTGCCGGCGGCGCATTATGCCTGCGGCGGCATTGTTACCGACCTCGCTGCCCGCACTGCCCTGCCCGGCCTGTATGCAGTCGGTGAAACCGCCTTTACCGGCCTCCACGGGGCCAACCGGCTGGCCAGCAATTCTCTGCTCGAATGTCTGGTATTCTCTGCCGCCGCCGCAGAGGACATTCTCCAGTCGGAACGGCGATCCCTGTCCGTCCTGCCGCAATGGGACGAGAGCCGCGTCACGGATGCCGACGAGGAAATCGTCCTATCGCACAACTGGGATGAATTGCGCCGCTTCATGTGGGATTACGTCGGCATCGTACGAACCATCAAGCGCCTTGAACGAGCCCGCCATCGCATCCGCCTGCTGGAGCGTGAGATTGACGAGTATTACGCCAACTTCCGCGTCACGAACGACCTGATTGAATTGCGCAACCTCGTGCTGACTGCCGACCTCATTGTGCGCTGCGCCCAGAGGCGAAGGGAAAGCCGTGGCCTGCATTCCAGCCGCGATTACCCGAAGACCCTCGCTGCGGCACGCAACACAGTGCTGCGAAACCGCCTCAAATAAGCTTCCAACGCAGCCAGGCGCGCAAGACCCGCCATTCTTCGGGTGGCAGCGAGTCCGGCAGGATCGCCAGAGAATTGAAGCGTCGCGAGCCAGGTGATTCAAGCAGCATCACAATCAACCAGGGTAGAACGGTCGATTGCCCAGATACCCTTGCGTCGAACCGTCCCCCGTCATTCCGCATTCCCTCGACTGTACCGTCAGCCTTCAAGACCAGTTCGCGTATTGAAGACGCGGCAGAAAGCAGCGCATGACGGCGAATCGAAATGCAAATCGACACGGCGATCACGGCGGCCAGTGCCAGCTTGAGCCAGAGAGAAAACGGGAGCGGGACCAGACTGGCCATCGCTGCCAGGTGCAGCAGGAAAAGCACCATTGCCAGATAACGGGAGGAGTGCAGCACAAGCCGGTGCGGAAGGAGCATCCGGCGGGAAGAGCGCTGGGATTAGACCCGCCGGAAAGCCAGCGTGCCGTTGGTGCCGCCGAATCCGAAATTGTTCTTCAGGGCAATATCGATCTTGAGCTGGCGCGCCGTGTTGGCACAATAGTCGAGATCACACTCCGGATCCTGGTCGAAGATGTTGATAGTCGGCGGCGAAATCTGGTGATGCACCGCCAGTACCGTCAGCGCCGACTCGAGACCGCCGGCACCTCCGAGCAAGTGACCCGTCATGGATTTCGTCGAATTCACCACCAAATTTCGGGCGACATCGCCGAACGCCAGCTTGATGGCATCCGTCTCGTTCTTGTCACCCAACGGTGTAGAGGTGCCATGCGCGTTAAGGTACTGGACCTGGTCCGGGTTGATCCCCGCATCCTGGAGCGCATTGATCATGCTGCGGCGAGGACCATCGGTGTCTGGCGCGGTCATGTGGAAAGCATCTCCGCTCATGCCAAAACCCGCCACCTCGGCATAGATTCTGGCGTCGCGGTTTTTCGCATGCTCGTATTCTTCAAGGACCAGAACCCCCGCGCCTTCGCCAAGAACGAATCCGTCACGCCCCTTGTCCCAGGGACGGCTGGCCGTTGTCGGGTCGTCGTTGCGGGTTGACAGGGCTTGCGCGGAGGCAAAGCCGCCTATGGCAAGAGGGGTTACCGTGGATTCCGCCCCGCCGCATACCATTACATCGGCATCACCGTACTGGATCATGCGGTAACCGGTACCAATGGCATGCAAGCCCGTCGTACACGCCGTCACGATCGCGAGATTCGGTCCCTTCAGTCCGAACATGATCGAGAGGTTTCCCGAAATCATGTTGATGATGGTGCCTGGAATGAAGAAGGGCGATATCTTGCGCGGACCGCCATCGAGGAAATCGTGGTGCGTATCCTCGATCATCGGCAAACCACCGATGCCAGAACCAATATTGACCCCGATTCGGCCAGCGTTCTCAGGCGTCACCGTCAGGCCCGAGTCCTTGATTGCCTGGACTCCCGCCGCCACGCCGAAATGGATGAAGACATCCATACGGCGTGCCTCCTTGGGAGGCAGATAGGCCGTCACATCGAACCCCTTCACTTCGCCGGCAATGCGCGATTTGAAGGCAGAGGCATCAAAACGGGTTATTGGACCAATACCGCTCTTGCCCGCAACGATGTTGTCCCAGGATTCCCTGACAGTGTTGCCGACGGGCGAAATAATGCCCAAGCCGGTGACCACTACCCTGCGGCGTGCCACTTCACTTTGCTCCTGCTTGGGGTTGAAAAGACTTACTTCTTGAGATGGGCGTTGATGTAGTCGATTGCCTGCTGGACGGTAGTGATTTTTTCGGCTTCTTCATCCGGAATTTCGCACTCGAATTCCTCTTCCAAGGCCATCACCAGCTCGACAGTATCGAGGGAGTCGGCGCCGAGATCGTCTACAAACGATGATTCAATCTTTATCTCGGATTCGTTGACGCCAAGCTGCTCGGCAACGATCTTCTTAACGCGTTGTTCAATGTTCTCCATATGTTTTGCTCCTTCCCTTATTAGCGGGTATGACGAGAAAAAAACGAGCTATTTTAACAGAAACAGAAAGGGCTAGCCCGACCAAACCCGAGATCAATCCATGTACATGCCACCATTGACGTGCAAGGTCGTGCCGGTAATATAGCCCGCTCGCGGCGAAGCGAGGAATGTTACCGCAGCGGCAACCTCATCGGAATGGCCGAGCCGGCCAAGCGGAATCTGTCCAAGCAACGCATCGCGCTGTGCATCCGGTAAAGCCTTGGTCATATCGGTGTCTATGAATCCGGGGGCCACGCAATTCACCGTGATACTGCGGCTGCCCAGTTCGCGCGCCAGGGCGCGGCTCATGCCGGCCACGCCGGCCTTGGCGGCTGCATAGTTCGCCTGGCCGGGATTGCCTGAACTGCCCACCACGGAGGTGATGTTGACAATGCGACCATAACGCGCCTTCATCATGCCGCGCAAGACAGCCTTGGAGAGGCGGAAAACCGCCTTGAGATTAGTGTCGATCACTGCGTCCCACTCATCGTCTTTCATGCGTATGGCGAGATTGTCACGCGTAATCCCTGCGTTGTTCACCAACACCGAAACGGAACCGAATCTCTTTTCGATCTCGCTCATTACTGCTTCGCAAGCGGCGGCATCAGTGACATTGAGTACCGCCCCCCATCCTGGAATATGGGCGGCGTCCAGCGCCTTCTGAATATCGGCTGCACCCGCTTCGGATGTGGCGGTGCCAATCACCGTGGCGCCTTCTTTGCCAAAATCCAGCGCAATAGTACGCCCGATGCCGCGCGAAGCGCCGGTCACAAGTGCAATTTGACCTTTAAGCATGCTTCCCCCTATGCGTTCGTCGCGGCCAGAGCGGCTTCCATACCCGCCAGATCCGCCATGGCGCCGCCGACCAAACCTTCGGCGCAGCGCCTGACCAAGCCTGCCAGCACCTTGCCCGGACCGCATTCATAGACATGGGTGATACCCTGCGCCGCCATTGCCTGCATGGTTTCGACCCATCGAACCGGGGACGAGGCCTGCCGTACCAGGGCATCCTTGATCATTTGCGGATCAGTCAGACAGGCCGCATCCGCGTTATTCACCACCAGAATCTGCGGCGACGACAGGGACAAATCGGCAAGTCTTTGGCGCAGACGCTCGGCAGCCGGCTTCATCAGGGAACAATGAAACGGTGCCGACACCGGCAACATGACGGCACGCTTGGCCCCCTTAGCCTTCGCCGCATCGGCGGCACGCTGCACGGCGACGGCATGGCCGGCTATAACGATCTGCTCAGGGGTATTGAAATTGACAGCTTCCACCACATGACCCTGCGCGCTCTCGTTGCAGGCGGCTATTACGGCAGTTGCATCAAGTCCGAGGATGGCTGCCATGGCCCCTTCCCCAACTGGCACAGCCTCCTGCATGGCCTTGGCACGCAATTCGACCAGCGGTACCGCATCGCCAAAGTGCAACACGCCAGCAACGACGAGCGCCGAATACTCGCCCAGGCTATGACCGGCAACCATGTCGGGCACCCTGCCTCCCTTTTCACGCCACAGACGATACGCGGCGATGCCCGACGTCAGCATCAGCGGCTGCGTATTCACGGTTTGACTCAGGGCATCAGCGGGTCCCTCAGTAACCAGATGCCAGAGATCACGGCCAAGCGCCTCGGAAGCTTCATCGAATGTGCTGCGAATAACGGAGCTGTCGCCATAGGCCGCCATCATCCCGAGGGACTGGGAGCCTTGTCCAGGGAATACGAGTGCGAATTTCATGTCAGATTGAAAACGATCAGAATTTAAGAATGACCGCGCCCCAAGTGAAGCCGCCGCCAACGCCTTCCAGCATCAAGGTGTCGCCTCGCTTGATGCGTCCATCCCTCACGGCGGTATCCAGCGCAAGCGGGATCGAGGCGGCTGAGGTGTTGCCGTGGCGGTCCACCGTGGTAATGACCTTATCCATCGGCAGACCCAGTTTTTTTGCCGTCGACTGGATGATGCGGATATTCGCCTGATGCGGAATCAGCCAATCGATCGCGGCAACATCCATACCCGCCCGATCAAGTACTTCTCGGGCGACTTCAGCCAGCACCTTGACGGCAAACTTGAATACCGCCGGACCATCCATTTTCACGAAAGGTTGTCCCACTACTTTGCCACTGCTGACGTTCCCCGGCACCTCAAGTATGCCGTGATAGGCACCATCGGCATGCAACGCACTGGCGAGGATACCCGGTTCGTCACTGGCTTCAAGAATCACTGCGCCGGCACCATCCCCGAAAAGTACGCAAGTCCCCCGGTCATTCCAATCGAGAATGCGCGAGAACACCTCGGTACCAACCACCAGGGCGCAACGGTGACTGCCGGAATGGATGAATTTCTCCGCCACGGTCAGTGCATACGTAAAACCGCTGCAAACTGCCTGTACGTCGAACGCGGCAGCGCCGCTGATCCCCAATTTAGACTGAAGCAGGCAAGCCGTGCTGGGAAAGATGTAATCCGGAGTGGAGGTGGCCAGGATGATGAGGTCGATTTCCTCAGCAGAAATGCCGGCTGCTGCGATGGCCTTCAGGCTGGCTTCCACAGCCAGGTCGCTAGCCATCTGAGTGTCAGCGGCAATGTGTCGGTTGCGAATGCCTGTTCGCTCGACGATCCATTCGTCCGACGTATCGACGCCGCGCGCCACCAGATCGTTGTTGGTCAGCGCTAGGGAGGGCAGGTAGCTGCCCGTACCGGTTATGCGTGCATGCATTTACTGAACCACTTGCGGCGCGTTCCGCACCATGCGTTCGCTGATGCGCTCGACAAGCCGATTGCGGGCTGCTTCCGCGGCCCGCTCGATGGCCTTGGTAAAAGCCACTTGATCAGCCGAGCCATGACTCTTGACAACAATGCCACGCAATCCGAGCAAGCTGGCACCATTGTAGCGGCGCGGATCGACGCGCTTCTTGAAGCCGTTGAGCGCCGGTAAAGAGAATAGTGCGGCGAGTCTTCTGAACGGGTTGCGGCTGAACTCCTCGCGCAGGAAGGTTGCAAACATGTGGGCAAGACCTTCGGAGGTTTTCAGCAGGACATTGCCGACAAAGCCGTCGCAGACCACGATATCCGTCGTACCCTTGTAGATGTCATTTCCTTCGACATTGCCGTAGAAATTTAAGCCGCTCTCCTTGAGCAATTCGCCGGCCTGCTTCACCACTTCATTACCCTTGATATCCTCTTCGCCGATGTTGAGCAAGCCGACCGTGGGTCGCTCTTTGTGTTCGACCGCGGAAACCAGCAGATCGGCCATGATGCCGAATTGCAGCAGATGCTGCGGTTCGCAGTCCACATTGGCCCCCAGATCGAGGACATAAGTGTAGCCCCGCATGGTCGGCAGAATGCTGGCGATGGCCGGCCGGTCGATGCCGGGCAAGGTCTTGAGGACAAAACGGGAAATTGCCATCAACGCACCCGTGTTGCCTGCCGAGACGGCGGCCTGCGCTTCACCGGTCTTGACCAGATCGACCGCCACCCGCATTGAGGAATCCTTCTTGATACGCAGCGCTGTGGCAATCGGATCATCCATACCGACCACTTCGCTGGCAGCCCGGAAACGCAATCTGTCACCGAAACGCGGTTTCTCCTTTGCCACGGTCCCTTCCACCTCCGCTGGCAGGCCGACCAGGATCACCCTCGCCTGATCGTCGCGCAGCAGGAAATGGATAACCGCGGGCAGCGTAACGGAGGGTCCGAAATCGCCGCCCATGCAGTCGATCGCGATGGTGACTTCCATCGACGCGCTATGAGTTCTGGTGGAGATAGGCGACGGCAATTCCACGAAGCGGGTGCCGCCGGCCAGGAATTACTCGTCCTTGGTCTTGACGACCTTCTTGCCGCGGTAATAGCCGCTCTGGCTGATGTGGTGGCGCAGATGGGTTTCCCCGGTGGTCGGCTCAACGGCCAGCGGCGGATTGGTCAGGAAGTCATGAGCGCGACGCATGCCACGCTTCGAAGGCGACTTCTTATTTTGTTGGACAGCCATGTTGTGCTCCTCAAAAACATCTTCAAAAAAACTAATTGCGCTTGAGCCTGGCCAACTGCGAAAATGGCGAAGCCTCTTTCGAAACCGCAACTGCCGTCGGTGGCTCACAACGTTCATGCCGCGGCGAGATCGGCAAGGCCAGCAGAATCTCCTCCTCAAGCAGAGGGGCAAGATCCAGTTCGCGCGATGCCTCGATCGCATCGCAGGCCTCATCCTCCAGCCCGCCGATTTGACCGTCATCGGGCCAGGTCAAACCCGGCTCGACCAGCATCACCCGGCCACACACATTTAAAGCAAACTCCAGCGCTCCCAAGCAGCGCTGGCAACTCAGTTGCAGCGGCCCATCAAGCTTCAGGGCCAGGAAGGCTTGGCCCCCCGAAGTTTCGCCAGACACCTCGTAATTCAGACTGCCGGAAGCATCAAAAACCACTTCGCCCAGCCGCGACAGAGTGCCGAGTTGGAGGCGGCCGGACAACGTCCCGTGCCGTCGTGCAAACTCAAGGCTGTCTATGACCATGCCCCGTTGCGACATAAGCGTGAAATGATATCATTTCACGACTTTTCCTGTCAAAAGAATAACATCCGGAATCCGGACAAACCCGATGCCCAGCCTCGTTCTTGCCTCCACTTCCGCCTACCGCCGTGAATTGCTGGCCCGCCTGCAGATCCCGTTCGAAATTGCTGATCCGCAGACCGACGAATCCGTGTTGCCTGGAGAAACCCCTGCGACCACGGCCGAAAGACTTGCCGTCGCCAAGGCCAAGGCCGTTGCCCGCCGCTTCCCTGACGCCCTGATCATCGGTAGCGACCAGGTCGCATGCGTGGACAACCAGCGCTTCGGCAAACCACTGGTGCGCGAACGGGCCATCGAGCAGTTGCAATCTATGCGTGGCCGTACGGTGACATTTCATACCGGGTTGTGCCTCCATAACAGCGCCACCGGCCGCAGTCAGGTCTGCGGTGTGCCCACCGAGGTGTCTTTTCGGCAGCTAAGCGATGCGGAGATCGAGCGCTATCTGGACAAGGAGCAGCCATATCACTGCGCCGGTAGCGCCAAATCCGAGGGGCTGGGTATTGCCATCCTATCCAGCATGCGGGGCGATGATCCCAATGCCCTCATCGGCCTGCCACTGATCGCCCTGTGCGGAATGCTGCGCGTTGAAGGTATACAAGTTCCCTGATGCCAACGGGCACCCTATACCTCGTTCCCGCCTCTCTCGGTGAAAGCAGGTCAGACACCATACTGCCAGCGGAAGTGCTGCGCATCGCGCGAGACCTGCGTTATTTCATTGTCGAGAACGCCAAGTCCGCGCGGGCCGAACTGAAGCGCGTTGGCGTCGAACACCCGATGCAGGACATCGACATCAGGGTACTGCCGCACAGGCCGAAGCAGGCCGATCTCGACGCCTTGCTCGCCCCCCTGGTCGCAGGTCAACCAGCCGGCCTGATGTCCGAGGCCGGCGTACCTGCCGTGGCAGATCCGGGCGCCTTGCTGGTGCGCGCGGCACATGCCGTTAGTATTCGCGTGGCGCCGCTGGTGGGGCCCTCCAGCCTTTTGCTGGCGCTGATGGCATCAGGTCTGAATGGCCAGTGTTTTGCCTTCCATGGCTATCTGCCTGTGCGCGAGCCGGAACGCAGCAAGCGCATTGTCGAACTGGAGCGGGAATCCCGCAGAGAAGTCAGGACGCAGGTTTTCATTGAGACGCCCTACCGCAATACTGCCTTGTTCGACGCCCTGCTGGAGACCTGCCGACCCAACACGCTGCTCTGTCTAGCTTCGGCACTGACAACCGAATTGGAGAACATCGAGACAAAGTCGATTGACGTCTGGCGTATCGGCCCGGCCCCGGCTCTCGATAAGAGGCCGACTGTCTTCCTGCTGTTGGCCGGCTGACTACCTCAGCCAGAACTTGCTGACGACATTCATAATGCCCTCGGCCATGTCCGCGCCGAATTGCCTGGCAAAGCGTTCAGTCAGGCTGGCCCTCATCGTGTAATCGAGAATGTCTTCGGCCTTGATCACTTCCCGCGCAACGTATTCCACGCTGCCGAATCCGTCAGCAAGTCCGAGTTCGATGCTCTTGGCACCTGTCCACATCAGGCCGCTGAACAATTCGGGGGACTCCTTCAGGCGTTGGCCACGCCCCTTGCGCACGACGTCTATGAACTGCTTGTGGATGTCGTCGAGCAGAATCTGAGCATGCTGCTTGTGCTGATCGTCCTGCGGCGAGAAGGGATCCAGAAAGCCCTTGTTCTGGCCAGCCGTCAACAAGCGCCGCTCGACGCCCAACTTGTCCATCGTCCCGGTGAAGCCGAAACCATCCATCAATACGCCGATCGAACCGACAACACTGGCCTTGTCCACGAAGATCTTGTCGGCGGCCGCCGCAACGTAGTAGCCGCCCGAAGCGCAGACGTCCTCCACCACGGCATACAGAGGAATATTCGGATACTTGGCACGCAGGCGGCGAATCTCATCGTTGATGATGCCTGACTGTACCGGGCTGCCCCCCGGGCTGTTGATGCGCAGGATCACCCCTTGCGTACTCCGGTCCTTGAAAGCCGCCTGCAGCGCCTCGGTGATCTTTTCTGCGCTCGCCTCTCCGGTCGGCTTGATGACGCCGTTCAGTTGAATCATTGCCGTATGCTTCTTGCCATCGCCCAGCTTGTCGGCGGCCCCCCCCCAGTCCCCCAGCACCACAATCAGGAAGGTCAGATACACGAAGCCGAGAATCTTGAAGAAAATGCCCCAGCGGCGACGGCGTTTCTGCTCCGTGAGCGTCTCCAGCGCCAGTTTCTCGATGATCTTGCGCTCCCAGGCGGAATCGCTATTGGGTGTGTCGGGCATGTTGCTCCGGTCTCTATTTCAGGAAAACGCCGCCATCTTGCTCACAGACGTCCAGTTGAGTCAGTTGGGCGCCGCGACAGGGTCCGGCAATGCACTTGCCGCTGTCGGGCAGATACGTCGCGCCATGCGTCGCGCAAACCAAGTATAGCCCGGAATCGTCGAAGAACTCCCCGGGCTGCCAGTCCAGTTCGACACCAATGTGCGCGCAGCGATTGAGGTAGCCATACACCTGTCCGCCATGACGCACGACAAAAGCTGACTGCGGACCGGGCTCCGCCGGAACCTCGAAGCGAATGCCCTTGCCGCCGTCGGCCAATTCGGCGCTGGCGCAAATCAGCCGTTCCGCCTGAGCCATTCCGTCAATTGCGCAAACTCGTCAAACAGGGCAAGAGGCCGTTCCGCCTGCAGTGCTTCGCGGGGGTGCGCACCATAACCGACCGCCAGCGCGCCGACACCGGCATTACTTGCCATTTGCAGGTCATGCGTGGTGTCGCCGATCATCAACGTCAGATTGGGTGCTGCACCCAATTCATCCATGATCTCCAGCAACATATCTGGCGCGGGTTTCGAACTGCACTCATCGGCACAGCGCGTGGCATGGAAAAATCTTTTTAGTCCGGAAGCTTCCAGGGCACGATTCAAGCCGAGCCGGCTCTTGCCGGTAGCGACGCCCAGGAGGCATCCTGCTTCGGACAACTCTTCCACCAGTTCCTGGGCGCCGGTAAACAAGGAAAGCTCGTGATCCTGGGCAAGATAGTGATGCCGATAACGCTCCGCAACACGTGGGTATTCCCAGGCAGGAACGCCCGGCATGGCTTGCGACAGCGCATCGTGCAAGCCCAGGCCGATGACATGCCGTGCGGTTTTCTCGTCAGGTGGGGGTAGTCCAAGGTCGATCGCCGCCGCCTGAATGCAGGAGACGATCGCTCCAGCCGAATCCAGCAGCGTGCCGTCCCAGTCAAACACCACCAATCGGTAATTCCGCCCCATAGTCCCGTTTCTCGTTATCTTCCAGTCGCCGCATAAAAGTCAGCAGATCCTCCGGCAGCACTGCCGCCAGTTCCAGTCGCTCGCCCGTCGTGGGATGATCGAGTGTCAGCTGCGCCGCATGCAAAAACATGCGGCCGAGGCCCTGTTTTTGCAAGGCCTTGTTCAGAGCAAAATCACCGTACTTGTCGTCGCCGCAGAGCGGGAAGCCCAAGTGGGCCAGATGCACGCGGATCTGGTGCGTTCGTCCGGTTTCCAATTCCACCTCGACCAGACTGAAGTTATCCCAACGGGCAACCAGGCTCACGATGCTGTGCGCAGCCTTGCCTTCCTGAGACACGCTGACCCGACGCTCGCCTTCTTCGGTCAGATACTTGAGCAGGGCAAGCTTGATGTGTCGAAGCGGCTCGCGCCAACGGCCCTTGACGAGGGCCAGGTAGCGCTTTTTGATGCGTCCCGCGCGGAACATCTCATGCAAGGCCGTCAACGCTGAGCGCTTCTTGGCAATCAGCAGCAAGCCTGAGGTTTCCCGATCAAGCCGGTGCGCAAGTTCGAGGAAGCGCGCCTGGGGCCGTTGCCGTCGAAGCTGTTCAATGACCCCAAAGCTCACCCCACTGCCGCCATGTACAGCCATGCCGGCCGGCTTGTCGACAACCAACAGGCCGTCGTCCTCGTGGACAATGCGGTATTCGCGTCCGACCGGCACGGCTGGTTTTCTCTCGATACCCATCTGCAGGGGGGGTATTCGCACCTCATCACCAGACTGCAGGCGGTATTCCGGGCCGATCCGCCTGCTATTGACCCTTACCTCTCCGCTTCTGAGGATTCGATAGACGTGGCTTTTCGGCACGCCCTTGCAGACGCGCAGCAAGTAGTTGTCTATACGCTGGCCCTCCGCCTCCTCGCCAATCTGCCGACGGGTAACGGATGCTTTGCTTAACTCCTTCATTTTGAATATACTGCGGCTGGTTTGCCCATCTTTGGGGACCCGCCATGAAGAATAATTCAGGTTGGTTCCGGATGCGCGCTCCATGACCCGAAGTGGCATTGGACTGCGCGCCGGGATGTAGTCGATTTGAACCGGCTCAAGCTAACCACACAAAGGTTAATTCGCTCACCGCAAGCAGCGATACTACTTGAATTGCGCGCACTTAGCACACCACAAACACGGAACACATCGTCCTGAAATTACCTCAGGACGAAAAGACAAACCCGAAATTAGTTTGCCCTTGATGCCTTTGATGATTTCAAACCAGCCAAACTAATACAATCCGCCAGTACCGGATGCGGTTTGTCTTCCCGTGTTAGCGCGCGGGAGAACAAAACAATGAAACGCATGCTGTTCAATGCGACGCAGGCCGAGGAACTCCGCGTCGCGATCGTCGATGGCCAGAAACTTATTGACCTCGACATCGAATCGGCCGCCAAGGAACAACGCAAGAGCAACATCTACAAGGCTGTGATCACCCGCATCGAGCCCAGCCTCGAGGCGGCCTTTGTCGAGTACGGCGCCGAACGACACGGCTTTCTCCCCTTCAAGGAAGTCTCTCGCGCCTATTTCCGGGAAGGCGTCGAACCGAACCGCGCCACCATCAAAGAAGCGCTCAAGGAAGGCCAGGAACTCATCGTCCAGGTCGACAAGGATGAGCGCGGCAACAAGGGCGCGGCGCTGACCACCTTCATTTCCCTGGCGGGTCGCTATCTGGTCCTGATGCCGAACAACCCTCGCGGTGGCGGCGTCTCGCGCAGAATCGAGGGCGAGGATCGTAACGAGCTGCGCGAGGTCATGGATCAACTCGACGTGCCGCAGGGCATGAGCCTGATCGCCCGCACCGCCGGCATCGGCCGCAATGCCGAAGAACTCCAGTGGGACCTCAATTATCTGATGCAGTTGTGGCGCGCCATCGAGGGCGCCGCCGGCGGCCAGAAGGGGACCTTCCTCATCTACCAGGAAGGCAGCCTGGTTATTCGTGCCATTCGCGACTATTTTCAGCCCGACATCGGTGAGATCCTCATCGACACCGACGACGTCTATGAGCAGGCACAACAGTTCATGAGCCATGTCATGCCGGGCAACGTGGCGCGCGTGAAACGCTACAACGATGACGTGCCGCTCTTCTCGCGCTTTCAGATCGAGCACCAGATCGAGACGGCCTTTGGCCGTCAGGTCACGCTGCCCTCGGGCGGCGCCATCGTCGTTGATCACACCGAAGCGCTGGTATCCGTCGACGTCAACTCCGGCCGCGCCACGCGAGGTGCAGACATAGAGGAAACCGCGCTGCGCACCAATCTCGAAGCGGCCGATGAGATTGCCCGCCAGTTGCGCCTGCGCGACTTGGGCGGCCTCATCGTCATCGACTTCATCGACATGGAAAGTCCGCGCGCCCAGCGCGAGGTGGAAAACCGCCTGCGCGATGCGCTGCACTTCGACCGCGCCCGCGTCCAAACTGGCAAGATCTCCCGCTTCGGCCTGCTCGAACTGTCGCGTCAGCGCCTGCGCCCGGCGCTGGCCGAAATGACCTACATTCCTTGCCCGCGCTGTACCGGCACGGGCCACATACGCAGCACCGAGTCGGCTGCCCTGCACATCCTGCGCATCCTCGAAGAGGAAGCGATGAAGGAGAACACCGGCGCTGTGCATGTGCAGATTCCGGTCGATGTCGCCACCTTCCTTCTCAACGAGAAGCGCGACGACATCCGCACCATCGAGCTGCGCCACAAGGTAAATATCGTCCTGATCCCGAATATCCACCTCGAGACGCCGGCCCACGAGATCGTCCGCCTGCGTCACGACCAATTGAATCTGGAAGACCAAATCCTGCCGAGCTACAAGATGGTCGAAGCGCCGCCGACCGAGGCTTATCAGCCTCCTTCGGCTCAAACCGAAGCGCGGCCTAGCCGTCCTGAGGCCGCCGTCAGGGGTATCACACCATCTCAACCGGCTCCAATAGTCGAACCTAAACCCGCCAAGCAACAACCCTTGGCTGCTAAAACAGGCGCGGCGGAGCAGCCGGGCATCATCGACAAAATCTTTGGCTGGTTCCGCGGTAACCGAAAAGCCGAGCCGGCGACCATCGCCAAGGCCGAGCCGCCCGCCCGCCGCGAACAGACGCGTGAAGGCCGAGGTGAGCGCGGCCGTGGTCGGAATCGTGGCGAGCGTGGCCGCCAGGAGCCGCGCGACACCCAGGAACAGCGTCAGCGCGACCAGCAATCACCCCGTCCCGAGCCGGAAGCGCGTGGCGAACGCCGTCCGCGCCAGGAGCGCCCTGACCGGCAGGAACGTGACGAGCGTGCGGATCGGGAAGGACAGGAACCGCGCCAGCCGCGTCAGCCGCGTCAGCCTCGACAGCCCCGCCAGCAGGAACAACTTCCGCCGCAGCCGAGGGACGAGTCGCCCATTGCCCCCATGATGGGCGCTTTGGAGTCGACTGCCTCCGCCGCGACGACCGAACAGCAAGAAGAACGTCGTGGCCGTCGTGGCCGTCGTGGCCGCGGTCGGGATCGTACCGAAAACCGTCCCGAGGGGCAGGAAGCTGAGGCTTTGCAATCCGTGACCGAGGAGCATGCCACCGCGCCTGAGGCCTTGCCTCAGATGGCCGAACAGGCACCTTTGGCTTTCGAACCAGCCGCCGCGGAAATGCCTGCACTCGAGTCGGCGCCGGCACCCGTCCCACTGCCTGTCGAAGACAAAGACGTCGAGGCCGAAGTCGCCAGCCAGTCTGCCGAACCGGCTTTGGCTCCTGTTCCGGTAACGGAACCCCAAGCGCCTGAGGAAGAAGTCGCCGCCCCCGCGCCTGCGCCGATCATGGCCCCTCAGCCGGCTCCCGCCCCTGTTTCCATGCCGGTTCCCGTCAAGCCCCAGGTCGATATTTCTGTCTCCTTGCAGGAAAGTGGCCTGGTGATGGTGGAAACCAGTCCGGACAAGGCCCCGTTGCCGGTCGAACCGGAAATCCATCTCGGGCGCAAACCCAAGGTCGCCGAGGTCGTCAGCAGCGAGCCTTTGATGCAGGTGGAAACACACAAGTAACAGGGGGCGCTTCGATACGATAAGGCCAGCGCATGCTGGCCTTATTTGTTTTCGACGTTCAGGGCTTCAATCAGTCCGCGTGCCGCGTCCTCGGCCATGTCAAGCACCAGCTCGAATCCCTGCTCACCTCCGTAATAGGGATCGGGAACTTCGTCGGTGTCAAAGCGGGATGAGTAGCTCATGAACAGGCCCAGCTTCGCATGGTGCTTGGGCCGTGCACCGCGCTTCAGCAAGGCCAGATTGTCGTGATCCATTGCCAGCACCAGATCGAACCTTTCGAAGTCCTCCGGAACCACCTTGCGCGCCCGCAGGCCCGACAAGTCGATGCCCCGCTTGAGGGCCGCCTCGCGGGTGCGAGAATCAGGTGGTTCGCCGATATGATAGCCGTGCGTTCCAGCAGAATCTACTTTAAATAGAGATTCTATTCTCTTGTTTTTTATTATTTTATTCAATACTCCTTCTGCCGTCGGAGAGCGACAGATATTGCCCATGCAAACGAAAAGAATGTGCTTCATTTACCGCCCATTGCTATCGAAGACATCATGCTCCTCCACGCCGAAAGTGAGCTTTTTGAGACGAAACAGTTCATTGCGAGCGGCTGCGGCTTCCTCGAATTCAAGGTTCTTGGCGTGCTCCTGCATACGTTTTTCCAGTCGGCGGATTTCCCGCGCCAGGGACTTCTCGTCCATCGCCTCGTAGCGCGCCCTCTCCTGCGCCACTTCCAGGGCTTCGGTGGCAATCTCGTGGTCGTATACGCCGTCGATGATGTCCTTGATGCGCTTCGAGATGCTTTTTGGAGTGATGCCGTTCGCTTCATTGAAGACCAACTGTTTGGCGCGCCGACGCTCGGTCTCGGCAATGGCGCGCTTCATGGAATCCGTCGTTCTGTCGGCATAGAGGATAGCCGTGCCGTTGATGTGGCGTGCCGCTCTGCCCATGGTCTGTATCAGTGATCGTTCCGAGCGCAGGAATCCCTCCTTGTCCGCATCCAGGATGGCGACCAACGACACCTCAGGAATATCCAGTCCCTCACGCAGCAGGTTGATGCCAACCAGCACATCGAATTTCCCCAGGCGCAGGTCGCGAATGATCTCGACCCGCTCCACGGTTTCAATGTCGGAATGCAGGTAGCGCACCTTGATGCCGTTCTCGCCCATATAGTCGGTCAAGTCCTCGGATAGGCGCTTGGTCAGGGTGGTCACCAGCACACGCTCGTTCAGTGCGCTGCGCAGCTTGATTTCTCCAATAAGATCATCCACCTGGGTTGAAGCTGGGCGTACGACCACCTGGGGATCGACCAGGCCGGTCGGCCGCACCACCTGCTCCACCACCTGGGACTGATGTGTCCGCTCGTACTCCGCCGGGGTGGCCGAGACGAAAACCGTCTGCGGCATCAGTTTCTCGAACTCGTCGAAGCGCAGCGGCCGGTTGTCCAGGGCGGAAGGCAGCCGAAATCCGTACCCGACCAGGTTTTCCTTGCGCGAGCGATCACCCTTGTACATGCCGCCAAGCTGCGGCACAGTGACATGGGACTCGTCAATGAACATGATCGAATCCGGCGGCAGATAGTCGATCAGGGTTGGCGGCGGCTCGCCCGGCTGACGCCCGGACAGGTGGCGCGAGTAGTTCTCGATGCCTTTGCAAAAGCCCAACTCGTTCAGCATCTCCAGATCGAAGCGGGTGCGCTGCTCGATGCGTTGGCATTCGACGAGCTTCTGGTTCTTCTGGTAATCCTCGATCCGATCGCGCAATTCAAGCTTGATGGCCTCGACGGCGCGCAATACCGTCTCGCGCGGCGTGACATAGTGGCTGGAGGGATACACTGTGAAGCGGCCGAGTTTCTGCCGCAGGTGGCCGGTCAGTGGATCGAACAACTGCAGTGACTCGATCACGTCATCGAAGAGCGACAGGCGCAGGGCGTATTCCGCGTTCTCGGCAGGAAAGATGTCGATCACGTCACCGCGCACACGGAAAGTGCCGCGACGAAAGTCCACCTCGTTCCTTTCGTACTGCATCTCGGCCAGACGCCTGATGACGTCGCGCTGACCAATGCGCTCCCCCTCCCGCAGATGCAGGATCATGCCGTGGTAATCGACCGGATCGCCGATGCCGTAGATGGCCGAGACGGTGCCGACAATCACCACATCGCGTCGCTCAAGCAGGGACTTGGTGGCGGACAGCCGCATCTGCTCGATGTGCTCGTTGATCGATGAGTCCTTCTCGATGAACAGGTCACGCGAGGGGACGTAGGCTTCCGGCTGGTAATAGTCGTAGTAGGAAACGAAATACTCGACGGCGTTCTCCGGGAAGAACTCGCGGAACTCCGAATAGAGTTGCGCCGCCAGCGTCTTGTTCGGCGCCAGCACCATCGCGGGCCTCCCGAGCCGGGCGATGACATTGGCCATGGTGTAGGTCTTGCCGGAACCGGTGACGCCGAGCAGCGTCTGGTACATCAGACCATCCTGAATGCCTTCGAACAGTTTTTCGATGGCTTCTGGCTGATCGCCGGCTGGCGGAAACGGCTGGTGCAGGGAAAACGGACTGTTGGGAAAGGTGACGGCCACTGGATAGCGCACTTTGTAAGACGAAGGCGAATTCTATCAAGACGGATGGGACTGCCGCGCCTCCAGTTTTCCGGAGAACAGGCTTGCGGCGACGATCATCGCCCCGCCGATCCACTCCTGCAGAGTCATGGCCTCTCCCGCCAGCAGCCAGGAAGCCAGAGCGGCGACTACCAGTTCGAAGAGAAAGATGACAATGGCCTGATTGGCGGGCGTGTGCGTCAGGCCGTACTGGACGAACAGATTTGTCGCCAGCAGGACCAGACCGATCACGCCGATGAGCATCCAGCCCGCCATCGGCGGCAGGACGACGGGGCTCGGCTCGAACGGCAGGATACAGAGCCCTACCGTTACCACCCCGGCAAAAACAGCCATCGACTTGACCTCTATGGACAAGTCATGCGCCTTGCGGATGAGCACGTTGGCGAAGGCGAAGAGGAAACCAGCCGCCAAACCGAGCCATTCGGCTCCATTCTTGGGCAGAGGCAACCCCAGTTGCGGTTGCCACAACATGACGACGGCGCCGGCCAGCGACAGAGTGATCACCGCCGTGCCAGGGAGACTGACTTTCTCATCCAGCAGCAGTCTGGCAAGCAGCACGGTCCACAGCGGCGCCAGATAGAACATCAGCAGGACCCGCATCACCTCTCCGTGCACCGTCGCCAGAACATAGCCCACGTTGCAACCGCCGGCGACCAGCGCAATCAAGACCAGCATCCAGCTTGGCCTGAACCCGGCCAACTGACGGCGAAACAACGGAAAGCCCAGCAGGAACGCCACGAAATAAGTCAACGTGGCCCCCAACACGGCTGAAACCGCCATGTCTTCCAGCACGCGGTAGGGATGCCAGATGAGCCCCCAAACCGTCGCGCCGGTGAGCAGCGAAACCAAGGCTACGGTGTTTTTGGCGGAACTCGCTTCGCTCATTTTCTTGGCCGGCATGACAGGCACACTTATAATTCGCGTTTTCCGACAAGAAGCGGCAGACAGGATCATGCCGCGAAGAAGACGTGAACCCCAACCTCGACAAGCTGCACCCTTACCCGTTCGAGAAATTGCGCCAGTTGTTCGAGGGCATCCAGCCTCCGCCTGGGCTGCGCGAGATCCGCTTGTCCATCGGCGAGCCACAACACGAGACGCCGGCCTTCATCAAGGATGCGCTCGCAGCCAATCTCAACGGCTTGGCGAATTATCCCACGACCTCCGGCAGCGATGCCCTGCGTGGTGCCATCGCCGGCTGGCTGGGGCGCCGCTACGGCATTCCCGCGCCCGACGCCCAGGAACAGGTCCTGCCGGTGAACGGCTCACGCGAAGCGCTGTTTGCCATTGCCCAGTGTGTCGTCGATCCGGCGCGCGGCGACGCCCTGGTGCTCAGCCCGAATCCTTTCTACCAGATTTACGAAGGTGCGGCCCTGCTCGCCGGCGCGCAGCCGGTGTTCCTCAATCACCTGCCGGAGAATGGCTTTCTTTCCGATTTCGAAGCCATTCCGGAATCCGACTGGAAGCGCATCCAACTGGTCTATGTCTGCTCGCCAGGCAATCCGACCGGAAAGGTGCTCGGCTTCGAGGAATGGGAGTGCCTGTTCGCACTGGCCGACCGACACGGCTTCGTCATCGCCAGTGACGAATGCTACTCCGAGATCTATTGCGACGAGGCCGCGCCGCCGCTTGGCGTGCTGCAGGCGGCTCACGCCCTCGGACGTGACAAGTATCGAGGCATCGTCATGTTCTCCAGCCTGTCCAAGCGCAGCAACGTACCCGGCTTGCGCTCGGGTTTCGTGGCGGGCGATGCCGATCTGCTGAAACGGTTCTGGCTCTACCGCACCTATCAGGGTTGCGCCATGAGTCCGCCCGTCCAGCATGCCAGTACGGTAGCATGGAGCGACGAGAACCATGTGCGTGAAAACCGCCGCCTCTATCGGGAGAAATTCGACGCCGTCACGCCGCTCGTTGCCGTGCATCTCGAGACAGCCCGGCCGGACGCAGGCTTCTACCTGTGGGCACGCACGCCGATTGCCGACACCGAATTCGCCCTCGGCCTGCAGCGTGAATATAATGTGACCGTACTGCCCGGCAGTTATCTGGCGCGCGCGTCGGGCGGCGTCAATCCGGGCGAGAATTTCGTTCGCATCGCGCTGGTCGCGCCCCTCGACGAATGCCTGGAGGCGGCGCGAAGAATTGAAGATTTTTGCAGGAAACTTTAAAAGGAACCGCAATGCAGGACTTTCAGCAGATGATCGACCAGGCCTGGGAAGAACGTGCCGGCATCCAACCCGGCAAGGCGCCGGCCAAGGTGGGCGAGGCGGTCGAGTTCGTCCTCGCCCAGCTCGACCAGGGCAAGCTGCGCGTGGCCGAAAAGATCGACGGCCAATGGATCACGCACCAGTGGATCAAGAAAGCGGTCCTGCTTTCCTTCCGCCTCGAGGACAACCGCATCATGGACGGCGGCCCCCTGCGCTATTGGGACAAGGTGCCGACCAAGTTCCAGAAGTACGACCAGGAACAGTTCGAGCGCGGCGGCTTCCGTGTCGTACCCGGCGCCGTGGTGCGCCGCGGCTCATTCATCGGCCGCAATGTAGTGCTGATGCCCTCCTTCGTGAATATCGGCGCCTATGTCGACGAAGGCACCATGGTCGACACCTGGGCGACGGTCGGCTCCTGCGCGCAGATCGGCAAAAACGTTCACCTTTCCGGCGGCGTCGGCATCGGTGGCGTGCTGGAACCGCTGCAGGCCAACCCGACCATCATCGGCGACAACTGCTTCGTCGGCGCCCGCTCCGAGGTGGTCGAGGGGGTCATTCTCGAGGACGACTGCGTCATTTCGATGGGGGTGTTCATCGGTCAAAGCACGCGCATCTACAACCGCGAGACGGGCGAGATCACCTACGGCCGCGTGCCGGCCGGCTCCGTCGTCGTATCAGGCAGTCTGCCATCGGCCGACGGCAAGTACAGCCTATACTGTGCCGTCATCGTCAAGCAGGTGGATGCCAAGACGCGCGCCAAGGTCGGCATCAACGAGTTGCTGCGCGGCATCTGATCCGAATTCCCCCACCGGGAGGCACGCCATGATCTTCGAAAAGCTTTTCCATTTGATGGCTGACAAGAAGGCCTCGGACATCTTCGTGTCCGCGGGGGCGCCGATCCACATCAAGATCCAGGGGAGCACCATCCCCATCAACCAGCAGATCATGGTTCCCGACACGATCCAGCGCATGGCGTACGAAATGCTCACGCCGGATCAAATCAAGCATTTCGAGGACGAGAAGGAAATCAACCTTTCCTTCGGCATCCGCGATGTCGGCAATTTCCGCGTGAATATGTTCTGGCAACGCGGCACCATCGCCATCGTCGTGCGCTTCATCCAGGGTGAGATACCCAGGCTTGACGAACTCGGCATGCCCAAGATCCTGGAAGAAGTCATCATGGAAAAGCGCGGCCTGGTGCTGGTCGTCGGTTCGACCGGTTCGGGCAAGTCCACCACGCTCGCGGCGATGATCGATCATCGCAACACCAACCGTTCGGGCCATATCCTGACCGTGGAAGACCCGATCGAATACCTCTTCAAGCACAAGAAGTCGGTGGTGAATCAGCGTGAAATCGGCCTCGACACCAAGGTGTGGGAAACCGCCCTCAAGAACGCCATGCGTCAGGCGCCGGACTGCATCCTCATCGGCGAAATCCGCGACCGCGAAACCATGGCGGCGGCGCTCGCCTATGCGCAAACGGGCCATCTTTGCCTCGCCACGCTGCATGCCAACAACAGTTATCACGCCCTCAACCGCATCATCAACTTCTACGCGCTGGAAAACCGTCCTGCGCTGTTCCTCGATCTGTCGGTCAGCCTGAAGGGCATCATTTCACAGCGACTGGTCAAGAAACCAGACGGCACGCGCTTGCCTGCCGTGGAAATCCTGCTCAATACGCGTCACATCCAGGAACTGATCGAAAAGGGGGAATTGAACAGCATCAAGGAAGCCATGGAGCAAAGCCTGGCGCCTGGCTCGCAGACCTTCGAGCAGGACCTGTTCCGACTCTACAAGGAAAACATCATCACCCTGGAAGAAGCACTGACAAATTCCGACTCGCCGACCAATCTGTCCTGGCTCATCAACAATTCCCAGTTGGGCGCCCCCAGCCTCGACGACAAGAAGTCCAATGCACCTGCGACCGCGCTGGATTTCGAAAAAACCAACCCCGGCGGCGCCTCCTTCAAGGAATTCACCCTGAACCTGGACGAAACAGCAGGCTGATGCCAACTGACACCATCGCGCTGGCAAGCGAGCTGATCGCTTGTCGTTCAGTCACCCCAGAGGATGGCGGCTGCATGGAACTCGTCGCACAACGCCTCGCGCCGCTCGGATTCAGCCTGGAACGCATGGATCGCAAGGGGGTTTCGAACCTGTGGGCACATCACGGCGGCGAGGGCCCCGTTCTATGCTTCGCCGGCCATACCGATGTGGTACCGCCCGGCCCGCTCGATCAATGGAGTACCGATCCCTTCAAACCCGAAATACGCCAAGGTTTTCTCTACGGGCGCGGCACAGTGGACATGAAGACCAGCATCGCCGCCTTCGTCACGGCGGTGGAACGTTTTCTCGCCGCCCGACCCGACCATTCAGGTTCCATCGCCTTGCTGCTCACTTCCGACGAGGAGGGGCGCGCCGTGGACGGCACCGTGCGTGTCGTCGAGGCGCTTGAAGCGCGAGGCGAAAAGCTCGACTACTGCATCGTCGGCGAGCCAACCTCGACGGTTCGTCTGGCCGATACCATCAAGAACGGTCGTCGTGGTTCGCTGTCCGGCAAGCTCATTGTCAAGGGTGTGCAGGGCCACATTGCCTATCCTCATCTCGTGAAGAATCCGGTGCACACAGTGGCGCCCGCCCTGGCTGAACTGGCCGCGACAGTCTGGGACGCCGGCAACGAATATTTCCCGCCCACATCCTGGCAAGTATCCAACTTCCAAGCTGGTACTGGAGCAGACAATATTGTCCCCGGCACAGCGGATATCCTCTTTAATTTCCGCTTTTCCACTGCCAGCACACCCGACGGGCTGAAGACGCGGGTACATGAAATACTCGACCGTCACGGCGTCGAGTACGCGCTGGATTGGACCCTCTCCGGCAAGCCCTACCTCACGCCGCGCGGCAAACTGGTCGAGGTGGTCTCGCAGGCCATCCGCGAAATCGCCGGCATCGAAACCGAACTGTCCACCAGCGGCGGCACCTCCGACGGCCGCTTCATCGCCGACATCTGCCCCGAAGTCATTGAGCTTGGGCCGCTCAACGCCACCATCCACAAGATCGACGAACGCATCGCGGTCGCCGACATCCAGCCGCTCTCGCGCATCTACGAGCGCATACTCGGCCTGATTCTGAAATGATTCCGCCCGAACTGGTCACCTTGCGCGATTTCCTGCGCTGGGCGGTGAGCCACTTCAACGAAGCGGGACTCCACTTCGGCCACGGCACGCAGGACGCCTATGACGAGGCAGCCTATCTCCTGCTGCATACCCTGCACCTTCCGCTCGATCGTATCGAGCCTTTCCTTGATGCCGCCCTCACTGAAAGCGAGCGTGAAACCGTTTTTGCACTGTTGGCGCGACGCATCCAGGAGCGCATCCCGGCTGCATACCTGACGCGGGAAGCCTGGCTGGGCGACTTTCCCTTTTATGTCGATGAACGGGTGATCGTGCCGCGTTCGCACATTGCCGCACTGTTGCTGGACGATCCCCTGGCGCCGTGGGTCAGCGATCCCGAGGCGGTCGGCTCGGCGCTCGATTTGTGTACTGGTTCGGGTTGCCTGGCCATCCTGCTGGCGCATGCCTATCCGAATGCCCATATCGATGCCGCGGACGTCTCACCGGAAGCCCTCGAAGTCGCCGCACGAAACGTGGCCGATTATCAACTGGGCGGGCGCATAGAACTGATTTGTTCTGACCTCTTCACCGGCCTTGCGGGCCGAAACTACGACCTCATCATCTCCAACCCGCCCTACGTCACGGGGGAATCCATGCGCGTCCTGCCTGCCGAATACCGCCATGAGCCGGCGCTGGCGCTGGCCTCGGGCGAAGACGGGCTGGACGCGGTGCGAAGCATCCTTGGCAACGCCCGCGCCCACCTCAAGCCGGAAGGCATTCTGGCCGTAGAAGTGGGTGGGAACCGTGCTATCGTTGAACATGCCTTTCCGCGCCTGGATTTCACCTGGCTCGAATCGGAAAACGGCGAAGGCATGGTTTTCCTGCTGCAGCGGGAACAACTGCCCGGCTAATCCGCAGTTCCAGGGCTGCGTACATTCGGAGCCGCCAACAATGCGTATCCTGCGCAAGGAATACGACGCGATCATCCTTGGCCCCGGCATGGGCCGTTTCGTTCAGGTCGAGGCGGGCTACCAGCCGGTGGCCGTGACAAAACGCAATATCAAGGCGCTCGTCATCGTCAAGCGCGATGCGCCCTACGCCGGCCTGAAGGATCTCGCCGGCAAGCGCGTGGCGATGCTGGAGCCAATGCTCATCCTCACGCAACTCGGCAAGGAGCTATTTCGCCAGGCCGGCATGCAGCCGGAGCGTGACTACCACGTTCAAGTCGTCAAATCGCCGAGCAACGTGGTTCACGCTGTGCTGCAAGGCGAAGTCGAGGCCGGCGTCACGACCTCCAATCTCGTTCCGCAACTTGCCGACGACATGAAACAACGGCTGCGCATCCTGACCGAATCGCGGGAAATCCCCGGCCTGATGTTCATGCTGCGTCACGCCACCCATATCCAGCATCCCCAACTGCAGGAAATCCTGCTGCAATTCGAACACACCGAAACCGGCCGGAAATTCATCGAGAAGCTGGCCATGGATGGATTGCGCATTCCGGGCAATGCGGAAATGAAGGCCCTGGACAGCTTTCTGCCCGAATACAGGAAGCGTTCCGAACGCTGATCCGCCACGATGCGCCGCATACACGACTGGCTCGCGCAACGATCCTTCCGTCTCCAACTGATCGGCGCCGCCGTGGTGGCGGAAATCGTCCTGATCGCGGCGCTGACCTATCTGGGCATTCAGCAGATGGACAAGGCCCTCACCGACCAGATCAAGGCGCGCATCGACCAGGGCGCCATCCTCTTCAATGCCGCCCTGGCGTCTGATCTGGTCGAGCGCGATTATGCCGCGCTGGAACTCGCTTTGCAGCATGCGCGCAGCGAGGGAGGAATCGATTACGCGGTACTGCACGACGAACGAGGCAACCTGATCGTCGCCACGGGTTGGGACAGTGAACGTCCCCTCCCTGTCGTCGATCTGGACGTTCGCAAGGCAGCGGACGCCGGTCTGGTGCATCTGCAGCAGTCCATCATGCTCGGCGGCCGGATCGTCGGGGAATTGCGTTACGGGCTGCCCACGGCCTTTCTCCAGGAAGCCCGTCAGAACCTGCTGCGCCAAACCATCGTGGTCGCCTCGGCAGGCATCCTCATTTCACTCCTCGGCTTGCTTTTGCTCGGGTTCGGCATGATGCGTCGGCTGGGCAGCCTTGCCAACGTCGCCCGCCGCCTGGCCGATGGCGACCTCACCGTACGCGTAGGCAACGGCAGCAACGACGAAATCGGTCGTCTCGGCGCCGCCTTCGACAACATGGCCCAGGCGCTTGACGACCGCATCCACGAGCTGCATGCCAGCGAGGAACGGCTGGCGCTGGTCATGCGCGGCTCAACGGATGGCATCTGGGACTGGGATCTGCTGTGCAATGTCACCTATTTCTCACCGCGCTTCCGGGAACTGCTCGGCTACGCCGACGAGCAGGAGTTCCGTCTGATGTTCCAATTCGGTTCGGCGCTGCATCCTGACGACCGCGACCGCACCCTGGCCGCCCTGGATGCAGCCAAACTCCGGCATGCGCGCTTCGATGAAACCTATCGCCTGCGATGCAGGGATGGCAGCTACCGCTGGTTTCACGGCCGCGGCCAGGCACTATGGGGCAAGAGCGGGGCCGCCTACCGCTTTACCGGTTCGCTGTCCGACATCTCCTCGCAAAAGGCCGCCGAGGAAGCCTTGCGCGAGAGTGAGGAAACCCTTTTTTATGCCGTGCGCGGCTCTTCGGACGGCATCTGGGACTGGGACATCGCGCATAACCGCTACTACGTCTCGCCGCGCTATCGCGAACTGCTCGGGTATTCAGACGAGGAATTGCCGAACGAGCGCACCAGTTTCCTCGAGATCGTTCATCCAGAAGACCGCCCCCGGATCGAGGAAGCCGTGAGGCGGCATTTCAGTGAACGCACGCCTTACGACATCGAATACCGCATGCGCCTCAAAAATGGAAACTACCGCTGGTTCCGCGGGCGCGGCCAGGCGGTCTGGAATGCCGATGGCCGCGCCATCCGATTTGCCGGGGCGAGTTCGGACATCGAGACGGAAAAACAGGCGAAAGACAGCATCAAGTCACTGCTTGCCGAGCAGCAGGCCCTGCTCGACAACGCCCTGGTCGGCATCGTCTACCTGAAGAACCGCGTCATCCAGCGCTGCAACCGTCGTTTCGAAGAGCTGTTCGGCTACGAGGAAGGCGGCATGGTCGGTCATACCACCGAGCTTGTCTACCCGACACGAGACATTTACGACTCGATCGGCGTACATGCCTATGCCGCTCTCGGCCGTGGCGAAACCTACAGCGAGGAACTGCAGTTGCGGCGCCGGGACGGCAGCCTGTTTTGGGGCTTGTTTGCAGGCCGCGCCATCGACGCCGCGCATCCTCAGGACGGCAGCGTCTGGATTTATCTCGACGTCAGCGAACACCGGCAGACGACTGAAGCGCTGCGCGAAAGCGAGGAACGCTTCCGCAAATTTTTCGAGGAATCGGCGGATGCCTCCCTCATCATAGAGGGCGATCGCTTCGTCGACTGCAACCAGGCGGCCCTGAACATGCTGCGCATGAACTCGAAGCAGGAACTGGGCGTCGTGCATCCTTCCGAACTGTCTCCCGAGCATCAGCCCGATGGCCGCCTGTCCGCCGAAAAGGCGGACGAGATGATCCGGATCGCCTTCGAGCGTGGCAGCCACCGCTTCGAATGGCTGCATCGCAGGGCTGACGGAGAGGTTTTCCCGGCCGAAGTGCTGCTGACACGCATCGTTCTTCGGGACACGCCCTTGCTCTATGTCGTCTGGCGCGACATTACCGACCGCAAGCTTGCAGAGGCGGAGATCAGCAAGCTCAATGAAGAACTCGAGCAGCGCGTCCGCGAGCGCACTGCCGAACTCACGGCCGCCAACAAGGAGCTCGAGGCCTTCAGCTATTCCGTCTCGCACGACCTGGTCGCCCCGCTGCGCGCCATCGACGGCTTCTCGCGGATGATCGAGGAGGACTACGGCGACCTCATCGACGCACGCGGAAAGGGATACATCCAACGCATCCGCAGTGGCACACAACGCATGCACCAATTGATCGACGACATGCTTGCCTTGTCGCGCGTGACGCGCAACGAAATGCAGCGCGAAACCGTCAATCTCTCAGGCCTCGCCACGTCAATCCTCAACGAATTGAAGCAGATGCACCCCCAGCGGGATGTGGCGACAAATATTACCTTGGACATATGCACCAGCGGCGATCCGAATCTGCTGCGAATCGCCCTCGAAAACCTGTTGCGCAATGCCTGGAAGTTCACAGCGAACCGCGCCGCAATCATAGAATTCGGGGTCTTGCACGAAGACGATAAACCAGTGTATTTTGTCAGGGACGACGGCGCCGGTTTCGACATGCAATACGCCGGCAAGCTGTTCGGCGCCTTCCAGCGCATGCACCGGCCGCAGGAGTTTGAAGGTACCGGCATCGGCCTGGCGATCGTTCAGCGCATCATCCAGCGCCACGGCGGCCGCATCTGGGCCGAGGCCGCGCCGGAACAGGGAGCAACATTCTTTTTCACGCTGTCTTAACAGGAACAAAAACAAATGGCGACCGATCGACCGATACTTCTGGTGGAAGACAACCCCGACGACGAGGCGCTGACCTTGCGCGCCTTCAACAAGAACCGCATCGGCAATGCCGTCATCGTCGCGCGCGACGGCGTCGAAGCGCTCGACTACCTGTTCGGCAACGGCCATCACGCCGGACGAGATCTCTCGATCATGCCCGCCGTGGTCCTGCTCGACCTGAAACTGCCCCGTATCGACGGCCTGGAAGTGCTGCGCCGCATTCGCGCCAACGAGCGCACCAGTCTGCTGCCGGTGGTCATCCTCACGACTTCGAAGGAACAGCTGGATATCTACGAGGGCTACAGCCTCGGCGCCAACAGCTATATCCGCAAGCCGGTGGACTTCGAGAAGTTCATCCAGGCCGTCGGACAACTCGGCCTCTACTGGCTGGTGCTGAACGAGCCGGTGGATATGGCGCTTGCCGCCTGATTGTTTGAAAGTCAGTCGCCGCGCTACGCCGGCGATTTTGCAAAACCCTTGAAGTAGTCCCCGCGACAGTCCCCGGCGCGCACCGCCGCCATAAAACTCGGCATATCCGTCACCGGCCGCAGGAATTCCGTCGCGCAGCGGCCGACGGCGGCAACCTTGTGGCAATCGCTGCCGCCCAGGCTGGGCAGGACCATGTGACGTGTGGCGATCACGGCAAGGTCGTTGTCCGTATCCATATTGCCGCCATTGTGCGTTTCCACCGCCGCGATGCCCTGCAGGTCGAGCAGGCCGTCGAGCAGGCTGCATACGCCGATTCCACGGTAAGGATGCGCCGGCGCGCAGATACCGCCCAAGTCGAGTATGCGTGCAATCACCTCGTCAAGCGGCAGCCAGGAGTCCCGCCCCCAGACATTCCAGGAATCATCTCCAATGCCATAGGCCAGCAAATGCCCGCGGTCGGTGGAAATCTCCACGCCGCGCAGTACGAGCAAACCCTCGTCGCGACCAATTGCTTCGACCGACGCCGAAGCATCGTAGGAGTGATGCTCGGTGATCACGACGCCATCGAGTCCGATCGCCCTGGCGCGGCGAATCAGGTCAAGCGGTTCCAGCCAATTGTCGTAGGAGTGCTTGGTATGGCAGTGGCAGTCTATCCACATTTCGTAGGTCGGGCTTCAGCCCGACGACAGTGCTCGCGTCGGCCTGAAGGCCGACCTACCGCTTAGGGCAGTTGCAGTTCCAGGCTGATGCGCTTGGACGGCTGGAACTTGTGCCGCGAGAAGAAACCCTCGAGCGCAAAATCATTCCAGTTCACCAGCGTGTAAATCTTCTTCACGCTGGCCGCCTTCATGTTCATGAGGAACTGGTCCATCAGATCGGAGGCGACGCCGTGTTTCTGGAAATCGGGATGCACGCCGAGCGTGTCGATCGTCGCGGAGGAGTCGGCAATGCCATACTCGCCGAACAGAACATCGCCCATCATGAAGCCGACCACCTTGCCATCGACCTCGGCCACGACCGAAGCATTGACGTTGTGCTCGTTATCCAGCGCCATCGCCAGCTTGCGCTGGTAATACTCGCGACGCTCCTGCCCCGTGATGAGTTTGTCGATCGCCACCACCGCATCGAGATCGTTCTTGCGGATCATCCGCACGGTAACCTGTACTGCCATCGTATTCTCCTTGCGCCGTATTGATTAAAACAGTTCGTCATCGGCGACATGCTTGCCGCCGCTCCCCTTGCGAATATACACATCCCCGTATACCTGTCCCATCTCCGCGCCCGCCGTGAAGCAGGTGTTGCACCCCTCACCTGACTCATCGCGATGCTCGACGACATGCACTTCGTAGCCGAGCAAACGATAGTTGTCGATGATTTCGGATAGCCTGGGTTCGCCGATGGTGGTTTTCTTGATCCAGCCTTCGGCGAACAGGTCGGCCTCCTTGCCGCCCTTCACCAGTTTCAACTGTATCTTCACGAGCGGACCCGTCCTTACCAGGAATGCTTGATCGCCTGCGGGGTGCAGGCCGTGCTGCATGGAAGGCTGGTATAGCCTGCGGCCGGCTTGCAGTCGGTGCAATCGAACGCCAGCGTGCGACGGAAGGACGGCTTCACCGCCGCCACCTCTTCGTCATAATCGTCGGTAATGATCTCGAACATGCCTTTCGGGCACGCCGTCAGGCAGGCGCGTCCGGCGGAACACGAGATGCACTTGTCGGTGTCGATGCTGATGTAGTACTCGCCAGAGCCATCCTTGTAACCGTAGTTCGCGATCATGTCGGTTCCCCTTGCCCCATTTCGGGGGTTAGAATCGTGAATCCCTCAGCTCCGGCCCGCTCAGTGGGAGAGGGGTACTTCGCGGACCGGAGCGTCGGGACCTTCATGTAGGAGCGGGCTTGCCCGCGCTTGCCGGAGCCCCATCGCCGGCAAGCCGGCTCCCACAAAATCTTTCAGCTGCCCTCGTTCAAGCCGCCGCCTTCGATGCGCCCTGCTTCAGCATCAGCGTGTGGCCGAACAACGCGGCGCCCAGGGCGCCGGCGATCTGGCTGTCGTATTTCGTTTCGGCTGCCTTGGTGCCGAGCAACTTCTCGATGCGCTTCACCACCCCGGGGTTCTTGGCGATGCCGCCGGTAATGAAGAAATCATTTTCCACCCCGATGCGCTCGATCAGCGACACGACACGTTCGGCCATGGCCTGGCAATAGGCGGCGATCACCTTGTTCTTGGAATAACCGGACTTCAGCAGTCCCAGCGCCTCCGACTTGGCGAACACTACGCAGGTCGACGACACGGCTTCCGGCTCCTCGTCGACATCGAACGAGCGCGGGCCGAGTTCGGCGATCGGGATTTGCATCAGGTCGGCAATGACCTCCATGCCGCGCCCGGTGCCGGCGGCACACTTGTCGTTCATGAGAAAGTTGGTGACCTTGCCCTTCTCGTCGCAGTGAATGGCCTTGCAGTCCTGGCCGCCCATGTCGAGAATGGTGCGTATGGTGTTGCCGCCCATGTAGTTGGCGCCGCGCGCGTGGCAGGCGATCTCGGTAATGGCTTTGTGCGCGAAGGGCACGTTGACGCGACCGTAGCCGGTGCCGATAACGTAGGTGATGTCTTCCAGCTTCATGCCGGATTTCTCCAGAACGCCAGCGAGGGCGTTGGTGGCGGAATCCGGGCTGTTGTTGCCCGTGCGCATGCTGTTGAAGCCGTACAATTCGCCGTCGACGCAGACCACCGCTTGCGAACTGACCGAGCCGACATCGATGCCGGCGGTGATGATCTTCGCCGCGCGCCAGTCCTTGGACTCGTCGATCCAGCAGTTCTCTTGCCAGCGCCAGTATTCCTTTTTCTCTCCTGCAGATTCAGCCATTTCGCTCTCCTAACTGTAGGTCGGGCTTTAGCCCGACTCGGACGCAACTGTCAGCCTGCCACCATAAAGGTGGTCCAGAGAAAAGCCGACCTACCAAATCAAGCCTTGTTCTCGGCCGCGATTATTGCGGCGCCGAGGGCGCTGATGTATTCCGGCATGTCCGGCAAATGCACTTTGTCGACGCCCAGCGCGCCTTTCAACGACTGGACGAAACCGGGGTTATGCACCATGCCACCGATCAGGATTACATCGTCCTCGATGCCGACGCGGCGCACCATGGCGCAGACGCGGCTCGCCACGGCATCCAGCACCGCCTTGGCGATATCCTCTTTCGGCGTCGCGGAGTGGATCAGGGACACCACCTCAGACTCGGCGAACACCGTGCATTGGGCGTTCATCGGGATGCTTTTGTCCGAGCGCAGGCTGGCTTCGCCGAAATCCTTCAGGCTGAGTTGCAGCGCGCGCGACATCGACTCGGCAAAGGCGCCGGCGCCGGCGGCGCATTTCTCGTTGCCGGCGAAATCCACCACCTTGCCTTCGGCGTTGGCCTTGACGCCGCGGCCTTCTTCGGCGCCAACGTCGACGACTGTCTTCGCCGTCGGGCACATAAACACCGCGCCACGCGCGCCCGCGCCCACCTCGGTCACGTCGGAGGTGGCGAACTTGACCTGCTTGCGCCCGGCACCCGTAGCAACCACATTCGATATCTGGTCTCGGGAAATCCCGGCGTCTTTCAGCGCGTCATCGAATGCCTTCTCGGCAGCCAGGTCGGGATCCAGTTCATCCGGAAACATGATGTGCTTTCCTTTGATACCCCACTTCAACTGAGGGGCTCCATCCACCTTCAACTCCTCAAGAAACACCACCTTGATGGTGCGGGAGCCCATGTCGATGCCTGCAGTAATCATTCTCTCTTCTCCTTGAAAATCAGGCGTGCGCGAACTCGCGCTTCAACGCAAGGGTTTCCATGAACGAGTCGACGCGATTCTGCGTGCGGCCGAGGTCGAACTCGCGTTCGTCGCCCATGTTGCCCTCGAAGGTCATCACCGGGATGCCGGATGCGGCCAGGCCAAGCCGGTTCTCCATAATGCCGATCGAGAGGCCCTCGCAACCCCGGTTCAGGTGCAGCATGACGCCGTTGACGCCCCATTCCTTGACGATGGTCTTCATCATCTCGGTCTTCAGGCGTGGATCGTAGAAGTGCTGCCACTGCGGCTTGGACAGGTTCCAGTCGCAATACAGCTTCATCGCCTGTTCGCGCGTGGTGATATCGATGCCCTGCTGCATCGGCGTAGTACGCGGCCCCCAGGAACCGTCGGGTTTGGTCTCCCAGATACCTTCCAGGCCGAAGGTGTACAACGAGCCGATCGAGACCGCGCCGTATTCCTCGAGGTAACGGAAAATCTTCAGGAAGCCCCACGGCGGCTGCGTGTCGGACATGACGCGGCAGCGCTCATTGGGCACGGCGGCGATGCCGCGGGCGACGCGGTCCTTCACCTCGTCGCGGCACTCCTCGTAGAAATCGGCGCACCATTTGGATGACTTCGACAGCGTCGCCAGCACGTAGAGCGAATACATGGTCTTCTCGTCCAGCGGCGCCGGCTTGGCCTTGTTCAACGTGCAGATCTCGGCCCACAGCGAGGTGGAGCGCATTTCATTCTTCACCGCCTCGATGAACAGCTCGTCATCGAATTTGCGGCCGGTGACTTTCTCCATCCAGCCGATCGACTCCAGGCCCTGGTTGGTGACATACATCAGGCGGTCGTCGTCCAGATCCTTGTACGGGCCGACGCTGACGTCAATGTAGAAATCCGGCGTTTTCTCGACCATTGACGCATGCTGATACCACTTGGCATGCGAGCAGCAGATCTGCGTCTGGAAATTGAAGTCGGGCTTGGGGAATGGGCCGCCAAAGAGGTACTTGTCGATATGGATAGAGCCCCAGTAAGTACGCATGTAGGCGCACAAGTCGCGCGCGAAGCCGGCGGATTCGGCGGCGTCCTGGCATTCCTTGTTGAATTTCTTGTCCAGCGCCACCGCGGCGCCATACGGCTCGCCGGTCAGCGAATAGACGTCCTTGCCGAGGCCGGCGGGAATCGCGTCCAGCGCCCAGGCCGAGCCGGACCAGCGGATGCCGCCCTTATCCTTGGCCTGGGCATAGTTGATGTAGTACTGCTCGCGCAGCTCCTTGGCTTTCTTCCAGCACTTGAGCTGCTCGGTCGGATACTTTGCCATATCTGTGTTGCTCCTCTTGTCTCGGTCCGGTTAGAACAGCTCTTCTTCGCCCAGCGTCTCGAGGAAGGCCTCGATGCGGATGCGGAACGGTCCGAGCGGATTGGTGATGTCGAATTCGAGGAACAGCGTCGGGATGCCGTTGGCCTCCAGGTGGCGCTTCAGGTCCGGGTAGTCGCCCTCGTGCGGGTCGCAGAATTTCTGCTGCAGGAACACCGCCGCCTTGGCGTTGTAGTCCTTGGCCAGCATCAGCACGTGATCGAAGCGAGTGTGCGCCGGATAGTCCTTGGTCGGGCAGGCCGGACGCTCGCAGTAGCGGTCGGCAATCGTCGCGATCGGGTCGTCCTGCACGCGCGCCTCGTTCCAGAAGTAGCGGGTACCGGAACACTGGTCGTCAATGACAATGGTAGAGCCGACCGATTCGACCATGGCCATGAACGACACGTCATCGTTCTCGGAACCGATGGTCATGAAGCGGATGCCTTCCTGACGGTTCTGCGGCTGTTTCGGCAACTCGGCCAGCACGCGCTTCAATTCCTTGTTGTGCTCTGCCTTGTCGACGAACTGGGCGGTGATCGAAGCATACAGCGCATCGACGCCGGTCACCCGCGGGTTGGTCTCCTTGCGGTACTCGAACAGCTCACGCAGCAGACGGCGGTTCTCGTTCACCACTTCTGTCGCCTGCTTCAGTTCGGTGTCGGATATCGCCTTGCCGACAACGCCTTCCATGAAGGTGCGGAACTTCTTCACTTCTGAATAGTGCTGCGTCTTGGCGAAGCGCGACTGTACTTCGTTGGGCATCGGCAGGTAGTAGTCCCACTTCACCGTCGGCACGTGCTCGCGCCAGGAGTTGAAGGTCTGGCGATACTGGATGCAGGACTGGGTCAACGTGACACCATCGCAGTAGTCGTAGCGGCCAAGCAGGCCCTGAGCCAGCGAGTCGCGGCAGAAGGGGCAGAACATGCCGAAGATGTGCGGCTCGGTGACGTTCTGCGGTTCGTGCGCTCCGAGCACCCGCACCGGCAGCATGTTGGCCGCAATCAGGAGTTCCTCCGGCGTGTAGGTACACATGGTCGCCACCACCTGGCCGCCCGTGCGGGCCTTCCACGCCTTGGCGTAGTCGTGCCGCTTCTCGTACCACTCTTTGAACTGATCAAATAATCCACTCATCGTCGATCCCCTGGTCGTGGCTTGAAAGGCTGAACCATTCGCGCCGTTACAGTATGTATTATCATGCATCTTTATTTACATGAATGCATGATAAAGCATTTGTGGCGATTCTAGAAACCATTCCCGCCACGAGGTTTGACCTATATCAAGAAAATAGCAATATCAATTCAGAATCCCAGCAAAAACTGGAAAAAGCCACTTGGTAAATAAGCCGTTACGAATACTCGAACTCTTTTGATCAGGGAGTTGCAAGCTTGCTTCTATCGCTAACTGAAGGCATAAAGAACAGCAGCTTATACTCGACGAACTGTTGGACTATTCATTATTCATTCAATATGAAAAACGTTTTCTGTCAATGGGATCGGGATTAAACCAGGGTTTCTTTTTCAACTGTATTTTAGGGTTTTTATGCTCCATCTTGATGTAGATCAAATATCATGGAGCGCCACCTCTCCTAAAATTGAATTAATGCATTCTAATACCTTTCTAATTATTGATATGCGTTATTCTGCATCAATATGATCGAAAGTTTACGGAGAGGCGGGAATGAACACAAGTACGCAAGCTGTCAGATGGTGGAAGGCTTCCTCTCCTGACGCTGCCATGGCCGGACCTCTGGTGACAATTACCATTGACGGCAGGAAAACCGAAGCGCCCGAGGGCGCATCACTGCTGTCCGCGGCCACCGCCGCGGGTATCTATATTCCGTCGTTGTGCGCGCATCCCGACCTGCCCCCCTCCTGCCAGCGCGGGGCCGGGGACTCCGGCTGCAATCTTTGCGTGGTGGAGATCGCAGGGACCTCGGGCATGCGCACCTCCTGCTCGGTGGCGGTTCAGGCCGACATGAACGTCACGACCCAGTCACCCGCCATCGACAAGTTGCGCAAGGAGCGCATCGCGAAGATTCTCGGCAACCACCCGCACAATTGCCTCACTTGCCCGCAGCGCGAAGGCTGCAGCCGCACCACCTGCTCCTTCGGCAACCCGGTCGAGCAGCGCTGCTGTTCCATCTTCCACACCTGCGAACTGCGCAAGGTCTCCGACTACATCGGCATTCCGGCCACCACGCCGAACTACAAGCACATCCAGTTGCCGGTCATCAAGAACGAACCCTTCTACGACCGCGACTACAACCTGTGCATCGACTGCCGCCGCTGCCTGGTCGCCTGCAACGAGGTGCGCGGCGTCGGCTGTCTCGAAGTCAAGGAAACAGAGGGGCGCAAGTGGGTCGGCGCCATCGCGCCGACGCTGATCGAGTCCGGCTGCAAGTTCTGCTCCGCCTGCGTCACCGTCTGCCCGACCGGCGCCCTGATGGATCGCACGCTCGACGTGGCGCACAAGGAAGCATCGCAGGTGCCATGCAGGCACACCTGCCCGGCCGGCATCGATGTGCCGCGCTACGTGCAACTGGTCGGCCTCGGCAAGTATTCCGAGGCCGTTGCCGTGGTACGCGAGAAGCTGCCCTTCCCCGGCATCCTCGGCCGCGCCTGCTTCTCGCCCTGCGAGTCGGCCTGCCGCCGCAAGCATCTCGACGAGCCGGTGTCCATCCGCAGCCTGAAGCGCATCGCCGCCGACAACGACACAGGTTTGTGGCGCCAGTATTCGAAGCAACTGCCGCCGAGCGGCAAGAAGACCGCCATCATCGGCGCCGGCCCGGCCGGGCTGACGGCCGCCTACTATCTGGCCAAGAAAGGCCACGCCGTCACGATATTCGACGCCCTGCCCGCCGCGGGCGGCATGGCGCGCTACGGCATCCCCTCCTACCGCGTGCCGCTCGATGTCATCGACGGCGAAGTCGCCGAAGTAACCAAGCTTGGCGTGGAAATTCGCTACAACGCCCGCGTCGAGCAGATCGACGAGTTGATCGCGCAGGGCCATGAGGCCGTTTTCATCGGCATCGGCGCCCAGGGCGGCGACAAGCTCGGCCTGCCCGGCGACGGCCTGCCCAACGTGGTGGACAGCCCGACCTTCCTGCGCGCCGCCACGCTCGGCCTGATCGGCACGCCGGACACCGACATCGTCATCGGCAAGCGCGTCGCCGTCATCGGCGGCGGCAACGTCGCCACCGACAACGCGCGTTCCGCGCGCCGTCTCGGCGCTGAGGTAGTCGACATGGTGTATCGCCGCACCCGCGAGGAAATGCCGGCGCGCGACGAAGAAGTCCTGGGCTGCGAGGAGGAAGGCGTCAATTTACGCTTCCTGCTGGCGCCGAAGAAAATCGAGCTGAACGAATCCGGCAGCTCGCGCCTGAAAATCACCTACGCGAAGATGCAACTGGGCGAGCCTGATGCTTCGGGCCGCCGACGCCCGGTGGAAATACCCGGCAGCGAGTTCACCGAGGACGTCGACCTGGTCATCGCCGCCATCGGTCAGTACCCGAAGAAGTACGAAGGCTTCGGCGTGCAGACCAACGACAAGGGCCGCATCACGGTGCGCGCCGATTCCATGCTGACCTCGAAGCCGGGCGTGTATGCCGGCGGAGACTGCGTGCTCGGCCCCTCGACACTGATCGAATCCGTCGCCCAGGGCCGCATTGCTGCAGCCGCCATGGATAGTCAGCTTGGGGGAGACGGCGACATCGAGGAAAAACTGCTGCCCGACTGGGATACCGATCCGCACATCGGCCGCGACGAGGGTTTCAACCAGCTCAAGCGCTTCCATCCCGTTTTCATCGATCCGGCCAGCCGCAACAACTGGCACGAGGTCGAACTCGGCTTTGACACGACAACCGCCCAGGCCGAGGCATTGCGCTGCCTCAAGTGCAATCTGGCGGCGAAGATCGAGGATATGGTGCTGCCGCCCGAGTCCTGGCAGGAACTGAACGAGGCCAACGTCGCCGGTGTGACCGGGGAATCCGGCGTCTATCAGTTGCTCGACGCCGACAAGACGGTACTCGCCATCAAGGGCGTGGAAAACCTGCGCGAAGGGCTGCAGGGCATGATCGGCAAGTCCGACGAGGCGAAGTATTTCATCTTCGAGCTTGCACCCTTCTTCACCCAGCGCGAAAACCAACTGGTACAGGCCTACATGGAACAGTACGGCTCCATGCCCAAGGGCGTCGGCGCCGACGATATGGACGATTTGTTCTGAAACGCATTCGACACAGAGATCACGGAGACACAGAGTGCACGGAGAAACAAATAGCTTGTCTCTGTGTCCTCTGTGCCTCCGTGTCCTCTGTGTCAGGAGCGGTTTGAGTATTTGCCAAGGGGGATAATGTGTCAGACTTCAAATTCCTGAACTACACGGTCGCCGATGCACTGGCGACCATCACCATCAACCGCCCGCCGCACAATGTCCTCGACATTGCCTTGATGGAGGAGCTGAACCGCGCCCTCGATATCGCCGCGTGCGAGGAATCGGCCAAAGTCCTCCTCATCACCGCCGCCGGTGAAAAGGTCTTCTCCGCCGGCGTCGACGTCATGGACCACACGCCGGACAAGGTGGTGCAGATGATCGACGTCTTCCACGGCATCCTCAAGCGGCTGATGGTGTTCCCGCTGCCCACGGTGGCGGCGCTCAACGGTTCGGCCATGGGCGGCGGCTGCGAACTGGCGCTGGCCTGCGACATGGCAGTGGCCACCGAGGAGACGAAAATCGGCCAGCCGGAGATCAAGCTGGGCGTGTTCCCGCCCATCGCGGCCATCCTCATGCCGCGCATCATCTCGCTGCCGAAGGTGATGGAACTGCTGCTCGGCGGCGGCCTCATCAGCGCGCAGGAAGCGCTGCATCTCGGCCTGCTCAACCGCGTCTTCCCGCGCGCCAGTTTCGCCCAGGACACGCGTGCCTTCCTCGACCAGTTCCTCGGCCTGTCGCGCGTGGCGCTGATGTACACCAAGAAGGCGGTGCGCGAAGCGGCCGGCAAGCCCTTCTTCGAGGCCTTGTTCACCGTCGAGCAGATCTACCTGAAGGACCTGATGGCCACCGCCGACGCCGTCGAGGGACTGAATTCCTTCATGGAGAAGCGCAAGCCAGTGTGGAAGAACAAATGATTTTCGCCGCGGATTACGCGGATTTCGCGGATAAATCGATTTGGAAATCCGCGTTCATCCGCGTAATCCGCGGCCAATGTCTTTAATGGAGAAGCAATGATCCCGAAAACCATCCACACCTGGCAGATGACCGAGCCGGGCAAGCTCGTCTGCACGGAAATCCCGACGCCGGAACTCAAGCCCGGCGAAGCGCTGGTCGAGATCCATGGCTGCGGCGTCTGCCACACCGACTTGTCCTACTTCTACATGGGCGTGCCCACCGTGCAGAAGCCGCCGCTCTCGCTCGGCCACGAGATTTCCGGCGTGGTCATCGCCAGCGACGAGCCGCTCATGGTCGGCAAGGAAGTCATCATCCCGGCGGTGCTCCCCTGCAATGCCTGCGAGATATGCAAGTCCGGCCGGGGCAACCGCTGCCTCGCCCAGAAGATGCCGGGCAACTCGATGGGCATCTACGGCGGCTATTCGAGCCACATCCCGGTGCCCGCCAAGGATCTCTGCGTGGTGCACGACCGCAAGGGCATTCCGCTGGAACACCTGTCCGTTGTCGCGGACGCCGTCACCACGCCCTATCAGGCGGCCATCCGCGCCGACCTCAAGCAAGGCGATCGGGTCATCGTCATCGGCGCGGCCGGCGGCGTCGGCAGCTTCATGACGCAGACCGCCAAGGGCTTCGGCGCCAAGGTGGTGATCGGCATCGACATCAACGACGATAAGCTCGAGTTCATGAAGGGCTACGGCGCCGACGCAGTCATCAATCCGAAGGGCAAGAGCGCCAAGGAAGTGAAGGAACTCTTCAAGACCATCTGCAAGGAGATGGGCGTGCCGTCCGGCTATGGCTGGAAGATCTTCGAAGTCACCGGCACCAAGCCCGGCCAGGAACTCGCGCTGTCCCTGCTCTCCTTCGTCGGCACACTGGTCATCGTCGGCTACGGCACGGACGAGACCTCATACATGCTGTCGAAGCTGATGGCCTTCGATGCGCAGTTGATCGGCACCTGGGGCTGCCTGCCCGCCTACTATCCGCTGGTGCTCGACATGTGCGTCGACGGCCGGATCGCCCTCGGGCCCTTCGTCGAGACGCGCCCGATGAGCCAGATCGAACAGGTCTTCGATGAAGCCCACCATGGCAAGCTGAAGAAGCGCGTGATATTGACCCCCGATTTCTGACGCCTGCATCTGTAGGTCGGCCTTCAGGCCGACTGCAGCGCCGGCGTCGGGCTGAAGCCCGACCTACATCCGACCAATTAACTACTGGAGACTCAAAATGGCACTGGAATGGCTGCGCAGGGACAACGAACTGAAGGATCACCAGCTTTTCGACAACGCCCACTTCGGCAAGGACGCGCCGACGATAATCTACGAGGAACGCCCTGTCATCGACGACAAGGGCGCCAAGGTCGACGGCCTCTTCTCGGCATGGATCTGGCTCAACAACCCGTCGCAGTACAACTCCTACACCACCGAGATGGTGAAGGGCGTCATCGCCGGCTTCCAGAAGGCTGCGAGCGACCGCCGCATCGTCGCCGTGGTGTTCACCGCTGTGGGCGACAAGGCCTTCTGCACCGGCGGCAACACTGCCGAATACTCCGCCTACTACTCGAAGCGGCCGAACGAATACGGCGAGTACATGGACCTCTTCAACGCCATGGTCGACGGCATCCTCAACTGCAAGAAGCCGGTCATCTGCCGCGTCAATGGCATGCGCGTCGCCGGCGGCCAGGAAATCGGCATGGCCACCGACCTCACCATCTCCTCCGACCTCGCCATCTACGGCCAGGCCGGCCCCAAGCACGGCTCCGCGCCGGACGGCGGCTCGACCGACTTCCTGCCCTGGTTCCTCAACATGGAAGACGCCATGTACAACTGCGTCTCCTGCGAGACCTGGAGCGCCTACAAGATGAAGGCCAAGAACCTTCTCACAAAGGTCGTGCCGGTGCTGAAGAAGGACGGCCAGTGGGTGCGCAACCCGCTCGTGCGCACCGACACCTACGTCGACGACGGCGAGATCGTCTACGGCGAGCCGGTGTCGAAAGCGGACGTCGCCAAGGCCAAGGAACTGATGGCCCAATGCACCACCGACTTCGAACTGCTGGACAAGGCGGTCAACGACATCATCTGGAAATTCTCCAACCTCTTCCCGCATTGCCTGATCAAGTCGATCGAGGGCATTCGCGCCAAGAAGAAGTTTTTCTGGGACCAGGCCAAGCTGCCCAACCGCCACTGGCTGGCGGCCAACATGAACCACGAGGCCTGGCTCGGCTTCAACGCCTTCGACGCGAAGAAGATTACGGGCAAGGACGTCATCGACTTCATCAAGTATCGCCAGCTGGTCGCTGAAGGCGCGGTATTCGACGAGAAGTTCGCCGAGCAGGTGCTGGCCAAACCGAAAGACTGACCCTTCAAATCCCCTCTCCCCGCACGCGGGGAGAGGGTTAGGGTGAGGGGAAAAGTCAGTCTCGCCAGCACGGCGTTATCGCCGTGTCACGGAAAGGAATTGCACGTAGCTGCACACGTATGCACAATCACGATCTGCGCCACATTTACGCCTCACTGCTGGCGCAGGCCGGCGCCGATTTGCTCACGATCTCGAAGCTGCTCGGGCATGCGGACACGCGGGTAACCAGTCGGCACTATGCGCACCTGTGCGACACCACCCTGGGCAACGCCGTGAGGGCCTACCTGCCCGGCTTCGGTCACAAGTCCGAGAAGAAGATAAAGGCCATCAGGCATTGACTACCGTATAGCTTAACGATACACTTCCGCCATGATCAAATCGTTCCGGCACAAGGGGCTCGAATCCTTCTTCCGCACCGGGAGCAAAGCCGGCATCCAGCCGGCCCACGCGAAGCGATTGGGAGCGCAGCTTGCCAAGCTGGACACATCGAAAGGCCCGGAAGACATGGCGATGCCAGGCTGGAAACTGCATCCGCTTTTCCATGACTTGGCGGGGCATTGGGCCGTGTCGGTCAGTGGCAATTGGCGCATGACCTTCACCTTTGAGAACGGCGATGCCGTCCTGGTCGATTATCGGGACTATCACTGACAGGAGTAGCGAATATGACGCGAATGTACAACCCGCCCCATCCCGGGGAAGTGCTGCGGGATGGCGTATTCACCGATACCGGGATCACCGTGACCGAGTTCGCCGCGCGCATCGGCGTGACGCGTGTCGCGCTGTCCCGTGTGCTGAACGGCAGGGCCGCTATCAGTGCCGACATGGCCGTGCGCCTCGCTGCCGCGCTCGGCGGCAGCGCAGAATCGTGGCTGCACATGCAGGCAAACTATGACCTGTGGAAAGCCGAGAAATCGCTCAAGCGAGAGGTGGCGAAGATCGAGCCGCTGAAGCAGGCGGCATAGGCGTTACCCGCTCCCGGTGCGGGCAATCATCGGGGAAGGCGGCGGCGCCGGTGGTTGCACACAAGCGCCGCCTAGCCACAACGCAACCTAATTGGGGGAATGCATTATGGCTACCAATGAGCCTATCACGCCGGCCCGAGGCGAACGTATCACCCATCAGGGCAATCGCATGAATGCCGCAGGAATGGAGAAATCTCTTCGTAGGTCGGCCTTCAGGCCGACATGGGTGGTCGATCAACCGCCGAAGTCGGGCTGAAGCCCGACCTACAATAGGCTATCGGCGTTCATGCGATTGCCCTTATCACCCATCCCACCCGCGTCAGAATAGTTGTCGCCCCGATATGATCTTGAACTTGGGGGCGATAATGAATGATGGCACGGTACGGAGAAGCATTCAGGAACAGAGTGGTGGCGCGGTTGTTGCCGCCGGAGAGCCCTTCTCGGCGCTGTCGATCAAGTCATCGAGATCTGGCTGACGTTCGTTGCTAATCAGGAATTTTATTGCTATCTACGAAAAGTCAGTCCCGCCAGTACGGCTATCTCGCCGTATCACAGCGACTGACTTTTCTTGTCTACGATCTCAACAGCCGAAACGCGCCGCCAGGCCATCCAGAGTGAGGTTCTCCGCAATCTCGTCATGCGGTATCAGCACATAACGCCACGGCTTGCCGCCATAACTCGCCGCATGGTCTGAGGCATTCGCGCACCACTTGATGGCTGCTTCCTTCTTGGCGAGGACAATAGGGTCTTGAAGCTCCGTACGCTTCTTGGGTTCAAGCATGAAGATCGTATCGCCGGTTTCAGCAACAAAGTCCGGCTGGTATTCCGCATCCTGATGGTAATAAATCTGGAACTGACCCCTGGCGGGCTTGAACCATTTGATGGCCTCGCGCTCCAGAATCACCGCCAGCTTGCGCTCCGAGTCGGAATCGAACTTCTGCACCGCATAGAGACAACGCTGGAAGCCGCCAAACAGGTACTTCGCCATGTTGCTCTTGTCGGCCGGTTCCACCCGGTAGTTGGCAGTCGGTTCCTGCACGGAATGCGAATAGGCGCTCTGCTTCAGTTCGGTATAGCCCTTGCTGACTTTAACTTCGTAGCCGACGACATCCACCCAGTAGTGCGCCTGCATCTGGGCGTGGATGAAACGGGCAATGTCGCGCTGGTAGCAGCGCAGCACCTTGCGGGTGTCCTCCTCGGACAAGTAACTCTTGAAATGCTGCACGGTCTGCTTGGCAAGGTCGTAGAGTAGATCAGCGTGCTCGTCGTAGGAAACATCGTCGAAATCCACCAGGCCGCTGACAACATAGTCTTCCAGCCGCGCCTCGTCGATGCCACCACGGCCCACCGACACCACTTCCAGTTGATTGGTGCGCAAATGCTGAATCCAGAGTTCGTCGGACACCGCCGGGTACTTCAAGGTATCCAGCTTCAGCGTGAAGGCTTTGAAGCCGGATTTCACTTCGCCTTTGGGCACCACCAGAATGCGCGGAATGTCGATCGTCTGCTGTGTCACCAGCTCGACCGTCTTTGCCACCACGGCGGCAAAGTCCGGCTTCTCCGTCACCCCGTCCAGTTCCAGTTGGGTTGGCTGATGCTGCTCCTCAACTGCCTTGACGATGGCGGCCTGGATTTCGGGTTTCTTCAGGTACTCGATGGTAGGCAGTGTCTGCGGCTGGTTTTCCAGCTTGCGGATGATCTCATAGGTAATCTGCGCGACTTTCTGCTCTTCCGGCTTGGTGAAGACCGGCGCCTGATCCTGCCCGGCCACCGTCGTGCTACTGGTCGTGTGGGCAGGCGTCAAGCCCAGCTTGGTGGCCAGTTGCGATTGCGACACCACCGTGGTCGTTTTCTGCCCAAGATCATCCGCATCCAGCACCAGGGTCTGCAAATGGATCGCCGACTCCGGCTTGTTGGCCTCGGCGATGATCTCCTGAAACTTGTCATGGGCGACGATGTTCAGCCGATCCACGGCCGTAACGCCGGTGCGCTTGCCATAGGGCAGGCGCAGGCCGCGCCCGATGGACTGCTCGATGAGGATGCGGGCATTGGCCGCCCGCAGCGGCACGATGGTGTAGAGGTTGGTCACGTCCCAGCCTTCCTTGAGCATGTTGACGTGAATCACGATCTCTGTCGGCTCGTCGGTGTGCTCCACCTTGAGCAGGCGTCCGATCATCTCCTCTTCTTCCGCGCCGGTCTTGCTCGAATCCACCTGGATGACCTTGTCGCGGTAGCGCCCCTCGAAGAAGTTGTCGGACTTGATCAGCTCGGACAATTGCCCGGCATGGGTGGTATCGCGGGCAATCACCAGCAGGAAAGGTTTGACGATGGGGTTGTCGCTCTCGCGGGCGTAGGTCTCCAGCTCCACCTTCACGCTCTCGTGCAGGCGCACGCCGTCTTCCAGTTTCAGGCGCTCGATTTCCTCCGCCGACATGCCCGCCGGGTTGAAGTTCTTGCGCGTAACCACCGCCGGTTCCTTGACGAAGCCGTCGGCCATGGCGCGGCCCAGCGGGTAGTCGACGATCACGTTCTTGAACGCCACCGCGCCGCGCGGTGTCTCCACAAACGGTGTGGCGGTCAGCTCCAGCCCAAGGATCGGCTTCAGTTCGTTGATGGCGCGAATGCCCGCGCTGGCGCGATAGCGATGCGACTCGTCCATCAGCATCACCAGATCGGGCAGCCCCGCCAGATAGTCGAAGTAGCTCTCGCCGATGTATTCCGACAGTCGCTTGATGCGCGGCACATGTTGGCCACTGCGGCCGCCGCGCATTTCGGAATTGATCTTGGAGATGTTGAAAATGTTGATCCGCACGCCGCCGAACAGCGTGCCGCTGCGCGGGTCATGCTGGTCGTAGTTGTCGCCGGTGATGATCGAGGGTGCGTCGATGGCGAATTCCGCGATGCCCCGAAACACGTACTTGGGATGGTTGCGGTCGCTGAAGTCGGCGATCAGCTTGTTGTAGATGGTCAGGTTCGGCGCCAGCACGAAGAAGTTGTCGATGCCGTGCGCCAGGTGCAGATAGCTGATGAAAGCGCCCATCAGCCGCGTCTTGCCCACGCCGGTGGCAAGCGCGAAGCAGAGCGAGGGGAAATCGCGTTCGAAATCTTCTACCTGCGGAAACTCGCTGCGGATGGCTTCCAGCATCGCCGCGACATCGGCCCCCTTGCCGGGCGGGGCAATCTCCGTGATGCGGTCGAGAATCTCCAGCGAGCGGCGCTGCGGATGACGCAGGCTGAGGCGGCCGGCAATGGCGTTGACGTGGCGGTTCATCGGGGCTTTGGCTTCCCGCCTGGCTTCACATGTACGGTCTTCCCATTCCGCAGGACGACAAGCTCGGTATTCGTACTCACCGCCACTTGCGCCGCCCGTTTTGCAGCACGGCGGATGGCAACCCAGGAACCCGCCAGATCGGGATCTTTCGCGAGTTCGATTTTTTTCTGGTTCATGGCTCTTCTCCCCAATAGAAATTCGCCATTCATAAGCTGGTTTCATCCGCAGATTGCGCAGATTCGCGCGGATTTAGCACGAGGCGTTTTTGTTCGAGACTTCTGTTGCCGAAGTTCAGCAGCAGCCCTCGTGACTTGCCGCTGGCCTTCAGGTAGTTGATGAGTTGGGCATCTTCGCGGGTTGTCAATTTTTCCAGCGCCTTGAGTTCAACAATGATTTCATCGAAGCAAATAAAATCAGCCCGATAACCCGTGTTGAGTCGTTGCCCACGAAAGAGAATAGGCAACTCTGCCTCGCGGACGAAGCGAACGCCACGATGCGAAAACTCAAGTGCCAAGGCTTCCTGGTACACCGTCTCAAGAAAGCCATGCCCAAGCTCACGATGCACTGACATCGCCGCGCCGATAATTGAAAAAGTCTGCTCGTCACCGCTCATGCAAAAACCCTTTCTGTCCGCAGATTACGCAGATTCGCACAGATAAAAAATCAGCAACTGCCGTTGGGTTTAATCGGCGGAAATCTGCGTAATCTGCGGATAAACAGCCTTTCAAAACAAATCCCCCTGCCCAGCCTTCGGCGCTGCCTTTGGCAAATTTTCCACCTGCAAAGAATAATCGTCGTGCCCCCACTCGCAGCGGGAGAGCACCTGTTTGGGAATCTTCTTCACCGTCAGATTGGGGTAGGCATCGGCCTTGGCGCGGAAGGCGGTGCACAGCACCAGCAGCGACCGATCCGGCCCCACTTCGTCAGCGAGTTGCTGCAACTGCTCATGGGTCAGGCTGGCGGTGGTCACATAGACGAAATCCCGCTCGGTGGAATGGCCGTGCTGCCAATACACCGCATCCGAAGGCGCATAGGTGAAGCCTTCCAGCTTGCACAGCGCCTCGGCCAGCATCGCGGCGTTGTAGTCGTGATTGATGACCCAGTTGCCCCACTTGTCCTTTTCCAGCAGCGAGGGCGCAAGGCGGTAGTAGCGGAAACCGCCGCCGCCTTTCCACCCCACCGCCTTGCTGATGCCGCCCGGGTCTTCGCCGTCGATGACTTTTTGCAGGCGCGGAATGATGTGGGTGTGGCAGTGCTCGCCCAGCTCGATCATGATCCAGCGGCGGCCCATTTTGTGGGCGACTGCGCCGGTGGTGCCGGAACCGGCGAAGGAGTCGAGGACGAGGTCGTTGGGATTGGTGGCTAGTTCTAGGATGCGTTGCAAAAGCTTTTCGGGTTTTGGCGTATCAAAAGATTTTTCACCGTCAAACACCCCTTTGAGCTCAGCGCTCGCATTTCTCGTGCTGCCCGCGAAATCATACGGCCACCATGTTTGATTCACGACCCCTTCCTTAACCTCCGACAGATACTTTTTTTCCATTGGAAATTCGGAATCGCCATCCTTTCCCCAATAGATTCTGCCCTCAGACTCAAGCTGCTTCAGTTTGTCCGGCGGCCTCCGCCAGCTACTTCCTTTTGGAGGCAATACTTCTCGCCCTGCCTTGTTTCGCAGCGGATAGTAGTCACGATCACGATGCTCTGCACGAGTCAGAGGAGTGCCAAGCCAAGGTCCGTTTGGATCGTTATCAGGGTTCTTGTAGGTGGCAATCTGTTTTTCGTTTCGACTCAACAAATTCGGACAAAAAGCCTCTGATTTTCGGTATGCCAATATGTGATTGTGTGTCTGCGCGAGACCGGTACTGTTATTCCCCGGCGTGTCCTTGGACTGCCAAACAAGATTCGCCAGGAACTCACGTCGCCCAAACACCTCATCACACAACACCTTGAGGTAATGCGCTTCGTTGTCATCAATGGTGATCCACAGCGAACCATCGTCGGACAATAGCCGCCGGATGATCTCCAGCCGGTCGCGCATCAGCGACAGCCAGATTGAATGCTCCACCCCGTCGTCGTAATGAGTGAAGGCGCTGCCGGTGTTGTAGGGCGGATCGATGAAGACGCATTTCACCTTGCCCGAAAACTCCCCCTCCAGCGCCTTCAGCGCCAGCAGGTTGTCGCCGAAGATCAGCCGGTTGTCGAACAAGTCGGCGCTGGCGACACGGTGCCTGGCGTGGTAACTCCGCGCCGGGTCTTCCAGCAGGATGCGCGGCTCCAGCTTGGGCCGCGCATCCTTGCCGATCCAGGTGAGTTCTAGTTTTTGTCGCATTATTTCTTGTCGGCCTCTTTGCTTTGCCGTCTTAGGCTCTCGACGGCGGCCTTAATTGCGCCGACGTTGGATGCTTTTTCACCCCACTCGCGCCAAAAATTCTTGGTGAGACTCAATGGTGTTGCCTTGGGCTTATCGAGCTTAATGCGCGACGGCAAGAGGATTGAATCTCCGAGAACGATTGCCTCGCCAATGTCCAAAAGCGGGAGAACGTCAGCAATACCGGCCATGCTATCGGGCATCACCGATTTCACCGCTGACTGATCCTGTTCGTTTGTCAGCCTCAACGCTATGAAGTTGTTGCATTGGCTAAGAATCGTTTTGCTGACATCCGATGGACGCTGGCTTACAACCAACAACGCAAACCCATACTTCCGGCCTTCCTTCGCGATGCGCTCAAACGTGTCTAGCGCACGCTTTGCGGCAGCATCTGCATCAGATCTGACAGGCAAGTACAAATGCGCTTCATCACACACCAAACAAACCGGGGTGCGCGATTCTGCTTTCATCCAGAACTGAACGTCGTAAAGGACTCTAGCCAATACGCTGACAACCGTTGGCAAAACGTCAGACGGTACTTCAGAGAAATCCACAACCTTTATCCCAGAACGGCTAGCTGCCTTTGTAGAGAGAAAAGATTCGGCAAAAGATTGCAACCACTCATACGATCTCGTATCGGCTGAAGGTTGAAACAGAAAGCCGTATCTTCGGTCGGCGATCTTTGCCTCAAGGCGACTAATGAATCGCGTTAGTTTTCCATGCCACGGTCCCTTAATATCTTTCCCTGATACTCCCAAAACCATGCCTTCGTCGTCATCCTTCAATGACTGTTTTGCTGCCTCAAGGTCATACGGAACCGGTGAATCAACAGTGAACGATGCAAGTACTTCTGTTAGGTTCAAACCCTCAAGTACTTTTCGCTTCTGGTCAAATACAGCGTTTGTAAATCGCATCGCCTGATTTGGCGCATTGTCGTCACTTCGATCAAGAAGCATTGACAACATCTCTTCTCGATTGAGAAGCCAATGCGGCAAGAACAAGCTATGCGGCTTTGGGTCGGCGAGATCACCAGGCCCCGCGATCTTTAAATACTCTGCGTACCCATCCTTCTGGTCTTTGGCCAAGGAGGCGTACTCGCCATGCATATCGAGAAGGATAATGTTTGGATAGGCTAGAGTATTTGCGCGTTCGAGTAGAGCCGCCACCGTGTAACTTTTCCCACTACCAGTGCTGCCAAGAATTGCAGCATGCCGCTGAAAGAACCGGTCGCCATCCGCAACCGCCTCGGCACTTGGGTCGATAGCGAAATGGCCCAAGCGGAGGGCCTTCTCTGCGGGAACATCCTGTGATAGAACCCCCATGAATGCCGTGAGGTTTGTTCCCTGGATCAAGTGGCATGGCTGGTCAATCTGCGGACATGAATCGGCACCGCGCTTGAATGATGGGCCCGAATCGCCATCCTTTACCCGATATGTCCCAACCAAGACGGCCCGTACTGTGTCCTGCATGTCCTCTTGAGTTGGTGCGGTTTCATCGTCCAGTATTTCGCTCGCGATAATGGAGTCAGAGGGTAACCTCGTAATTCTCTCGACGATTGAAATCAGGTATTGATGGCCGGTAGCGCCTTGAATTGCTACCAGGTTTCCGACCATCACTTTCTTAAGCAATTCGTGGTCGTCGATATGAATAAATACCCGCATGGTATCTACTGACATTACCCGACCAATGGGACTTTCACCCTCAAAAGACATTACAGATGAAGCCATCAGATCACTCCTTTATTGAATCCATCAAGATGCCAAAGCTGCTCGTCCACGACGATCTCTTCTCCGTCCGATGTCGAAATACGTGTCCGTAGATCAGAGCCAGAAACTGCACTCAGCGCGATTACTTGAGTTCCGCTGCTATGGGCAATCGCCTTCAAAGCATTGTCAGAAAGCTCCTTCGTCATTATCACCGTCGGCTTGGTAAGCTTCAGATCAGGACAAAGATGCTGTTCCAAATGGTCGTCGTTAAAGCCGTAACCAATGAACATCAGTCGGGTTGAATTGCCTACACCTCGGTTGCCTGAATTGCGTTGATCATCGAATGCCCAGCGGAAACTTTCTCTGTATTTGCTCGCTCCCGGCGTAATGATGATCGGCGTTTTCCCTGTATTTATTGGACACCTGACAATTTTTCCACCCACATCAAACCAGTCGAGACTGCCGTGCGGTTTATGGATGCATAGGTTTGCTATAGGACGGAGCGCCGCATTTTTCCCTGCCATGTACGATTCTCGATGCGCGTCTGCCGAACGCTTTGGGTCGGAATAACCGAAGAGATTTCCGGCAAACCGCGTGTCGACACCGATACCAGCAGCCTCTGTAGCCAACTCAACTAGCCGGTCATAGTTAGGCGTAATGAGATGAAATTTACGCCCGCCCTTGAACAGGTGCTTAACAAATGTCGTGAACGGGAGGATCTTTGCGCCGGAAATAACCTGCGCAAAGACCTCCAACTCTTTTTCCAGAATCAGCTTTGCAGTCGCTTCAACAATCGCGTCGACAGTTGTGTCCTTGAGGTTCGTCTTACCCATTGCAGCTTCAAGATGATCACCAGCATCTAGCGCTGCCACGACATCATCCCAAGCCGGGTCGGGTACTAAAACCAGTCGAGGCGGAATTACCGTTTTTAAGTGCGCCCCAAGTGGCCACATGCCCGGAATGCCCTCCGCAATTGACAAGCCAGTCCCAACCACAAGGAGAAGCCCCTCTTGGAGATGGTCCTGAAGCTGTCGCTTTACGCTTGAGAGTTCGAGCGCCACGAGTCACCCCTCAACCGAGTTGGATACGCCGAGGGCAACCAACGACAGCCCCTCAATCTCCTGCAGCGACTTCCCCGCAATACCCTGCAAGTCGCCATGCATGCCCACCGTCGCGCCCATCACGCGTTCGATCTGCTCCTCGCGTTTGGCCCATTGCTTCATGATGGCCTTGCGTTCCTTGTCCAAGTCTTCCTGTATGGTGGAAAACACTTCGACGCCAGCCGGTTGTCGAAAAAGTCGGCGCTGGTGACACGGTGCCTGGCGTGATAACTCCGCGCCGAATCCTCCACCAAAATGCGCGGCTCCAGCTTGGGCCGGTTTTCCGTGCCGATCCAGGTGAGTTCGAGGTGGTTTCTCTTCGGCGATGTCATGGCATCTTGTTGTTTTTATGAATATTTTCACGATTTTCCGTTTTCGGATGAAGTAAAGAATCACGCCCAATAGGGAACGTATTCGACAAATTTTGAGGATGTTGCCTCAGGGTCTTTGCGCTTGATGCGCCCACCGGTGATTGCTTCCGCGATCAGGTTCGAGACGATGGTGCGTTGCTTGTCGTGCAGTTTGAACCGTTCACGCAAGGTGGTGTTGGTGAGCGTCTGGCTGGAAAGATATTGCAACACGGCGTGCTGATAGCAGGCCTCGATGCGTTCGCCTTGCGCCATGTCGGAAAACTTTCGCGGCGCATACAAGGTGATGCGAAAGGAATTCTCCACTGACGTAAAAACCACGGGCGGCAAGCCAAACAACTCAATGGATTGGACAACCTTCTGAAAGCCGGTGCCACGTTCCTCGCAGATACGGTAACGGCGAAAAGCGGAAGCCAATTGTTCGTTGCGTGACTCGGGGGTTGTGCCGATCAGCCGGTCGATCCGTTTTCCCGGCAACAGACTGCCGGGGTTGGTGAACTCGATTCGATCGTCAAAAATCTCGACCATCGGCCCACTGCCGGTAATGCTGAAATCCTGGTGGATGAGCGCGTTGGCAATGAGTTCACGCAGTGCGATCTCGGGGTAGACGCTGACTTCCGTACGCAGCGATTGCTGGATCACCTCGGAATGCGGAAGCATGCGCTTGAGGTAGCCGATCAGGCCATCAAAGCCTGCGGCGCAACCTTTTTGCCCCATCATTTCGTCGATGGTTTCTACCTTGTTCTTGCCTCGGTAACGAATGACACGAATGCGCTTGCGTTTGAGTCCGTCGAAATGTTCGAGATTGCGCGCCGCTGCAATCGCGCCGAGGTTTGTGATGTAGTAGCCATTGCTGTCCGGGGTAATCATGCCTTCGTCTGACAGCCAGCGTAACAGCTCGTCGTCATCGTCGGGCAACGGCCGCTGGAGCAAATTGGCAATCGTCGTGAGATCCAGCAGGGCTTTGAGATCGGTGGCCTGCAAAAGATTCGATGCGCGAAGGTTTTCCCAGCGAGGCGCCTGGCTATTCAACATGAGACCTCCGACCTCCTGCCGGGAAGCCTTGCGGGTTGTACCGCCTGAGCGAATCCATGCTTCTTCGATGGATTTCCCGCGTTTGTGCGCTGGCTTGTTGCGCTGCTCTGGAACATGAACAAGCAGCAGCGATGTACCACGATAGTCGATGACCGCATGGTCAATGGCCAAGGGCGGTTCGATGGTATCGCGCCCAAGGTTGGCAAGGGTATTGACGATACCGGCTACTTCGTCCTGAGTAATCCCGATAAGCGCAGCGTCGCTGTCCCGTATTCCAAACACGAGAAATCCGCCATTTGGGTGATTGGCAAACGCAATCAAGTGCTCGGCAAGTCGGTCCTTGCTGCCGCTCAGCCCCGCCTTCCAGTCAAGTTCGTTGAGTTCGTGGGGAAGCGGTTCAAGGCTTTGGGTAAGCCACGCCGATGCTTCGGGTATCCAGTGTTTTTTCATGCGATAGGCTCTTGGACGTCATGCTCTAGCGCGCGGAGCTCAAGTCCCTCGATTTCCTGCAACGACTTCCCCGCAATCCCCTGCAAGTCGCCATACATGCCCACCGTCGCGCCCATCACGCGCTCGATCTGCTCCTCGCGCTTGGCCCACTGCTTCATGATCGCTTTTCTTTCCTTGTCGAGGTCTTCCTGCATGGTGGAAAACGCTTCGACGATGGCTTCCACGCGATGGCGGAAGCGCGGGCCGGTGAGGTACTGGTAGATCATTTCGGTCTTGGTTTGCTGGCCCTCGGTGGCCTGCCGCGCCACGGCGATTTCCAGCAGGGTCTGGCGCAGGATTGCCGCCACCGGCAGCGCGGCGCGGGGGTGCGTCACCCAGATGCCCTCCACCATTTCGAAGGTCTCGACGCCTTTCGGCAACACCTGGCTCACGATGACGGCGATTTCGGCTTTGGCGGCGCGCTGGTCGTCCCGCAACTTGGCCAGCCAGGCGTCGCTCCAGGCTTTGGTGCGCTTGGATTCCCACAGGATGGCGCCGCTGGGCTGGCCGCCCGCACCGGCCACGCGCTGGAGCACATCGCCGCCGTGTTCGCCCTTGGGCACGGGCTCGATGGCATCGAAGGGGAATTTCGCGCGCAGCAGGTTTTCGAGTTCCAGTTCCTGCACTTCACCCTGCAATTGCTGCGAGCCCTGTTCGGCACGGCGCTTGAGTTCCTCGATTTTCTGCTGCATCGAGGCGATGGTCAGATCCTTTTCCTTGACCTTGAGGTTCAGCTCGTCTTCGGCTTCCTTTTTTGCTTCTTGCCGGGTGGCGGCAAGGCCTTCCTGGATGCGCTTCTGAACGGTCAGTTCGAGTTCGCGTCTGGCGTCGTCCAGTTCGCGCTGCTTCTTGATGAGTTCGGCTTGCGATTTTTGCGCTTCGGCCAGTTTTTCATTGCGCTGTTTCAGCACGTCTTGCAGGTCGGCAAGCTCCTGCGCTTTCTGCTCCAGATCGGCAGACGCCACCTGCTTTGCCTTTTTTGCTTCTTCCGCCGAAATTCTGGCGCGATCCAATTTCAGTTGTTCCGCTACCTGGTCGGCGATCTGCTCATCGAGCTTGTTCCTGGCTTCGGCCAGTTGCTTCTCCTTGTCGCGCGCGGCCTGTTCGCGCCTGGCGATCTCGCTGTCTTTCTGCGCCAGTTGCTGCTCGAACTGCTTGCGGGTGGACTCGATCAGCGGCGCAGCCAGCGACTCGGTGAGCTTGATCTCCGTCTTGCAGTTGGGGCAGGTGATGGTGGGTTCAGTCATGAGTCGATTGCCTTCGGTGAATTTTGTCCGCCCAGCCGCTTTACCGCCCCCATGCCGACCAACGAGCGCATTTGCGTAATGGCGATGACGTTCAACTGCGCGAGGCGATCAGAAGCGGCCAGCCCTTGGTGGATGAGCACGGCGTTGATGCTTTCCAGATTCGACAGCACCACCAGTTGCTCCAGCGTGGCGGCGTCGCGCATGTTGCCGGCCTGGTCTGGGTTGGCTTGCCGCCATTGGGCGGCGGTAATGCCGAACAGAGCGACATTGAGCAGGTCTGCTTCGCTGGCATACACCACGCTGGTCTGCGCCTTGGTCAAACGCGGTGGGATCAGGCGTTCCTTGATTGCGTCGGTGTGGATTTTGTAGTTGACCTTGGCAAGGGTGCGCTGGAAGTTCCATTCAAGGGCCGTGGAGCGCGCCTCTTCGTCCTTGAGGCGCTGGAATTCCTTGATGAGGTAGAGCTTGAACTCGGGACTGAGCCAGGAGCCGAACTCGAAGGCGATGTCGCGGTGGGCGTAGGTGCCGCCGCCCCGGCCCGCCTTGGCGTAGAGGCCGATCGCTCCTGTGGCTTCAATCCATTTCTTGGGCGATAGTGCAAAACTGTTCAGGCCCGCCTGGCTCCTAAACCTGTCGAATTCGATAGGTTTGAAGTTGGGGTTGTACAACTGCTCCCAGATGCCGAGAAACTCTATGGTGTTCCGGTTGCGCAACCAGTTGTAAAGGATGCTGTCGTCGCCGAATTTCCTGAGCATGTCGGTGAGCGAGATGAAGTCCTGCTCATGCCGGGTGGCGACAGCAACCTGGGTTCCCTGTACGACGATGCTGCGATTCTTCATGTCAGACCTGTCCCAAGATCAAGCCAATGTCCCGGCCCCTGTCCTTGGCAGCCTCGATCACTTCCGCAATTCGGGCAGGTATCTTTGCGCACTTTGATGTCGTCACGCGCCAGGCCACCGGTGATCGGTTTGCCGGCGCCGGCAAAGTGATGGTTTGGGCTATTTCCTGATTTTTCACAAGAGGTTATGGCGCGCTCGATGGCTTGCTCGAAGCGCCGCCACTGGCTGTAGCCCGGGAGGGGCTGCAAGTCGCGGGCGCTCCAGTACTCGGCGCCGTGGGCGTTGGTCTGCTTTAGGCCCTCGAACGAGTTGTCTCCGAGGCTGGGCAGGTGCTTGTCGCTCATCGTCCGGGCTCCTTGCCGGTGGGGGCGATTATTTTCCCATTGGCATAGCGAGTCTACCCGCTTCCAGGCTCACCGGGCGAGCCATGTCTGCGCCATGCCGGGCGGACGTCATGCCAGGCGCCACCGAACGGCAAACAGGCGCTCGTCTCGCGTGGTCTGCGCCAGCTTGCGCTCGATCTGTGCGATCAGTTCCTCGCGCTGTTTATCCACCTGGTCCTGCGCATCGAACAGCGTGCGGCGCTTCTGGTTGCGCTGCGCTTCGAGCGCCTTGATCTGCTTCTGCCCGGCCAGCTTGTCTTCCAGCGTCAGCAGGCGCTGCGGGATTTCATCATCCAGGGGCTGCCCGTCGTCGGTGATGGCCGAGAAGATCAGATGATCTTCCGCCTGGTCGAGCGCTTCCACGCTGAAGGACGAAAGGGCCAGCCAGCCTGTCTTGCCGATCAATGGCTCAAGGGTCGTGACCTTGCCGTCATGCTGGCCGTAGTCGAAATGCATTTCCGCAGCCGGCAAGTCGCGGCTCTTGGCGTTTGCAATCAAAGCTTCGGCCAGCGGATGGTTGAGGCGGTAGAGGTGAGCCTCGCCGGACCGACGCGGCAGTTCGTACAGGCCCAGCGGGATGGCGGTGGCTTGCTGCGGGAACGGGTTTGCCGTCAGGCGAAACGACGCATCCCCCAGAAATTCGGCCTGACCCTCCAGTTCATGCCGCGTGAGCTGCATGAGCAGGCGTTCGTAGCGGTTGATAAAGTTCACCACCACCACGTCGTGCTTCTGGCCGTAGCGATGGCAGCGACCGATGCGCTGCTCGATGCGCTGCGGGTTCCAGGGCAGGTCGTAGTTCACTACCAGCGAGCAGAACTGGAGGTTGATGCCTTCGGCCCCCGCCTCGGTGGCGATCATGATGCGGCCGCCTTTGCCAGACTCGTCGCGGAAGTAATCCACCAGCGCCGAGCGCATGTCGGCCGAGCGTGACCCGGTGACCCGGTCGCTGCCCTGATGGCGCTCCAACCACTGGCTATAGATCAGCTTGGAGCCATCGTCGGTGTTCGATCCGTTGAAGAGGACAATGCCCTCACGAAACGGGCTGTCCGCCAACACGCGCAGCAAGTAACTCTGCGTGCGGCGCGATTCGGTGAAGATGATGGCCTTCTGCGCGGCGCCGATTTCCTTGGCCTTGGCGAAGGCGATGCCCAGCGCCTTGAGCAGCGCCTTGCCCTTGGCGTTGTGTTCGATGGAGGTGGCCAGTTGGGCGAAGGCGTCGAGGTCGGCGATTTCCTGCTCAAGTGCCCGGCGGTCGTCTTCGGTCAGTAGTTCAACAGGCTGATTGTTGGCAAATTCGTCGGTCCATTCCTCGGCAGTCTCGTCGAGGGCTTCGTAGTCCTGATCCAGTTCGTCTTCGAGCGATTCGCCGGGTTCTTGCTTGCGGAGCTTGGTTTTGAGCCGGTTGGAAATCGAGGTCAGAGCGCCGGCAATGGCGAAGGTGGATGAGGCCAGGAGCTTGCGCAACACCAGTGTCATCAGGCTGCGCTGGCTGGCCGGCAAGGCATGGAGATTGTCCCGTTGCAGGTATTCGGAGACGAGATGGTAGAGCCGGTCTTCGCTTTCCTCCGGCGTAAATTCTTCCACCAGCGGCAGGCGTTTGGTGTAGGGGATGTAAGCCGTAACCTGCCGGCGCAGGGTGCGATGGCAGACGGGCTTGAGGCGCGCCTTGAGCGTCTGGAATACCTGCTCCTGATTCAGATTGGCGAACTGCTCGCGGAAACTCTTCAAGTCGCCGAAAGTGTGCTCGTCGATGAAACTCACCAGGCCGAACAGCTCCAGCAAGGAATTCTGCAATGGCGTTGCCGTGAGCAGCAGCTTGTGCTTGCCGGCCAACGCCAGTTTGAGTGTGTTGGCGATGACGTTCGCCGGTTTGTAGACGTTGCGCAGCCGGTGCGCCTCGTCGATCACCACCAGGTCCCAAGGCACGGCCTGGACATCGCCGGCCTTGCTCTTGGCGAACTGATAGGAGCAAATGACGATCTCAGGCACCTCGAACGGGCGAAACTGCCCTTGCTTGATGGCGGCGTTGTAGAACCTGGATTCCAGCAGGCGGCAAGGCAGGAAGAACTTCTCGGTCAGTTCCTGATACCACTGCTTGCGCAGATTGGATGGCGTAATGACCAGAATGCGCCGTTTGCGCTCGGCCCACTTCTGCGAAAGCACCAGGCCGGCCTCGATGGTCTTGCCGAGGCCCACTTCGTCGGCCAGCAAGGCGCCCTTGGAGAGCGGCGACTTGAAGGCGAACAGGGCCGCATCCACTTGATGAGGATTGAGGTCAACCTGGGCGCTGGCCACCGCGCCGGCGAGTTTTTCCGCGCTGTCCGGCGGGCAGCGGCGCGTCAGCTCGTGGGCGTAATACTTGGCGTGGTAGGCAGAGATCACTGGCCGGTATTCATTGATTTTCTTGCAATTGTCCTGCAATGGGCAGGAAATACCAAGAAAACCCGAATGAATGAATCATTCGAAAGTTGGATACTCAAAAAGTACTCCTGTCCGACAGACAGGAGGTGCATCTGCTGTAAATGCATTGACTCGCCCGTGTGCAATGTATACAGTATCCACCGTTTAAGTCCGGTCGTAGGAGAGGCGCCCGAGACTGAGGAGAAATGAAATGACCCGCCCCGGCGAACTCAAGCTCAAGCATCTCTTCCGGCCCGGCCAGATCGGCAAGTTCAAGACCAAGAACATGGTCAAGTACGGCGCCTGCTGCGTCTCCAACTACAACACACGGGACGGTTTCATCACGCCGCGCGAACTGGCGCGCATGCGTGTCATTGCCAGTACCGGCTGCGGCATCATCACCAACCAGGGCGCCTACCCGGATCCGCTTGGCGAGGGCAAGTCCTATTTCCGCCAGGTGGCGATCTTCGACGACAAGTTCCTGCCGCAGTTCGAGACCATCGCCGAGTACATCCACGACGGCGGCGCGGTGGCGATCCAGCAGATCCTCCACGCCGGCCGCTACGGCGGTATCGACCTGGGCTATTGCGTGCAGCCCTCGGTGGTGCCGCAGACCCTGCCGCACTTCCGTCCGCCGCGCGAATTGACCAAGGAGCAGATCAAGGCCGTCGTGCAGCAGCATGCCGACGCCGCCAAGCGCTCCATCCGCGCCGGTTTCGACGGCACCGAAGTCACCAGCTTCATGGGCTACCTGCTGGCCAACTTCAACTCGCGCTTCACCAACCAGCGCACCGACGAGTACGGCGGTTCGATCGAGAACCGCGGCCGCTTCATGCGCGAACTGATCGATGCCATCAAGCAGGCCACGCCCGAGCATCCGCTGGTGGTCCGCCTCAACGGCGCCGAACTGATGGACCGCTGGGGCGGCAACAGCGAGGACGACTGCTTCGAACTCATGCAGCAGGCCGTGGATACCGGCGTAGACATGATCTCCGTCACGGTGGGCTGGCAGGAGGCGCCGGAATCCTCCATCGGCCGTGACGTTCCGCCCGGCCACTGGAACTACCTCTCGGCCAAGGCCAAGAAACTCTTCCCCGACACCCTTATCACCTTCGGCAACCGCCTGCCCGATCCGATCATGGCCGACCAGTGCATCGCCGACGGCGTCTTCGATTTCTGGGAAGTCTGCCGGCCCATGCTGGCCGATCCCGAACTCATCCACAAGGCCGCCGAGGACCGCCTCGACGAGGTGCGCCGCTGCATCGGCTCGCTCAACTGCCTCTCGCGTTTGTTCCGCGACTTGCCCTACACCTGCGCCATGAACCCGGCGCTGGGCCATGAAGTCGAGCCGGAATACGCCATCACCGAGGCCGCGGTGAAGAAGAAGATCATGATCATCGGCGCCGGCCCGGCCGGCCTGGAGGCCGCCATTACCGCCAAGCGCCGCGGCCACGACGTCACCATTTTCGAGAAGGGCGACAAAATCGGCGGCAATCTGCTCGGCTACGCCGGCAACGACCTGGCCCGGCCCGACGATCTGTTCAGCGTGATCACCTACTACGAGACCATGATCAAGAAGATGGGCATCGAGATCCGCTTCAACACCGAGGCCAACGCCAAGTTCATGCGCAGCGTCCTGCACCAGTACGACGTCTGCCTCGTCGCAGCGGGCGCGCGCACCGACATGGCGGCCTACCGACACATCGACGGACACGACACGCTGGTCGACGCGCTGGATGTCGCCAAGGGCAAGGTCAAGCCAGGCAAGCGGATCGTCATGATCGGCGGCGGCAAGATCGGCTTGACGCTGTCGGAGTCCCTCAAGAAGCAGGGCCACGATGTAGTCATCGTCGAAGAGGAAAAGCGCATCGCCGGCGACGTCATGCCTTCCTTCAAGTGGCGCCACTCCGCCTGGATCGAGGAACTCGAGATCCGCACGCTGACATCTTCCCAACTCATCGCCATAACCGGCGACGGCGCACGGGTAAGGAATGCCAAGGGCGAAGAGACCTTCCTGCCGGCGGACACGATCATCGTTTCAGGGCCCCGCAAGCCCAACCACGATCTCTTCAACGAATTCCAGTGGATGGTCGATGAACTGCACGGCGCCGGCGACACAGTGATCGCGCGCGGTCTCGACGCTGCGATCCACGAAGGCTATCGCCTCGGCTGCCGGATATAAGCGGTAATGTGGGGAAGTCAGCAATTTGTTCCGGCTTTACACGCCCGGCATGCGTGTATACAGTATCCACTGTACAGACTCGATTCCGAGATCCCATTCTGTTGCGGAGGTACGTCCTTGGTATCCACACTCAAGCCGCTTCAACGCCCCCTTGCCCTGGGCGATCAGGTCTATCAAACGCTCCGCGCACATCTACGTGACGGCACCATTGCCGCCGGGCAGCCTCTGCAGGAAGTTCAACTGGCTGAAAAGCTCGGTGTTTCGCGCACCCCCGTACGCGAGGCGCTGACGCGTCTCGCCAGCGAGGGGCTGCTCTCCTCCGATGGCCGCAGTTTCGTCGTGCCGGCGCTGAGCCTGAACGACGTCGAGGACATCTACGAGGTGCGCTTTCTCATCGAGCCGGCTGCTCTGCGTCGCGTCGCAGAACTCACGACCGATCCGAGCGTGCGCGCTCCGATCGACGAGGCACTCACCGCGGCAACAGCCGCCTACAAGGCCAATGACGCAACCGCCTTCCGCGAGGCCAACATCCGCTTTCGCAGCGCCTGGCTGGCGCTGGTGCCGAACCGCCGCCTGGTACGCGCCATCGAGCAATACGCCGACCACATGATGCGCATCCGCGCCCTGACGCTGGGCGACCCGAAGATCCGCACCATTGTGATGAAGGGACTCAGGCGCATCGCCGATGCACTGGCTGCCGGCGACGGCGATGCCGCAGCCGCCGCCATGCGCGACCACCTGGGCGAAGCGAAACGCGCTTTCATCGTCGCCACCGGCCTGAATCCGCCGGCCATCGAACCGTGAAACAGCATCAGCACCCTATCCGATGATGATCCATCGCGCCGTCTGCCCCTCTCCCCCAGCCCCTCTCCCTCCGGGGGAGAGGGGAGCATCGCGAGTCACTGCATGACTTCTATGTTCCCGAACGACAGGAATTCCACATGAACTACAAGGCAGAAATTCCCTACGGCGCCTACTGGAGCACACCCTTCGCCCGCTGGCAGGGCAGCCTGGCCAACCTGCACAGCATCGAGTTCGCCGCGCATGTCGCGAAGAAGGAACTGGCAAAGCGCAACATCGATCCCAAGGTATTCGACTACGGCGCCCTCGGCTTCTCCGTGCCGCAGAAGCATTCCTTCTACGGCCTGCCCTGGCTCACCGGCCTCATCGGCGCCGGCCAGGCCGGCGGCCCGACGCTGATGCAGGCCTGCGCCACCGGTGTGCGCACCCTGCTCGCGGCAGTGCAGGAAATAGAAGTCAGCCTCTGCAGCACGGCGCTGGTGATCAATTGCGACCGCACGTCCAATGGCCCGCACCTCTACTACCCGAATCCGAAAGGCCCGGGCGGCACCGGCGGCGCCGAGGACTGGGTGATGGACAACTTCGGCTGCGATCCGCTCGGCCGCCATTCCATGCTGCAGACGGCGGAAAATGTGGCGAAGAAGCACGGCATCGGCACCGCCGAGCAGCATGAAGTGGTACTGCGGCGCGAAGCGCAGTATCGCGAGGCGCTGTCGAACGATGCAGCCTTCCTCAAGCGCTTCATGACCCTGCCCTTCGACGTGCCCTCGCCCAACTACAAGAAGACGGTCGGCGCACTGGAGGGCGACGAGGGCATCAATCTGTCCTCGGCTGAGGGACTGGCCAAGCTCAAGCCGGTCTTGGAGGGCGGCACCGTCACCTTCGGCGGCCAGACGCACCCGGCCGACGGCAATGCCGCCATCGTCGTCACCACGCCGGAGAAAGCGCGCGAACTGTCCGCCGACCCGAAGATCGCCGTGCGCCTGCATGGCTTCGGCCTCGCCCGCGCCGCGCTCGCCCACATGCCCGAGGCCACCGTGCCGGCGGCGCAGCAGGCGCTCGGCCAGTCCGGCAAGACGGTCAAGGACATGGCGGCGATCAAGACGCACAGCCCCTTTGCCATCAACGACATCTTCTTCGCCCGCCAAACCGGCGCCGATCTGATGTCGATGAACAATTTCGGCTGCTCCCTCGTCTGGGGCCACCCGCAGGCGCCGATGGGCACACGGGCCATCATCGAACTGATCGAGGAACTGGCGCTGCGCGGCGGCGGCTACGGACTGTTCACCGGCTGTGCGGCGGGTGATACAGCAATGGCCGTGGTGCTGGAGGTGGGCGACGCATAGCCGTAGGTCGGGCTTCAGCCCGACTACAACGCGGCCAAAGTCGGCCTGAAGGCCGACCTACAGGAAAAACGGAGGAGAAGGATGAACCTGTCCGAATGGATCGACCGACATGCCGGGCTGACGCCCGACAAGACGGCCATTCGCTTCCCCGGGCGCGAGGTGTCCTACGCGGCCCTGGCGGCGCTCACCGACCGCCTGACCTCGGCCCTGGCCGCCTCCGGCGTGGCACGCGGTCGGTGCGTCGCCTACCTGGGCTACAACAGCCCGGAAATGCTCGCCCTCCTCTTTGCCTGCGCCAGGCTGGGCGCCCTCTTCATGCCGCTCAACTGGCGCCTGGCCGGGCCGGAGCACCGGCAGATGTTGGAAGACTGCCCGCCCGCCGTGTTGTTCGTCGAACCGCCCTTCATCGCCCAAACGGAATCTTTCAGGTCCGCGCTCGGCGGCATCACACTGGTCGCCCTGGGCCAGGTGCAGGAAGGCTGGATGGCCTACGACGATTTCCTGACGCGTACCAGCGACGCCGTGCCGCGCGATATCCAGACCGATGGGCAGGCGCCCCTGATCATTTGCTACACCTCCGGTTCGACCGGCAAGCCGAAGGGCGTGCTGCTGACGCAGGACGCCCTGCTCTGGAATGCCGCCAACAGCACCGACATGCACGGGCTGACGGTGGACGACATCATCCTCACCACGCTGCCGCTGTTCCATGTCGGCGGCCTCAACAACCAGACCACGCCCGGCCTCGCCGTCGGCTGCACCGTGGTGCTGCATCCGAAGTTCGACGTCGACGCGACGTTCGATGCCATCGAGCGCGAACGCGTCACGCTGACCGTGCTGGTGCCGGCGCAACTCGACATGATGATGGCGCATCCGCGCTGGCACAGTGCGGACCTCTCCAGCCTGCGCATGATCACCACCGGCTCGACCATCGTCCCGGAACGGCTGATCCGTGCCGTGCATGCCAGGGGCGTGCCGCTGATCCAGGTCTATGGCTCGACGGAAACTTGCCCCATCGCCGTTTATCTCAAGGTGCAGGACGCCGAACGCAAGGCCGGCACGACGGGCAAGCCCGCCAGGCACTGCCGCATGCGCATCGTCGACGACCTCGGCAAGGATGTCCCGCAGGGCGACACGGGAGAAATCCTCATCCAGGGCCACAACGTCATGAGCGGCTACTGGAAGGCGCCCGAAGCGACCGCCGCCGTGCTGAGAGACGGCTGGTTCCACACCGGCGACATAGGCCACCTCGACGCAGAGGGCTACCTGAGCGTCGACGGCCGCAGGAAGGAAATGATCATCTCCGGCGGCGAGAACATCTATCCGGCCGAGGTCGAGAATATCCTCCTCGAATGCCCGGACATCGCCGAAGCCTCCGTCGTCGGCCGCGCCGACGAGCGCTGGGGCGAGATCGTCGTCGCCGTGGTGGCGCTGAAGGAAGGCCGCAGCCGCAGCGCGCAGCAGGTTCTGCAACTGCTCGACGGCCGCATTGCCCGCTACAAGCATCCCAAGGAAGTCGTTTTCGTCGGCCAGTTGCCGAAGACCGCCCTGGGCAAGATTCGCAAGAATGACGTGCGCAACCTAGTCCAATTCAATGCAGCGAACTGATAGCGCAATGATCATCATCACCTCGACGAACAGCGTCTACGCGTTCCCCCCTTTGAAAAAGGGGGGACAGGGGGGATTTCAACGGCGGCGGAGTATCGCCCTTCCGATAAATCCCCCCCAACCCCCCTTTTTTGACCGGAGGAAATCCCTGTGGGACAAAGGGGGGAGTCATACGGAGCACTTCAAATGACCTTAAAAATCGGCATCGACGTCGGCGGTACCTTCACCGACTTCGTCGTCACGCGCGATGACGCCGAACCGGCGATCTTCAAGACGCTGTCGACGCCGTCGGACCCCTCCATCGCCGTGGTGAACGGACTGACCGACATCGCGGCGAGCATGAATCCGCCGCAAACTCTGGAGGCCTTCGCGCCCGGCATCGACACCATCGTGCACGGCACGACGGTGACCACCAACGCCACGCTGACCGGCACCGGCGCCAAGTGCGGGCTCCTCACCACCGAGGGCGTGCGCGATGCGCTGGAGATGCGCCGCGGCATCCGCGAGGAGCAATACAACAACCGCTACACCAACGTGAAGCCGCTGGTGCCGCGCTACCTGCGCGCCGGCATCAAGGGCCGCCTCGACCGCGGTGGCCGGGAAACCAGGCCGCTCGACCTCGACGAAGTCAAACAGGCCATCGCGCTGTTCAAGCAGGAAGGCGTGCAGGCGGTCTCCATCTGCTTCATGAATTCCTTCGCCAATCCCGTGCATGAGCAGACGGCGGCCGAACTCGTGCGGCGGGAGATGCCCGACGCCTATCTGTCCGTGTCCACCGACCTGCTGCCTTCGATCCGCTTCTACGAGCGCGTCAGCACCACGGCGCTCAATTCCTACGTCGGGCCGAAGCTCAACCACTATCTGGACCAACTGGTCGGGCGCCTGAAGGGAATCGGCTTCAAGGGCCTGCTGCTCATCATGCAATCCAACGGCGGCGTCATCACGCCGCAGCTGGCGCGCGAGAAGGCCGCCCTCACCCTGCTGTCCGGCCCGGCCGGCGGCCCCGGCGCGGGCCTCTTCTATGTCCGCCCCCACGGCCAGAACAAGTGCATCACCACCGACATGGGCGGCACCAGCTTCGAAGCCTCGGTGGCGGTGGATGCGCCGATGATCAAGAACGACGGCGAGATCGCCCGCCACAAGATCGCCCTGCCCATGCTCGACATCCACACCATCGGCGCGGGCGGCGGCTCCATCGGCTGGCTCGACGAGGGCGGCCTGCTGCGCATGGGCCCGCAAAGCGCCGGCGCCGACCCCGGCCCGGCCTGCTACAGCAAGGGCGGCACGCTGCCGGCCACCACCGATGCCAACGTCGTGCTCGGCTATCTCGACCCCGGCTTCTTCGCCGGCGGCAAGATGCAGCTCGATGTCGCCGCGGCGCGCCAGGCCATCGAGGAACACATCGCCAAGCCGATGGGGCTCTCCATCGAGGAAGCCGCCGCCGGCATGTACCGCGTCGCCTGCAACAATATGGCGCAGGGCGTGCGCGAGGTGACCATCAAGCGCGGCTTCGACCCGCGCGAATTCCCCTTCATTCCCGCCGGCGGCGCCGGCCCGATCCACTCCTGCCTCATCTGCCAGGAACTGGAAATCCCGCTGCAGATCGTGCCGCGCGAGTCCTCCGTGCTGTGCGCCTTCGGCATGCTCATGAGCGAGCTCAAGCATGACTTCGTGCGCACCTTCGTCGCCCGTTTCGAGTCCATCGACTGGCCGCAACTGACGACGATCATCGACGAGATGGCCTCGGAAGGCGCCCGCCAGCTCGTCGAGGAGCGCATTCCCGAGGCCCGCCGACGCTACGACGTGAAGCTCGACTGCCGCTACATCAAGCAGTACCACGAGGTGTCCTTTCTCGTGCCGCGCGAACTGATCGCGCAGCGCGACACGACGGCCATCGCGCGCGCCTTCCATGCCGAGCACAACCGGCTCTACGGTTATTCGCTGGAGCAGGAGAACACGCCGATCGAGATCATCAACGTGCGCGTGCAGGCCATCGGCGTCACCGACAAGCCCGCCTATCGCGAGGAAGCCTGGGCCGACGCAGATGCCGCCCACGCGCTCAAGGGCAAGCGCTCTGTCTATATCCCGGAGACGAAGGCATTCAGCGAAATTCCGGTCTACGACGGACACGCGATGCGCTTCGGCAACCGCGTGGACGGTCCGGCCATGATCGAGCAGGAGACCACCGCCATTTTCGTCAGCGCGTCCTTCGACTGCGCGGTGGATTCGCTGGGTTCTTTCGTTCTCTTCCAGAAGGGGCGCGAAGACCTCTGTAGGTCGGGCTTCAGCCCGACGGCGGCGAAGGAACCATCCATGGTGTCGGGCTGAAGCCCGACCTACGAACGAGGCCCGACATGAGCGCGAAAATCGATCCCATCCTGCTGTCCGTCTATGCACGGACCTTCAAGTCCATCACGGACGAGATGAGCATCTCCATGGAGCAGACCACCCGCTCGCCCATCCTGTGCGAGGCCAAGGACTACGTCACCGGCCTCTACGACGGCGACGGCAACATGCTGGAGCAAACCGAGAACCTGCCCATCCTCGCCTTCTCGCTGGCGCCGGTGTGCAAGTACATCAAGGAGTATTTCGGCGACGAGATCTACCCCGGCGACGTCATCTTCCACAACGACGTCTTCAGCCTGGGCAACCAGAACAACGACGTCGCTGCCTTCAAGCCGGTCTTCCTCGACGACAAACTGGTGGCATGGACCGCCGTCAAGGGCCACCAGGCGGACATCGGCGGCAACGTCGCGGGCGGCTACAACCCGAATGCCGTGGAAGTCTGGCAGGAGGCCCTGCGCATCCCGCCGGTGAAGGTGGTCGAGCGCGGCAAGCTGCGCAAGGATGTGTGGAACCTGATCTTCGCCAACGTCCGTCTGGACATCGTGCAGCACGACATGAAGGCCGAGATGGGCGCCTGCACGGTCGGCGAGCGCCGCCTGCTCGAGCTGCTGAAAAAGTACGGCGTCGACAGCTACGAGTCGCACAAGCAGGCGCTGTTCGATGCCACGCGCAAGATGATGGAAGCCGAGATATCCAAGATTCCCAACGGCAACTACTCGGGCGAAGGCTACGTCTATTTCGACGGCCGCCACGTCGGTTCGAAGTTCACCATCCGCGTGGACATCGAGGTGCAGGACAGGCATATCAAGTTCGACTATTCGCGCACCGACGCCCAGACCAACGGCTTCGTGAACGGCACCTTCACTTCCAGCGCCTCGGCCACCATCCTCACCCTGCTGCAGATGGTCAACCCGGACATCCCGCACAACGAGGGCATGGTGCAGCCGATCGAGATCGTCATTCCCGTGGGCACCATCCTCAACGCCGCCTATCCGAAGGCCACCACCTTCGGCAACCACCTCTGCCCGCCCAATGCCGACGCCATCCAGCGCGCGCTGGCGCCGGTCATGCCGGACCGCGTCACGGCCGGCTGGAACAATCTGCTCGCCTCGCTCACGACCGGCATCGACCCGGGCAACAACGAGAAGTACGTCGACATCGGCTTCATGGGCCTGAAGGGCGGTTCCGGCGGCATGCTCGGCACCGACGGCTACGACCACATCGGCATGATCGACGCCTCGGGCGGCGTCCTCGACCAGGACTACGAAATGTTCGAGCAGCAGACGCCGCACACGCTGATCAAGCACGAACTGCTGCCCGATTCCGCCGGCGCCGGCGAGTGGCGCGGCGGCCTCGGCGTGGAAACGATCTTCGAGATCGGCTCGGATGACACGCAACTGGTCACCTTCGGCGACGGTGACTTCGAGCCGGCCTTCGGCCTGTTCGGCGGCGGCGAGGGCGGCCTCAACTTCATCCGCCTGAACTACCCGGACGGCCAGACCGTGGTGCCGAAGAACAAGGACCTCATCACCGGGGTGCCGAAAGGCACCGTGTACCACCAGGTGGCAAGCGGCGGCGGCGGTTATGGCAACCCGAAAAAACGCGACCGCAAGCTGCTGCGCGAGGAAGTGCGCAACGGCGTCATCTCGAAAGAGGCAGCCATGCGCGACTACGGCATGACGGAAGCTGATTTGAAATAGGAAAAACCATTAACCACAGAGGCACAGAGACACAGAGAACTGCAAATGGAAGAAAACCTGTTTCGATTGTTATCGTTTTTGATTTTCTCTGTGCCTCTGTGTCTCTGTGGTGAAAGGTTCTAAATGAACTTCGACCTGACCGACGAGCAGCGCCAGATCCGCGACACCTTCGCGCGCTTCAGCGACGAGCGCATCGCGCCGCAGGCGGCCGCGCTGGACGAAGCGCGCGCCTTCCCGCGCGCCCTCTTCCAGGAACTGGCCGATCTCGGCTTTTTCGGCATGCGCTACCCGGAAGACGTCGGCGGCTCCGGCCTCGCCCTCACCGAATTCGCCCTGGCGCTGGCCGAGATCGCGCGCGGTTCGATGTCGCTCGCCGGCGCGGTCGCCATGCAGTCGCTGATGGGCAGCAAGTTCCTGCACATGCTCGGCAACGAAGACATCCTCGAACGCCTCTTCAAGCCGGCGCTGAGGGGCGAAAAGATCGGCGCCATCTGCATGACCGAGCCGAATGCCGGCTCCGACCTCGATTCCATCGCCACCACGGCGAAGAAGGTCGACGGCGGCTACGTCATCAACGGCCAGAAGACCTGGATCACCTCGGCGCCCGTAGCCGACTTCTTCACCGTCTTCGCCAAGGCGGGCGAGGAGAAGAAACTCACCATCTTCCTCGTCGAGAAGGACTTTAAGGGGCTCATCGTCGGCCGCGAGATCCACAAGATGGGCGTGTGGGCCCTGCCCACTTCCGAGGTCGCCTTCGACGAGTGCTTCGTGCCGGACAGCCATCGCCTGTCTCAGGCCGAGGGCGACGGCGAGGGCCATCTGAGGAAAACGCTCGCGGAGATCCGCATCATCACCGGCGCCATGGCCCTCGGCGTGGCGCAGGCCGCGCTCGACGAGGCAGTGCGCTACGCCGCCGAGCGCAAGCAGTTCGGCAAGCCGATCAACCGCTTTCAGGCCATCCAGTTCAAGCTCGCCGAAATGGCCACCGACCTGGAGGCGGCAAGGCACCTCGTTTACTACGCGGCCTGGCTGCGCGACGCCGGCCGGCCGCACCACAAGGAAGCCGCCATGGCCAAGCTCAACGCCACCGAAGCCGCCGCGCGCATCTGCGACCAGGCCGCGCGCGTGCTGGCCTCCTACGGCTACGCCATGGAGTACCCGGTGCAGCGCTACCTGCGCGACGTGCGCTTCACGCTGATCGGCGGCGGCACCAGCGAGATATTGAAACTCATCATTGCCAAAGAGGTGTCGTCATGAACCCAGCGCAACGCACATCCCCCCCTTTGGAAAAGGGGGGCCAGGGGGGATTTCAGCGGCGGTGGGGTATCGACCTGCCGATAAATCCCCCCCAACCCCCCTTTTCCAAAGGGGGGAGCAAGTCTGTGGAGGTGCAACGGTGAGCGCCGAAAAGTCAGTCGCCACAACACGGCGGATCAAGGTTCTATTAGCGAAACCAGGCCTCGACGGCCACGACCAGGGGGCGAAGGTCGTCGTGCGCGCCCTCATGGATGCCGGCATGGAGGTCATCTACACCGGACTGCGCCAGACGCCGGAAGCCATCGCCCGCATGGCACTCGACGAGGACGTCGATGTCATCGCCCTGTCCAGCCTGGCCGGCTCGCACATCCCCTTCTGCACCAAGCTGAAGCCGCTGCTGGAAGCCAACCACCTGCAGGACAAGCTGTGGGTGATCGGCGGCAACCTGCCGGCGCAGGACCACGACGCCCTGCGCCAGCTCGGCTTCAAGGGCATTTTCCCGACGGGCAGCAAGTTCGACGCCATCGTCGACTACATTCGGGAGCAAGTGAAATGAACCAGAGGGCGAAGGAAGAACTGAAGCCCGTCTTCAACGAGTCGGGCATCGAGGTCAAGCCGCTATACACCCCGGTGGACGTGGAGGCCAGCGGCGGCCTGAACATGCTCGGCCTGCCGGGCGAGTATCCCTTCACTCGCGGCATCCATCGTCTGATGTACCGCAAGCAGCCATGGACCATGCGCCAGTACGCCGGCTTCGGCAACCCGGCCGACACCAACAAGCGCTTCAAGTACCTCATCGCCAACGGCCAGACCGGGCTCAACGTCGCCTTCGACCTGCCGACGCAGATCGGCCTGGATTCCGACGACCCGCTCGCCGAGGGCGAGATCGGCCGCGTCGGCATGTCGATCGACACCCTGCGCGACTTCGAAATCGCCTTCGACGGCATCGACCTCAACAAAATCACCGTCTCGCTCACCATCAACGGCGCGGCGGCCATCCTCATCGCCATGTACCTGGCGATGGCGGAGAAGCGCGGTTACGACGTCAAGCAATTGCGCGGCACGGCGCAGAACGACATCCTCAAGGAGTTCATCGGCCGCGGCACCTGGATCTTCCCGGTCGAGCCCTCCATCCGCCTGGTCGGCGACACCATCGAGTACTGCGCCGAGCACGCACCGAAATACAGCCCTGTCTCGGTCTGTGGCTATCACATCCGCGAATCCGGCGCCAACCCGGCGCAGGAAATGGCCTACGCCTTCTGCATCGCCAAGGCCTACGCCGACGACGTCATCAAGCGCGGCCTGCACGTCGACGAGTTCGCCGGCCGCCTCTCCTACAATTTCAACATCTTCGGCAACCTCTTCGAGCAGGTGGCCAAGTTCCGCGCCGGCCGCGGCCTGTGGGCGAAGATCATGAAGGAGGAGTACGGCGCCGAGAAGCCCGGCTCGATGTGGCTGCGCATGATCGCCGCCGGCGGCGGCGGCGGACTGACGTTCGAGCAACCGGAGATCAACATCGTGCGCGGCGCCTACTACGCGCTGATCTCGGCGCTGTCCGGCACGCAGACCATGGCGCTGTGTTCCTACGACGAGGCCTACACCATTCCCACCGAGTACTCGGCGCGCATCTCGCTGCGCACCATGCAACTGCTCATCGAGGAAATGGGCCTGACCGAGACGGTCGACCCGCTCGCCGGCTCCTTCTACGTCGAGACCATGACCAACGAGATGCGCCAGAAGATGGAGGAGATCATGGCCGAGACGGATGCCCAGGGCGGCATCGTCAAGCTGGTCTCGGAGGGCGCCATCCAGTCCAAGGTCTCCGCCCAGGCCTACCGGATGCAGCGCGACATCGAATCCGGCAAGTTCCCCAAGGTCGGCGTCAACTGCTACCGCAACGAAAAGGAAGAGGAACATCCGGTGCAGTTCCACCCCTACAACGAGGAAGACTCGCGGGTGCAGATCGACGGGCTCAACAGGATCCGCGCCGAGCGCGACACAGCCAGGGTCAAGCAGGCACTGGCACGCGTCGGCGCCGATGCCGCCGCCGGCCGCAACGTCATGCCGGCCCTGGTCGAGGCCGTCAAGGCCTACGCCAGCGTCGGCGAGATGACGAAGGAACTCGTCAACGTCTTTGGCCGTTACCAGGAACCGATTCGGTTTTAAATGAAACCTCATTCAACACAGAGAACACAGAGGCACAGAGGACACAGAGAAACCATGAAAAAAGATTTTTCAAAGTTTCCCCTCTGTGCACTCTGTGCCTCTGTGCCTCTGTGCCTCTGTGTCCTCTGTGTCCTCTGTGTCCTCTGTGTTAATTGCGTTTGCTTTTAGGGTAGAAAAATGACCGCACTCGACAACTACGTGGCGCCCACCAGCCTGGAACAGGCGCTGGAGCAGCTGCAGGAACTCGGCGAGGTGACCATCCTCGCCGGCGGCACCGACCTGATGCCGCAGGCCAACGCCGGCCGCGTCAAGTTCAAGCGCACGCTGATGAACATCCGCCGCATCCCGGAACTGCGCGGCATCGCCCGCGAAGGCGACGAAATCCGCATCGGTGCGCTCGCCACCATCAGCGAGATCATGACGCACCCACTGGTGCGCGAGCATCTGCCCCTGCTCGTCACCGCCGGCGACCATTTCGCCAGCAACCAGATCCGCAACGCCGGCACGCTCGGCGGCAACGTCTGCAACGCCTCGCCCGCCGGCGACACCCTGGTGCCGCTACTGGTACTCGGCGCCAGCGTCGAACTGACCTCCATGCTCGACGACAAGGTGTACCGCCGCAGCATGCCGCTGCCGGAATTCTTCGTCGGCCCCGGCAAGACGCGGCTCGCAACGGCCGAGCTGCTCGCAGCGGTGCGCATTCCCGTCCCGCCGAAGGGCTTCGTCGCGCGCTTCCACAAGTTCGGCACGCGCCCGGCGCTCGACATCTCGGCCATCTCCATCGGCGTCGGCGGCGTTCTGAAGAACGGCGTGTTCTCCGACGTGCGCGTCGCCTTCGGCGCCGTGGCGCCGACGCCGGTGTGTGGCTGCGCCACCGAAGAAGCGCTGGAAGGCCGCAAGCTCGACGCCGCCACCATCGACGCCGCCGCTATCGCCGCCCGCGACGAAGTGCATCCCATCTCCGACGTGCGGGCCACCGCCTGGTACCGCAAGGAGATGATCCACAACATGACGAAAAGGATCCTCGAAGATGTCTCAACAAGCCATTAACTTCACCCTCAATGGCGTGCCGACCAGGGTGTCGGTGCCAGTGGACATGAGCGCGCTGGAGATGCTCCGCAACGTCACCGGCCTGACCGGCACCAAGTACGGCTGCGGCGAGGGCGAATGCGGCGCCTGCACCATCCTGCTCGACGGCGTCTCCTTGAATTCCTGCCTGCTCTTCGCCGTCGAGTGCGACGGCCGCCAGCTCACCACCATCGAGGGCCTCGCCAGCGATCCGCTCGGCCTGCGTATCCAACAGGCCTTTGTCGAAGCCGGCGCGGTGCAGTGCGGCTTCTGCACGCCCGGCATGGTGGTGCAGGCGAAACAGCTGCTGCAGGACAACCCGCACCCGACGCGCGAGGAAATCCAGCGCGGCATCGAGGGCAATCTGTGCCGCTGCACCGGCTACGTCAAGATCATCGATGCGATTGAGGCTGCAAGCAAATGAAGCCCATCAATTCCCATAGCCTGTTTCCCCTCTCCCCCAGCCCCTCTCCCACAGGCGGGCGAGGGGAGCGTCGTGAGTCGCTTTGCGACTGTTATGGAATGGAGTCCTGACATGCCCGAGACCATTCAGAGAGACTCGCTCATCGGCAAGCGCATCACCAAACTCGATGCGCCGGAAAAGGCCAGCGGCAAGACACGCTACATCCAGGATATGCACCTGCAGGGGCAGCTCTACGGCAAGATCCTGCGCTCCAGCCGGGTGCACGCGAAGATCAAGCGCATCGACACGTCGAAGGCGAAGGCGCTGCCCGGCGTGCATGCCGTCATCACCGCCGCCGACGTGCCCTGGCAGCGCCCGATCGGCGTCGCCAAGGACCACCTCCCGCTGAAGACCGACCGCGTGCGCAGCACGCGCGACGAGATCGCCGCCGTGGCGGCCGAGACCGAGGCCATCGCAGAAGCCGCGCTGAAGCTGATCGAGGTCGAATACGAGGACCTGCCGATTCTCGCCGACCCGAACGACTCGCTCAAGCCGGGCGCCCCGCTGATCCACCCGGAGCCGCACGGCGCCGACGGCAGCCACGAGCATCTCAAGCAGGGCATGCCCATCGCCTACGCCGGCAAGCCGGACAACATCGCCATGGTTTTCGACTACGCGCAGGGCGACGTGGCGGCGGGCGAACGCGAATCCGACGTGGTGATTGAAAACACCTTCTTCCTGCACTACGTCACGCACTGCTGCATGGGCGTCTCGGGCATCATCGCCGAGTTCGATTCCTCGGGGAACCTGCTGCTGTACTCGAACACCCAGGTGCCCTTCCTGCACAAGCGCGAGTTCGCCGAGATTCTCAGCATGGATCCGGCACGCATCCGCATCATCCAGCCGCCCATCGGCGGCGGCTTCGGCTCCAAGCTGGACATCTATCCCTTCGAGCCGATCTGCGTCTATCTGGCCAAGGCCACCGGCCGGCCGGTCAAGCTGGTGTTCACGCGCGAAGAGGAGTTTCTCGCCTCGCCGACGCGCCAGCCGGTGATCCTCACCCTGCGCTCCGGCTGCAGGAAGGACGGCACGCTGACCTTCCGCACCGTCAACACCCTGCACGACAACGGCGCCTACACCTCGTGGGGCGCGACCACGCCCTTCGTCATGATGCAGACGATTTCCTCGCTGTATCGCGTGCCGCACTGCCTCTACCACACCAAGGCGGTGTACACGAACAACCCCTACGCCGGCTCCTTCCGCGGCTACGGCAACCTGCAGGCCACCTTCGCCGTCGAGCAGCACATGGACATGATGGCCGAGGCGATCGGCATGGATCCGCTCGATTTCCGCCTGAAGAACGCGCAGGATCCGGGCGAGGTGACGCCGCAGGGCATGCACTTCAAGAGTTGCGGCCTGAAGGAGTGCCTGACAACCGCCGCCGAGGCGAGCGGCTACGGGGAGAAGTTCAGGGCCAATATCGCCAACCGCGACAAGCCGGGCCGGATCAAGCGCGGCGTCGGCATCGCCTCCATGCTGCACGTCGGCGGCGGCGCCAAAATCTACCCGTCCGACGGCTGCGGCACCATCCTCAAGATGGACGACTTCGGTTCCGTGACGCTGATCACCGGCGCTTCCGAGATCGGCCAGGGCTCGGAAACCGTGCTGGCGCAGCTCGTCTGCGAGGAGCTCGGCGTGCCGATGTCCGCCGTGCGCGTCGTCAACAACGACACGGAGATCACACCCTGGGACGTCGGCGTGCATGCCTCGCGCACCACCTTCATCGCCGGCAACTCGGCCATCGGTGCGGCGAGAATGGCGCGCGCCAAGATCCTGGCCGCCGCGGCCTTGCAGACCGACCTGAAGCCGGACGAACTCGACCTGCGCGGCGGCCACATCGTCGAAATGAAGAGCGGCAAGGTGGTGATGACCCTGTCCAAGCTGCTGCGCCAGCTGCACTTCAACGACAAGGCAGAGCTGGTGATGACCTCTTTCTATTACGAGCCGCCCTCCAAGCACCAGGACAAGCAGTTCAAGGGCGACGTCTCCGCCGCCTATGCCTGGGCGACACAGGTGGTCGAGGTGGAGGTGGACACCGACACCGGCATCGTCAAGCTGCTCAAGGTCACCGGCGCCCACGACGTCGGCCGCGTGCTCAACCGCCTCGGCATCGAAGGACAGATCGAGGGTGGCATCGTCATGGGCCAGGGCTACGCGCTCACCGAGGAGTTGATCATCGAGAACGGCGTGATGCGCAATCCCGGCTTCCGCGACTACAAGCTGGTTACCGCGCCGGAAATTCCCGAGATGGACGTACGCTTCATCGAAACCATGGACGGCGAAGGCCCGCAGGGCGCCAAGGGCGTCGGCGAGGCGCCGGCCATCTGCATCGCCGCAGCCACCGCCAACGCCATCTACAACGCCACCGGCGTGCGCATCATGGCCTTGCCTTTCACACCGGAAAAGGTCTATCGGGCGCTGCACGCGGCGCGAAAGGAAGCCGCGTGATGTTGCGGTGTTTCCCACTCGCCGCGCCCATCCCCCCCTTTGCAAAAGGGGGGTTAGGGGGGATTTTGCGGCGGTCAGCGCGCGCATTGCCTCCTAAGAAATCCCCCCCTACCCCCCTTTTTCAAAGGGGGGAAAGAGCATGAAACGTCGCACCGTCCTCTCGATGGAACAGGCACTGTCCCTGCCCTACGCCACGCTGCGCTTCGCGCAACTCGGCTGGCGCGTCATCCGCATCGAGTCGACGCCCGTCGGCAGCGGCCTGCCGGGCGACCCCAACCGCTACATCGGCGGCAAGGTGGTGGACGACGACCGGCGCAGCTACTTCATCGCGCCCAACGTCGGCAAGGAAGCCATCGCCCTCAACCTGAAGGAGCCGCAGGGCCAGGCGCTCTTGCGCCGCCTGCTGGTCGAGCTCGATGTCGACGTCTTCTGCTGCAACACCGTGCCGCGCCGCTACCAGCAGCTCGGCATCGACTACGAAACGCTGTCCGCCGCCAAGCCGGACTTGATCTGGGCCGGCATCTCCGCCATGGGACCGGACTACCCCGACGCCCCCGGCTACGACCCGGTGATCCAGGCCATGGCCGGCTACATGGAACTGACCGGCCCGGCCGACGGCCCGCCGACGCTCTCCGGCGTGCCCATCGTCGACCTCAAGGCCGGCGACGAGGTTTACGCCAACGTCATGCTGGCGCTGGCCGAACGCGCCGAGACCGGCCGCGGCATGCGCATCGACGTCTCCATGCTGCAGGCAGCCGCCTCCTGGCTGATCACCACCCTGCCGCTGCTCGACTTCGACTGCCAGCCCAACGAGATCACGCGCTGCGGCAACGAACACCGCAAGTTCATCCCGACCAACGTCTATCCGACGGCCGACGGCTTCATCTACATGGCCATCGGCAGCGACGTGCAGTGGAAGCGCCTGACCGAATTGCCGAAGTTCGCCTCGGTCGGCAACGCCGCGCGCGCCACCAACGAAGGTCGGCACAAGGAGCGCGAAGCCATCCACCGCGACATGGCGGCCGCAACGCGACAACACACCACGGCGGAAATTGCAGCAGACTTCCGCCAGGCCACCATCCCGCACGCACCCATCCACGACATCCCGGCCGTGCGCAAGCTGGACGCCGTGTCGCGCAAGCTGACTTTGACGCGCATGCCGGACGGCAAGACGGTACACATGCAGCCGCTGGCGGTAGACCTTCCCGCCGGGTCCCAGGAGCTGACTTTCCCGCCGAAGTATGGCGAGCACACGCGTGCTGTGCTGAAGGAGGCCGGTTGCACCTCCGACGAGATCTCACGGCTCGAACAAGAACACATCATCGCTGCCGGTACCAAAGCGCAAGGATGACTGACGAACGCAAAATTAATCTCGTCATTCCCGCGAAGCTTGTCCCCGCATGCTTGAAGCGGGGAGCGGGAATCCAGCATCTCTGGGTCCCCGCTTTCGCGGGGACGACGGTCACTTACTCTGCCCTTCTTCCATGACCACTGCCAATCCCCTCCTGCAAACGCCCGCGCGCCCCCTGCCGGAGCATGTCGCCATCATCGGCGCAGGCACCATCGGCCCCGACATCGGCTACTACCTGAAGAGCGCCCTGCCCGACATCCGCCTGACGCTCGTCGACGTCAGCCAGGCGGCAATCGACAAGGCTTTACAGCGCTGCCAGGACTACGCCAGGAAAGCCGTCGCCAAGGGCAAGATGAGCGAAAAGCAGGCCGCCGCCGTCACCGCCAACATCGGCGGCACGCTCGACTACGCGCAACTCGCCGACTGCGACTGGGTCATCGAGGCCGCGACCGAGAATCTGGCGCTCAAGCGCCGCATCTTCGCCCAGGTGGAGCGCGTCGTCCCGCCTGAGGCGCTCATCACCTCCAACACCAGCTCGCTGCCGGCTGCGCGCATCTTTTCCGAGCTGAAACACAAGGGCCGCGCCACGGTCACCCACTTTTTCGCGCCGGCCTGGCGCAACCCGGCGGTGGAAGTCATCGCCTGGGAAGAGACCGATCCTGCCGTGGTCGAGTATCTGCGCTGGCTGTTCTGCAGCACCGGCAAGGTGCCGCTGGTCACCGCCGACGCGGTCTGCTTCATGCTCGACCGCATTTTCGACAACTGGTGCAACGAGGCGGCGCTGCTGCTCGAGCGCGCCCTGAGGGCGGGGCTTGCCCCGCCCGAGGAAGTACTCCTGGGGTGCGCCACCGCGGCGGAGATCGACAGCGTGGCGGCGGAGTTCGTGCACGCCGGCCCCTTCTTCGTGCTGAATCTCGCGCGCGGCAACCCGATCATCACCGAGACCAACACCCTGCAGGCCGAGGAGGAAGGCGCGCACTACACGCCCGCCCCGATCTTCCGCTCGGTGGACACCTGGATCACCGTGCCGCCCGGCAAGCAGGTCGACGTCGCGCCGGAGACAACCGCCGCGATCCGCGACCGCCTGCTCGGCATCCTCTTCTCGCAGTCGGTGGACATCCTCGACCGTTCCATCGGCGAGCCGGCCGACCTCGACCTGGGCTGCCGCACCGCGCTGGGCTTCAGGAAAGGCCCGCTGGAATTGATGCGCGACCTGGGCGACGCCGAGACGCAGCGCATCCTCGACCGCCTCCAGGCCGAGCGGCCCGGCATGCCCATGCCGAAGCAGCCGCTCGCCGCCTATCAGGACTTCTGGCGCCACGTGCTGGTCGATGAGGTTAACGGGAGCGACGGAGTGAAGGTCATCACCCTGCGCCGCCCCGAGGCGATGAACGCCCTGCACGACGAACTCACCGATGAGGTGCTCGCCGTCATCCGCAAGCACGAAGCCGACCCGGCCGTGAAGGGCTTCGTCCTCACCGGCTACGGCGCGCGCGCCTTCTGCGCCGGCGCCGACATCGGCCGCTTCCCCGCCATGCTCGGCGACGACGCCGCCGCCACCCAGTACGCGCGCGACTGCTCGCGCCTGCTGGTGCACCTGGATGCCATGAAGAAGCCGGTTGTAGCCGCATTGAACGGCATGGCGCTGGGCGGCGGACTGGAACTGGCCATGCGCTGCCACGGCATCGTCGCGCTGAAGAACGCCTGGATGCAACTGCCCGAGATCACCCTCGGCATCGTGCCGGGCATCGGCGCCATGGTGGTGCCCTACCGCCGCTGGCCGCAGGCCGCCGAGGCGTTCCACGGCATGCTGCGCCGCGCCGAGCGCCTGACGGCGCAACAGGCGCACGAACTGGGCGTCGTCGACAGTCTCGCCGAAGACATCCCCGGCCTCATCGCGCAGTCCGTGGCGCGCGTCAATGCGCTGGCCGGCAAGCCCTGCGGCATCGCGCAGGGCGCGGTGGTGCTGGCGACACTGGCGCCGATCGAGGCGGTCGCCGCCGGTGGCCAGCCCCTCAGCGGCGAAGTCATGGGCATCCTGGAGCAGGCCGTACGGGATGCCGCTGCAGCAGGTACACTGACCGAGGCCCTCGAAATCGGCTACCGCGCCTTCGGCGCCAGCGCCTGCACCGCCGCCGCGCGCGAAGGCATCGGCGCCTTTCAGCAAGGCCGCAAGCCGGATTTCAGCAGCACTCCATGACCATAAGGCTTGACAGGGTTTTTATCTGTTACACAATGGAGGTTATGAGTAGAAGAATATGTAACACTTGGAACACGGAGAGACAATAAATACCTGATGTATAAACCAGTTGTCCGCAAACCAAAGGAGGTTCACATGAAGAAGCTTGCCACTCTCGCCGCAACACTGATGTCCGGCGTCCTGGCCTGGACGCCTGTCCAGGCGCAGACCACGTTGACCATGTCGTCCTGGCTGCCGCCCAGCCACATCATCACGAAGGACATGATGCAGGTCTGGGCCAAACAGGTCGAAGAGGCTACCCAGGGCCGTGTCAAGTTCAACCTGTTGCCGAAGGCCGTAGCCAGCCCGCCGGGTACCTACGACGCCGTACGTGATGGCCTCGCCGATGTCTCGCTCACGGTGCACGGCTACACCCCGGGCCGCTTCCCGATGACCAAGATGGCCGAGTTTCCCTTCCTCGGCGATTCCGCCGAAGCGATCTCTGTGGCCTATTACCGCGCCTACATGAAGCACATGGCCAAGCTGGACGAGCACAAGGGCGTGATCATGCTCGGCGTGATGACGCATGGCCCCGGCCAGATCTACATGACCAAGCAGAAGGTCACCAGCCTGTCTGAAATCGCCAACCAGAAGATCCGCGTCGGCGGCGGCGTGGTGGTCGACATTACCAAGGCCATCGGCGCCGTGCCGTTGCTGAAGCCCGCTTCCGAGACCTTTGAAGTCCTCAAGAGCGGCATCGCCGACGGCATCTTCTTCCCGAAGGATTCCGTGCCTGCCTTCAAGCTGATGCCGCTGATCAATCACATGACGGTGGTGCCCGGCGGCCTCTACAACGTCAGCTTCGTGCTGATGATGAACCCGGCCAAGTTCAACGGCCTGCCGAAGGCCGACCAGGATGCCATCATGAAGGTCTCCGGCGAGAACTTCGCGCGGATGGCCGGCAAGGTATGGGATGCCGCGGACGCTGACGGCTTGGCTCAGATGAAAGGCAGCCAGATCATCGTCCGCAATGCCAGCCCGGAACTGGTGGCCGAAATCAAGGCCAAGACCGATGGCCTGGAGAAGGCCTGGTATGACGAAGCCAAGGCCAAGGGCATCGACGGCGCGGCCGTGATGGCCGAATTCCGGGCCGACATCAAGAAACTGTCCGGCAAGTAAGCTGTGTCCGCTGTTTCAGTCAACCCCAACGGCCCGATCATGGGTCGTTGGGAACGGCCTTTCACGAGGGTGCTGGGGGGGCTGACCGCCCTCACCCTCCTTTTCATCATGCTGCTCACCTGCGTGGATGTCGCTGGCCGCTACCTGTTCAATGACCCGGTGCCGGGCGGGCTCGAAATCACCGAGTTCGTCATGGGCGCACTGATCTTCACCTCGTTGCCGCTGGTGACACTGCGGCAGGAACAGGTGACCGTAGACCTCTTCGAGCAGTTCATACCGCGCTTCGTCAAGCCGGCCCTGCACATCCTGCTGAATGTCGTGAGTTGCGCCTGTCTTGCTGTGATCTCCTGGCGCCTCTGGATAAAAGGAGGGCAGATGCTCGCCAACGGCGAGTTCACCGCTGTGCTGCATATCAAGATCTGGCCGCTCGTGTACTACATGAGTTTTCAGGCCGCCGTCACGGCGTTCGTGCTCTTCCTCATTCTGGTTCGCCAAGGGCGGGCCGAGACACAACCTTCGATTCCTGGGTAACACGCCATGTTTGAAGCGCTGATCGGCTTCGCCGTCATGCTGGGCCTGACTTTCCTGCGCCTGCCCATCGCCTTTTCCATGGGCCTGGTCGGGTTTGCCGGCTTCGCCTACATCGTCAATACCAATGCCGCACTCTTCATGATCGGCACGGTGGCCTTCGAGACGGGGATGTCCTACACCCTGTCGATCGTTCCGCTGTTCATCCTGATGGGCAACCTGGTGACCAACGCCGGACTGTCTGGTGAGCTCTACAAGGCCTCCTACGCCTTCCTCGGCCACCGTCGCGGCGGGCTCGCCATGGCAACCATCCTCGCCTGCGGGGGGTTTTCCTCCATCTGCGGCTCGAGCCTGGCCACTGCCGCCACCATGTCCAAGGTGGCCATGCCCTCGATGCGCAAGTACGGCTATTCCGATGCGCTGGCGACCGGCTCCATCGCCGCCGGCGGCACGCTGGGCATCCTCATCCCGCCCAGCGTCGTGCTGGTCATCTACGGCATCCTGGCCGAACAGAACATCGGCAAACTGTTCATCGCCGGCATCCTGCCCGGGATCCTCGCTGTCGCCTGCTACATAGGCGCCGTGGCGGTGTCGGTGCGGCTCGACCCCAAGGCCGGCCCGCCCGGCGACCCCATGCCCTGGCACGAGCGCATCGCCGCCCTCGGCCAGGTGTGGGCCGTGCTGTCGCTCTTCCTCATCGTCATCGGGGGCATCTACGGCGGCATTTTCACGCCGACGGAGGCAGCCGGCATCGGCGCCGGCGGCTCGCTGGTCTTCCTGGTGATGCGCAAGGGATTTGACTGGCGCATGCTGCGCAATATCCTGGTGGACAGCGCCGTCACCACGGGCATGATCTTCACCATCCTGATCGGGGCGCTGATCTTCGCCAACTTCATCAACATGACCGGCATGCCGGGCGAACTGACGGCCTATGCCGAACGCTTCCGCGAAACGCCGATCCTGGTCATCCTCGCCATCCTGGTCATCTATGTCGCGCTGGGCTGCGTGCTGGAGAGCATGTCGATGATCCTGCTGACGGTGCCGATGTTCTACCCGCTGGTGGCACACCTGGGCTACGACCTGATCTGGTTCGGCATCATCGTCGTCGTCGTCACCGAGATCAGCATGATCACGCCGCCGGTGGGCCTCAACGTGTTCGTCCTGCGCAGCGTGCTGCCGGAGGTGCCGACAAAAACCGTTTTCCGCGGCGTCATGCCCTTCATCGCTGCCGACATCGTGCGACTGGGCATTCTCGTCGCCTTCCCGGCGATATCGCTCTACCTGACACAGTTCGTCAAGTAGCGCCCATCCAATCCAAGGAGGTGGCATGAAAACGCTGGCCTCGGTAACGCTCTCCGACAAATACGCGCTCGAGAAAGGGCGCGTCTTCCTCACCGGCGTGCAGGCGCTGGCGCGTCTGCCCATGCTGCAGCATGACCGCGACCAGGCCGCCGGCCTGAACACCGCCGGCTACATCTCCGGCTACCGTGGTTCGCCGCTGGGCGGTCTCGACCAGGCCCTGCAGGCGGCCGAGCCCTATCTCAAGCCGCAGCACATCACCTTCCAGCCCGGCGTCAACGAGGACATTGCCGCCACCGCAATCTGGGGCACGCAGCAGTTGCACTTCTTCCCGCAACCGAAGTACGACGGCGTCTTCGCCATGTGGTACGGCAAAGGACCCGGCGTCGACCGCTGCGGCGACGTTTTCAAGCACGGCAACCACGCCGGCAGTGCCAAGCACGGTGGCGTGCTGCTCATCGCCGGCGACGACCATTCCGCCCGCTCATCGGCGGTGGCGCACCAGAGCGAGCACATGTTCTCCGCCTGCGGCATCCCTGTGCTTGCCCCGGCCGGCCTGCAGGAGTATCTCGATTTCGGTCAGCACGGTTGGGCCATGTCGCGCTATTCCGGTTGCTGGGTGGCCATGAAGGTCACCTCCGACACCGTGGAGAGTTCGGCCACGGTCGAAGTCGATCCCGCGCGCGTGCGCATCGTGCTGCCAGACGATTTCACCCTGCCGCAGGACGGCGTCAGCATCCGCTGGCCCGACCCGCCGCTGGCGCAGGAACGGCGCATGCAGGAGTTCAAGGTCTACGCCGCCATCGCCTACGCACGCGCCAACGGCCTCAACCGCATGATCATCGACAGCCCGCGGCCGCGCCTCGGCATCATCGCCTGCGGCAAGGCTTACCTCGACGTACGCCAGGCCCTCGACGACCTCGGCATCGACGAAGCGCACGCCGCCGAGATCGGCCTGCGCCTGTTCAAGGTCGGCATGCCGTGGCCGCTGGAAGCCGATTCCGTGCGTCATTTCGCCGAAGGCCTGGAGGAGATCCTTGTCGTCGAGGAAAAGCGCCAGATCATCGAGTACCAGTTGAAGGAAATGCTCTACAACTGGACAGATGAAAAAGGCAGGGACGTGCGCCCCCGCATCGTCGGAAAGTTTGACGAGACCGGCGAGTGGCCGGTGCCGCACAGCCAGTGGCTGCTGCCGCCCACCGCCGAGCTGACCCCGGCCCTCGTCGCGCGCGCCATCGCCGCACGCATCGGCCGCTTTCACACCTCGGAAAAAATCCGCGAGCGGCTGGCTTTCCTCGAGGCCAAGGAAAAGGCCATGGCCAGGCCGCGCATGACTTTGCTGCGCACGCCCTATTTCTGCCCCGGCTGCCCGCACAACCAGTCCACCAAGGTGCCTGAAGGCAGCTGCGCCCTGGGCGGCGTCGGCTGCCACCTCATGGCAGTGTGGATGGGACGCAACACCGTCACCATCTCGCAGATGGGCGGCGAAGGCGCCACCTGGCTCGGCACCGCGCCGCACAGCGGTACGCAGCACATTTTCGCCAACATGGGCGACGGCACCTACTACCACTCCGGCATCGTCGCCATCCGCGCGGCCATCGCCTCCGGGGTGAACATCACCTACAAGCTGCTCTACAACGACGCCGTCGCCATGACCGGCGGCCAGCCCGTCGACGGCCCGCTCAGCGTACCGCAGGTGACGCGCCAGCTCGCCGCCGAGGGCGTCACCCGCATCATCGTCATGTCCGACGAGCCGGAGAAGTACCAGGGCGTGCACGACTTCGCGCCGGGCATCGACATCCGCCACCGCGAGCAGCTCGAAGCCACCCAGCGCGAACTGCGCGGGATTCCCGGCGTCACCATCCTCATCTACGATCAGACCTGCGCCGCAGAAAAGCGCCGCCGGCGCAAGCGCGGCACCTATCCCGATCCCGACCTGCGCGTCTTCATCAACGAACTGGTCTGCGAAGGCTGCGGCGACTGCAGCGTGAAGTCGAACTGCCTCGCCGTGGTGCCGGTCGAGACGGAGTTCGGCCGCAAGCGCGCCATCGACCAGTTCAGCTGCAACAAGGATTTCTCCTGCCTCGACGGCTTCTGTCCGAGCCTGATCACCGTCCGCGGCGGGAAAGTCAGGCGCGGTAGGACGGCGGCAACGTCCGCCGATGCCTTCTCAGGCCTGCCAGAACCAACCCTGCCCGCACTGGCCAAGCCCTACGGCATCCTCGTCGCCGGCGTCGGCGGCACCGGCGTCGTCACCATCGGCGCCCTCGTCGGCATGGCCGCCCACCTCGAAGGCAAGGGCGCCACCGTGCTCGACATGACCGGCCTCGCGCAGAAGGGCGGCGCCGTCATGTCCCACATTCGCATCGCCCAGCGCCAGGACCATCTCCACTCGGCGCGCATCACCACCGGCGAGGCCGACCTCGTGCTCGGCTGCGACATCATCGTCACCGTCAGCGACGACGCCCTCTCCAAGACCGCCACCGGCATCACCCGCGCCATCGTCAACAGCGGTCGCGCCATCACCGGCGATTTCCTGCGCAACCCCGACCACGCCTTCCCCGTCTCCGCCATGGAGCAGTCGGTGATCGATTCGGTCGGACCCGAGCAGGCCGAGTTCCTCGACGCGGGACGCCTCGCCACCCTGCTCCTCGGCCACTCCATCGCCACCAACATCTTCATGCTCGGCTACGCCTGGCAGAAGGGTCTGGTGCCGCTGTCCGCCGAAGCCCTGCTGCGCGCCATCGAACTGAACGGCGCCGCCGTCGAGGAAAACCGCCGCGCCTTCAACTGGGGCCGCCGCGCCGCGCACGACCCGGCCGGCGTCGAGGCCATCGCCCAGGGCGGCGAAGCGAAACTGCCGACGCACCGCTTATCGACTTCGCTCGACGAAACCATCGCCCGCCGCGTCGCCTTCCTCACGGATTACCAGAACGCCGCCTATGCCGAGCGCTACGCCTCGCTGCTCCGGCGCGTACGCGCCAGCAAGGCCGCGCCGCTGGCCGAGGCGGTGACGCGGAACTATTTCAAGCTGCTCGCCTACAAGGATGAATACGAAGTGGCGCGGCTGTTCGCCGACGCCGAGTTCGGCAAGTCGCTGGATGCTGCCTTCGAGGGCGACTACCGCCTCGAATTCCACGTCACGCTGCCCTGGCAGCGCCCGGCAGAGGACGGCGCCGAGCCGAAGAAGCGCCGCTTCGGGCCGTGGCTGCTGCCGGCCATGCGGCTGCTGGCGAAATTCAAGTTCCTGCGCGGCGGCGCCCTCGACCCTTTCGCCCGTATTCCGGAGCGTCAGGAAGAACGCAGCCTCATCGCCGACTACGAGCGACTGGCCGACGACCTTATCGCCCGTTACGACCAGGTGAGCCCGGAGATCGCCCTCGCCCTCGCCCGCCTGCCCGAATCCATCCGCGGCTACGGCCCGGTGAAGGAGCGCGCCATCGCCCAGGCCCGCGCCACGCAGGCCGAACTCGAAGGAAAGCTCCTCCGCCGCACGCCCGAAGCCCCTGCACGGGCGGCATAGTCCTCGCACACTACTGGCGCAACAAGTGGGAATGCGGATCAGGAATCTGTCCTGATCCGCCGCCCGCTGCAACCGCTTATCCCGCGCTGTGCTTGCCCGCTTCCCAGCCGGCCTGCCCCAGCGTGCGCTCGGCCACTTTCGCCGGATGCGCTTCGAGGTCGGTGGCCATGGTGTCGTTCCAGCGGTTGAGGTAACCGAACAGCGCGATGGTGGCGACGATCTCGACGATCTGGCCTTCGTCGACCGGAGTATAGAAACAAAAGTCAGTCTGCGTGATACGGCGTCGCGACCCCAGGGCAATCGCATGAACGCCGGCAGCCGCTTCGTAGGTCGGGCTTTAGCCCGACTTCGGCGGTTGATCGCCCCCCATGTCGGCCTGAAGGCCGACCTACCGAGGGATTTCTCCATTCCCACGGCATTCATGCGATTGCCCTGGTCGCGACCCGCGCCGCCGAAGATTGTCAGCGGGGGGCAGGCGGAGGCGGCGGGTAGCTCGGTGCGGACGGGTCGGGTGCGGCACGCATTCGCTCCGGCGTGTAATGGCCGGACACCGGCACGCGATGCCCTTTTGAGTACATGCACTGGATGAAGGCGTTGTCGTAGCGCCTCTGCGCTTCATATCCGGATACCTGCGCCGTTCCGGCGCCATGCATGCTGCCCACGATCAGGCCGGTGCCCGCGCCCACCCTTGTACCATGCCGACCGCCGATGGCGGCGTCGGCACGACCTGCAGCCAGCCGCCCGGGCAATCCTTGACGTAGGGATAGTAGCCTTGCGGGTTGGTGCAGTAGTACCAGTAGTTCTGCGTTTGCGGCGCGGGCTGGGGGGCGGCCCGCTCAATGTAAATCTGCGGCTCCGGTCGCGCGATCACCGGCTAGTGCAGCGTCTCGCAATTGGATTGACACAATGAAACCGATGGATTTTTTCGCCAGGCAAGGCGCGACACCGCAGCCATATTGGACATATGGCAAGGTGGCGCAACGCAGCATGGCGGAAAAATACGCGGTTTCATGTCAATGCATTTGCGAGACACTGCACTAGAATCGCGCCATGCTCACGCCCCTCCTCTCCAGCGCCTTCCGGCCCTTCTATTTCCTCGGCGCACTCTATGCGCCGCTCTTGGCGGCCGTCTGGCTGGGCGCCTGGCTCGGCGCCTGGGAAGTCCCCTCGGTCGGCACGCCGCTGCGACTGTGGCACGGCCACGAGATGCTCTTCGGCTTTGCCGCGGCCATCATCACCGGCATCGTCCTGACGGCGCTGCCGAGCTGGGCCGGCACCGATGAGATCGAAGGCGGGCGCCTCGCCCTGCTCGTCGTCCTCTGGCTGGCCGGGCGCATCGCCTTCTGGGCGGCGCCCTGGCTGCCGCCGCTGGCACCTGCGATCATCGATGTCCTGCTCTTCCCCGCCGTCTTCCTCATGGTCGCACCGCAACTCGCGCGCGCCTCCAACCGCCTCTATCTCCTGCTGCTGCCCATCCTGCTGGCGCTGACGGCGGCGAACGCCGCCTACCACTACGGCATCCTCGCCGCGAACACCGCCATCGCCGGGCTCGGCCTGCGCGGCGCGATCTACGCGATCATCGTGCTCTACGTGCTCAAGGGCGGCGTGCTGACGCCGATCTTCACCGGCAACGCCCTGCGCGAGAAGGGCCGCGGCGACCAGGCGCCGTTCAATGTCGAACTGGAAATGTTCGCCGTCGGTGTGGTGCTGCTGCTCGCCGTGCTCGACCTCGCCGGCGCGTCGCCCATCTGGATCGGCCTGGCGGCGCTGGCCTGCGCGGGGGTGCTCGGTGCACGCACGGCGCGCTGGAAGGGCTGGCGCCTGCCCGACGTGCCGCTGGTGTTCGTCATGCACCTCGGCTTCGCCTGGCTGGTCTTCGCCTTCGCGCTGAAGGCAGCGGCGGAACTGACGGGCATCGTGCCGGAAGCCGCCTGGGTGCACGCCTTCACCGTCGGCAGCCTCGGACTGATGATGCTCGGCCTCATGACGCGCGTCAGCCTGCGCCACACCGGACGGCCGCTGGTCGTGCCGGCTGCGATGCGCCTCGCCTACTGGATGATGTTCGCCGCCGCCCTGCTGCGCCTGGCGGCGACGGTGCACGGCCTGGGCCACTGGGCCGTGGCGCTGGCCACCGTGCTGTGGGGGCTGACTTTCGCTCTCTACTTCATCCAGTTCGGCGCCGCCCTGCTGCGCCCGAGCCTGCCGCGCGGCGAGCCAGAGGGCTAAGCGGCACAGCGTTGCGCCTTGTATAATTCCTGTAACCTTTTCCGACCGTTTTTAGAGGGTAGTCACATGTCACTCAGCCAAGAAACGCAGCAACCCGAGCTGTATTCCGCAACACTGGTCCGCTCACAGCGGATCACGCCAGAATCCTCGCGCGAGGAAGTGCGACACATGGTGTTCCGCACGGGCGAGCGCGCATTCGAATGCCGCACGGGGCAAAGCATCCGCGTCATGGCGCCGGGACAATACGGCAACAAATTCCACGTGCGCCTCTACACGATTGCCGACCCGGACCGGGAGACGGACGAGGGTACCGAATTCACACTCTGCGTGAAGCGCTGCTTCTACGTCGACGAATACAACGGCGAGCAGTACAAGGGCGTGGCCTCCAACTACCTGTGCGACCTCAAGCCGGGCGACAACATCACCTTCACCGGCCCCATCGGGCTGGCCTTTCCCGTGCCGGAAAACCGTTCGGCCGATCTGCTCATGATCGGCATGGGCACCGGCATCGCTCCCTTCCGGGCCTTCATCCGCCACATCTACGAAAACCTGGGCGGCTGGGAAGGCAAGGTGCGGCTCTTCTTCGGCGCGCGCACCGGGCTGGAGATGCTCTACATGAACGAGCAGAACAACGACCTCGCCAACTACTTCGACGAGAAGACCTTCAAGGCCTTCCAGGCCGTCAGCCCGAAACCGCACTTCGATGCGCCCATCGCGCTGGACAAGGCGATCGAGCGCAACGCCGCGGAAGTGTGGGAGATGCTGCAGAAACCCGACACCCACGTCTTCGTCGCCGGCATGGAAACCATGCTGGCCGGCGTGGAGAAAACGCTGGAAGGCCTCGCCGGCGCGGCGGAATGGGCGCGCCGCAAGAACGAACTGGTCTCCAGCGGACGCTGGAGCGAAATCCTCTACTGATAGTCAGAAGCGCAGATTCAGCAGCCCCGTCTTGATTTCCAGGATGTCCATCGTCTTGATGGGCGAGAAGTCGCCGTCCTTGTAGAGCTGCTTCAGCTTGACCACGCAGGCATCCGCCGACGCGCGGAATACCGTTCCACGGATACGGTAGATGCTCGCGGCGTCGCCGAGGTTGAGGATGACGACCACCTTGTCGTTCGCCTTCATCGGCGGCATGGCCTGCTCGGGCGCCGCCTTCAGGCGCAGCGAGACGTCGGAAAAATCGCCCAGGATGCAGCCGACGGGGAGCTCATCCTCCTTGAAATAGAGGCTGACCGGAACGTGGCTGGGCACGCGCGCCTTCTGCCGCTGATCGGCAATGGCCAGCGTGCCGAGGTCAGGCCGCAGCAGGATCATCTGGTTGTCCGCGTAGGGGCCATCCTTCATGCGCTGGCGGCTGTCCACCTGCGTGTCCACGCTGGGAATGCCGTTATGGCAGGTATCGGCGATCAGCGTGATGGTGTTGCCGCGGACGAACTGCCCGTTGCGGCCGAGGGTTGCCCGGCGCACATAGTCCAGCGAGCGTTCCATGTCGGTCGTGTCGGGCACCATCAACTGCAGCCGCTTCACCTTGGCCAGGGGAAGCCTGCTCTTCCGCTCACCGACCAGAAAGGCCTCGGGGACACCGTCGCTGTCCATCTGGATCGCCTCGCGCGCGTAGACGTAATGATCGTTCACACGCCAGGCGATGATGATGGTGTGAAAGACGATGTCGCGCTGGAACTCCGGGAAATAGCGGATCTTTTTGCCGATCGGAAAATGCTCGTTCAGCATTTTCATCCGCTCGCCGTCGATAGTCGCGTCTGCGTCCTCACGGCCCTTGGGCGGATGGGGATTGTTCCACAGCAGCTTGAACATCTTGGTCTCCGATACGGTGAGATGGGCCGAATCGGTTCGAGCATACCCGACTCAACTACAGTTTACGGCAGCTAACAACGGGGCTTTAACGGGGCTTTTCTGCGTTCAGGGCTGCCAGCAAGGTTTCGAAGGGCAGCAAGACACAGCCGTGGCGGTTGCGGTGCGGGCGCACCGGCTCGAACAGGGCCAGTTCCGGCCAGCCAGGCGGCGGCTCGGTGCCGGCAAGCATGGCGGCGACCTGTTCGCGCAGCACAGCCGCCTCCGCCGCGTTCAAGCCGAGCCCGTGCAGCCCGACCAGCGAGGCGGCGGCGCGGCAGAGCAGGCAGCCCTTCACCTCGTGGGCGATGGCCTTGATGCGGCCGGCCTCCAGCGCGACCTGCATGCGCACCCGGTCGCCGCACAGCGGGCTGTCGCGCAGCGCTGCGCCGTCGGGAGCAGGCAGGCTGCCGGCGCCGTGGGCCGCCTTGGCGAGGTCGAGCAGGGCCTGCTGGTAGAGGTCGGAAGAATTCATGCAAAACCTTTTTCACCACAGAGACACAGAGAACACAGAGGAATGACTTTAACTTGCTTTTCTCTGTGTCTCCGTGTCCCCCAAGGGGATTTCCTTCGAGGCATCTCTGTGGTTACTCACTAGTCGATAAATATGGCGACAAACATTGAACTTTGCTCGACCATGACGATCTCAGGATGCATGAAGAGAGATGGACGAACATTGGACCGGCAAACGCTGGAGACGATTCGCCTGATGGCGGTAGAGCGAGTGC
>CAMTUN010000023.1:0-51541 GCA_947084915.1 uncultured beta proteobacterium | reverse complement strand
TGGACGATCCCCGGCAACCAGGCGCTCAACATGCACCCGGAGTTCACCTACGAGCTGGTGCAAACGCCGCGTGGCCTGCTGGTGCTGGCGGCCGAACTGCGCGGCCAGGCGCTGGCCCGCTACGGTCTGGAGGGCACAGTGCTCGGCGCCTGTCAGGGCGCGGCGCTGTCGCTGGTGAAATACCGTCATCCTTTCTACGAACGCGAAGCGCCGGTATATCTGGGCGACTACGTTACGCTGGACACCGGCACTGGCGTGGTACATAGCGCACCGGCCTATGGCCTGGAGGACTTCGAGTCCTGCAAGCGCCACGGCATGCACAACGAGGAAATCCTTACGCCGGTGCAGGGTGATGGCCGCTTTGCCGAAAGCCTGCCGTACTTCGGCGGCCTCAATGTCTGGAAGGCCAATGCGGCGATCATCGAGAAGATTCGCGAGGTCGGCTGCCTGTTCGCCTCCGGCAGGATCACCCACAGCTACATGCACTGCTGGCGTCACAAGACGCCGATCATCTATCGTGCCACCTCGCAATGGTTCGTCGGCATGGATCGCAAGCCTGTAGGTCGGGCTTCAGCCCGACATATGGCGCCGCATGTCGGCCCGAAGGCCGACCTACAAAACCGCACCCTGCGCGACACGGCGCTGTCCGCCGTGGAGGCGACGCAGTTCTTCCCCGACTGGGGCCAGGCGCGCCTGCACGCCATGATCGCCAACCGCCCCGACTGGTGCGTCTCGCGCCAGCGCAACTGGGGCGTGCCGATTCCCTTCTTCCTGCACAAGGAGACGGGCGAACTGCACCCGCGCACGCCGGAACTGCTCGAGCAGGTGGCGCAGCGCGTGGAGAAGGATGGCATCGACGCCTGGTTCAAACTCGACGCGGCCGAACTGCTGGGGGCCGACGCTGCGCAGTACGACAAGATGCGCGATACGCTGGACGTCTGGTTCGATTCCGGCACGACGCACCGGACGGTGCTGCGTGGCAGCCATACCGAGGGCGGCAAGTGGCCGGCCGACCTCTATCTCGAAGGCTCCGACCAGCACCGCGGCTGGTTCCATTCCTCGCTGCTTACCGCCTGCGCGCTGGACGGCCGCGCGCCCTACGACGGCCTGCTCACGCACGGCTTCGTGGTGGACGGCCAGGGCCACAAGATGTCGAAGTCGAAGGGCAACGTCATCGCACCGCAGAAGGTTTCCGACACGCTGGGCGCCGAGGTGCTTCGTTTGTGGGTGGCGGCGACGGACTACTCCGGCGAGTTGTCGATCTCCGACGAGATACTCAAGCGTGTGGTCGAGTCCTACCGCCGCATCCGCAACACGCTGCGCTTCCTGCTGGCCAACACCGCCGACTTCGATTCGGGGAAGGACATGCTGCCGGTGGCCGGGTGGCTGGAGATCGACCGTTACGCCCTGGCGTTGACACGACGCTTGCAGGAACAGGTGACGGCCGACTACGGGCGCTATGAGTTCCATCGCGTCGTGCAGGCGCTGCAGGGCTTCTGCTCCGAGGAGTTGGGCGCCTTCTACCTGGACATCCTCAAGGATCGTCTATATACGACCGACGCGGACTCGAAGCCACGCCGCGCTGCGCAGAGTGCCTTGTGGCACATCCTGCAGTCTTTCATCCGGCTGATGGCGCCGGTGCTGTCCTTCACCGCCGAAGAGATATGGCAGATTCTGACGAAGAATCCGCAAGACAGCGTGATGCTGGCGACCTGGCACGAATTGCCGGGGCAGGATCAAGAGTCAGCCCTTGTGACACGGTGGCAACAGATCCGCGAGGTGCGCGCCGAAGTGTCGAAGGTGCTCGAGGACCTGCGCGTCGCCGGCAAGATCGGCTCGTCACTGCAGGCGGAGGTGGAAATCCGCGCCGCCGGGGAGAAGCATGACCTGCTGGCCGCGCTCGGCAACGACCTGCGTCTTGTGTTGATCTGCTCGAAGGTCACGCTGATGAGGGTCGGCGAAGGCGCAGCAGAGGGCGTGGTCGCCGTGCCCAGCCCGCACGCGAAATGCCCGCGCTGCTGGCATTGGCGCGAGGATATTGGCACGAATGCCGAGCATCCCGAATTGTGCGGGCGCTGCGATGCCAACCTGCATGGCGCGGGCGAGCCGCGAAGCCATGCATGATCGCCAGTCATTCCCGCGAAGGCGGGAATCCGTGGATGCCCGCTTCCGCGGGCATGACGGGTAGGGCTATGCGCAGGTTTTACTTCTGGATGGTCTTATCCGGCCTGATCATCGTCCTCGACCAGCTGACGAAACACTGGGTCGTGTCGGCGCTCAAGCTTGGCCAGAGCATCGAGCTGACCTCCTTCTTCAACCTGGTCTTCGTATACAACCCGGGCGCGGCCTTCAGTTTTCTCTCGGATGCGGGGGGCTGGCAGCGCTGGTTCTTCATTGTCCTGGCGCTCGCCGTCTCGGGGTGGCTGACTTTGCTGATTCGTCAGCATGCGTCCGAACGTTTGCTGCCGCTGGCGGCCGCGCTGATCCTTGGCGGCGCGTTGGGCAACGTTATAGACCGTGTGCGGTATGGCGCAGTATTGGATTTTCTCGATGTGCATGCGGCCGGCTGGCACTGGCCGGCCTTCAACGTCGCCGACTCGGCGATATCGGTAGGCGTGGTGCTGCTCGTCTGGCAGCAACTGTTCTGTTCGGCCGTGGAGAAGAAGTGAGCAACGTCGTCCAGGCAGACAGCCTGCTCACTCTGCATTATCGCCTTGCCCTGGCGGACGACAACGAGCTGGTCAGCACCTTTGGCGGTAAACCGTCCACGCTGCAGCTGGGCAGCGGAGAACTGGCGCCCGTCCTGGAGCGTTGCCTGATCGACTTGCCCGTCGGCCAGCGTACCGTTTTTCTGCTCGAGCCTGAGCAGGCATTCGGCCCGCACAACCCGCAATTGATGCAGCGTTTCGCCCGCAGCGAGTTGCCCGATCCGGGGGAACTTCAGGAAATGGCCCTTATCGAATTCAAGGCACCCAACGGCGCCGCCTATACCGGGCTGGTGCGCGAGTTGACTGACGATGGTGCGCTCATCGACTTCAATCACCCGCTTGCCGGCAAGGCCATTCGTTTTGAGGTGGAAGTGATCGGGATACTGTAGGGTTGTCATTCCCGTGCAAACGGGAATCCAGCCCGCTCGTTATGACATGGATGCCCGCTTCCGCGGGCATGACGGAGTTGCCACATGGACATTTTGCTTGCCAATCCCCGCGGCTTCTGCGCCGGCGTCGAACGCGCCATCGAGATCGTCGAGCGGGCGCTGGAACTGTATGGCGCACCGATCTACGTGCGGCACGAGGTGGTGCACAACCGTTTCGTCGTCGACGACCTGCGCGCCAAGGGCGCCGTATTCGTCGAGGAGCTCGACGAGGTGCCCGACGGCGCCACGGTGATCTTCAGCGCTCATGGCGTATCGAAGGCAGTACGAGCAGAAGCGGCGCGGCGCGGCCTGCGCGTCTTCGACGCCACTTGCCCGCTGGTAACGAAGGTGCATGTCGAAGTGGCCCGCGTTCGCGATGCGGGGCGCGAGATCGTCATGATCGGCCATCGCGGCCATCCCGAGGTCGAAGGCACCATGGGCCAGTCTGCCGGAGGCATGCATCTGGTCGAGAACATCGAGGATGTTGCGCGCCTGCAGGTGAAGGACGAGAACCAGCTTTCTTACGTGACGCAGACCACCCTTTCCGTGGACGACGCACGCGCCATCGTGCATGCGCTGGAGGTGCGTTTTCCGAAAATCACCGGACCCAGACGGGATGACATCTGCTATGCAACGCAGAACCGCCAGGACGCCGTCAAACAGATGGCCGGGCGGTGCGATCTGGTCATCGTCGTCGGTTCGCCGAACAGTTCGAACTCCAATCGGCTGCGGGAAGTCGCAAAGAATCGCGGCGTCGAGGCGTATCTTGTCGACAACGCAACACAGATTCGGGCGGAATGGCTGGCGGGGAAGCAGCATGTCGGCTTGACCGCAGGCGCTTCTGCTCCGGAGGTGCTGGTGCAGCAGGTGATCCGCCGGCTGGAAACCATGGGGGCCAGCGTGGTGCTTCAACTGGGAGGCAATGCTGAGAACGTGGTTTTTCCGCTGCCGCGGGAACTGGCCGAGCCGCGTCAGTAGCATAGCGGTCGCAGGAAACGCCCGCTTGCGCGGGCGTTTTGCCTGGGTGCGCCCCCTTTGTGACCGAAGGAAATCTGCCCGCAGGAAATACCCTGCGCGAAGCCCACCCGAAGGGGTGTGGGGTGCGACCGAAGGAAGTGCAAACTCCCGTGGGACAGGCAGGGGGATTTAGCGTGCGGACTCGCGGTACCAGTAGATGCTGCTTGCTCCGCCGATCGTGCCAACCTGCTTCGGCGGCGGGCCGCCGCTGCCGGCGACGCCGTACATCTCGAAGACCTTCTTGCCACGCACGATCAGCGTCCCGCCCGGGATATAGCCGCGTCCCGCCTGGCCGATATATTGCCGCCGTTCCTGCGGCGTTCCGGAGGTATAAGTATCGGCCACAACGCTGCCATCCAGCGCGCTCATGCCGTACAGCACGCCTTTGCCCGGTGGCACGCAGGCGCTGACCGAAAGGTTCGGGCTGTAGGTGGGGAAGCGCAGGACGTTCTTGAAAACCGTCTGGGCGGCGCTCAGTTTCTCGCCGGCGGCGAAATCGAAATACCAGCCGGTTTTCGTACTCCATGCGGCGCCGCCCAGCGCGGCGTCGAACGCCGCGCTGGTAAAGGCCGTCGTGATATTGACAAGGTTTCCCGGGAAGGCGATCGTGGCCTCGGCCGATGCCGCATGCCCGGTGCCGGTATCCTTGAGCATGAACATCTTGTCCGACCCCGCCGGATTGAGCGGATGCTCGCGGTCGCCAGTGCCGACATACACCGCGTCGTAGCGCTGCCCCTTGAAGTTCTGTTTCACCACCGATGGCGGGAAAAGGATCTTGCGGTTCGGCGCCGTTGCCGGCAAGGCGAAGGGATCCGACAGGCTGGCTAACTTCTTCGCCGCCCACGTCGCCGGGTTCGTGTTGTTGATGTCGAAACGCCAGACGTTGGCCGCCATGTCGCCGACATAGGCGCGGTCGAGCAGGTTCTGGCTGTCCAGGTCGGCGTTGATGGCCATGACATCCGAGGGAATGCTGAAATCCATACCGGCCGTATTGGCCTGCGTGAACGCTCTCAGCAAGGTGGCATCGTCGCCGCGGATGACGAAGACGCCGCGCCCCATCGTGTCGGCCGCGGAAACCGACGCGTTGTCCTGGTTCGGATCGTAGCCGCCGCCGATCACCAGCGCCGGCACGGACGCATCGGCGATCGCGCGGAGCTTACCGATGGCCGGCGTGGACCAGGTGTAGCCCATCTCGGCGAAGTCGGCGGTCGCCGCGCAGGCCGTGCCGACGCAGCGCATGGTATCGGTGATCTTCCACATGAGGCGCGGATTGTCGACGTCGGTGACGTCGAGCGCGTAATAGGCGCGGCCGCCGCGGCGCAGGCCGAAGAAGAGATGGGCCTTCTCGCCGGCGGCGTTGCCGATGATGCCGTCGCCGTTGGCGTCATGCAGCCAGACCGACGGCGCGCCGTCCGCCAGGGTGAGGTGCTGGCCGGCCAGGTTGTTCTTGACGGCGGCAATGCCTGGCAGCGCCTCCTCGACCAGAAAGCTCCATTTCTCGGCGCCGGTCCTGGTGTCGACGGCGCGCAGCAGGCCGTCGTTGGACAGATAGAAGAGGTATTGCGCCGTGGCAAGCTGGCCGCCGGAAACCTCGGGATCCGCCACGGCGGTTGGATTGTAGGTGATCAGCACCGGCCGCGAGTGAAGCACGTCATGGTGCGGCCAGGTGCGCCAGACGGTGCACAGGGTGGCCGCGCTGGCGTCGGCGCAACTCGCGTCGGAAGGATTGCCGCCGCGGATGAAGTTGATGAGTGTGGCGCGCTGGGCGTCGCTCATGGCCGCGTTGCCCAGCCGCGTCTTGGTGAGGAGCGCCGTGTTGGTTTCGCTGACCGCGTTGCCCGCAGCGAGCAGGTTGGCGCTGGCCGACACGGATTCGGCCGGCGTGCCGGGCGCCATGATGAACGTATGCACCTTGCGCGTCGCCGGCGTCCAGACGCCGTCGTCCTTGAGGCGTTGCCCGCTGCCGCCAACGTTCGGTTTCGAGCCGTCCTGCGTGTTTGACGGATTCCAGAAGCTGACGGCGGCCGGATTGACGGTGATGGTCTGTTCGCCGGTGACCGGGTCGGTTTCCACCTTTTCGATGTTCTTGACGGTGGCGCCCGAGAGCACCGTCTTGCCGATCAGGCACAGGTCGATCGGGGCGTCCGGCGTCGTCGTCCGGCCGCACTGGGCTTCCCCCTCGCCGAAGCGGAATTGCTTGACCGTGCCCTCCCAGGCCTGGCTGTTGGACGGCCCGAAGAAAGCCACATAGACCTGTTCGCCGCTCTCCGACCGGTTGAGGGCCGAGAGCGGGACGGTGGGCGACGCGACCGTCGGGTTCCATTCGCGTATCGACGCGATCGCCGCAGTGAGCGCGGCCGCCAGTTCGTCGCTGTCGTTGGCGACGTAGTTGTTGCCGCCGGAGCGCGAGGCGGCCTGCTGCAGCACGGGCGTGTTGGCGCCGGCGAAGCCGATGGTGTAGGTGGTGACCGGCTGGCGTCCCGTGATGGCGGTGTTCATGTCGGCGGCCGACATGTAATAGGCCAGTTCGTCCAGCCAGATATAGCCGCCGTCGGAGGCGGTGCCGGCCAGATCGGTCGGGCCGTAGGGCAGGCCGGCGGATTCGAACTGGCCGCCGGCGGTGTCGGCCTGCGTCTGGTCCACCCGGGTGTCGGGCGAGACGGTTCCCGCCGCGCCCGCGTAGCTCAAGGTCTTGATGGCCGCATTGGCGGAGAAGTCGTCCTCGGGGCCGCCGTCGGTCATCAGAACGATGAAGTTCTTCTGGCAGGCGGCCGGCTGGCCGGTGGTCGGATCCAGGCTGCTCATCATGGGCGAGACATAGTTGCCGCTCGAAGCCGTGCAGTCGGCGCCGCCGCCGGGAGTGGCGAAGGCCGTCCGGTCGCAGCCGGCGGCCACGGCGCCGCCGGCGCCGGCGGTGGTGGTCAGACGGCCGAACAGCGGCGCCTCGCCGCGGAAGTAGCGGTAGGACTCGAACAGCGACTCGGCGAGCGGCGTGCGGGAAGCCGCCACCAGGCCGTTGATCTTGTTGATCAGCGCGGCGCGGTTGGCGTAGCTGGCGGTCTCGGCGGGCGTACAGGGCGGCACGGCGACGGTGACGCCGGTGACGGTCGTGCCGGCGGTCGTGCTGAGTGTTACGGTGGTGCCCGTTACGCTGAGGATCGTGGCGTTCAGGCTGCTGCCGGCCGCGCCGGCGCCGGGCACGGTGATGGCGTTGCCGGCGCCGAAGCCGGGATTCGAGGCCAGCGTCAGCACGGTGCTGCCCGCGGTTATGCTGGCGGTCGTCGTCGGGCTGGCCAGCGAGCAGTTCTTCGGCCCCATGTCGGTCATCTTGTAGGCGATGTTGCCGCCTTCTGCGTTGTTGGTGGTGTCCGTCTTGTTGAACACCATCAGGCCGAAACGCACGCCGTTGGTGGTCGCCACCAGGTCGGACAGGGCGTCCTTGGCGATCTGCAGGCGTGTCTTGCGCCCGATTGGGTGGCCGTTGGGGCCTTTGGGGCCGAACTTCCAGTTGAGATAATTCACCGAGTACACATCGATGTGCCTGTCCGTGTTCACGGCAATCGCGTGGCCGGAGCTGGTGCTGTAGGAATCCGTTGCGCTGCCCGGGGCGGCGCCGCTGTTCCACGCGGCGCCGAAAGTGCGGTTGGCGGCGCGCATGTACCCGCCGGCACTGTCGTCGGCGGTGCAATCGTGGATCAGGTAGTCATTGAAGCTGCTGCGGTTGTAGACGCTGTAGAAACGGTTGGTGGCCGCGGCGCCGCCGCCGCTGAGTGACGATGTCTGGTTCGGGCACGCGCTGCCCGTGTTGACGCAGGTCAGGCCGTAGCGCGCCGTGCAGCCCTGGTTGTTGTCGGCGTTGTCGTTGCAGCCCGCGGTGGCGCTGCCGAAGACGACGTTTGCATAGGAAGTGCCGCGGATGACTTTGGGATTGGTGACGCCGCTGATGGTGGAGTTGGCCGGCGCATCCGCCGGACCGGTCAGCGCCGCCGGCGTGCCGCTAACGGTTCCGACACTGTTCAGAGAGCCTTGGCAGGTGCTGCCGTGATAGTAGGACCCGGCCGCAAACCCCGCTGCGTTGGAGCAATGGGTGGTGAGGATGGCGGCGGGGGTCAGGCCCGGATTGGCGATCGGCCCGGTGACGTTGTTGTAGCTCGTGCCGCCTATGGTGCGGGTGCTTCCCCCCATGGTGCAGCTTGCCGTGGAGGCGTTTTCCGTGCAACTGCCGCCGTAGTAAAACCAGCCTGACCCTTCAATGTATGTGGATTGGCGGCCGACCCAATTGCAAGTCGCGATGCTCACGCTGGCCCGCGCGGGCGACCAGGCGCTCAATCGGCGGTCGAGGTTGATGAAGGTGTTATCCGGATTCAGCGCACAGAGGCCCGGATCCGCCGGGGTTTGCGCAGGCACGATGCCGTCGCACTGCGGGGGATTGACGCCCGGGTTGGGGTCGCTGCAGGTGACGACGCCGTCGGTACAACTGCCGCCGCGGCGGCGCAGTGTGCCCAGGGCATCGATTTCGGTGGAGCTGCCGGCAGAGTTGTAGGTGCAGGCCCGCGTCTTGGTGACGGTGTGGGCGGCAGCGCCGCCGGTGGTGACGTTGATGCAGGTAGCGTGCGCCGGCCCGGTGAGGGCGTCGCAGGCCGCGGGAGGCGTATCGAAATACGCCGGCGTCCCGGTTTCCCTGCCGAATGCCGGGGTGGCGTCGCGATTGCCTTTCCAGGCGCTGAATTTCTCGTTGGCCGCAACCAACCCGTAGTTGTAGTAGTCGCTGCCGCGCAGGGTCGTGAGATAGGCAGTGACCATGTTGTTCACGGTGGCCTGGAAGTTGTAGCCGCCGAGATCGGCCTTGAGGTCGGTCCAGCCGGCGAAGCCGGCGCCCTGGATGCGGATCGGCTGCCCCTGGGAGCCGGTCGGGCTGCTGCCCACGTTGTCGCGGTAGGCGGTGTTGGGAGGGGCTAGCGATGAATTGAGATAGCCTTCGGCGTAGCCGGCGGTGCTGATGCTGCTGCCCGGATAGCCGGCGTTGTTCACGGCGGTGAGCCCGAGCCAGTTTTCATACCGCAGCCAGCGCTGGTTGGTGAGCTTGCCGGCGTTGCGCGGATAGGCGGTCGGCGCAAAAACGGTGGACGGCAGCAGGCTGGCCTTGGAACTCTCGCACTTGTTTTGGGCGGTGTAGTTGTTGACATTGCTCCAGGCGATGCCGCCGCGGGTGCCGGCGATTTCACCGATGTCGCCGCGGAAGCGGTTGAACGCGATCGACATCAGCCGCCGGTCCGTCTCCGCGGCGCCTGTGGGCAGCCAGTAGAGCCACGACGCATCGCTGTAATTGCGGTAGATGCTGCGCGCGCCCGGATCGTCCGGTTCGGCGGCATTGGGTTCGGTGGCGTTGGCGTAGGTACGCGCCGCGGTCCACAGCGCCTGGCGATCGGCCAGGGTGGCGCCCGCCCAGAAGCCGTACTTGCTGAAAGGCAGCGCCGGCTGGGCGGCGGTGGAAATCCGGTCGCTGTGTTCGGTCGTCTGCTCGCTGGTGCGGATGCGGTTGATGTCGTTCCACAGGTATTCGACATGCGAGTCATAGGCGCCGGGATATTCGCGCCACGGCTCGGCGATGTTCATCGAATCCGAGGTGTCGATGAGCAGCAGGATGTTCGGTTGGGAGGCGCCGCCCGATGACGACGAGGTGTAAATGACGAAGTCGCCGGTGCTGCTGTTGGGCGGCACCTGCGCCCAGGCCGGCAGGGCCGGGGCGATCAGGCTGACGATCAGCGTCCAGGCCAGACTGCGTTTGAAGATCGGGTTCCGTTTCATGGCGCCACCTCGTTCGAATGTCAATCGTTGGTTTCAGTTGCAACCGCCGGGGGGCACATGCGACTTGATGCCCTGGTGCACCGTGGCGCGCCCGGCGAAGTCGCCCGTCGCGACCGCCTGGATGTCCAGGTACACGGCCTGCAACCCGCCGGGGCCGAGCTGGCTTCCGCTGCCGACGCCGGCGTCGTCGGTACAGCCGATCTGCTGTGCGGACAGCGTGACCGTGCTGCCCTCGAGGACTTTTGTCATGGTCTGGTTGGGCGCCGTGCCGACAATGGTCGTCGCGCCGTCGGTCGTCGCGAAGCAGGAGCTCGTCCCGGCGACGTTCAGGCAATTGCTGGAAAATCTGCCGTTGTTCTCGTTCACATATTTGGCGAGCATCGATTCGGCGTTGGAGAAGTTGAGTTCCGCCTGCTGGCTGGTTCCGCCGATCTTCAGTTCCAGCACGGCGGTCCTCAGCATGCCCAGCACCAGCAGGGTCATGACGACGAGGATGATGAGCGAGACGACAAGGACGCCGCCGCCCTGGCGGCCGCCAATGCGTTTCAGCATGTTCCCGCCAATCCGCGCCTTTGGGCGCAATTGCGCACTTGCGCCGTTTGCGTGAACACATGGCGCTTGAAATTGCAGTCGGCGCCCGGCGTGCAGGTGAAAATCACGCCGCCGCCGAGATCGTAGGTCTTGCCGGAATCGTCGAAGCCGGCGGCGGGCGCCGTCGTGCGCACCAGCACCGCCACGCGCACGGTGACGATGGCTTCGCCCAGACCCGCCGGATTGGCGGTGAATCTGTCCGGAATCCCGTCTCCATTGTCGTCCACGCCGTAAACCAGGTTCAGGCGCTCGATTCCCTCGACCAGGGGCGTTGCCTGCATGGCGCCGCCAGCCAGCTCGTGCCGCACCAGGGTCGGGACGGATCGCCCGCCGTCGTCGGTTCCCGCAGGCGAACATTCGGTTGCCGGCGCCGTCGGCCGGCTGCACGGGCGAATGTAATAGACATGCGCCTGGTACTCGAACAGATGGCCTTCGCAGTTGCCGCAGGCGCCGCCGCCGCCCGGCACATATGCCCTGTGCGCACCGGCCGCCAGCAGCGCGGCGTATTGGCTGCCCCTGAAGACGATGGTGTTCGGGTCCTGCGCCGGCGAGGACTGGACGTAGAGCGTGTTGGCGAAGCCCGGCTCGGCCGCAAGGTCGTCGGACAGGGCGCCGTCCGCGTTGCGGTCCCACACGCGATAGCCGTTGGCGCCGCGCAGGGCGATGACCGGGCTGCCGGCGAGAAAATTGTTTGCGGCGATGCACGGATAGGCGGCGGCGACCGTGGCGGGCAGCAGCGTGTTGTCGACCGAGATGGGAATCTCCAGGTTCAGGGCCGCGCCGGGCGCCGTGACCGCGGCGCCGCAGTCGCCGGCGATGGCGAGGGCGTCGCGCATCCCCGTGTCGATCGAGCCGGCGCTGGAGGCCCAGCCGTAGAACCCGGCCGAGCGCACGTCGTCGAGCAGGTAGCGCAGCGCCATCGCGCCGTTCTCCTGCAATCGCGCGAAGTCGTCCTGCACCTTGAAGCTGCGCGACGTATTCGCCAGTATGACGAGCAGACCGGCGCTGAGGGCCAGCCCGATGGCCAAGCCGATCATCAGTTCGACCAGGGACAGGCCGCGCTGTCCGGCCGCCGCGGCGCGGCTGAAGGGATGAAGGCTCATAGCTGTTCGATTACGGTTACATCCAGGGAAACCAGCCGGCGCGTCGCGTCGTTTACGGCGCCCGTGGCATCGACGTAGAGATTCAGGGCGAGGGCGCATGCCGATGCGTCGGGCACGACGGTCGGCACATCGCCCTGCCAGGTCACGCTGATGCGGTAGGTGTTGGGCGGGCTGGGCGCGGCGAGCGGCCCTTCGATGCATCCGCGCGCGTTGATCACCCCGCCCAGCCGCCGCGTGCCGACGGTAGCGGTTTCCGTCACCCCCAGCAGCAGGCCTTCCCACAATGCGACGTCGTACAGGGCGAGCTCGGCGCGGGTGCACACCGCCGCCGCCGCGCCGCAATCGGTTATGGAGGCGGTTTGCAGGGCGTCCCAGCGCGCCGGGCTGGTCGGGTCGCCCAGCGGCGTTGCCAGCGGCGCCAGGCCCGCATAGGTGTCGGCCATGTCGATATTGCTGCCGCCCGCGATCTGAAAGGACTGATTCCCCTTCAACCGTTCCGCCATGTCGTTGGCGATGGCCAGCGCCTGATGCCGCTGATAGGCCTCGTAGGCGGCCCGGTTGCCCTTGACGATCAAGCCTGCCAGGCCGAGCATGCCGAACACCAGGATGACCAAGGTCACCAGCACCTCGATCAGGGTGAAGCCGTGGCCGGAAAAGCGCGTTTTTACGGGCATGCGCCACCTCCGTTGGTTCCGCCGTTCTGCTCGATCACGGTCATGCGTCCCGAGGCGCCGAAAAAGACGCTCCTGATCTTGTCGTTGGCGGGATCGCTATCCCCCATGTCGTCGTGGACCGTGACCTGGTCGAGATCGGTCACGGGCGAGGCGCGCACGATGCGGCCGTCCGGGCGGAAGACGATGCGCTGGGCGAAATCCGCGACGTTCGAGCACATGCGCAATCTGTCGCCCGGAAGCTCCTGCGTGATCTTGAGGACTTCCTCAGCGGCAAGATCGCACATATCGTTGGTCGGATTGTTGTCGACGCAGATGACCCAGCCGCGTTTCCAGCTCGGCGGGTTCGTCGCCTCCACGATGATCCGGCGGGAATTCCCCAGGGCATCCATGCGGGCGAAAATGAGATCGTGATGGATATCCGAGATGGCGATGCGGACGCGCTGGTCAGCGACGAACGGCGCCAGCGACGGCACGCCAAACAGGAGGATGACGGCGAAAATGGCCAGCGTCACCATCATCTCGATCAGGGTAAATCCGCCCGGCAAGCGTGCGATCGCGGTGCGCCGGAGGCAAGCGGAATGGCACATGGCTTCTTGCCGGATCAACGCTCGTCGAAACGCCGGTCCGTGCCGGCGACGAACGCGCAGGCGTCGACCGCGCAGCCGGGGTCCGCCTCGCGCCAGCGTTCTCCGCGGCTATTGACAAGCAGCCTGCCGCTTCCCGCCACGCCGCCGATGGTGTCCGCCGCCATCCGTCCGCCCGGAAGCGGCGCCAGCATGGCCTGGAACCCCGGCCGCGCGCCGGCCCAGGCGATGGGGCAGGTCGTGCTTTCGCACAGCGCGACGTTATACAACAGGGCGAGCTCCGGCGGGAGGGGCAGGTTGAGGCTGTTGGCGCCGGTCAGCGCGTTTGCATACTGACGCTGGTCGAGCAGGAATTGCTCCTGCCGCTGTGCGAGATCGAGCAGGTAGCCTTGGGCATCCGCCCGGTTGCCGCGCAGGATGTACTGCTCGTACTGCGGGTAGGCGATGGCCGTGAGCAGGGCGATGACGGCGACGACGATCATCATCTCGATCAATGTAAAGCCTGCCGCGCGCAAATCCGTTTGCATACGATCCTCCTTTGCCAATCCTAGCCATGATCCGGCGGGATTGCCATCGCGCCACGATAAGCGGCGGATTTCGCCGGTTTAGCGGTTTTGCGCCGCCGCGGCGACGTCGATTTGCCGCGACTTGCACGCTCGTTTATAATTCGCCCCCCATGCTGTTGTAGCTCAGTTGGTAGAGCAACTGATTCGTAATCAGTAGGTCGGAGGTTCGACTCCTCTCAACAGCACCAGGAATTTCAATGGCTTGCCAATATTGTGTGATGTGGCAAGCCATTTTTGTTTTGAGCGGAAGGAGCCATTCATGCAGATCAAGGACAGCGTATTCATTGTTACCGGCGGCGCATCGGGCCTGGGCGCGGGCAGCGTGCGGGCATTGGCGGGGCAGGGCGGCAAGGTGGTTGTGGCCGATCTCAACAAGACGGCCGGCGAGGCGCTGGCGAAGGAACTGGGCGCCGGCGTGCGCTTTGCCGAATGCGATGTATCGTCGGAAGCCAGCGCGAAGGCGGCGGTGGACCTTGCCGTGAGCACCTTCGGCGGACTGAACGGCCTGATCAACTGCGCCGGCATCGCCATCGGCGAGAAGACCCTCGGCAAGGAAGGCCCGCACCAGTTGGCCACGTTTGCCCGCGTCATCAACATCAACCTGATCGGCACCTTCAACATGATCCGCCTGGCGGCGGATGCCATGAGCCGCGGCCAGCCGAATGCGGCGGGCGAGCGCGGCGTGATCGTCAGCACCGCCTCGGTGGCCGCCTACGACGGCCAGATCGGCCAAGCTGCCTATGCCGCCTCCAAGGGCGGTGTGGTTGGCATGACGCTGCCGATTGCCCGAGACCTGTCGCGCTCCGGCATTCGCGTCATGACCATCGCGCCCGGCATCTTCGAGACGCCGATGCTGCTCGGCATGCCGCAGGAAGTGCAGGATGCGCTGGGCAAGATGGCGCCCTTCCCGCCGCGCCTGGGCAAGCCGGCGGAATACGCTGCGTTGGCGCTGCACATCATCCAGAACGAGATGCTCAACGGCGAGGTGATCCGCCTCGACGGTGCGATCCGCATGCAGCCGAAGTGACCGCGGGCCGAACGGCTCGGTCATCCCCGCGGAAGCGGGGATCCGGATTTAAGGCTAAACTGGATTCCCGCCTGCGCGGGAATGACGAAATCATGTCACTGGCCGAACAATACTGCTACCACTGCGGCCTGCCCATTCCGCAAGGCGCATCCTTCCCGGTCACCATTGCCGAGGCGCCGCGCGAGATGTGCTGCGCCGGTTGCCAGGCGGTGGCGCTGGCCATTGTCGATAACGGTCTGGATGACTATTACCGGCACCGTGACGCGATGCCGGAAAGCCCGCGCGAGGCGCTGCCCGCCGTGCTGGGCGAGCTGACTTTGTTCGACCATCCCGACGTGCAGAAAAGCTTCGTGCGGCCCCTCTCGGCGCATGAACGCGAGGCTTCGCTCATCCTCGAGGGCATCACCTGCGCCGCCTGCGTCTGGCTCAACGAACAGCACCTGACGCGTCAGGCCGGCGTCACGATGGTGGAGATCAATTACACCACGCGCCGTGCGCGCGTGCGCTGGGACGAGCAGCGCATCAGGCTCTCCGGCATCCTCGCCGCGATCGCCGCCATCGGCTACCACGCCTATCCTTATGACGCAGCACGCTCGGAAGAGATCGCCGGGCGCGAGCGGCGATCCGCGCTGTGGCGCCTCTTCGTCGCCGGTTTCGGCATGATGCAGGTGATGATGTATGCCGTGCCGGCGTACGTGGCCGACGAAGGCACCATGAGCGCCGACATCGAGAGCCTCATGCGCTGGGCCAGCATGGTATTGACGCTGCCGGTCGTGCTGTATTCGGCCGCACCTTTTTTCCGCAATGCCTGGCGAGACCTACGGCTGAAGCGTGTCGGCATGGATGTGCCGGTGGCGCTGGGCGTCGGTGCGGCTTTCATCGCCAGCCTGTGGGCGACGCTCATCGGTACTGGGGAAGTGTATTTTGACTCGGTCACGATGTTTGTCTTTCTGCTGCTGGGCGGGCGCTACCTGGAAATGCTGGCGCGCCACCAGTCCGTTCGCTCGATCGAGCGTGTCGGCCGCGCCCTGCCGGCGTTTGCCGAGCGGTTGACGGCATTTCCTTTGCTGCAGACGGAACGGGTTGTCGTCTCGGCATTGCAAGTGGGCGACAGGGTGCTGGTGGCGCCGGGGCAGATCATTCCCGCAGATGGCACTGTGCTGCAAGGCGAGAGCGAGGTCGACGAATCCCTGCTTACCGGAGAGAGCCGCTCCATCGCCAAGGCAGCGGGCGGCGAATTGACCGGCGGCACGGTGAACATCCGCAGCCCGCTGGTGCTTCAGGTGGAGAAAGTCGGCGAGGCGACGCGGCTCGCCTCGATCGTGCGGCTGATGGAGCGGGCGATTACCGAAAAGCCGCGCGTGGTGCAACTGGCGGATCGCGTCGCCGCCTGGTTCGTCGTGGCACTGCTGCTGCTGGCGCTGCTCACAGGCATTGTCTGGAGCCAGATCGACGCCTCACGCGCGCTATGGGTTTTCGTGTCGGTGCTGGTGGTGAGTTGTCCCTGTGCGCTTTCGCTTGCGACGCCGGCGGCGCTGGCGGTGGCCACCGGCGCCTTTTCGCGCCTGGGCCTGCTGGTTGCGCGTGGACACGCCATCGAGACGCTGGCTCGCGCCGACCATTTCGTTTTCGACAAGACGGGCACGCTGACCTGGGGCAGGCTGCGTCTGCGGGAAACACTGCCGCTCTCCGGCATGACGACGGAAGCGGCGATAAGGCTGGCGGCAGCGCTTGAGCAGGGCTCGGAACATGCCATCGGTGCGGCACTGCGCGAAGCAGCCCCGGACGGCACGTCACGGCCGGCACCCCTGGCGCTGCAAAGCTTCACCGGCCAGGGCGTCGAGGGCACGCTCGACGGCCGCAAGCTGCGCCTGGGGCGGGCCGGGTTCGCCGGCGAATTGCACAACCATCCGCTGCCGGCCGAGGCGCAGGCCCTCTACGCCATGGGAGACACTTGCGTGGCACTTGCAGATGAAACTGGCTGGCTCGCCATATTTCGGCTTGGCGACCAATTGCGCGCCGAGGCGGGCGGTCTGGTACGCCGACTGAACGCACTCGGCTGCAAAGTTACGCTGCTCTCCGGAGACTCTACTGAGGCGGTGAGGCCGGTGGCGGCGGCTTTGGCTATTTCGGATGCCCACGGCGGCATGACGCCTCAGGACAAGCACGACTTCATCGCCAGGATGCAGGAACGGGGTGCCGTGGTGGCGATGGTGGGGGATGGAGTCAACGATGCGCCGGTGCTGGCCCAGGCCCAGGTGTCCGTGGCCATGGGCGGCGGCACGGAACTGGCGCGCAATCAGGCTGATATCGTTCTTTTGGGCGAAAACCTTGAACGCCTGGCCGAGGCTGTGACGCTGGCGCGTCGCACCCAGCGCATCGTGCGGCAGAATCTCGGCTGGGCCTTTGCCTACAATCTCTCGGCCATCCCGTTGGCGATGATGGGCTGGATCACGCCCTGGATGGCCGGCATCGGCATGTCGGCCAGTTCCCTGCTGGTGGTGGCCAATGCGCTGCGGCTGCAGCGCGGCGAGAAGACCTGATGGAAATCCTTTACCTGCTGATTCCGCTTTCGGTCGTACTGGTCTTCCTGATCGGCGCGGTGTTCTGGTGGTCGGTGAACAACGGGCAGTTCGACGATCTGGAAGGACCGGGCTACCGTGTGCTCATGGATGACGATCGCCCCAAGCATGGAACGAGTCAGGACGAAAGCGCCGGCGTGAGCACAGAGGGTGAACCCGCCGACTCCAAGGACAGCGAACAACAGAAATAGGATGCACCAAAGTAATACGCGGAAATGATCTCGATTTGACCCATATCAATTCTTTTGTGGGGTCCTTTATCCATACTCCGCCCAAGGTTTTGGGCTCGGCAACGGGCTCGGAGTCTTGTCTCTCTGTTGGGGTTGGGGTGCGCGTTGCGCACCCTTTTTTTTGGTGCGCCCGCCAGGGCGCATCCCTGTCAGCCGTATTTCGCGAGAAATCATATTGTTATCGATCCGGCGAGCGTCGAGATTCAGTAATCTTCGACGGCGCTGAACCACAGAAACAAATGCTGGCACTGGTATTTACGCGATGGCAGTGGATAGGTATATTGGGACATTCGTGTCCTGATATGCTTTGCCAAGGGCTTCAACATGATCCTGTCCCGCACCAGCCAATACGCCATTCAGGCCCTGATTTATATCGCAACCCAGCCGCGCGGTGTTCCCGTGTTGATCCGCACGGTCGCCGAACATCTCGGCGTTCCTCCACCGTATCTTGCGAAAATCATGCAAAGCCTCAGCCGTGGGAAACTGATTAATTCCTTTCGCGGGCGGCAGGGCGGCGTGTGTTTGCACGAAGGAGGCGAGCAGACCGACCTGATGCAGATTCTCACGCTGATTGAAGGCGCGGGCTTGACGGATAACTGCGTACTCGGGCTGAAAGTATGCGGCGACGAGACGGCCTGCCCGGTGCATACCCAGTGGAAGCCGATCAAGACGAAAATCGTGAAACTCCTGAATCAGCAGACCCTCGGCAAGCTCGCAGCGGCCGTCCGGAGCGGGAAGTATCGACTCACGGATCTTCCGTTTGCCGCGCTGGAATCCAGTACCACGGAAGCTGGCGCCAGGGGCGTCGTGCGAGGCGCCGTGAAGGCGATCCTTGTCCGCCCGCAGGAAGCCGGCGCCGGCATTGTCGGTGTCAAGCGCAACGGCCGTAACACCGGCAAGCGCCCATGACTGCGTATCGGAGACAGCAATGTCCGGCTTGAAGGTGACATCGCTTCGTTCTGCGCCCGGTCAGCCGTGCGAGCCCGTTGCCTGCGCGCAATGCGGAGTCTATCGATTGTGCCTTCCGCTCGGCTTGCACCAGGCCGACATGACGCTGCTGGAGAGCATCGTCAGGCGCAAGGAAACCTATAAGCGCGGGCAACTCCTCTTCAGGCCGGGTGAGCGCTTCGATTTCATTTATGCGATCCGCAGCGGTTCGGTGAAGACTTACGTTTGTACTACGGACGGGCGCGTGCAGATCACCGGCTTCCATATCGCGGGCGAACTCCTGGGATTGAGCGCGCTTGAGGCGGGGCAGTACAGTTGCGAAGCGCGGGCGCTCGAAACGACATCCGTCTGCAAGGTGGAGGCCGGGCGGCTCGATGAACTGGCGCAAAGCATTCCCTCGATCCAGTACCAGATGCTGAAAATCATGAGCGGCCATATCCGCCAGGATGAGGAACTCATGTTGCTGCTCGGCAGGAGGAACGCCGAGGAACGCCTGGCTGAGTACCTGATCGGCCTGTCCAGGCGCTTCGCCGCCCGCAATTATTCCCCGACGCAGTTTCGCCTGAGCATGTCCCGCGGCGATATCGGCAACTATCTCGGCATTGCCGAGGAGACGGTCTGCCGCATTCTGTCCCGCTTCCAGAATGCCGGGCTCGTTGCCATCGACCGACGCCAAGTACGCCTGATAGACCTTGGGCAACTGGAAGCGATGGCGCGGATCAGCGCTGCCTGACCCCCATCCGCCGGGCAAGTCCAAAACCGGGCAACTCCTGGGCAGTCGAACACAAAGGTTGACGTATGTCATGATTTCCAAGCGGCAAGGGGCGACTGCTGTAATAAGATAAAGGCATCCTGTTATCTGGAACATGGGTATGCCGCCCCGCCTGCTGGAATGGTCCGATGCCCTGAGCGTCGGCATTGAAGAGATCGACGCTCAGCACAAGGTGCTGATCGATTTGCTCAACGAACTGCACACTGCCGTTCTCGATCACCATGGTTCGGCCGAGTGCCGGGTCGTCCTCGACCGCCTGGCCGAATACACGCGCGTCCACTTCGCTGTCGAGGAAAGCTTGATGCGGATCTTTGCCTATCCGGACTACGAGGCGCATCGGCACGAACACGAGATGCTGACTGCCCAAGTGGTCGAATTGCAGAAAAAGCTGGACAGCGGAAAGACGGCGATTACTTTCGAATTGCTGCATTTCCTACGCGGCTGGCTGGCCGGGCACATACTGCAGAGCGACAAGCACTACGGTCCGTATTTCATCGCGCGCGGCATCGAAACGCGCCTGTCGGCGAAGCCGGCCGGGCCGGAGAAGCAACAGCGCTTCTGGCAGTTCTGGAGCCACTGATCCGATGAATCCAACATCCGGTTACCCGTTCAATTTTTCAACTTGAGGAGTTTTTATGGTACGCATGAAACGGCTTCTGGCCCTGACAATCGCCACCTCCGCATTGGCCGCCACCGGCGCATTCGCCGACGATGGCCCCTGGATGGTTCGTGCGCGCGCGGTCAATCTCGACACGGCCAACAAGTCGGGCGCCATCCCGTTGCTAGCCGTGCCGGCGGATGCCATCCACGTCTCCAACAAGACTATTCCGGAAGTCGATATCAGCTACTTTTTCACCAAGAACATCGCAGCGGAACTGATCCTCACCGTGCCTCAGAAGCATGGCGTCAAGGTCACGCGAAGTGTCATCGGCTCGTTCAAAGCCGGCAGTTTCAAGCATTTGCCGCCGACATTGACGCTGCAGTATCACTTTCTGCCGGACAGCCAGTTCCGTCCTTACATCGGCGCCGGCATCAACTACACGCGTATCACCAGCGACGACCTGGCCGTGCCCGGGGTCACCAAACTGCATCTCGAGAACGATTCCTGGGGCGGGGCGCTGCAGGCGGGCTTCGATGTGAAACTCGGCAAGAGCCTGTTCCTCAACCTTGACGTCAAGAAGATCTACATCCGAAGCGACATAACGGCTCCCGGACTGGGCAAGATTAGCCATGTCAAGGTCGATCCGCTTGCGGTCGGCATCGGTCTCGGCTGGCGTTTCTAGTGCCGGCATTTGGTTCTGTGGTACTAGTGATTTCGAAGGTTCCTACGGGGTTACGGGTGCGCGATCTCCCTCCGCACCCGGTTTTTTTAATCCGTTTGTTGCTTTTGACATGAATCAATTAAGACATGATTATTTACGGTTATCCTTGCGCCCGAAACGGGTATCCGCCACGGCCCCCGTCATGATTACGATTTCGTCTTTCCCTTTGTGAGGCCCTCCATATATGGACAACCAAGCGACATACAACTACAAGGTGGTGCGCCAGTTCGCCGTGATGACGGTGGTCTGGGGCATCGTCGGCATGCTGGTCGGCGTCATCATCGCCGCCCAGCTGGTGTGGCCGGATCTCAACGTGCACGAGTGGCTGAGCTACGGCCGCTTGCGCCCGCTGCACACCAATGCCGTGATCTTCGCCTTCGGGGGCTGCGCGCTGTTTGCCACCAGCTACTACGTGGTGCAGCGCACCGGACATACGCCGCTGTTCTCGCCGGGACTGGCCGCGTTTACCTTCTGGGGCTGGCAATTGGTCATCGTGCTGGCAGCCGTGACGCTGCCGCTGGGCATGACCAGCGGCAAGGAGTACGCCGAACTCGAATGGCCGATCGACATCCTCATCACCCTCGTGTGGGTGTCCTATGCCGTGGTCTTCTTCGGCACCATCATGAAGCGCAAGGTGCCGCATATCTACGTTGCCAACTGGTTCTACGGCGCCTTCATTCTCACCGTGGCGATCCTGCACCTGGTCAACAGTTGCGCGATCCCCGTCACCCTGACCAAGTCCTACTCCTGCTACGCCGGCGTGCAGGACGCCATGATCCAGTGGTGGTACGGCCACAACGCGGTGGGCTTCTTCCTCACGGCCGGCTTCCTCGGCATGATGTACTACTTCGTGCCCAAGCAGGCCGGGCGCCCGGTGTACTCCTACCGGCTTTCGGTGGTGCACTTCTGGGCCCTCATCTTCACCTACATGTGGGCCGGCCCGCACCACCTGCACTACACCGCGCTGCCCGACTGGGTCCAGTCGATCGGCATGATTTTCTCGCTGATCCTGCTGGCGCCTTCCTGGGGCGGCATGATCAACGGCATCATGACCATGTCGGGCGCCTGGCACAAGCTGCGCGACGACCCGATCCTCAAGTTCCTCATCACCAGCCTGTCCTTCTACGGCATGAGCACCTTCGAGGGGCCGATGATGTCGATCAAGACGGTCAATGCCCTGTCGCACTACACCGACTGGACCGTCGGCCACGTGCATAGCGGGGCGCTGGGCTGGGTGGCCTTCATCTCCATCGGCGCAATCTACTACCTGATTCCGCGCCTCTTCGGCCGCGAGCAGATGCACAGCATCAAGCTGATGACGATTCATTTCTGGATCGCCACCATCGGCGTCGTGCTCTACATCGCCGCGATGTGGATCGCCGGGGTGATGCAGGGCCTCATGTGGCGCGCCACCAACCCCGACGGCACGCTCACCTATGCTTTCGTCGAGAGCGTCAAGTCCACCTATCCGTTCTGGACCATCCGTTTGCTGGGCGGCCTCTTGTTCCTCGTCGGCATGCTGCTGATGGCCTGGAACGTCTGGAAGACCGTGGCCGGCCAGAAGCCCTACGACGCGCCGGTGCTGGCCCCGGCCGGTGGCCACGCCTGAGATCAGGGGGAATCCATTATGAAACTCACGCACGACTTCATTGAACGCAACATCGGCTGGATGATCGGCCTGATCATTCTCGTGGTCAGCGTCGGCGGCCTGGTCGAGATCGTCCCGCTCTTCTTCCAGAAGTCCACCACCCAGCCGGTGGCGGGACTCAAACCCTACGATCCGGTGCAACTGACCGGGCGCGACATCTATATCCGCGAAGGCTGCTACAACTGCCACTCGCAGATGATCCGTCCCTTCCGCGCGGAGACCGAGCGCTACGGGCATTACTCGGTGGCCGGCGAGTTCGTCTATGACCACCCCTTCCAGTGGGGCTCCAAGCGCACCGGTCCGGATCTGCATCGCGTCGGCGGCCGCTACTCGGACGAGTGGCATCGTGTGCACCTGATCAATCCGCGCGACGTGGTGCCCGAGTCGAATATGCCGGCCTACGCTTATCTCGAGCGCCCGGCCAAGGCCGACGACATCGAGGCCAAGATGCGCGGGCTGCGCATGGTTGGCGTGCCCTATCAGGACGAGGAGATTGCCGGGGCGAAGAAGCAACTCGAGGGCAAGACCGAGATGGACGCCCTGATCGCCTATTTGCAGGGCCTGGGCACCGCCCTCAAGCAGACGAGGTAAGCCATGGACACCAACGACCTGCGCTCGATCCTCACCGTGCTGGCCTTCGCCACTTTCATTGGCATCGTGGTCTGGGCCTATAGCAAGCGGCGCCATGCGGCCTTCGAGGAAGCCGCCAACCTGCCTTTCAATGAAGACGAGGCCCTCTCCCCCAGCCCCTCTCCCGGGGCGGGAGAGGGGCGCGCAGCGCTTGCTGCGCAAGTTAAAGGACACGAAGGGAAAGCATCATGAGTGATTTCGTTAACGGTTTCTGGAGCGTCTATGTGGCGCTCATCACCCTGGTCAGCGTCATCGGCTGCGGCGTGTTCCTCTGGATGCAGAGCAAGTCCAAGGCGACCGCCGCGACTGGCGAGGTCAAGACCATGGGCCACGTCTGGGACGAAGACCTGGAGGAGTACAACAACCCCCTGCCGCGCTGGTGGAGCTGGCTGTTCTACATCACCATCATCTTCGGGTTGGGCTATCTGGCCGCCTACCCGGGCCTGGGCAGCTACCAGGGCGTCTTCGGCTGGTCCTCGAAAGGCGAATACGAAGCCGAGATGCAGCAAGCGGAGGCGAAGTACGCGCCGATCTTCGCCAAGTTCGCCCAGCAGGACATCAAGGCGGTGGCCGCCGATCCCGAGGCGAAGCAGATGGGCGAGCGCCTCTTCCTCACCTATTGCTCCCAGTGCCACGGGTCGGATGCACGTGGCGCCAAGGGATTCCCGAATCTTGCCGACAATGACTGGCAGTGGGGCGGCGAGGCCGAGCAGATCAAGACCTCCATCCTGGAAGGCCGCCAGGGGGTCATGCCCCCGCATGCCCGGCTTGGCGCGGAAGCCGTCAAGGATCTGGCCCACTACGTGCGATCGCTTTCCGGGCTGACTGCGGACTCGGTACGGGTTACGCGTGGCAAGGAGGCCTTTCAGAGCGCCGGTTGCATCGGCTGCCACGGCCCCGACGCGAAGGGCATGGCCGCGGTGGGCTCGCCCAACCTGACCGACCAGATCTGGCTCTACGGCTCCTCTGAGGCCACCCTCATCGAGACCATCGGCAAGGGCCGCACCAACAAGATGCCCGCACACAAGGAATTCCTCGGCGAAGCCAAATCCCATCTGCTTGCGGCTTACGTTTTCGGCCTCTCGCAGGGCGGAACCGCGCAGAAGTAAGGCCGTCACCCCATAGGGGTTTCCTTCGGTCACAATAAAGACCCCGGGGGCACTGCTCCCGGGGCATCTTTTTTCCCAATAGCGAACGGCACCATGGCGCAGCCCGCCCCCAAGCCGGTACAAGCCGGCGCAAAGGTCATTCCGATCCAGGAGTCGTCTCTCTACGAGACCCACAAGAAGATCTACGCGCGCAGCGTGACAGGTGTCTTCGCCAACTGGCGCTGGGCGCTGGTCTGGATCACGCAGGCGCTCTACTACGGCCTGTGCTGGCTGGAATGGAACGGACGCCAGGCTGTGCTGTTCGATCTGGTCGAGCGCAAGTTCTACATATTCGGCCTGGTGTTCTGGCCGCAGGACGTGTTCTATCTCGCCGTCCTGCTGATCCTTTCCGCGCTGGCGCTGTTCCTGTTCACCGCCGTAGCAGGGCGGCTGTTCTGCGGTTACGCCTGCCCGCAGACCGTCTACACAGAGATTTTCATGTGGGTGGAGAAGCTCTTCGAGGGCGATCGCGCCGCGCGCATGAAATTCGATGCCGCGCCGATAAGCGTGGGCAAATTCACCCGCAAGACAGCCAAGCACACTGCCTGGGTGCTGATAGGCCTGTGGACCGGCTTCACCTTCGTCGGCTACTTCACGCCGATCAAGACCCTGGCGGGTTCGGTGATGAGCTGGCAACTCGGTCCCTGGGAAACCTTCTGGATCTTTTTCTACGGTTTTGCCACCTGGGGCAACGCCGGTTTCATGCGCGAACAGGTGTGCAAGTACATGTGCCCCTATGCCCGCTTCCAGGGCGTCATGTTCGATCCCGATACGCTGATCGTTACCTACGACGCCGAGCGCGGCGAGCCACGCTCGGCGCGCTCGAAGAAGCTTGACTACAAGGCGGCAGGAAAAGGGGACTGTGTCGATTGCGGCATCTGCGTGCAGGTCTGCCCGACCGGCATCGACATCCGCGAGGGCCTGCAATACGAATGCATTGGCTGTTCGGCCTGCATCGATGCCTGCGATCAGGTGATGGACAAGATGGACTACCCGCGCGGCCTGATCCGCTACTCAACCGAACACGCTATCGCTGAACACTGGGGCCGCAAGCAGATCATCAGCCACATCCTGCGGCCGCGCACGCTGCTCTATGGCGCCATCCTTGCCGCCATCGTCATCGCCGCCGCGGCGGGACTGACTTTGCGCCAGCCGCTCAAGGTGGACGTCATTCGCGATCGCACCACGCTGACCCGCGAAGTCGAAGGCGGTTTGATAGAGAATGTCTACCGTCTGCAGATCATGAACATGGCCGAGGAGCCGCGCCGCTTCGCGCTGGCCGTCACGGGTCTGAAAGGCCTCCACATCGATACCGATCCCATCGTCGAGATTCCGGCCGCCGCGACCCAGGCCGTCACCGTGCGCGTGCGTGTCGAAGCGGATGCCGGCAAGCGCGGCTCCAATCGCATTCATTTCGAGATTCGCGCCCTTGACCACGACAATGTTTTCGTCCGAGAGAAAGCGAGTTTCCTCCTGCCATGAACCTCAACAAACCGAACGTCCAACCCTGGTACCGTCACCGCTGGCCGTGGATCCTCATGGCCGGGCCGGCCATTGTCGTCGTGGCCGGCATCGCTACGGCCTGGATAGCCATCGCCACCAACGACGGGCTGGTGGCCGACGATTACTACAAGCAGGGTTTGGCGGTCAATCAGAAGCTGGCGCGCAACGATGCCGCAGCCACGATGCAACTCGAAGCCCGACTTCGCCTTACCGCCGGCCGGATCGAACTGCTTTTGGTCTCGCGTGCCGACGCTGCGTTGCCCGAGCGCATTCGGGTCACCCTGGCCCATCCGACGCGTGGAGGGGAAGACCAGAATGTCATCCTGACGGGCGAGAAGGGCGCCTACGCAGGGTCGATGCAGGCGCTCGGCCCGGGGCGCTGGTATGTGGCGATCGAGGATGAGGCGGGCGCCTGGCGCCTGACCGGCAGCGTCCAGTTGCCGGAAGCGCCCGAAGCCTTGCTGATGGCAGCCGGGAAAAGATAACGACACGAAAACTGAGGGAGATATGACGAGAGCCTGGGGTTTTAATCCGGTAGGTCGACCTTCAGGCCGACTTGGGTGGCCGTTGTCGGCCTGAAGGCCGACCTACGCAAGAATAGCGGAGAGAGACATGCGAACAATGATCTGGATATTCTGGCCGTCCTTCGTCCTGGCGGGCATTGCCGAGGCGGTGTTTTTCACGCTCATCGACCCGCAGGAACTGTATCTGCTCGGCGAGCCGGTGAGCTTCTCGCGCATCGCCACCTATTCCATCGGTTTCTTCGCCTTCTGGGCGTTGTGCGCTGCATCCAGCGCTTTCACCTGCTTCATCCAGCGCTCCTCGCGCGAAATCAATAGCTGTCCGTTGCCGGGGCGGGAACGTCCCAAAGACTGCTCCAGGCACGACGCATAGGCCCTGCCACCGGCTCGCGGCACTGCACTGGCGCCCCGCCCCGCCAGGCGTCGACCGTGGTGCGCCGGGCCCGGCGCCCCGGATACTTTGACATCGATCAATTCGTGCTTGACCCGGGTCAATGCACCTGCGGGACGGTCGACCTATGCTCATCCGGTCGGAAGCGGAGGGAGAGGGAATCATGTTCGAGTTTTTGTTCGGCAAAAGGAAGGACAAGACGTCCGAAAAACCGGCCTTTGTCGCTACGGCGGCGTCCACCTCGGGGTCCGTGGCAGCGGAAAACACTGCGCCCGGTACATCGATCCGCTATCACCCCGATCTGGTGGCAGAGCTGAAACGCGAACATCAGACGTTGCTCGGTCTGTTTGCGCCCATTCAGGCCGCATTCAAGGCAGGAGAACTGCAGACGGTGGTACAGCACCTGGAGTCCTTCCGGGTGGGGATCCAGTCGCACCTGTTGAAGGAGAACGTGCGGCTCTATATCTATCTCGAGCACCAGTTGGCGGACGATGCGACCAGCCATGAACTGATCCATGGCTTTCGCCATGAAATGGATGGTATCGGCAAGGCCGTGATGGGTTTCCTGGCCAAGTACCGCGATCTCGGCGTCGACAGAAACCTGGTGGACTCGTTCGGACGCGATCTCGATGGCGTAGGGAAAGTGCTGGTCGACCGCATCCAGCGCGAAGAAGCGACGCTTTACCCCCTCTATCTGCCGGCCTACTGACCCTTGCCGCCGTCCCGCGGCGACTGACTTTTGCCGGCGGGCGCCTGCTCCTGCAGTTCGCAGGGGCCCTTGTAGGAGCGGGCTTGCCCGCGATCAACCGCTGCATCGCCAGCACTAGGCGCCCGTGCGCGCAGGTCCGACGCCGATCGGCGGCGGCGCAAGATTGACGATGCGCGAGAAAAGCGAGCGGAACTCCTGATCCGGCTCGGCGCCGAAGCGCGGATCGCCGTTCTCGCCGAAGGCTTGCGCGATCTCGACCCAGTCTTCAGGCAGAAGGTGTTGTTTGGCGAGGGGAAGGACGACGTTCTCTTCCAGCGCCATATGAACGGCGAGTTCGTCGGCAAAGGTTTCTGCCGCCGCCATGAACGCCTCGCGGCCGCCTGGCGCACCGGCTTCGTAGCGTCCCAGCGTCATTTCCAGCGCCTTGACATGCTCGGCGCCGGCCCGGTGCTGCTCCTCGAGTTCCATGATCGCCTTGTCCGCTTCGCGCGTGCGCATCTTGAGCCGGCGGAACAGATAGGCCTCCTCTTTCGGGTGGTGCAGCTTCTGCGGAAAGGTATCGATGTAGTAGAGCATCGCCCACAGCAGCTTGCTGTCCGGCTCGCTGCCTTTTTCGCGCATCTCGCGGACGAGGAAGCGCAAGCCGTGCGTGACGGCAGCAAGAGAGCGATGCTCGTCGAGGATGATGGTGAGGGCGGTATTGAGCACTCGTCTCCCCTATTCGATCCAGTGCATGAACGGGGTGGAGATTATCGGTAGACCAGCACGGGCACCTTGGAATGGGTGAGGACTTTCTGCGTTTCCGAACCCAGCAACAGGCCGGACAGGCCGCGCCGACCGTGCGAGGCCATGAATATCAGATCGCAGCCGTTGTCGGTCGCGGCATTGATGATTGCTTCGTAGGGCACGTCGCTGGTGCTCGATGCGCCGGCGCAGGGCACGCTGGCGGCAGCGGCCAATTTTTGCGCTGCGGTGAGTATGTCCTGCGCCTGCTTGTCCGCCATCTCGGCGAATTTTTCCGGCGTGGTCGGGTCGATCAGGGCGCCTTCGCCGTAGAAAGCCACAGGGTAGTCCGGCTTGGAATAGAAGAAGGTGATTTTCGCCCCGGTTTCGCGGGCGAAATCGACGGCCTTTTGCACCGTGTCGGTGGATAGCGCCGAGCCGTCGGTGGGAACGAGAATATGCTTGAACATGCTGTCCTCCTGTGCGATTGGTTCATTATAGAAAGCGCAACCCAATAGCGATTGATGCAGATCAAGCATGATACCGCCGCTACCGGATCAGAATGTACCCCAGAATCAAATGCGGGCACCAGTAACATGCGCATCACATTTCATGGCGCTGCCGGCGAGGTGACCGGCTCCTGCTTCCTGGTCGAAACCGACGAGGTGCGTTTTCTTGTCGACTGCGGCATGTTCCAGGGCGGGCGCGATGCCTGGCCAAAGAATCTCGACGCGCTATCCTTTGATCTGCGCACTCTGGATTTCATACTGCTCACCCATGCCCACCTCGACCATTCCGGCCTGTTGCCGCGCGCCGTGGCGCTGGGGTTTCGCGGCCCGGTGTATGCCACCGCGGCGACGGCGGATCTGCTCGGCGTGATGCTGCTCGATTCGGCCCACATCCAGGAAAAGGAAGCCGAATGGGAGGCCAAGCGTGCGCATGGCCAGCGCACCCCAAGGGCACTTCCTCAGGGCGGCTTCGCCGGCCCTTCAGGGCGCACCCCAAGGGCACTTCCTCAGGGCGGCTTCGCCGGCCCTTCAGGGCGCACCCCAAGGGCACTTCCTCAGGGCGGCTTCGCCGGCCCTTCAGGGCGCGGCCGCCGGCAGCCCCGCCCGCCGCTCTACAGCGTGGCCCAGGCCCAGTCCTGCCTGAAGCAGATGCGCGGCGCGGCGTATGGCGAGGCGGTCCAGCCGCATGACGCCGTGAGGGTGTGCCTGCGCGATGCCGGCCATATCCTCGGCTCCGCCATCGCCGAGGTCTGGGTCGAGCAGGCGGGCCGCACGCGCAAGCTGGTTTTCTCCGGTGACCTCGGCATGCCTGACCGCCCTGTGCTGCGCGATCCGCAGCCGATCGAAGCGGCGGATGTGCTCTTCGTCGAATCGACCTACGGCAACCGGCTGCACAAGCCGCTCGAAGCGACCGAGGACGAACTGGTCGACGCCATCGAGCGCACCCTGCGGCACAAGCGTGGCAATGTCATCATGCCGGCCTTTTCCGTCGGCCGCACGCAGGAAGTGATTTTCGTCCTGACCGATCTGGCGCGGCGCGGCCGGCTGAAGAACCTGCAGGTGGTGGTCGACTCGCCGATGTCGATGGCCGCGACCGAAATCACCCTCAAGCATACCGACCTGCTCGACGCGCACACGCGCGAACTGATCGCGTGGCAGCGCGCCCACCCCGAGGCCCTGAACGTGCGCTTCGTGCAGGACGTCGAGGAGTCGATCGCGCTGAACCATGTGCGCGGCGGCCAGGTGATCATCTCCGCCAGCGGCATGTGTGATGCCGGGCGCATCAAGTACCACCTGCTGCACAATCTCGGACGGAGCGAGTGCTCTGTCATCATCACCGGCTTCCAGGCGGCCGGCACCCAGGGGCGGCGCCTGGTCGAGGGCGCGAAATCCCTTACCTTGTTCGGGAAGAGCGTGCCGGTGCGCGCCGACATCCACACCATCGGCGGCCTGTCGGCGCACGCCGATCAGGACGGATTGCTCAACTGGCTGCGGCATTTCAAGCGTCCGCCCCGGCATACTTTTGTCGTGCATGGCGAAGCGGAAACCGCGCGCATCTTCGCCGACGTGGTGGCGCAGCGCCTGAACTGGGAAAACGTGAGCGTGCCGCAGATGGGTCAGACGGTCGAACTGAATTAGGGGAATAGCGATGTCAAGACAAAGGGAAAACCATAACGCGCCAGTCGTGTCCAGCCCCGCCGCGACGCTGAAATCCCTGCACGCCGCTGCCGAGGCCGGCATCGATCCGCTCGGCATCGCCGCGCCGCTCAGCCATGCCCAGGTGGCCTGGATGATGCACCCGCAGGAGCTGGCCGAATTGGGAGCGAAATTCTCCGGCGACCTGATGGCCTTTGGCTGGCACGCCTGGAACCGTGCGCTCGGTCTGCCGAGCACGGACCCGGTGCAGCCGCACGCCGACGACACGCGTTTCAGCGACCCGGTGTGGCAGGACTCGGCCACCTGGGACATTGTCAAGGAGTGGTATCTCCTGCTCACCCACAACGTGCAGGACGCGCTCTACGACACGCCGGCGCTCTCGGGCAAGGAGCGCCGGCGCGCCGCCTTCTGGTGGCGCAAGTGGCTCAACGCCATGGCGCCGACGAATTTCCTGCTCACCAATCCGGTGGCCATGGCCAGGGCGGCGGAGACCAACGGCGAGAGCCTGGTGCGCGGCATGCACATCTTCCTCGAGGACCTGCGCGCCGGCAACGTGCGCATGACGCGCCCGGAGGACTTCACCGTCGGCAAGAACCTGGCGACGACGCCGGGGGCGGTGGTATTCCGCAACCGCCTGCTGGAGGTGATCCATTACGCGCCGACGACGCCGCAGACGCATGCGATGCCCATCGTCATCGTCACGCCGTGGATCAACAAGTACTACATCCTCGATCTGAACCCGAAGAAGAGCCTGGTGAAATATCTGTGCGACCAGGGTTTCGCGGTGTTCATCACCAGTTGGAAGAATCCGACGCCCGAGATGCGCGACGTTTCCTTCGAGGACTACATCGTCGAAGGCGTGGGAGAGGCCATCGAGGCGGCGCGCGGCCTCGCCGGCGTGAAGCAGGTGCATGCCGTCGGCTATTGCATCGGCGGCACGGCGCTGTCGACCTGGATGGCGTGGGCCAATCGCAAATACGGCGATGCGGACAAGGTGCCGGTGGCGCACTGGTCGCTGCTTACCACGCTGGTGGATTTCCACAAGCCGGGCGACATCGAGGTCTTCATCGACGAAGGCAGCGTGCGCTGGCTGACCCAGGCCATGCAGACCAAGGGCTTTCTCGACGGCAAGGAAATGGCCTCGGCCTTCCGCCTGCTGCGTTCGAACAGCCTGATCTGGCAATACGTTGTGCACGGCTACCTCTACGGAGAGGCGCCGCCGCCCTTCGACGTGCTCTACTGGAATATGGACACCACGCGCATGCCCTTTGCGATGCACGAGTGGTACCTGCGCGAACTGTACCTGCACAACAATCTCATCAAGGGTGATGCGCTTACCATTGGCGGCCAGCCGATCGATCTCGGCCGCATCCGCCAGCCGCTGTATGCCGTTTCCGCCGAGGATGACCACATCGCCCCCTGGCGCCAGTGCTTCCGCATCTGCAACTTCGTGCCGGCGGAGAAGCGTTTCGCGTTGTCCTCATCGGGCCACATCCTCGGCATCGTCAATCCGCCGGTGACGCCGCCCAAGCGCAGCTACCGCGCCGGCGCCGCCCACCGCCGCGACCGCGTCGAGCAATGGCTGGAGCGCGTCGAAGAAAAACCCGGCAGCTGGTGGGAAGACTGGATGGCCTGGCTCAAGCCGCGCGCCGGCGAACTGGTAGATGCCTACCCCACGGCGACGCGGAAATACAAGGCGCTGGCCGATGCGCCGGGCGCCTACGTGCTGGAAACGTGATGCCGCCGCCGTCCTGCGGCGGCTGACTTTTGCCGCAGCCGGGCCAAGGCAAATTTGTTCCCCTCCCCTTGTGTAGGTCGGCCTTCAGGCCGACTCGGTGGTGAATGTCGGGCTGAAGCCCGACCTACGGAATCGGTGCCTTGTCGGGACAAATTTACCCTGACGGCCGGGCCGGAAGGTCTGGCATCCGCCGTGCCATGCGGCTAACATAGCCGTCCATGCCGCGCCAGGCCCGCGCCCGGCGACAAGCCTTCGAAGGGCCGCATCCTCTACCTGACCTTCCGCGATTACCTCGAGCGCTGGGACGAGATCGCCGCCGTCTTTTCCAAGGAGGCCAAAAGGACAGGGCCGGCAGCCCCGACGCATTCACCCTCGGCCTGAAGATCGACGACAAGGCGCTGAAGGACATTCTCAACGGCCTCTACTACCCGGAGAGCCCCTACGAGTTTTCCGTGCTGCCGGCCGACATCCTCGGCCAGGTGTACGAGCGCTTCCTCGGCAGCGTCATCCGCCTCACTGCCGGCGGCCAGGCGAAAGTCGAGGAAAAACCCGAAGTCAAGAAGGCCGGCGGCGTCTATTACACGCCGACCTACATCGTCGACTACATCGTCAGGCAGACCGTCGGCCGGCTGCTGGAAAGTCAGTCGCCGAAGGACGCCGCCAAACTGAAAATCCTCGACCCGGCCTGCGGCTCCGGCTCCTTCCTCGTCGGCGCCTATCAATACCTGCTCGACTGGCACCTCAAGTGGTACATGGAGAACGACCCGGAGAAGCATGCGAAGGGCAAGGACGCCCGGCTCTACCGGGGCCGCGAAGGCTGGCGCCTCACCGCGGGCGAGCGCAAGCGCATCCTCACGAACAATATCTACGGCGTGGACATCGACGCCCAGGCGGTGGAAGTCACCAAGCTCTCGCTGCTGCTCAAGGTGCTGGAAGGCGAAACCGACGAATCGCTCAACGCGCAGATGAAACTCTTCCACGAGCGCGCGCTGCCCGACCTCGACGGCAACATCAAGTGCGGCAACTCGCTCATCGGCCCCGACTTCTTCGACGGCCGTCTCGACCTCGACGAAGACGAGCGCCGCCGCATCAACGCCTTCGACTGGCCGGCCGAATTCCCGCAGGTTTTCCACCCCTCTCCCGCGCGCGGGAGAGGGGCTGGGGGAGAGGGCAACGGCTTCGACGCCGTAATCGGCAATCCGCCGTATGGAGCCTTGGCTAGCAACCATGAAATTGAGTACTTTCGCTCTGTCTACGAAACGCCTGCGAATTCCGTCGATACCTTTCTGCTCTTTGTCGAGCGGGCCAAGCACTTGCTTCAAAAAGCGGGCCTGGTTGGAATGATCATTCTGCGGTGTCTCTTCGCGCGCCCCTTGCATCAAGAGGGTTTATCCCCGCATCTATTCTTGACAACCGTCAAGGCCTAACACCCTGCCGAACAAGGAAAATCGTTCCTCAAGCAAGAGTTTGGGAGACATACCAATGAGCGGCATCACCAGCGCCCTGCAACACCATCACAAGTTGTGCGACGAGGACTTTGCCGACGCGGAAGACGCAGCCAATAAGGGCGATTGGGCGGCCTGCGCGGCGACCTACGGCAAGTTCCGCACCGAGATGCTGGCGCATTTCAGCGTCGAGGAGGAAGTGCTCTTCCCGGCCTTCGAGCAGCGTTCCGGCATGGTCGGCGGCCCGACCCAGGTCATGCGCTCCGAACACGTCCAGATGCGCGACCTGCTGCGGCAGATGGACGAGGCCCTGGCGCAGAAGAATGCCGACGGCTTCGGCGGCACCGCCGAAACCCTCCTCATCATGATGCAGCAGCACAACATGAAGGAGGAGAACATCCTCTACCCGATGTGCGACCAGGCCATCGGCCAGGACGGCGATCTGCAATCCCGCATCGCGGCCGGCCTGAGCGTCTAGGCAGATCCGACATGAGCGAAGAAAGGGTGATCGACGGCAGGGGGCTGATGCCCCCTGAGCCGATGGAGCTGACGCTCACCGCCCTGGATACGCTGCCGGACGGCAAGGAACTGCTGCTGTTGCTCTACGTCGAGCCGCATCCGCTGTACGGCATCCTCAAGCGGAACGGCTACACGCACCGCTCGCAATCCCGCCCCGACGGCACCGTAGAAATCCACATCAAGAAGGCCTGAGATGCAGCCGGGCCTGTCCTTCGAGCAGGCACCGCCCATCTCGGTGCCCTTTCGCTTCTTCCTCACCGCACCGCTCTTCGGCATGGCGGCGGGCCTGCTCCTGCTCTGGCAGGGGCCGGAGGCCTTCGTCTCGCGCTGGTCATCGGTGGCGCTGGCCTTGACGCATCTTCTCGCCGTCGGCTTCATGCTGCAGGCGATGTGCGGCGCGCTGCTGCAAATGCTGCCCGTGGCGGCGGGCGCCAATATCTGGCAGCCGCGCCTCGTCACGCAGTTCACCCATGCCGGCCTGACCATCGGCACGCTGCTGCTGGTGGCGGGCTTCCTCAGCGAGATGGCGATTTTCTTCCGCATCGCCGTGCCTTTCATGACGATTTCGCTCGGCGCCTTTGCGCTGATCGTGCTCATCGCGCTGTTCCGCACACCGGCGCAGGGGCCGACCATCATTTCCCTGCGCATCGCCGTGTTCGGGCTGGTCGTGACCATCGTCCTCGGCGCCACGCTGGCGAGCGGCTTCGGCTGGCAGCTGGCATTGCCACTGACCGAACTGACGCATGTGCACGCGGCCTGGGGATTGGGCGGCTGGAGTCTGCTGCTGGTGGCCAGCGTGGCCTACCTGGTAGTGCCGATGTTCCAACTGACGCTGCCCTATCCCGTCTGGCTGACGCGCAGTTTCTCGGTGACATTGTTCTTCCTGTTGACGGCCTGGTCGCTCACCTGGCTGCCGTTGCAGCGGCCGGACGGCTTGCAGGTCGCGCTGGCGTGCGCCGCCGCATTGCCCGCCATGGCGTTCGCCGCCGTGACGCTGCGCCTGCAGGCACAGCGTCGGCGCAAGGTGACCGACCCGACGCTGCTGTTCTGGCGGCTGGCGATGTCCGCTCTCGTCGTGGCCGCCGTCGCCGTCGTGCTGCAGCAGCTCAATCCGGGCGCGGAGGATTATGCCGGCGCACCCTTCCTGCTCGGCGTGCTGCTCATGGTCGGGGTGTTCATGCCGGTCATCAGCGGCATGCTCTACAAGATCATGCCCTTCCTCAACTGGCTGCACCTGCAGAAGATCGGCAAGCCCGGCCTGGTGGTGCCGAACATGCGTCAGATGATTTCGGAGCCGCGCATGATGATGCAGTTCAAGCTGCATCTGGCGGCGCTGGTCTTGCTGCTGGGGGCGGTGCCGCTGCCCTGGCTGGTCTATCCAGGCGGCGTGGCCCTGATTGCCTCGTGCGTCTGGCTGGAGTGGAACCTGATCGTCGCGACGCGCAACTTCGCCCGCTTCAGCCGGGAACTCGAGGAACGGCTGGCGCAGGAGCAAGCCGGTTGATCAAGGCTCGTATTCGCGCAGCCGTTTCACGTCGTGCACCGTGACGTGCTTGCCGTGCACGGTGATCAGCTTGGCGGCGGCCAGGTCGTGGAATATCCGCGACAGGGTTTCCGGCGTGAGGTTGAGCCGTGAGGCGATGACCTGCTTGCTGGTGGGCAGATCGATTTCGACATCGCCCGATTCGTCCTCGCCGGGGTTGGTCCGCTGCAGCAGGAAGCCGATGACGCGCTGGGTGCTGGAGCGCAACGAGTAGGATTCGACGTCGCGTATCAGGCCGTGCAATCTCAGGGCCAGGCCGGCCAGCATGCGGCGGGCGAAGGAGGGATCCGTTTCGAGCATGTCGAATACTGCCTGGCGGGCGATGTGCAGCAGCAGCGAGTCGGCGAGCGACTCGGCGAAGACGGGGTAGGGGCGGTCCATGAACATGACGGCCTCGCCGAAACTCTGTTGGGGCCCGAGGATCTCGACGACCTTCTCGTTGCCGTTGGCGGAGGGGAAGGCGAGCTTCATCTGGCCGTATACGATGGCGTAGAAGCCTCGCGCCGCATCGCCTTTTTGAAACAGCATTTCGCCCTTGTGCAGGCGCTTTTCCCGCGTTTGCGAGGCGAGATGATCGAACTGTTCCGGGCTGAGTTCCTGGAACAGGGGAATTCTGCGGAGTATTTGAGCGATGTCGAGCTTGTCGTTGTGCATTGAGCGGCCTTTACCTGCCCTGACGGGGTCGCGGCGCAGGAAACATAACATGGAATCCTCATGCCGGGCGAATGGAGGCGCAAAGTGATGGCCGGCCGGGGTAACATCCGGAGCCATGTCGACCTACCTGCTGCTCAAGTATTTCCACGTCGCCTGCGTGGTGATTTCGATCTCCGGCTTCTTTTTGCGCGGGGTCTGGATGCTGAGGGATTCGCCGATGCTCGACCGGCTCTGGGTGCGGGTGGCGCCGCACGTGAACGACACGCTGTTGCTGGCTGCGGCCATCGGACTGTCCATCGTGCAGCAGCAATATCCTTTCGTGCATGACTGGGTGACGGCGAAGGTGCTGGGCCTGCTGGGCTACATCGGCTTCGGCATGTTCGCCCTGCGGCGCGGGCCCAGCAAGGCGGTGCGTGCAGGCTTCTGGCTGGCCTCGCTGGCCAGCTTCGCCTACATTGTTTCAGTGGCGCTGACGAAAGACCCATGGGGCTTTCTGGCCTTGTAGGTCGGTATTCATGCCGACATGTCCCCTGGGGATTACCTTCGGTCGTCGGGCTGAAGCCCGACCTACGCCGGATGCGGTTGGTTCAGCGCGGCTGGTGGTTGAGCAGCCGCTTCAGGCCGTCGTTGTCGATGATGCGGATGTGCTTCTGCTGCACGGCGATCAGCCCTTCCTCCTGGAAGCGCGAGAAGGCGCGGCTGACGGTTTCGAGCTTCAATCCCAGGTAGCTGCCGATCTCTTCGCGCGTCATGCGCAGGTGGAATTCCGCCGCAGAGTAGCCGCGGATGGTGAAGCGCTGAGACATGTTGAGCAGGAAGGCGGCCAGTCGCTCCTCGGCGCGCATGGTGCCGAGCAGCATCATCAACCCCTGGTCGCGCACCAGTTCGCGGCTCATGACCTTGTGGAAATTGCGCTGCAGCGTCTGGATCTCGCGCGAGAGCTGTTCCAGCTGCGAAAAAGGGATGATGCAAACCTCGCTGTCCTCGAGTGCGACGGCGTTGCAGGAGTGCGCCGCCGTGCCGATGCCGTCCATGCCGAGGATCTCGCCGGTCATCTGGAATCCGGTGACCTGGTCGCGACCGTCCTCGAGCAGGATGTCGGTCTTGAAGAAACCGGTGCGCACCGCATAGAGGGCCTCGAAGGGGTCGCCGACGCGATACAGGCTCTGCTGACGCTTCAGCTTGCGACGGGAACCGACGAGGGTGTCGAGCTTGTGCAGTTCCTCCTTGCTCAGGCCTTCGGAGAGGCACAACTCATGCAGGCTGCATTGGGAGCAGGCCGCCTTGATGGTGACCAGGCTGATGGGAACGGCGGATTTGTTGGGCAATTCCAGCTCGCTTTCTCTCTGTGGTGGTTTGTCGCTTTGATCCATGTCAATACGATATACGGGTCGATGCGGCATCTTTGTCCATCATTTCGCAGCATCGCGCCGTACCTACATGAACGCGACTTTTCAGGATCTTGTTTTCGACCCGCAACTCATTCGCCGGTTCGACGTGAACGGACCCCGTTACACCTCGTACCCGACGGCAGACCGCTTCGTCGAGGCCTTCGATGCCGACGCCTATCGACTTTGGCTGGGAAAACGCACAGTCGGGGGAATCAGCAGGCCGCTTTCATTATACGTACACATCCCCTTCTGCAATACCATCTGCTACTACTGCGCCTGCAACAAGATCATCACCAAGGATCATGGCCGTTCCGCCAAGTACCTGAAATACCTCGACAAGGAGATGGCCCTGCAGGCGGATTACCTCGAGGGCAGCCACGACGTGGTGCAGCTGCACTGGGGCGGCGGCACGCCGACCTTCCTCTCGCACGAGGAAATGCGGCAGCTGATGGGCTCTACCCGCGAGCATTTCCGCCTGCTGCCCAATGGCGAGTATTCCATCGAGGTCGATCCGCGCAAGGTGGACGAGGCGACCGTGGCCCTGCTCGGCGAGCTGGGCTTCAATCGCATGAGCCTCGGCGTGCAGGACTTCGATCTGGCGGTGCAGGAGGCGGTGAACCGGGTGCAGACCATCGAGGAGACGGAAACCGTGCTGCGCGCGGCGCGCGCCAACGGTTTCAAGTCGATTTCCGTCGACCTCATCTACGGCCTGCCCAGGCAGAACGTCATCAGCTTCAACCGCACGCTCGAAGAGGTCATTCGCCTCTCGCCCGACCGCCTGTCGATCTATAACTACGCCCACCTGCCGAGCCTGTTCAAGCCGCAGCGGCGCATCGCCGAGGGGGAACTGCCCACGGCGGATGCCAAGCTGCAGATCCTCCAGCTCGCCATCCGCCGGCTGACCGAGGCGGGCTACGTGTATATCGGCATGGACCATTTCGCCAAGCCCGACGACGAACTCGCCGTGGCCCAGCGCCAGGGTCGGCTGCACCGCAATTTCCAGGGCTACTCGACGCACGCCGAGTGCGACATGATGTCCTTCGGCATCTCCTCCATCGGCATGGTCGGGCCGACCTACTGCCAGAACGTGAAGACGATGGACGAGTACTACGACCGCCTCGACCACGGCGTGCTGCCGGTGATGCGCGGCATCGAACTGACGCCGGACGACCTGCTGCGCCGCTCCATCATCCAGGCACTGATGTGCCACTTCGAGGTGTCCGTCGAGGCGCTCGAAGTGGCCCACCTGATCGACTTCAAGCGCTACTTCGCGGATGAGATCGCCGACCTGCGCGAGATGGAGCAGGGCGGCCTGCTCAAGCTCGACGACAAGTGGATCAGCGTGCAGCCGCGCGGGCGCATGCTGGTGCGCGCCATCGCCATGGTGTTCGACCGTTATCTGCGCGCCGACCGCGAGCGGGCGCGCTATTCGAAAGTCATCTGAAAAAACTTTGCCGCGGATTGCGCGGATAGACGCGGATTAAAAGCAAACCGAATCCGCGTTCATCCGCGAAATCCGCGGCTGCCCTTCATGCCCGAATCCGGCTACATCGCTGTTTTCCTCGTCGGCCTGCTCGGCGGCACGCACTGCGTCGGCATGTGCGGCGGCATCGTCGGCGCGCTGACGGCGAACACCGCGGGCGGGCGGCGCCAGTGGCCGATCCACCTCGCCTACAACTTCGGCCGCATTTCCAGCTACGCCCTGGCCGGCGCGGTGCTGGGCGCGATCGGCAGCGCCGGACTGCTGTTCAACGACATCATGCCGGTTCAACTCGCGCTGTATGTGCTCGCCAACCTGATGCTGGTGGCGTTGGGTCTTTACCTCCTCGGCGTGACGCGGACACTGACTTTCCTCGAGCGCGGCGGGCAGAAGCTGTGGTCGCGCATCCAGCCGCTGACGCGTCGCTTCCTGCCGGTGACCCATGTCGGCCGTGCGCTGCCGCTGGGCATGCTGTGGGGTTTCCTGCCCTGCGGCATGGTCTATTCCGTCCTGACCACCGCATTGCTGACCGGGAATTCCCTTCGGGGCGCGGGGTTGATGTTGGCCTTCGGCCTTGGCACACTGCCGAATCTGTTGCTGGCCGGCCTGCTGCTGAAGAAGTTCCGCGACATCGCGCAGGCGCGCGCCCTGCGCCTGGTCTCCGGAGTGCTGGTGATGGGCTTCGGCGTGTGGGGGCTGATCAATGCGACCAGTCTGGGCGGCCGGTTGTGGCAGGGAATTGTCTGTGCCGTATAGAGTCGAAAAGAGAATGAACGCATCCACCGTCCGCGACACGCTGGACCTGCCCATCGAGGGCATGACCTGCGCCGCCTGCGCCACGCGCATCGAGAAGCAGTTGAACAAGCTGCCCGGGGTCTCGGCGGCGGTGAACTTCGCCAGCGAGCGCGCCCGTGTCGAGTTCGACGCCGGCGCCGTCAGCGCGCCGCAACTCGTCGAGACGATCGAGAAGGCCGGCTTCAAGGTGCCGCCGCAGTCGCTCGACCTGGCCATTTCCGGCATGACCTGCGCCGCCTGCGCCACGCGCATCGAGACGGTGCTGAACAAGCTGCCCGGCGTTTCGGCCAACGTCAATTTCGCATCTGAAAAGGCCAACATCCGCTACGTGCCCGGGCTGGCCGATGCCGGCGCGATGATCGCCGCGGTGCGCCGCGCCGGCTACGAGGCGCGCGAGGCGACCTCCGACAGCCGCGCCGCAGACAAGGCGCGCAAGGCCGCCGCCTATCAGGCCGAACTGAAGCGCTTCTGGATTTCCGTGGCGCTGACGCTGCCGCTGGTGGCGCAGATGGGCGCCATGTTCACGGGCGAGCATCAGGATGTCCTGCCGCGCTGGCTGCAGTTCGCGCTCGCCACGCCGGTGCAGTTCTGGATCGGCTGGCGCTTCTACGTCGGCGCGTATCACGCGCTGCGCGGCGGCGCCGGCAACATGGACGTGCTGGTGGCGCTCGGCACCAGCATGGCCTGGGCCTTCAGCGCGGTGGTGACGGCGGCGGGGCTGCACCATCACCATGTCTACTTCGAAGCCTCGGCGGCGGTCATCACCCTGGTGCTGATGGGCAAGTTGCTCGAAGCGCGCGCCAAGGCCAAGACCTCGGCGGCGATCGAGGCGCTGATCCGCCTGCAGCCGCAGACGGCGCGCGTGTTGCGCGACGGCGTCCTCGTCGAGGTGGCGGTGGACAGCCTGAATCCCGGCGACGTCTTCGTCGTGCGCCCGGGCGATAGCGTGCCGGTCGACGGCGAGGTGACCGAGGGCGCCTCCAGCGTCAATGAGGCCATGCTCACCGGCGAGAGCCTGCCCGTGGCCAAGGCTGTCGGCGGCAAGGTGTTTGCCGCGACGGTGAACGGCGAAGGCCTGCTCACCTGCCGCGCTACCGGCGTCGGCAGCCACACGCTGCTCGCCGGCATTATCCGCATGGTCGAGCAGGCGCAGGGCTCCAAGGCGCCGGTGCAGCGCCTGGCCGACCGCATCTCGGCGATCTTCGTGCCGGTGGTGACGGTCATCGCCCTGTTTGCTTTCGCCGGCTGGTGGGTCTTCGGCGGCGATTTCACCGTTGCGCTGGTGAATGCCGTCGCCGTGCTGGTGATCGCCTGTCCTTGCGCGCTCGGGCTGGCGACGCCGACGGCGATCATGGTCGGCACCGGTCGCGGCGCCGCGGCCGGCATCCTCGTGAAAAACGCCGAAGCGCTGGAACTGGCGCAGAAGGTCGAAGTGCTGGTGGTGGACAAGACCGGCACGCTGACGCAGGGCAAGCCGGTGGTGACGGATCTCGTGCCGGTGCAACCCCTCTCCCCCGACCCCTCTCCCCAGGGGGGCGAGGGGAGGAAATCGGCCCCCTCTCCCCAGGGGGGCGAGGGGAGGAAATCGGCCCCCTCTCCCCAGGGGGGCGAGGGGAGGAAATCGGCCCCCTCTCCCCCCTGGGGAGAGGGCTGGGGAGAGGGGAGTAGTGAACTGCTGCGCATCGCCGCCAGCCTGGAGCAGGGCGCCAGCCATCCGCTCGCCGAAGCCATCGTCGCGCAGGCGCGCGAGCGGGGTATCGCACTCACGCAGCCGGCCGGGTTGCGCGCCGTGCCGGGCAAGGGTCTGCTTGCCACGCTCGAAGGCAGCGACTATGCGCTCGGCTCGCCGGGCTTTCTTACCGAGCAGGGCGTCGTTGTACCTGAAGCCTTGCTCGCGCCACTGGCGGGCGCCGGCAAGAGCGTCGTCGGCGTGGCGCGGGGACTGACTTTGCTCGGCCTGCTCGGCGTCGCCGATCAGCTTCGGCCGACGTCGCGCGCGGCCGTCGCGCGGCTGAAGGCACAGGGCGTCACGGTAGTCATGCTCACCGGAGACAACGCGGCGACCGCCGCGGCCATCGCGCGCGAAGCCGGCATCGACCGCTACGAGGCGGAAGTGCTGCCGCAGGACAAGGCGGCGACGGTGACGAAGCTGAAAGCCGGTGGCGTGCGCGTCGGCATGGTCGGCGACGGCATCAACGACGCGCCGGCGCTGGCGGCGGCGGACGTCTCCTTCGCCATCGGCGGCGGATCGGACGTGGCGCTGGAGGCGGCCGATGTGACGCTGATGAAGAGCGACCTGCTCTCGGTGGCCGACGCGATTGATCTTTCGCGCGCCACGCTGTCGAAGATCCGCCAGAACCTGTTCTTCGCCTTCATCTACAATGTGCTCGGCATCCCGCTCGCCGCCATGGGCCTGCTCAATCCGGTGATCGCCGGCGCGGCGATGGCGATGAGTTCCGTCTCCGTGGTGAGCAATTCGCTCCTGCTGCGGCGCTGGAAACCGCTTCGGAGTAAAGAATGAACCTGCATCGATTCATGTTCGCCGTATTGTGGGGACTGACTTTTATCGCGCAGGCGCAAACGACGCTTGGCGCCAACGAGCCGCCGATTTTCGACGCCGCCAGGCTTGGCACCGCCGCCGAGGTGAACAAGATCCTCAAGGCCGACCCGGCCATGCGCGATGCGCGCAACCAGCTCGGCGCCACGCCCTTGCACCTTGCAGCGACGAATTCCGACAGCGGCCCGCTCAAGGCGCTGCTGGCGGCCGGCGCCGACGTGACTGTGAGAGACAAGGACGACCTCACGCCGCTGCACATGGCCGCCTATGCCGACAAGCCCGAGCACGCGCGGCTGCTGCTCGAGGCCGGCGCCGACGTGAACGCCAAGTCGGCGGGCGGTCGCACGCCGCTGTCGCTCGCGCGCAAGTCGCGTGCGGACGTAACGGCGGGCATCATGTCGCTGTGGGTGCTGAAGGGCTGCAAGCCGGGGAAACCCTGCTGATATTGGCTGGCGACGTCATTCCCGCGAAGCTTGTCCCCGCATGCTTGAAGCGGGGAGCGGGAATCCATGAAGTCACTCAGCGCGTGAATGGGTCCCCGCTTCCGCGGGGACGACAAGTATGAAAGGAACGAACATGGAAAACACAACCATCAAGGTCGAGGGGATGTCCTGCGGCGGCTGCGTCAAGAGCGTGACCAATGTGCTCACCGCGCTGCCCGGCGTGGCGAAGGCGGAGGTCTCGCTGGAGGACAAGCAGGCGCGCGTCGAATTCGAGTCGGGCAGCGTGACGCGCGAGGACATGAAGCGCGTCATCGTCGACGCCGGCTTCGAGGCGGAGTGAGCGCGTCGTCCTCGCGGAAGCGGGGACCCATTGCGACACCGAATATCGCACTGGATTCCCGTTTGCACGGGAATGACGAAATCGCTGCGCTATCTGCGGATTGACCCGAGGTAAGCAATGAACCACCCACTCTGGCTGGTCGGCTTCCGTCCCTTCTTCGCGCTGGCCTGCCTCTCCGGCCTGAGCCTGCCGGTGCTGTGGACACTGATGTTCGCGGGCGTCATCGAGGCGCCGGCGGCGGCCTTCACGGGCATCCAGTGGCATGCCCACGAGATGTTCTTCGGCTTCGGCTGGGCCATGCTCGGCGGCTTCCTGCTTACCGCCAGCAAGAACTGGGTGAAGATCCGCGGCTATCACGGCGGCTGGCTGGTGTTTCTCGCCGCCGCCTGGTGCTTCGAGCGGCTCGGCATGTGGTTCGGCGCCGCCTGGCCGCAGCCGCTGTTCCTGCTGTCGAATCAGCTTTTCCTCGTCGCCATCGTGGCGATGCTGCTGGCCACGCTGCTGCGCCATCGCGAAACCGATGGTTATCGCCGCGACAACATTTTTTTCCTGATTTGTGTTCTGGAAGCCCGCTCTGGCGTTCACGCGCCTCGACATCGGCATCATGCACCTCGGCTATCTCGGCATCATCGGCCAGTTGCTTGTGGTGGCGTTCGAGCAGGCCGCGCAAACCGTCTGGGTCGGCAGCGTTTCCACACACCTGTTCAGCTTCGGCGTGATGGGCCTGATCATTCCGGCCATGATCCTGCGCATCTCAAGGGGACACACTGGCCGCAAAGTGGCGTTCGACGTCGTCGACCGCGGCGTGTTGTGGATCATGATCCTGGCGCTGCTCCTGCGCGTGGCCGCGCCGCAAGCCGCACCCGCCGCCTACCTGTTGTGGACCCAGCTCGCGGCCGCCTGCTGGTTCGTCGGCTTCGCCACCCTGGCCTGGCGCACCGTGCCAATGCTGCTGCAGCCGCGGATCGACGGCAGGGAACACTAGCATCATAGAAACAGAGGCTGGCACCAGTGCCCGCCTTTGCTGCCGGGGTACTGACGGGCGCCACCCATTGCCGCAAATCGCACAAAATGGCCATTATGGGTATAATGTGCGAAATGGCACCGGAGGAGACGCGTCATGACCACGTTGACATACCGCAACAGGCAGGGTGATCTGGTCGATATCCCGACCGTCGCCGCCTCGCAATTCAAGAACGCGTTCGGCAGCATTTTCGAGCGGGCCGCGCTCGGTGGGGCCGTAGCGATCACCAAGCATGACTCGCCGAAGGCAGTGCTGCTCTCTTACGCAGAATTCGAATCCCTGGTTAGTTCCCGCGCGCCCGTCCTCGACAATTTGAGCGCGGAGTTCGACGGGCTGCTCGCGCGCATGCAGACGCCGAAGGCGAAGCAAGGCATGGCGGACGCGTTCGACGCCGCGCCGGCTGCGCTGGGCCGCGCCGCCAAGACAGCGGGCAGGGCGGCCGGAACAAAGAAGCGCTGAGCAGTACTCGCCACGATCGGGCAGATGTCGCGCATCTACGTCTTGGCCGGCGTCAACGGCGCCGGCAAGAGCAGTATTGGCGGTGCGGCTTTCCGCGCCCACGGCGCCGACTATTACAATCCTGATGAGGCCGCCCGCACGATTCTTCAACGCTATCCTGGACTCGGTCAGCGGGAGGCCAATGGCACCGCCTGGCTGCAGGGTAGAAGACTGCTGGAACAGGCCATCGCCGAACGCCTCGACTTTGCTTTCGAGACGACCCTTGGCGCCAATACCCTCCCGCGCCTGTTGGCCGAAGCCGCGTCGCGGGACATCGAAGTGCGCGTCTGGTATGCCGGCCTCTCCAGCCCGGAACTGCATATCGAGCGCGTTCGAACTCGTGTTGAGCAGGGCGGCCACGACACATCCGAGGCGGACATCCGGCGCCGCTACGGACACAGTCGCCTGAATCTTATCCAACTGCTTCCCTGCCTCACCGCGTTGCGGTTGTACGACAACAGCGCGGAGGCCGATCCCGTAGCCGGCAAGGTGCCAATACCCAGGCTGGTGCTGCATGCCGAGCGTGGAAGAATCCTCGGCCCTGCGAATCTGCCGCATACGCCGGAATGGGCGCGGCCGATCGTCGCGGCGGCGCTAAAACTGCACGCAGGCTAGCTCGGCGTCGCGCTTCGGCGTGAGCAGCGCATCGAAGCGCGGAGTGTCCGGGACTTGCGCTCCACCCGCAAGGAGTAGGCCGTGGTTGTAAAGCCGATAAATCGGCAACAACCACGCTCAGCGAATCAATGCAAAGTGTAGGTAGATACCGGCCGCGTGCCGACATTGAGCAGCACGACACGATGGCCGAGCAGGATCACGCTGCCGCTGCGCCGATTGTCGCCGGTATCGCTGTATTCAAAGGTATACACCCGCCGCAGCAGAAGCTGCCCATCCTCGTTTCTTGCCGGTTTCAGGCCGGAGATCGAGACGGTGTCGTCGAGCAATTGCAGTCCTTCGGATTCACAGGTTGTGCGGGCGGCGGCGATACCGATATCCCTTGCCCTGAGGCTGTCGAACCAAAGCCATACGCCGCCTGCCAGGACAACCAGGCCAATCAGCTCGAGCGCAGGCAAATCGCTCATCTGCCGTTGTTCAGTACCAGCTTCGCCTTGGTCTGAGCATCGACTTTGTTGTCGGCGGAGACGCGTCGGCCGAAGGCGTCGCGATCGTCCTTGCTGCGCTTCGTCGCCTCTATGCTCCTCACGCAGCGCCAGCGCTTGCCGGCCTTGGTCGCGATCTGTCGCATCTCTTTCTTGAGGTGGTGGGTGCCGCAGTGATAGCAGTAGGCTGTATCTGTCATCGGAGTCCTGAGCAGTTGCCGCCGCTGGAACGACGGCTGTTATCACGGCCCTTATTGTCTCATGTCGGGCGCGATGCCCCAAACGCGCCGCTCTGCCCCCGCATTGCGCAGGCAGGCGATCGCCGGGCTCGATACCCTCAGGCTATCGTAACGATGAGAACATACGATTTCATTTATCGTGCGCGACTCCCTAGACTAGAAGTGTCATTCAATAGACCAGACAGGAGAACCGCCATGAGCCAGTGCCCGTACCAGACCACCTCCGCCGGCGCGCCGATCGCCGACAACCAGAACAGCCTCACCGCCGGGCCGCGCGGCCCGGTTCTGATGCAGGACTGGCAACTCATCGAGAAGCTGGCCCACCAGAACCGCGAGCGCATTCCCGAGCGCGTCGTCCATGCCAAGGGCTGGGGCGCCTACGGCACATTTACCGTCACGAAGGACATCACGAAATACACGCGGGCGAAGCTCTTCTCGCAGGTCGGCAAGAAAACCGACCTCATCGCGCGCTTCTCCACCGTCGCCGGCGAACTCGGCGCGGCGGATGCCGAACGCGACGTGCGCGGCTTCTCGCTGAAGTTCTACACCGAGGAAGGCAACTGGGACATGGTCGGCAACAACACGCCGGTGTTCTTCGTGCGCGACCCGCTCAAATTCCCCGACTTCATCCACACGCAGAAGCGCCATCCGAAGACCAACTTGCGCTCGCCGACGGCGATGTGGGACTTCTGGTCGCTCTCGCCGGAAAGCCTGCACCAGATCACCACGCTGTTCTCCGATCGCGGTATCCCGACCAGTCCGCGCTTCATGAATGGCTACGGCTCGCACACCTATTCCTTCTGGAACGCCAAGGGTGAGCGCTACTGGGTGAAGTTCCATTTCAAGACGCAGCAGGGGCACCGCCACCTGACCAACGCCGAGTCCGAGGCCGCCATCGGCAAATCGCGCGAGACCTACCAGGAAGACCTCTTCGGCGCCATCGAGCGTGGCGAGTTTCCCAGGTGGACCCTCTACGTGCAGGTCATGCCTGAACTGGACGCCGGGAAGACGTCCTACAACCCGTTCGACCTGACCAAGGTGTGGCCGCACAAGGACTACCCGCTGATCGAAGTCGGCGTGATGGAGCTGAACCGCAACCCGGACAATTACTTCGCCGAGATCGAGCAGGCCGCCTTCTCGCCGAGCAACGCCGTGCCGGGCATCGGTTTCTCACCCGACAAAATGCTGCAGGCGCGCCTCTTCAGCTATGCCGACGCGCACCGCTACCGCCTCGGCACGCACTACGAGGCGCTGCCCGTCAATGCGCCGCGCTGCCCGGTGCATCACTACCACAAGGACGGCGCCATGCGCTTTTTCGCCAACAACCCGAACCCGGACGCCTACTACGAGCCCAACTCCTTCGGCGGGCCGGTGGCGAACCCGGACGTGGCCGAGCCGCCACTGCGCATCAGCGGCGATGCGGCGCGCTACAACCATCGCGAAGGCAACGACGACTTCAGCCAGCCGCGCGCGCTGTTCGAGCTCTTCGACGCCGGCCAGAAGCAGCGCATGTTCGACAACTACGCCGCCGCCATGCAGGGCGTGCCGGAGAACATCGTCGAGCGGCAACTGGCCTTGTTCGACAAAGTGCATCCGGAGTATGGCGCCGGGGTCCGCAAGGCCCTGAAGGCATGAGGTAGCCGCTCGACTTCAGTGGCCCTGGGTGCGCTGCGCCAGGTGGTCGAGCAGCCGGTCGAAGGGGTCGATGAATTTCGCGATGCCTTCGGCTTCAAGGCTGCGGGCCTCTTCCGCAAAATCGATGCCGAGCTCGGCCAGTTGTCCTGGCAGGGCGCGCGCATCTTCAACATCCTCCTCCAGCCGGGCCATGGCACGGCCATGGTCGCGGAAAGCGTCGAGGGTTTCCGGCGGCAGGGTGGTGACGGTGTCGCGGCCGATCAACGGCTCGACGTAGCAGACATCCCGATAGGCCGCGTCCTTGGTGCCGGTGCTGGCCCACAGCAGGCGCTGGCTGCGTGCGCCGCGTTCGGCCAGTGCCTGCCAGCGCGGCGAGGCGAGTAAGCCGAGATAGTCCTGGTAGGCGAGGCGGGCGCTGGCAATCGCGGCGCGCCCGCGCAACGCCTTGGCCTCGGGCGTCGCCAGCGCATCGAGTTGGCGATCGACCTGCGTGTCGATGCGGCTGAGGAAGAAGCTCGCCACCGAGGCCACGCCCTCCAGCGCCTGACCCGTCGCGGCGCGGTCTTCGAGTCCTGAAAAGTACGCTTCGGCGGCTTCGCGATATCGGGCGACGCTGAACAGCAGCGTCACGTTGACGCTGACGCCGGCCGCGACCAGGCGCCGGACGGCAATGAGGCCTGCCGGCGTCGCCGGCACCTTGATCATCAGGTTCGGCCGGCCGACATGCCGCCACAGGCGCAGCGCTTCCACAACGGTGGCGTCGGCGTCGTGCGCCAAGTGCGGCGATACCTCGAGGCTGACGTAGCCGTCGCGTCCGCCGCTTTGCGCATACACCGGCGCGAGCGCATCGGCGGCCCCGCGCACGTCCGCCATCGCCAGCGTCTCGTAGATCGTCACGGCATCCGCGCCGTCGCGCACCAGCGCCGCGATGGCGCCGTCGTAACCGCCGTGCTCGGCGATCGCCTGGTGGAAGATCGCCGGGTTGGAGGTCAGCCCCGCCAGCCCGTCCTCGGCGATCAGGCGCGCCAGCGTGCCGTCTTCGAGCAGGGCGCGCCGGATGAAGTCGAGCCACACGCTCTGGCCCAGCGCGCGCAGCTGCAGCAGCGGGTTGTTCAATGCGGCCATTTCCAGTCGCGCACGTCGGGCATGTCCTGGCCGTGCGCGCCGATGTAGTGGCGGTGTTCGATCAGGCGGTCGCGCAGGTGCTGCTTGAAGTAGGCCGCCCGGTACCCCAGCTTGGGCACGCGATTGACCACGTCGGCGGCGAGATGGAAGCGGTCGATGTCGTTGCGCCCTTGTAGTTTAGTTCAGGGGCGCGGCGCGGCTTTATCACGCAGCGTCCCTTGCAATGCCGGGTTGGGCGTCATGCAGCCTTTTGCGGTACAAATTTCACTTGAATCTCGCAGCCGACTGCTTGCGCGTACCGTTTGAGCGTTGCAAGCGATGGAGCATGCTTTCCAGCAGACTCGAGCCTTGACACCGCACTCTTGGTTGTTCCCATCCGTTCTGCCACAGCGTCTTGCGTCATGCCGGCACGGGACCGAGCCTTGAGCATTTGGCCAGCAACCTGATACTCAAGGGCAAGAGTGTCATAAGCTTCGACGAACCCCTTGCGGGTTGCCGCCTTGGCAAGAAACTCTTTGTGCGAATGAGGAATGGGTTTAAATTTTAGTTCAGCCATTTGCAACCTCCTTTATGCGTTTTCGCGCCAACTTCAGTTCTTGGGCTGGCGTTTCCTGCGACTTCTTGATGAAAGCGTGTAGGACAACAACCCGTTTGCCAACGAGAAAACAGTAGAACGCTCTACCAATGCCCGAACGACCACGAGGCCGAAGCTCAAACAGACCATCACCGAAAGTCCGCGAGTGCGGAAGCCTGAGACTCGGCCCGTGTTCAATAAGCAGTTCAAGCAATCGTGCGTAGTCGGCAAGGACGTCAACGGGCCACGACTCAATATCGTGCAGTACTCGCTCATGGAAATACTCAATCTCGAATGACATAGGCTGATGTTAGCAAATGTGAGAACATGAATCAACACGCGCCACCTCTGACGCCCAACGAATGAAAGGGACTTCCCCGTCCCGAGGTTGCGGCGGAAGCCGCGAGCGGCAACGAGTGCCATGATGGAGTTTCCAGACCTCATCAAAACCACGAAAGGGGAAGTCCATGAGCATTATCACCGTAGGAATCGATCTGGCCAAGAACGTCTTTGCCGTACGGCGTTGATGATAACGGCAAGTCCGTGCTGGTCAAGCCCAAAGTATCACGCGAGCATCTTCTGCCGCTGATCGCCCAGCTGCCGCCCTGCCTCATCGGCATGGAAGCCTGCTCCGGCGCGCACCACTGGGCGCGACAGTTTCGCCAGCATGGCCACACCGTCAAGCTGATGGCGCCCAAGTTCGTCACGCCCTACCGCATGTCGGGCCGCCGCGGCAAGAACGACGCGGCGGACGCTGCCGCCATCTGCGAAGCCGTCACCCGGCCGAAGATGCGCTTCGTCCCGATCAAGGAAGAACACCAGCAGATCATCCTCAGCCTGCACCGCACCCGGCAGGGGTTCGTCGAAGAACGCACTGCCACCTACAACCGACTGCGCGGTCTCATCAGCGAATTCGGCATCGTGTGTCCGCAGAAGGTGGCCAATCTGCGCCGCGACATCGTGGCACACCTCGAAGAGTTGCCGGGCCACATCAAACGATGCGTCGGCGACCTGCTGGCGCACGCCGACGCGCTCGAGGTGCGCATCGCCGAGTACGACCGGGCGGATTGGCCAGGCGGCGAAGGACGATGCGCGCAGCAAGCGGCTGATGCAGCTGCCGGGGATCGGCCCCAATACGGCCAGCGCGCTGCTGGCGAGCATCGGCGCAGGGCACGACTTCAGGAATGGGCGCCAGGTGGCCGCCTGGATCGGCCTGACTCCGGGCCAATACAGCAGCGGCGGCAAGGCGCGCCTGGGGCGGATCACCAAGGCCGGCGACCGCTACCTGCGCAGTCTCCTGGTCATGGGAGCGCGCGCGGTGTTGAGCGGACTGGGGGACAAGCAGGACCGCTTCAGCCGCTGGGCGCGCAGCCTGGTCGAGCGGCGCGGCTACTGGTGCGCGGTGGTGGCCATCGCCGCCAAGAATGCGCGCCTGGCCTGGGCCATGCTCAAGCATGGCGAGGATTTCCGTCTGTACGCCAGGGCGGATTGAACCTCGGTCAATGCGTCTGCAGGAACAACAACGGAAAGGATCGATCATGCCGCCGGCCGGCGGCGAGGAATCATCGGTGCGCTGCATGCGTTGATGTGAAGCGGGTTGGACCCGCGCCGGGAGAGCCTGATTACTTCACGGGGAAGATGTCATTCCCGACTAACGATTGAGGCCCCGGAGCGCGTCTTTCATCAGGGTCCGGGCAAGATGCCCAACATGACCGGTTGTAGTTTCGCAGTCCGCCATCTTCTCGTACGACACACGCAGCGGAACAGGAATCAGATCAGGAAAACAGCCATGAACTAAAAACCAGAAAGGCACTTGCTAATGGGGGGGAAGCCCTTGTAGGCCAGTCGCGCCTGCAACGGAGGGTTCGGCGTCATGGCTTCAGAGCGACGGACCTGTTTCGCGGCTAGAGTGCCAAAAGGCGACAACTTCAAGAAAGTTTCCTCGTACGCGGTAGTAGAGAAAATATCGAACTCGCGTGAGGTACAACCGGCGAACTATGTCGGAGCGCGCTGTTTCAATTTTGGTGCCTATGCCAGGTTCTTCAACGAGTAGGGCCAAGGCAGCCTCTATGTCCTTGCGAATAGCCCCAAGGGCGGCTGGCCGATTTTCGGCCCACCATTCTGCCGCCCGTTCGATTTCCCGCTGTGCGCGAGGTTTGATTCGGACGACGAGAGCCAAGATCAGCCGAAGCGGCGGAGCCGCGTAAAAAGCTCCTCGGCCGAAATGCCTTCCTCGCGGTCAGCCTCGTCAAGAGCTTCAAGAAGCTCGGCCTCCTGTTGGGGCGGGAGCCGGACAGCGACTTCATCTCCCCGAGCGAGGACGGTCACGGCCGTTCCCTCTGGCAGAGAGAGACCCTCTACGACAACCTTGCCGCCGACTATGGTTCCAGAAGCGATTTGCATGTGGGAATGGTACTCCACTGAGTGTGATAAGGGCAATATGACGCCGAACGTGCTAGTTCAGAGGCGCGGCGCGGCTTTATCGCCCAGCGTCCTCTGGAACGACGGGTGTGCGCCCAGCATGGGCGCGATGTAATGGGGTGGAAGTCCCCTGTGGGAGTACCGACATGGATTCATGATGAAGACATGATAACCACTAGCCGAAGGCAAGGGCAAGACCGCAAGGGCTTGTCCGGAGGAAGCCGG
>CAMTUN010000022.1:0-18981 GCA_947084915.1 uncultured beta proteobacterium | reverse complement strand
TTACGCGGATGAACGCGGATCAAGAACAAGACGTTATCCGGGTTGCGCCACTCACCCGCCGGGTGAGCGCCTCGCTCGCATCGACCCAATGAAAATCCGCGAATATCCGCGTTCATCCGCGGCTGAAATGAGTTTTTCAGAGTTATCGGTTGCAGGCAACCGGCTAGAGCCAAACCATCATTCCCATCTCGAAGGGGTGCGTCAGCATCTCGTGGTGGGGGTAGACGCGGATGCGATACTCGATCTTGCCGCAGTATTCCGGTGTCAGTTCGAGGGAGTAGAGCTGCTCCCCGCTGTCGAGTGGTCGCTCGTGGCGGAAGCGGTGGCTGCGTGCCTTCTTCGGCAGGTTGCCGCCGGCGGGGCGGCCGAAAAGCAATTCCACCACTACATCTTCAGGCAGCAGACCGTTGAGATTCACTGCGACTTCGAAGCGCAGGCTGTCGCCGAAACCGATGCGGCGCCGGGGCGCATCCAGCCGGCGTAGCGCGATGCGCGGCCAGGCGGCGCGCACGCGGGATTTCCATTGCGCCACAGCGCGCGCACCGGCGTAGTTGTCCTGCGAATAGCGACGGTGCTGGTGCGAGGCCGGCACATAAGAGCGCGCGATATAGTCGGAGAGCATTCGCGTCGAGTTGAAACGCGGCAGCAGGGTGGCGATGGAGTGCTTGGCCATTGCCACCCATCCGGGCGAATAGCCCATCGGCCCCAGGTTGTAATAGAGCGGCAGCACGCTGTCCTGCAGGATCTCGTACAGCGTGCGCACCTCCTCGACGTCGCGGCGTGCTTCATCCAGCGTGTCGGAGGCCGGTTTGATGGCCCAGCCGTTCTTGCCGTCGTAGCCCTCGCCCCACCAGCCGTCCAGTACGGAGAGGTTGGGAATGCCGTTTATGGCGGCCTTCATGCCCGAGGTGCCGCAGGCCTCCAACGGGTACTGCGGGTTGTTCAGCCAGACGTCTACTCCGGAGACCAGGCGCCGCGCGAAACGCAGATCGTAGCCTTCTACCAGCAGGATCTTGCCCTCGAATTCCGGCATGCGCGACACCTCGGAGACGCGGCGAATCAGCGCCTGTCCGGGCTGGTCTGCCGGGTGGGCCTTGCCGGCAAAGAGAAACAGCACCGGTCGCTTCGGGTCACAGAGAATTTCGCGCAGCCAGACGAGGTTCTCGAACAGCAACGCCGCGCGCTTGTAGGTAGCGAAGCGGCGGGCGAAACCGATGGTGAGTACGTTCGGGTTGTCCGGATTGGCGAGCTTGAGCAGCCGGTCGAGGTGCGCTTCCGAACCGTGGTTGCGCGCATGCTGCTCCGAGATGCGGTGGCGCACCAAGTGCAGCATCTGCGCCTTGAGCGACTGGTGCACGCTCCAGAACTGATGATCGGGAATGGTGTGGATGCTCTCCCAGCAACTGCGGTCAGTGACGCGCTGACTCCAGCCCGACCCGAGGAAGCGGTCGAACAACTCGTTCCATTCGCTCGAGAGAAACGTCGGCACGTGCACGCCGTTGGTGACGTAGGTGACGGGGTTGTCCTCCGGCTCGATCTGCGGCCACAGGCTTGACAGGATGTGTGCGGACACGCCGCCATGGATGCGCGAAACACCGTTGTGGAAACGCGAACCGCGCACCGCCAGCGCGGTCATGTTGAAATCGTGCCCACCCGGCGCGCGGCCCAGTGCCATCAGTTGCTCGGTCGAGACATGGAGTTCCTTGCAGGCACGTTCGAAGTAGCGACGGATCATCTCCTCGCTGAAATGGTCGTGGCCGGCCGGCACCGCGGTGTGGGTGGTAAACACAGTGTGCGCGGCGACCGCCTCTATCGCAGCGGCGATATCGATGCCTTGGGTGGTGAGGTGGCGAATGCGCTCCAGCATCATGAAGGCGGCGTGGCCCTCGTTGATGTGCCAGACGGTCGGCTTGAGGCCCATCGCCACCAGCGCCCGCACGCCGCCGACGCCGAGCACGACTTCCTGCTCGATGCGCGTGGTTCGGTCGCCGCCATAGAGACGGTGAGCGATGTCGCGGTCGTGCGCGCTGTTAATCTCCAGGTCGGTGTCGAGCAGAAAGAGCTTGACGTGACCGACGCGAACCTGCCAGACCTTGACCTCGACGAGTCGATCGGCCATCTCTACCTGGACATGCAACTCGGAGCCGTCTTCGCGCAGCACCGGGACGATCGGCAGATCGTCGAAGTCCGTGTCACGGTAGATGGCGTGCTGAATGCCCTCGCCGTCGATGGTCTGCAGGAAATAGCCCTGACGGAACAGCAGGCCGACGGCAACGAATGGCAGGCGCAGGTCACTCGCCGCCTTGCAGTGGTCGCCGGCGAGAATACCGAGGCCGCCCGAATAGATGGGCAGGCTTTCGTGGAAGCCGAACTCGAAACAGAAATAGGCGACAAGGTCGTTGTGGCGCAAGTGCTGCGCGCCATTCGTGCGCCCCGGCTCGTTGTTGTAGGTGTCGTAGGCCGAGAGCACGCGCGCATAGTTGCCGAGGAACACCGGATCGTCGGCGGCGTCCAGCAGGCGCTGCTGGTCTACCCGCTTGAGGAAGGCCTTCGGGCTGTGGCCGACCGAGCCCCACAAGCTGGGATGCAGACGCGCGAACAGCGTTCGTGTCGGCCGATCCCAGCTGTACCAGAGGTTGTTGGCAAGCTCCTCCAGCCTTGAGAGGCGCGGCGGAAGCTGCGGATTGACTTCGAGATGGAATGGGGTGCCGGGCATAGTCAGGGCTCCCGCCGGGCCGCCCCAAGGGAGGCCTGCGCCCCCTCGGGGGGCAGCGAACAAAGTGAGCGTGGGGGGCGTCTCATGATCAGGCTATCGTTACGTCCTTGGAGAGATACACGTCCTGGATGGCGTTGAGCAGCGCGACGCCCTCCTTCACCGGCTTCTGGAAAGCTTTGCGTCCGGAAATGAGCCCCATGCCGCCGGCGCGCTTGTTGATCACCGCCGTGCGCACCGCCTGGGCGAGGTCGCCGGCGCCCTTCGATTCGCCGCCGGAATTGATCATGCCGGCGCGGCCCATGTAGCAGCAGGCCACCTGGTAGCGCACCAGATCGATCGGGTGGTCGGTGGTGAGCTCTGAATACACCTTGGAGCTGGTCTTGCTGAACTTCAGCGCGTTGAAGCCGCCGTTGTTTTCCGCCATCTTCTGCTTGATGATGTCCGCCTCGATGGTCACACCGAGATGGTTGGCCTGGCCGGACATATCCGCCGAGACGTGATAGTCCGTGCCGTCCTGCTTGAAGGCGTTGTTGCGCAGGTAGCACCAGAGGATGGTCGCCATGCCGAGTTCGTGGGCGCGCTTGAACATCTGCGACACCTCCCAGATCTGGCGGCGCGATTCAGGCGAGCCGAAATAAACCGTTGCCCCTACCGCACAAGCCCCCATCTCGAAGGCCTGCTCGACGTCGGCGAAGAGAGTCTGATCGTAGGTGTTCGGGCAGGAAAGAAACTCGTTGTGGTTGAACTTCACCACGAAAGGAATCTTGTGGGCGTACTTGCGCGCGACGCTGCCCAGCACGCCCAGCGTCGACGCCACGCCGTTGCAGCCGCCCTCGATGGCGAGCCTGACGATGTGCTCCGGGTCGAAAAAATCCGGATTGGGCGCGAAGGAAGCGCCGGCGGAATGTTCTATGCCCTGGTCCACCGGCAGCAGTGACAGGTAGCCGGTGCCGGCGAGCCGGCCGTGGTTGAACAGCGCAGCGAGATTGCGCAGCACCGTTGGTTTGCGGTCTGAAGCGGACACGACGCGGTCGATGAAATCTGCGCCCGGCAGATGCAGGCGGGCCTGTGGAATGCCGCGGCATTCGTGCTTGAGCAGCGTGTCGGCTTCGTTGCCGAGCAGTTTGACGATGTCTGTCATGGCGAGTTCTCCCGTGTGACGATCGGTTGATGTTACCTTGCCTATCCGGTTGATTGCCAATTATCAGACGACGATGCCTGCCTTGTAGGTCGGCCTTCAGGCCGACTCGGCCGCTGTCGGGCTGAAGCCCGACCTACAGGGGGAATGCCTGCCTTGTAGGTCGGCCTTCAGGCCGACTCGGCCGCTGTCGGGCTGAAGCCCGGCCTACAGGGGGAATGCCTGCCTTGTAGGTCGGCCTTCAGGCCGACTCGGCCGCTGTCGGGCTGAAGCCCGGCCTACAGGGGGAATGCCTGCCTGTTTTGGCAATCAACCGGATAGGCAAGGATGTTACACCCGTCAGGCGCTGCCTGCAGGCAGGTGGTTTTTCAGAAAGGCGTCGAAGGCGCGTATCCACTCGGCGCGCATGAAGAGGAATCCGTCGTTGTGCGAGCCGGCCAGTTCGATCCACGCCTTGTCGCCCGGGGCGGCGTCAAGCAGGCGGCGGCCGTGTGATACCGGGACGATTTCATCCTGCGGGCTGTGCGCTACCAGAAGCGGACAGCGTGCTGCCTTCACGGAAGCGAGCGTGTCGTAAGCGAAGCGGGTCAGCAGTCGTGCCGGCAGGAAGGGGTACAGGTCGGCTGCCAGATCGGGCGCCGAGGTGAAGGCAGAGTGCAGCACCAGCGCGGCTGGCGGGTTGCGGGCGGCGAGGTGCGCGGCAACGGCGCCGCCGAGCGATTCCCCGAACACCACGATGCGGTTCGGAGCGTGGCGGCGGGTTTCCGTCAGGTAGCGCCAGGCCGCCTCGGCATCGGCATAGGTGCCGGTTTCCGAGGGACTGCCGGTCGATGCGCCAAAACCGCGGTAGTCGATCATCAGCGCGGACAGGTGCAGTTGCTGGAACATCGGCAGCCAGTCGAGGCGGTGGACGATGCTGCCGGCGTTGCCATGGAAGAACAGCACGGTGGCGCGTGCGTCGGGCGCGGGCACGAACCAGCCATGCAGGGTTTCCCCGTCGGCCGTGGCGATGCGCACTTCCTCGAATGGCAACCGCAGTTGCGCGGGTGTGGCCTTGTCCTGGCGCCCCATCTCCGGGAAATAGATGAAGCGCGACTGGAAGACGAACAGGATGGCGGCGAGCGCGGCGTAGCCGAGGACGATGCCGATGAGGAGGGTGCCGAGCAGGCGCATGGTTGGCGTTCTTATTTGTCGGTGACGATTTCCAGGGAAATAGTCAGTTCCTGAGATACGGCGTCGATCGGCCAGGAAAGCGTCAGGCAGGCTGCCTGCATGATCTTTTCGAAACCGGCTTCCGACTGCGAGACGGTGTAGTGCGGCCGCGCCTTGATGTCCACCGGACGGCTGGTGGAGAGCACCAGGCCGCCGCCGAGCACGCGGTCGTCCAAAGTCAGTCTCTGCGACACGGCGAGATCCAGCGCCTGACCGAAGCCGCAGGGGATGCTGCCATCGGCAAGGATGTAACGTCCCGAGTAGCCGTCGCAGCTGGGCATGGCAATATTGATCTCGACCGAGAAACGGCCGCCCGGAACATTGCGCAGACGATAGGCGACCTGCAGGGCGCGTCCGGCCAGGGTGATGGTTTTCATCACCTCGCCGCCGTCGAGCGGGGCGGTAAATGCCGCGCTCATGAGGGGCGCTTTGAAAGCGCCCGCCGCATATTGCGGCCAGGCCGTCTGGCCGTCGAGCCTGTGCCAGGCATCGGAAAACAGGCGGCGTTGGCGCGCATCCGGTGCGATGTCCGCAGAGGCGACAGCATCCTTGAAGGCGACGCGGTCGTGGGCGGAGGCGATGCCGTCGCCTCCGCCGGCGGCGGCGGGCGCGTCATTCAGCTTGTGGTAGTAGTGCTCGGCACGCTGCGTCAGCACGTCGCCGAAGTTGTGCGCGAGTCCGTAGGCATCGAGTTCGCATATGGCGGCGTGGGCATCCAGCTTCACCACCGCTTGTGCATCAGCGTTATTGAGAAAAAGCTCGCGCACGCCGTCGAAATCCTGATCGCTGACGACTAGAGGCGGGCGCGGCGCAAGGGCATCGAGGGCCGCCTCCAGCGCAACCAGATTGCCATAGACCTCGCGCCGAAGATGCGGCAGATAGAGACCGCCGAACAGGCCGTGCCAGTAGGCGTCGTTGGCCTGGGCGCGGTAGAGATGCTCCGTAAGCGCCGTGCCGCGTCCTCCGGAGGGCAGCGCAGCTAGCCGCTCGGACAGCGCCAGCATCCTTTTGTGCATCCAGTTGGCTTCCGGATAGCGCATGAAGAAATTCTTCCAGATGCCGCCGCGCACGAAAGGCTTGGTTTGTTCATAGTGGCCTTCGCGCTTTTCACGCTCGACCAGCTCGTCGTAGATTGCCGCGGCCCGCACCGGCAGCGTCCACTCGTTCATTTCGATATACGAAGTAGTCGGCAGGTAGATGATGCCCCCGGTCGTGGAGCGGGCGTGGAAGTCACGGTAGGTTTCCGTGCGGATGTGCGGGGAAGCCAGCACGCCCTCGATGAATTGCTCGAGCCAGCGCTTGTTATAAACCCAGTCGTAGGTCTCCGGCCAGATGCCGAACTTCTCGATATCGTCGAAGTAAATCGCGGCACGACGGCCCGCCTGCGCGAGGCTTTCCAGATAGGCGACGGCCTCGGCGGCAGTCGAGAAGGGCAGGCGGTAACGCAGTTGTTCTGAGATGGGGAACAGGTCGATGCTGCGGCCGTCCTCCTCGGTGGTATGAAAGCCGTCGAGTTCGGCGGCCTCCTTGCCGACGCACAGGAAGTGGTAGTCGTCGACCGTCACATACTTCATGCCGCAGTCGGCCAGCGCCGGTACCACGGTGGGGATATACACGCGCTCGGTCAGCCAGGCGCCTTCGACGCGGGCGCCGAAGCGGCGCGAGAGCTTGTCCGTCAGGACGTTGATCTGTCCGATGCGGTCGCGCAGCGGGATTGCAGCCAGCACCGGTTCGCAGTCGCCGCCGCCGAATAACTCGACCTGGCCGCGCGCCACCATCTCGCCCAGCAGGACCATGTCCCGCGGATATTCTTCCTGCAGGCGATCGAGCAGCCAGCCGGAGAAGTGGGCGGCAAAGCGGAATTCGGGGTAGCGATGCAGTGTGCGCAGGAAGGGGCGATAGCAGCGTGTGTGCGCCTCTTCGATCACGCTGTCGAAGTTGCCCACCGGCTGATGGGCGTGCACACCCATCAGCAAGGATATCGGTTCGGTCATGTATTCCCTTGTGGTGTGGTTTCAGCTGGCGCGGCGCATCGCGCCACCGCCTTCGGGAGAACCGCCGCCGCTGGACAGCGGCGCCGCGAGCTGGGGCGGCTCGGTCAGCCGCAACAGACGGTAGAGATGGGCGAGATTGGCACGGAACAAGGCATCGAAACTCTCCACGGCTTCGCGCGGATTGTAGTCGCCGAACCACCAGAACCAGTCAGAGCCTTCGCAAATGGCGAGTTGCGCTTCGGCCGCGCGTCGGGCGTCGGGGTCGAAACGGCCGCTGTCCATGACGAGATCGTAGGCCTGCTTGGCGTCGCAGAGCAGATCCCAGGCGCGGTTCTTGTCCGCGTCGCCGATCCAGGTCGAGAACGTGCCATACACCCAACTGCCTGCCACCAGCGCGGGCAGTTCTTTACAGCGTTCCGGATTGCGCGCGAGCCAGTCGGTGCAGGTGGTGGTGGTGAGCCAATTCTGCTCGGCGATCAGGCCGTAGAGATCCTCGAAGAAGAAGTAGGCGTTGTAGGGGTAATGCTCCCAGGCGTTCTCGCCGTCGAGGATGACGCAGACCAGCGGCGCCTCTCCCGCCGGCGCCTTGTCGCGAATGCGCGCGAGCTGATCGACGAAATGCCGCGCGGCGTCGCGCCCGTGCCATTTTGCGTATTCGAAGCCGATCAGGTCGGAGAGTTCTTCGTCACGGAAGAACAGGGCGATGCCTGGCGCAGCCTCGATTCGCCAGGGGTGGTAGAGATGCGATTTCTTCGGCTCGATGCGGCTACGGCGCAGACTGTTGGCGAGGACGCTTTGGCTCGATGCGGTCCAGCGGCAGCCCTGCGCCGCGAGTTGTTGCAGGAAGGCCGTGGACAGTGCGCCCTCGGCGGGCCACATGCCGGCCAGCGGCTGGCCAAAACGGCGCGCATGGCTTTCGCGCGCGAGCGCGATGTGCCGGTCGACGCGCGAACGCCCGCCTGGATAATAGTGCGCCTGCGGCAGGGAGATGTCGGGTTGTGCCTCGCGCGCCGAGGCGAAATCGAGCAGCAGGGGCGCCAGGGGATGCGTATCCGGCGTCGCCGAGAGTTCGATCTGGCCGCGCTCGGCCAGGGCGCGGTAGCGCGGGATGAGGCCGCGCAGGGTGTTCCCCATCAGGGCAAGCAGCTGACGCCGGTCGTCGAGGGTGAAGTTTTCGCCCTTGGTCATCAATTCGGCCAGCAGCGCCTGGCTCCGCCTTTCGGTTTCCCCGGTCCACACCAAGTGGTACCAGACCAGCAGATCGGCGAAGAAGGCGCCCGAGAGGTAGGCGGTCGCCGCCTTGCCCTGTCCTTCGAGCAGGCGGTAGAGATTGCGCAGCCGCTCGAAACGGGGATACGGCGCCACCATGCGCGCATGGTTGTCGGGAAAGCAGGTGGCGAGAACGAGGCTGCGCTCGCCGACATCCATCTGCTCGAGGGATTCGCGCGCCAGCAGGCGCAACAGGGGATCGCGGAAATCGCCGACGTCGAATTGCCGTACGTAATCTTCGATCTGGTCGAGCAGCACCGGCACGAAGTTCACCACGGCGTGCACTTGAGGATTGCGCTCCAGGTGCGCCGCCATGTCGGTGTAGTCCTTCAGTGCATGCAGGTATGTCCAGGGCCGGCGGAATTCGCCGCTGGCATGGTCGCGGTAATCCGGCTGGTGCATGTGCCAGAGAAAGACCAGTTCGATTTTTTTCGCTTCGCTCATAGAGGGTTCGCAGGTCGGCCTGAAGGCCGACCTGCAGGTTCATTAGCGCACGCGGTGCACCTGTTGTCCGAGCATCTCCGGGGTGACCAGTGCGATGCCCTTCTCGGTGATATGAAAGCGGCGGGCGTCTTCCTCCCGGTTCACGCCGATATGCATGCCGTCCGGGATGCGGCAGCGCTTGTCGATGATGGCGCGGCGGATGACGACGTTCTTGCCGATGCGCACCTTGGGCAGGATCACGGAGTCCTCGACAACGCTGCGCTCTTCCGCCCGCACGCCGGAGAAGAGCATCGAGCGGCGTACCGCTGCGCCGCTGATGATGCAGTTGCCCGAAACCATCGAGTCGACCGCCATGCCGCGCCGATCCTCGTCGTCGAAGACGAACTTGGCCGGTGGCAGCTGCTCCTGGTAGGTCCAGATCGGCCAGGATTCGTCGTAGAGATTGAGTTCCGGCGTGACACGGATGATGTCCATATTGGCTTCCCAGTAGGCGTCCAGCGTGCCGACATCGCGCCAGTAGGGCCGGCCTTCCTCGCAGCCGATGCAGCTCTCGGCGAAATCGTGGGCGAATACGCGGTAGCGGTCCACGATGTGGGGGAGAACATCCTTGCCGAAGTCGTGCGAGGAGTTGGGGTCGTCGCGGTCGCGGATCACCTGCTCGAAAAGGAAGCCCGCATTGAAGACATAGACCCCCATGCTGACGAGGGCGCGATCCGGCTTGCCGGGAACGGGTTCGGGATCCTTCGGCTTCTCGGTAAAACGGGTGACGCGCCAGTCCTCGCCCACGCTGATGATGCCGAAATCGCTGGCCTCCTCGCGCGGCACCTCGATGCAGGCGACGGTCAAGTCGGCCTGCTCGGCGACGTGGAAGGCCAGCAGGCGACCATAGTCCATTTTGTAGACATGGTCGCCGGAGAGAACGAGGACGTATTTTGGGTGATTGCGGCGCAGCATGTCGAGGTTCTGGAACACGGCGTCGGAGGTGCCTTTGTACCAGTCCTCGCCCATCTGCTGCTGGGCCGGCAGCAGGTCGATGAACTCGTTGAGGCGTCCGTCGAGGAAGCTCCAGCCGCGCTGCAAGTGATGGATCAGGCTTTGCGACTTGTATTGGGTGGCGACGCCGATGCGGCGGACGCCGGAATTGACGCAGTTGGACAGGGTGAAATCGATGATGCGAAACTTGCCGGCGAAAGGCACGGCCGGCTTGGATCGCCAGTCGGTGAGCTGCTTCAGGCGACTGCCGCGGCCGCCGGCCAGGATCAGCGCAAAGGCGTCACGCGTCAGTTGACTGACGTAACGCGGACCTTGACTGTTCCGAGTGGTGGAGAAGACCTGATGCAGCGCCTCATCGTTGTCCTGCATGAATTGTCCCTTTCGATTTGCCTGAGCGTCCGACTTGATGGCTGCAAGCGGGCGCCAGCTTGCTCAGTGCGCACCCCAGGAGTACTTCCTCCGGCGGGGCAAGCCCCGCCCTCAGGGCGCACCCCAAGAGTACTTCCTCCGGCGGGGCAAGCCCCGCCCTCAGGGCGCACCCCAGGAGTACTTCCTCCGGCGGGGCAAGCCCCGCCCTCAGGGCGCACCCCAGGAGTACTTCCTCCGGCGGGGCAAGCCCCGCCCTCAGGGCGAATTGAGCAGTGCGTCGATCTCCGCCTCCGCCTCGATCCAGTTCTCCAGATCGCTGCCCTGCGCGAAATCGCGTTTTTCGGCCTTGTAGTAGGCGGCCTCCGCGATAAGGCGCATGCGCTCTTCCGCTGAAATGGGCGCCCGCTTTTGGGTCTGGGGTGCAAGGCCGGTTTTATTCACCTTGGGCCTTGGCGTTGCGGCTGCCGGCCGGGTCTTCGCTGCAGCCGTCTTGCCGGTTGTCGTCTTGACTGCCGGTTTGCCTGACTTGTCGGGTGCCGATGTGGTGCGTGGTGACATAGCAACCTCCATAAGATGAACGACGTTGACGGCGACTTTCTTCTTGTTGCTATGCGACCATCTTACGCCCGGTCTATGACGTTTTGTTGATCGGTTGCGCAGCAAACCTCGCCCTTCAGGGCGGGGTCAAGAGCGCGGATGGCGTAGCCGTCCGGTTTAGTGCGTCTAATGCGGCGTCTGCTGCTGCTCGATGTACTGCCGGATAACGCTGATAGGTGCACCACCGCAGCTACCGGCGAAGTAGGAAGGCGACCATAGCGCGCCGCCCCATAGCTTCTTGCGGATGCTCGGATAATTCTTCTTCCGAATCATGCGGCTGGAAACACCTTTCAGGCTGTTGACCAGATTGGAAACGGAAACCTTGGGCGGGTAGTTCACCAAAAGGTGAACGTGGTCATCCTCGCCGTCGAACTCCACTAGTTCCGCTTCAAAGTCCGTGCAGACGCTGGCGAACATCGGGCGCAGGTCGTCAAGAATCTCTTTTGTGAAGACTTCACGGCGGTATTTCGTTACAAAGACCAAATGCACGTGCATTAGAAAAACACAGTGTCTTCCGTGGCGAATATCGTTGTCATTAATCATAGACCAAACTATAATCTACACATGCAGAGACTTCAAGCCTTTAAATACGAACTGATGCCCGATGGCGAGCAGGAGCGCGATATGCGCCGCTTCGCTGGGTCGTGCCGGTTCGTCTATAACAAGGCACTGGCGCTGCAAAAAGAAAATCACGAAGCGGGCAACAAGTTCATCGGCTATGTAGCGATGGCGAAAAACCTTACGGGATGGCGCAATAGTCTTGACACGCCGTGGCTCAAGGACGCGCCTTGTCATCCATTGCAACATGCTTTGAAGGACTTGGAGAAGGCTTACAAAAACTTCTTCGCCAAGCGCGCTGAATTCCCGCGCTTCAAGCGCAAGGGCAGCGGCGATGCTTTCCGCTACCCCGACCCGAAACAGATCAAGCTCGATCAGGCCAACAACCGCATCTTTCTGCCAAAGCTCGGCTGGCTGCGCTACCGCAACAGCCGGGACGTTCTCGGAGAACTTCGCAATGTCACGGTGAGTCAGTCTAGCGGCAAGTGGTTTGTGTCGATTCAGACGCAACGCGAAGTCGAACAGCCCTTACCAACGGCGACGACCGCCATCGGCATCGATGTTGGCATTGCGCGGTTTGCTACGATGAGTGATGAGAGTTTCATCGCACCACTCAACAGTTTTAAAAAGCACCAGCAACGCCTTGCGCGTTACCAACGGCGCATGAGCCGCAAGGTCAAGTTCAGTAGTAACTGGAAAAAGGCGAAAGCCAAAGTTCAGAAGATTCACACCGGCATCGCTAATGCCCGGAAAGACTTCCTGCACAAAGCCACAACGACGATCAGCCAAAACCACGCGCTCGTATGCATTGAGGATTTGCAGGTACGGAATATGTCCAGGTCATCGAAGGGTAATAGCGAACAGCACGGCAAGATGGTGAAGCAGAAGTCCGGCCTGAACCGCGCCATTCTCGATCAGGGATGGGGTGAATTTAGACGGCAACTGGATTACAAGGTGGTGTGGAACGGCGGCATGCTGTTGGCCGTTCCGCCGCACCACACCAGCCGCACTTGCCCATGCTGCGGCCATGTATCAGGCGACAATCGCCTCACGCAAGCGAAGTTCTTGTGCGTCGATTGTGGCTACGAAAATAACGCCGATGTGGTCGGCGCTATCAATGTTTTAGAGCGGGGATACCGCTTGTTAGCCTGTGGAGAGTCGGCGCAATCAGGCCGCTCGATGAAGCAGGAACCCACCGAAGCGACTCGCAAATCATCGCGCAGCGCCGTAGGAATCCCCTTCCTTTAGGGAGGGGAGGATGTCAAGGGGGTCAAGAGTATTCGTGTGCGCCGCCGCAATCGAGAGCGCGCCCTGCAGGCCGAGCCGTTCGTTGGTGATGACCCGAATGGGAAAATCGGGCATCAGGCCGGCATGCGCGCCTCTCGCGCCGAAGGCGCGGACAAAACCGCCCTCTTTCAGGCGGGGCAGGATTTTCGGGGCGATGCCGCCGCCGATATAGATGCCCCCGCGCGCCATGAACAGCAAGGCCAGATCGCCGGCGAAGGCGCCGTAAGCAGAGATGAAAAGATCGAGGGCGCGTCCGGCCAGGGGGTTGCTTGATGCGGCCGCAGCAATCTCGGCGGGATCCGTGATCGCCGTATTCCGGGGACTGACTTTTAGTTCCGGCATAACGCCCTCTTCGCGGGCATTAGCCACCACTGAAACGCTGGAGCATTTGCGCAGGCTGTCGTAAATGGCTGCCAGGCCGGGTCCCGACAGGACGTTTTCCGCAGTGACTCGTCCGCCGGGCATAAGCAGATGGCGCCAGACTGATAGCTGTTCCTCGTCGGCAGGGGAGAAGCCGATGTGGCCGCCTTCGCCGCCTACGGTGCGCCAGCCATCCCCTTGCGGAATCAACGCGGCTACGCCCAGACCGGTGCCGGCGCCGATCAGCAGTCGCGGCGACTGCGGCAATGGTCGGCCTTCCTGCAGCGTCACAAGATCGTCGGATTGAAGCGTCGCCACGCCTTGCGCCGCCGCCGCGAAATCGTTGACGACCTCGACCCGACCCAGGTTGAATTCTTCCGCAAGCGACTTGCCATCGATTACCCAAGGCAGGTAGGTGACCTTGGCGCGATTGTCTTCAACCGGGCCGGCGACGCCGAAACAGGCGGAGGTGATGCCCTCAGCGACGTCTGCCTCGAGAAGAAAAGCACGCAGGAGTGCCCCGAAATCGTCCCATTCCCCGCTGGAGTAGCGACGTTCATGAGCGATCCTGGGTGTGCCGTCTGCCGGTCGGGCCAGCGCCAGCAGCGTCTTGGTACCGCCGATATCGCCGGCCAGCAGCATCTTCAGACCGCCACGGGGGCCGGAATGTGCGGATGCGGGTCGTAGCCTTCCAGGGTGAAGTCCTCGAAGCGGAAGGCGAAGAGGTCGCGCACCTCGGGGTTGATGCGCAACTGCGGCAGGGCGCGCGGCGCGCGCGACAGTTGCAGGCGGGCCTGATCGAGATGATTGGTGTAAAGGTGCGCGTCGCCGAGGGTGTGCACGAAGTCGCCGGGCCGGTAGCCGCAAACCTGCGCCAGCATCAGTGTGAGCAGCGCGTAGGACGCGATGTTGAAGGGCACGCCGAGAAAGATGTCGGCGCTGCGCTGATAAAGCTGGCAACTGAGCCGGCCGTCGGCGACATAGAACTGGAACAGCGCATGGCAGGGCGGCAGCTTCATGCGGTCGATGTCGGCGGGGTTCCAGGCGGAGACGATGTGCCGGCGCGAGTCCGGGTTCTTCTTCAGGCCTTCGACGAGTTGCGCGATCTGGTCGATGACGCGTCCGTCGGGCGCATGCCAGGAGCGCCACTGGTAGCCGTACACCGGGCCGAGGTCGCCGTTGGCGTCGGCCCAGTCGTCCCAGATGGAAACGCCGTGTTCTTTCAGATAGCGGATATTGGTGTCGCCCTGCAGGAACCACAGCAGCTCGTGGATGATGGACTTGGTGTGCAGCTTCTTGGTGGTGACGAGCGGAAAGCCCTGCGCCAGGTCGAAGCGCATCTGCCAGCCGAAGACGGAAAGCGTGCCGGTGCCGGTGCGGTCGCTTTTCTTGTGCCCGTGTTCCAGCACGTGGCGCATCAGGTCGAGGTATTGCTGCATGAAGGGGGCTTTTCCAGGCGAGGCTATAATCGGCATCGATTCTAAAGGAAACATAGAACCTATCTCAAGAACCCGCATGGATCGCGTTTCCACGAAAACCGCTCAGATGCTAGGCGCGCGACGCAGCCAAGGGTCATTCCCTTGGCAAGGAGCGCAACGCCGCAGATGGGCGGTTTTCGTGGAAACCCGGTGGGGCGTGGCCATCCGGGCGGTCTGCGTCGTTGCGGCGGCTCGCCGTGGAACGACCACTGTCTTCGCCGCCGCGCCTGGCAGCCCATCCCGGATGGCCGCGCCGCGACCATGCGGGTTCTTGAGATAGGTTCTAACATGCTGGCCAAACTGACCCAATCCGCCACGCCGCTTGGCGCGGCGGCCCTCGAACGGGCCACCCACGCCGTACTGGTGCTGCCGTTCGCGAAAAAGCTCGACGGCCTGCGCGGCGTGCCTGCCCTCGACAGGCTGCGCGCCGCCCTGAAACGCCGCGACATGAAGGTGGAGGACCTGGCCAAGACGCCGGTCACCGTCAATCTTGCCGGCGGTGGCCTGTGCAGTTTCGTCATGCTGGATGGGGGCAAGGGTGCATTCGAGCGTCAGAGCGTGCTGCGCCGGGCGATGGCCCCGCTCATGGAAGAGCAGCCGCGCGAGCTGGTGCTGGCGCTGTTCGGCAGTGCCGAAGTGCGGCGCGAAAATGCCCGCGAGGCGCTCTACGTGGCCTGGCTGAACGGTGCACGTCTGCCGACGCGCAGGAAGAAGCCCGAACCCAGGCCGTTGGCGCGGATCCATCTCTATGGCGTACGTGACGCCGCTGGTTTCGCCGAAATTGCCACGGTGGCCGAAGCCAATACCCTCGCCCGGTCATTGACGGCCCTGCCGCCCAATGAATTGACGCCGTCCATGTATCGCCAGCGCTTGCGCAAAATCGCCGGCAGCCGGCGCTGGCAATTCGAGGAATTCGACATGCGCCGTCTGCGCCGTCTGGGCGCGGGCGCTTTCGTCGCCGTGGCGCAGGGCAGCGTGCCGGAAGACGCCGCCATCGTGCATCTTTCCTGGCGGCCGAAGAAGCCGCAGGGCAGGGTGGCCCTGGTCGGCAAGGGCATCTGCTTCGATACCGGCGGCCACAACCTCAAACCGGCGAAATACATGGCCGGGATGCACGAGGATATGAACGGCTCCGCCGTGGCGCTCGGACTCATGCAGGCGATGATCGAGCGGAACATGCCGCTGGCCATCGATGCCTGGCTGCCGATCGCACAGAATCATCTCTCGCCCGAAGCCTACAAGCAGAACGACATCGTCACGGCGCTGGACGGCACCACCATCGAGGTGGTGCATACCGATGCCGAGGGCCGCTTGGTGCTGGCCGACGCGCTGACCCTGGCGACGCGTGCGGGCAAGGCAGACGGCAAAGGAATTGGAAAGAAAAGCGCCAAACCGGATCTCGTCATCGACTTTGCCACGCTCACCGGCAGCATGGGCTATGCCCTGGGCAGCCGCTATTCCGGCGTGTTCGCCACGTCCTCCGAGCTGGCGCGGCTGGCCGTGGCGGCGGGCGAGGCGAGCGGCGAGCGCGTCTGCGTCTTTCCGCTCGACGCCGACTACGAAGCCGGGCTGGAGAGCAAGGTGGCCGACATCAAGCAATGCACACTGGATGGAGAAGCCGATCACATTCTCGCCGCGCGTTTCCTCAAGCGCTTCACTCATGAGGCGCCCTGGGTGCACATGGATCTGTCGGCTTCGAACTGCAGCGGCGGACTGGGGGCGGTGGGCACCGATCTCACCGGGTTCGGCGTTGCCTGGGGGGTGGAGTTCCTTGAGCAATGGCTGGCAGCCCATGCCGCATCTCCCGTGCCGCGCAGGCTGACGGCTAAATAGCCTGATCTTTCCGTGAGATGGAGGTGGCGCCGCGGGTGACTTTGTTGCCTGCTTGCGCTATCCTTGAATCACAAAGTATCCAGTGGAACGACGCCCCGCTGGCATTTCCACAAAAGAACCCCTGATACGGCCCACACATGCTTGGCATTTTTTCCACGAAATCCGGCCACCCGCTCGCCGATGCGAAGGAAGCCAAGCGCGTCCTCAATGAACTCGCCGTGCGCGATGCCGCGTCTGCCCTCGACGAGGTGTCCGGCTGGCTGGAATCCGTTGCCGCCGACGAAATTCTCAACCTCTCCGACCGGCTTGCGCTGGTTTTCCAGCTCGACGAAGCGGCCCAGGCGCATGCGCGCAAGCTGGGCCGCGACTACCTGACCTCGCCGCGGCTCGGGCGCCAGCAGGAATACAAGCTGTGGCAAGCCAACCATGATTTTTGGGCGCAACTCGGCAGTGCCTATGACAATTGCCTGGCCCGCCACATGGGACAGGAAAAGGGTAGCGAGGCGGTCAAATCCGAAGTGCCGCTGTTGATTGTCCGCATGCTGCGCGCCTTTTCCGCGCGGCTGAAATGGGACCAGTTTCGCTACGGTCCGATCAATGCCGATCTCTGGCAACACATGGGCCGCGCCTATTTGTTCGCCGAGCGGGGCAAGTGTTCCCGCCAGTCGCTGACGCCCTATCCCGGCGTGCCGGGCGAGAGCACAGTGGAGCTGGAATACCTCAAGGCGCTGGTCTTCCAGGCTTCCAGCATGGACAGCCTGCTGCCGCTGGAGATCGAAATCGCCGAGCGCTTCATCGCGCATTTCCTGCCGCAGTTCGTGTTTACCGCCGAAGTTCGGCCGGACAATGTGTATTGGGTGGATGCCGAAAAACCGGCGCCGCCGAAGCGGCTCGCGGTCCTGCCGCAAATCGCGCCCAGCCTGCGTTTTTTCAGTGCCGGATCGGCTCTGGCCAAGCTGGAAGCCATGCTGCAGCAGGTGGAGCGCGGCGAGGTGCCGGCGGAAGTCAACCTGGGCGCCCAGTATTCATCACGCATTGTTCTGCCGGTGCTCAAGCATCTGGTCCTGTACTGGGCGCCGAAACCGCCCATGCGCTCGCACGACCGCCATCGCGTCAAGTCGCGGCTGACCGCCGTGAATGGACTGGCCGGCATCTATGCTCGCCTATCCGGCGAGGGCGGGGATGAAAGCGAAGCCTGGGTCGTCGATGATGTCAGCCTGGGCGGCATGGGAGCACAGGTGCCGCTCGGCGCCAACGACTGGGTGCGTATCGGCGCCTTGCTCGGCATGCAGCCGGAAGGCGGCAGCAACTGGCTGATCGGCGTCATCCGGCGCTTCAGTCGCGAAACGCCGACGCAGGGCTCGGCCGGCATCGAAACCCTGTCGAAGTCGCCGCAGGCCGTCGTCGGCGACCTGGGTGGCATGGACTGCAACGCCATCCTGCTCGATACCCTGCACAGCGGCGATACGGTGCGGGTGATCTTGCCGAGCGCGGCTTTCGAACCGGCGATTCCGCTGGTGTTTGCCTGGCAGGGCAGTTCTGCCCGCCTCGACCCGATCGAGCAGCTCGAGTCCGGGGTGGATTTCGATCTCGGGCTGTACCGCGTCGCCCCGCCGGGGTAGCACGGAGCGGCTGGCTGCTCTTTAGCGCTTTGCAGGTCGGGCTGAAGCCCGACGAACCTGCAGGAGCCAGCTTTGCACTTCCTTCGGTCGCACCCCAAGGGTATTTCCTGCGGGGCAGATTTCCTTCGGTCATCGGGCTGAAGCCCGACCTGCCGGCTAACCCCTCAGCGCGGACGTTGGGCCGATTTTCGTTTCGGCATAACGCCAGCGAACGCTGGCATTAGCCTTCTCTGAAACTTCGTTTTGGCCGGAAGGCCTTGATCACCGTTTCGTTCGTCTCGATATACGGCCCGCCGATGAGGTCGATGCAGTAGGGCACGGCGGCGAAGATGCCATCGAGGGTTTCCTTGATCGCCTTGGGTTGGCCGGGCAGGTTGAGAATCAGCGCGCTTCCCCGCACCACGCCGACTTGACGCGAGAGGATGGCGGTGGGTACGTACTTCAGGCTTACTTGCCGCATCTGTTCGCCGAAGCCCGGCAGCACCTTGTGCGCCACGGCGAGGGTGGCTTCCGGCGTCACGTCGCGCGGCGCCGGGCCGGTGCCGCCAGTGGTCATGATGAGGTGGCAGCCGATTTCGTCGGCAAGTTCGATGAGCGTTTTTTCGATCTCCGGCTGCTCGTCCGGGATGAGCCGGTTTTCCATGCGCCAGGGCGAGGCCAGCGCCGCCGCAAACCACTCGCGCAGCGCGGGAATGCCCTGATCCTCATAGACCCCGCTGGAGGCGCGGTCGGAGATCGATACCAGGCCGATCAGCAATTCATCATTCATTGCAACACCTTTCGACAGCATTAACCACGGAGCACACGGAGAACACCGAGAAATCTTTTTTCCGCGTATCTCCGTGCTCTCCGTGGTTCAAATTTTTTCCTGATTACCCACGAAACTCAGCCGTAGTTAGCAACATCGGCGGCATGTCTCCCCCCCTTTGGAAAAGGGGGGCAGGGGGGATTTCGCGGCCGCTCGTGCGCTGCCACCCCCGTCCCACGGGCACCCCAAGGGTATTTCCTGCGGGGCAGCTTTGCACTTCCTTCGGCCGCACCCCAAGGGTATTTCCTTCGGGGCAGATTTCCTTCGGTCATAAATCCCCCTTGTTCCCCCTTTTACAAAGGG
>CAMTUN010000021.1:0-13424 GCA_947084915.1 uncultured beta proteobacterium | reverse complement strand
TCTTCACTTTGGCTGGAGCTCATATCTTGGCGAGCCAATCACGATGTTGAAACCACCGACTGGAGAGCCGTGTGCGGGAGAACCGCACGCACGGTTCGGAGGGAGGGGTGGGCGAGCGCTCATCTCTACCCCTATCGGGGTTGCTTCTCGTTGTTCTCATTTGCCGGCGAAGCCCTTCTTGCGGTCCTCGATTTCGCGCGCCTTGGCAATCATGGCCTGCAGTCCTTTCTGGTCCTTGACGCCGTGGCCGCCGAGGATTTCCATCGGGTTGAGGCGCTTGGCCATGACCAGCCCGAGGCCGATCGACTGCATGCCGAGCGCGTTCTTGATGCCCTGCACGAAGCCGTCCTTGAAGTAGAGGGCCAGCGAGAAGGTGAGTTCGTTCACGCGTCCCTTCTTGATGAGGTTGTTCCAGAACAGGGTTGCGGTGGCCTGTGTCGGCTGGCCTTTCGGCGCCAGGCCGAGGCGGTGGGCGTAATTGGCCAGGCCGTGCATGATGTGGGTGATCGGCAGTTGGCGCGGGCAACGCACCACGCAGTTGTAGCAGGAGGTGCACATCCACATCGAGTCGGAGGTGAGCACTTCCTCGCGCTTGCCGGCGCGGATCATCATGAAGATTTCCTGCGGCGGATGCGCCCAGGCCGAGCCGAGCGGGCAGGAGCCGGCGCAGACGCCGCACTGCATGCACATCTTGACCCAGTGGCCTTCCTCGATGTTCTTCTCGACCTCCTTGAGGAAGTCGTTGGTGTAGCGGGCAGTTGCTTGTTCGCTCATTTCCTCGCTCCTTGCCTCACGCGAAGCCCTTCATGGGGCTCATGCCGATTTCCTTGATCTTGGCGGCGTAGTCATTGATGAGTTGCGGCACGCGTTCGATGTCGGTAATGGCGACCTCGTAGGTTGCGACGCGCTCGGTCTCCAGGCCCATCTGCGTGAGTGTGTCGCCCACCTTGCTCATGCGGTAGCTGGCCATTTCCGAGCCCTTGACGAAGTGGCACTGGTAATCGTCGCCCTTCTTGCAGCCCATCATCATGACGCCGTCCCAGCCGCCGTTGAGGGCGTCGGTGATCCAGATGGTGTTCACCGAGCCGAGACAACGCACCGGAATGGCGCGCACGAAGGCGGAGTAGGCCTTGCGCTGCAGACCCGCCATGTCGAGCGCCGGGTAGGCGTCGTTCTCGCAGGCGAGGATGAGGATGCGCGGCTTTTCGGAGAACTCGTCGGGCATGTCGACCGCCTTGATCTGCATGCCGACGGTGTCAACCGAATAGTTCTCAAAGGAGATGACGCGCACCGGGCAGGCGCCCATGCAGGTGCCGCAGCGCCGGCAGCGGCTCTCGTTGAACACCGGGAAGCGCTTCTCGTCCTCGTCGATGGCGCCGAAGGGACATTCCACCGTGCAGCGCTTGCACTGGGTGCAGCCCTCCAGGCGCACGATCGGGTAGGAGAGATCGCCGGAGCGCGGATGCGCTGCGCGGCCGAGGCTGGCATTTTCCACCGCCTGGATGGCCTTCATGGCGGCGCCGGTGGCGTCTTCGATGGCTTGCGTCATGTCCATCGGGCGGCGCACCGGGCCGGCGGCATAGATGCCGGTGCGGCGTGTCTCGTAGGGGAAGCAGATGAAGTGCGAATCGGCGAAGCCGCTCTTCAGCTGCGGCATGTCCTTGCCCTGGCGGTAGTTCAGGTTGAGGATGGAAATCGGCTTGACTTCCATCTTGGCGACTTCCTCCTCCGGGATGTCGATGTCCACGCCGGAGTTGGCCACCATGCCGGTGGCGAGCACGACAAGGTCAGCCTCGATCGTCGCGTCTTCATTGAGGATGAGGTCCTTGAAGCTGACCTTGCAGGCGCCTTTGCCATCACTTCCGGCGGCTTCCACCGAAGACGTCTTGCCCTTGGTGAAGGTGACGCCCTTCTGCTGGCCGCTGCGGTAGAAATCCTCGCCGGCGCCCGGCACGCGCAGGTCGGTGTACATCACCATCGTGTCGATGTCGGGATTGGCGTCCTTGAAGTACATGGCCTGTTTGATGCTGGTGGCGCAGCAGTGGCCCGAGCAGTAGGGCAGGTGCCTGCCGCCGGATTCCATCGCCTCGTCGCGCTGGCCGGCGCACTGGATGAACACCACGCTCTTCACTTCGCCGCCGTCGGAGGGACGCTTGACGGCGCCCCCGCTGGCCGCCTTGACGAGCTTTTCCAGGCCGAGCTGGTCGACCACGTTCGGGCTCTTGCCGGCGCCGAGTTCCGGCAGCTTCATCATGTCGTAGGGCGTGAAGCCGGTGGCCTGGATGAGGGCGCCGACTTCCTCGGTGACCGTAGCGCCGGATTCCTGCGCGATGTCGATCGAGAAGCGTCCGGGCGCACCGTTGGTCTGGGCGATGGTCGAATTCAGGTGCAGGGTGATGCGCGGGTGGGCGGCGACCCTGGCCGCCAGTTCCGCCACGCCGGTGTCGGCCGGGTCGGCGTAGGGTTGCTGCGAGGGCACGCGCTTGACGAGCTGGGCAGACCAGCCGCCGAGGGCGCCGGATTTTTCGACCAGAACGGTGTCGTAGCCGGCTTCGGCCATCTCAAGGGCCGATGTCATGCCGGAGACGCCGCCGCCGACGACGAGGATGCGGCGGTTGGTGGCGCGGTTCGGGTTGCCTTCCGGCACTTTCATTTTCTTCACTTCGGCGCAGCCCATGCGCACGTAGTCGTCGGCCATCTCCTGCGTGGTCTCGGCGTGCTCGGGGTCGTCGGGCTGGCTCCAGATGACGCCTTCGCGGATGTTGGCGCGCGACATGGCGACAGTCGGGAAGATGAACGCTTCGGTCTTGACGCGGCGCGAGCAGGCGGCGAGGACGATGTGGGTGACGGCTTCCTTCTCGATGTCGTCCTTGATCGTCTGCACGCCGGATTCGTCGCACAGGCAGGCGTGCTCGCGCACGAGGGCCATCTTGCCTTCCTTCTGCGCGATCTTGGCCATTTGCGCCGTGCTGACGCGCTCGCCGATGCCGCAACCGGAGCAGATGTAGGCTGCTGTTTTCATTTCGGCCATTATGCTGTCTCCCTTACGAATTTCGCGCGAAGCGCCACAACGCTCCCCTCGCCCTTCAAGGGAGAGGGGCTGGGGGAGAGGGTGCATCGGTTCATCATGCCGCCTCCGTTCCCGCTGTCTTGTTGATCACCTGGATCGCGCGCAGCGAGGCGGCCGTGGCGTTCTGCACCGCGCGGTTGACGTCGAGGGCATTAGTGGCGCAGCCGGCGCTGAACATGCCGGTTTTGCCAACTTCACCCGCCGTTTCGATGAAGCCGCTCGAATCGAGCACGATCTCGGCCGGCAGGCTGACGCCCTTGATCGACGGCTCCATGCCCACCGCCAGGACGGCAAGGTCGTGCGGCGTGGCGTAGCGCTTGTAGCCTTCGGTGTCCACGCCATGCAGCACCACGTCGCCGGTCTTCTCGTCCTGCACGATCTTCGCCACTTTCGACTTGATGAAGCTCACGGTCGAATCGCGTTGCACCATCTGGTAGAAATCCTCGAAGCGATCGATGGCGCGGATGTCGATGTAGTAGATGGTCGATTTGCCCTCGTCGCCGAAGGCTTCCCGCACGTACTGCGTCTGCTTGAGGGAGGCCATGCAGCAGATGCGCGAACAGTGGCGCAGGTGGTTCTCGTCGCGCGAGCCGGCGCACTGGATGAAGGCGACGTTCTTCGCCTCCTTGCCGTCGGAGGGGCGCAGGATCTTGCCGCCGGTCGGGCCGTGCGGATCGCACATGCGCTCGAACTCGACGGAGGTGACGACATTGGCGAAACGGTCGTAGCCGTAAGGCTGGATCTTCGCCGCGTCGTAGGGCTTCCAGCCGGTTGCCCAGACCACGGCGCCGACCTTCAGCTCGATCGTCTCTTCCTGCATGCCGAGGTCGATGGCGCCGACCCTGCAGGCGGCCTTGGCCGCCTCGCCGTCGGGCGTGCCGACGATGGAGGGGTCGAGCACGAAGCGCTGCGGATAGGCCATGCCGTGCGGCAGGTAGGCGGCCTTCATCTTGTTCAGGCCGTAGTTGAAGGGATTCGGTATCTCTGCGGAGACGGCCTTGCCGCAGTCGCCGCAGCCGGTGCATTTTTCGTTGACGAAGCGCGGGGCGATTTTCAGCGTGGCGGTGTAGTCGCCGCGCGTGCCGCTGATGGCGGATACTTCCGCCATGGTCAGCACCCGCACGTTGCGGTTGCCCTTGAGGCGGCGCAGGTTGATTTCCAGGCCGCACACCGGATGGCACATCTTGGGAAAGTAGCGGTAGAGCAGCGCCGTGCGTCCGCCGAGCGTCGGCAGTTTTTCGGCGAGGATGACCTGCTTGCCGCATTCGGCGGCTTCGAGCGCCGCGGTCATGCCGGAGATGCCGCCGCCCACGACGAGGATCGTCTGGTTGGTAGCGATGGATGCTGACATCGAGCCTCCCGGGAACTGAAATTCTTGTTGAAGAGCAGGAGTGAATTCTAATCAATAACGCGCTGATTTCCGTCTCAATTTCCCTATGCGCAGATTGAAAGTCTCAATCGCGATTTCATGGGAAGCTTGACGCAAATCAAACCACCTGGTGCTGTGGGGTCAAACGGTCGCCAGTGCCAACGGGTGAATGGCGAAGTCCATCGTCGACAGATCGCCCAGCACCCAGGTCGCCGTCGGTGCGCCAAGACCGGCCACCGTGCCCGGATTCACCAGCCAGGTTTCGCCACCCTTTACATTGGGTTGACGAGCGACGTCGGGCTTGTGGCTGTGACCGCAACAGACCAGATCGTAGTCGCCGGTGCAGGCCATGGCGCGGCCGTAGTGCGGGTAGTGCACCAGGAAAATCTTCCGCCCGCCCAGTTCGATCGAGGCGTCGCCGCCGTGGTAATGCAGCAGGCCGTTCGAGCGCGAGGCCATCTGGCAGATGGCGGTGAAGTCGCCGAGGTTGTTGCCGTGGATGACATGCGTCTGCAGGCCGAGCTTGAGCAGGGGCTTCAGGGTATTGGGGCCGATGATGTCGCCGCAATGCAGGACGGCCTCGGCGCCGAGGGAGATGCCTGCCTCGACGGCGGCGGCCAGCATGGGGCCGCGGTCGTGGCTGTCGGAGACGATGCAGACTTTCATTACTGAATCTCGCAATTCGGACTAACAAACTTCCATCCCGCCTCGTCATTCCCGCGCAAGCGGGAATCCAGTGACTTGTCTTCAACGCCGCTGGGTCCCCGCTTTCGCGGGGACGACAAACACTTCTTGGTCATTTGCACGATTCCCAATAGCTGATTCAGATGACAATGGGCCCGTGGTAGTCGTCGTCCGGGCCGAGCCCGGGATTGGACATGATGGCGCGGCGTTTCGTGTCGTGGTCGACCTGCAACTGGAGCAGGTTGCGCACGCAGTCCTCGATGACGTCGTAGTCCTGCTCGCCGATGCGGTACTGCCGGTCCTCGCTGTAGAAGAAATAGGAGCGGTAACGCTTGTCGCCGAGCTTGCAGGCGACGAACTGCACATTGCGCTCGTTCCAGTAGATGCCGGGCACGGTGGTGAGGTCTTCGCTGCCCGGCACGAGCCGGACTTCAACGTCGGCGTCCTGCAACTCGACCAGCTGGCCATAGCGATAGATCATTGCCGCCTCGATGGCGCGCCGCTCGGTGGGATTGAATCCGGGGATGTCGCTCATGTGAGAAACCTACTATCCTGAAAACCTGCAGTATCCGACAAACGAGCTTACACGAAGCCATAAGTTACTCAAGACCACGCTACTTATAGTCAAATAAAAACAATTGGCTTGAGGACTTAGCGTAAAGCACCAAGAATATCAACAACCACTAATATATTGGCTTCCCAATCATGTCCGTCCCGACCCCGTCCGTACAGGAGGTGAAGAAAACCACCTGCTACATGTGCGCCTGCCGCTGCGGCATCCGCGTGCATCTGGTCGACGGGCAGGTGCGCTACATCGACGGCAACCCCGACCATCCGCTCAACCAGGGCGTGATCTGCGCCAAGGGCAGTTCCGGCATCATGAAGCAGTATTCGCCGGCGCGACTGACCCAGCCGCTGCTGCGCAAGCCTGGCAGCGAGCGCGGCGCGGGCGAGTTCGAGGCGATCTCCTGGGAACAGGCCTTCACCATCCTGTCCGAGCGCCTGGCGAAGATCCGCGCCACCGATCCGAAGAAGTTCGCCCTGTTCACCGGCCGCGACCAGATGCAGGCGCTGACCGGCCTCTTCGCACGCCAGTTCGGCACGCCCAACTATGCGGCGCACGGCGGCTTCTGCTCGGTGAACATGGCCGCCGGCATGATCTACACCATCGGCGGCTCGTTCTGGGAGTTCGGCGGGCCGGATCTCGACCGGGCCAAACTGTTCGTGATGATCGGCACCGCCGAGGACCATCACTCGAATCCGCTCAAGATCGCGATATCGAAATTCAAAAGGGATGGCGGCCGCTTCGTCTCCATCAACCCGGTGCGCACCGGCTATTCGGCCATTGCCGACGAGTGGGTGCCGATCCGTCCGGGCACGGACGGCGCGCTGCTGCTGGCCATCATCCACGAGATCATCGCGCAGGGCCTCTACGACCGCGACTTCCTGGTGCGCTACACGAACGCCGGCCAATTGGTGAACCTCGACGAAAAGAGCGACGAGTTCGGCATGTTCCTGCGCACCGAGGTGCCGGAGGAGGAGGGCTGCTTCGATCCGCAGAACAAGCTGTGGTGGGACCGTGCGAGCAACAAGCCGGTGATCACGCATACGGAAGGCTGCGATCCGTTCCTGCTCGGCGAATTCAGGCTGGCCGCCGGCACACCGGTGAAGCCGTCCTTCCAGTTGCTGCAGGAGCGCGTCAAGGAGTACACACCGGAATGGGCCGAAGGCCTGACCGGCATTCCCGCCGAGACCATCAGGCGCCTAGCCTACGAGATGGGCGTCACCGCGCGCGACCAGCAGATCGAGCTGCCCATCGCGTGGACCGATTCGTGGGGCAAGGAGCACGACACCGTCACCGGCAACCCGGTGGCCTTCCATGCCATGCGCGGCCTGGCGGCGCACTCCAACGGCTTTCACACCATCCGCGCCCTGGCCATCCTGATGAGCCTGCTCGGTACCATCGACCGGCCGGGCGGCTTCCGCCACAAGGCGCCGTTCCCGCGGCCGATTCCGCCCTGCGCCAAGACGCCCAACACGCCGCTGGCCATCAAGCCCAACTCGCCGCTGGACGGCATGGCGCTGGGCTGGCCGGCCGAGCCGGACGACCTGTTCGTGGATGAGGACGGCAAGCCGGTGCGCATCGACAAGGCCTTCTCCTGGGAGTATCCGCTCTCGGTGCACGGCCTCATGCACAACGTCATCACCAATGCCTGGCGCGGCGATCCCTACCGCATCGACACCCTGCTCATCTTCATGGCCAACATGGCGTGGAACTCCACCATGAACACGGTGGAAGTGAGAAAAATGCTTAACGACAAGGACGAACAGGGCGAGTACAAGATCCCCTTCATCGCCGTCTGCGACGCCTTCCAGTCGGAGATGACGGCCTTCGCCGACCTGGTGCTGCCGGACACCACCTACCTCGAGCGCCACGACGTCATGTCCATGCTCGACCGGCCGATCTCGGAATTCGACGGGCCGGTGGATTCGGTGCGCATCCCGGTGCTGCCGCCGACTGGCGAGTGCAAGCCATTCCAGGAAGTGCTGATCGAACTCGGCACGCGCCTGAAGTTGCCGGTGTTCGTCAAGAAGGACGGCACGCGCAAGTATCGCGATTACCCGGACTTCGTCACCAACTACGAGACCGACCCGGGCTCGGGCATCGGCTTTCTCGCCGGCTGGCGCGGCAAGGGCGGCGAGAAGTTCATGCGCGGCGAACCGAATCCGCGCCAGTGGGAAATGTATGCGGCCAACAACTGCGTCTACCACCATGTGCTGCCGCGCTCCTACCAGTACATGCGCAACTGGAACAAGGGCTACCTGGAGTGGTCGCAGCGCAGCCGCATCACGCGCTACGCCGAGCCGATCCTCATCCACCTCTACTCCGAGGTGCTGCAGAAATTCCGCCTGGCGGCGCAAGGCAAGGGCATCACGCGCAAGCCCCCGGAACACCTGAAGCAGCGCATCGAGACCTACTTCGATCCGCTGCCCTTCTATTTCGATCCGCTCGAAGTGCAGGCAACCGACACGCACAAGTATCCGCTCGCCGCGGTGACGCAGCGGCCGATGGCGATGTACCACTCGTGGGATTCGCAGAACGCCTGGCTGCGGCAGATCCACGCGCACAACTATCTGTTCATCAATGCGCGCACGGCGCGGCTCGCCGGCATCGCCGACGACGACTGGATCTGGGTGGAGTCGCAGTGGGGCAGGGTGCGCTGCATGGCGCGCCATTCCGAGGCGGTGGAGCCGGGCACGGTGTGGACCTGGAACGCCATCGGCAAGGCCGCCGGCGCCTGGAACCTGACGCCGGATGCCAACGAATCGAAGCTGGGTTTCCTGCTCAATCACATCATCTCCGAGGAACTCCCCTCGCCCCAGCGGGGAGAGGGGCAGGGGGAGAGGGGCGAGACGTTCATTTCGAACTCCGACCCCATTACCGGCCAGGCCGCCTGGTACGACGTGCGCGTGCGCATTTCGAAAGTCAGCCCCGGCGAGACGGCGCCGGGTTTGCAAACCTCGTCTCCGCAGTTCGAGGCGCTGAAGCCCTACCCCGGCCAGGAAGCGCGCAAGAGCGTGTGGAGTTTCTTCGCGGGAGGAAGGAAATGAGTCGCCCTGTGGGAGCGGCGTCCACGCCGCGAAATGGGCGCCGAATCGCGGCGTGGACGCCGCTCCCACAACAGCGAGGAGCCAAGCCATGACCCAGCTCGCCCTCGTCATCGACCTCAACGTCTGCGTCGGCTGCCACGCCTGCGTGACGAGTTGCAAGGAGTGGAACACCTCCGGGCAGGCCGGCCCGATGAGCGACTTCGACCCCTACGGCGCAGATCCGACCGGCACCTTTTTCAACCGCGTGCAGACCTTCGAGGTGGGCGAGTTCCCGAATACGGAAACCGTGCATTTCCCCAAGTCTTGCCTGCACTGCGAGGAGCCGCCCTGCGTGCCGGTGTGCCCGACGGGCGCGTCCTACAAGCGTGCGGAGGACGGCATCGTCCTCGTCGACTACGACAAGTGCATCGGCTGCAAGTACTGCTCCTGGGCCTGTCCCTACGGCGCGCGCGAGATCGACGAGAAACAGAAGGTGATGAAGAAGTGCACGCTGTGCGTGGATCGCATCTACGACACGGCGCTGCCGGAACGCGACCGCAAGCCGGCCTGCGTGATGGCCTGCCCAACCAGCGCACGCCTGTTCGGCGATGTGCACGATCCGGAATCCGAGGTATCGATTGCGATCCGCGAGAGCGGCGGCTACCCGCTCATGCCCGAATGGGGCACGCAGCCGGCCAATCATTACCTGCCGCGGCGCAAGACCAAGCTGCGCATCCGCGAGGATGAACTGGTGCGCGCCGACAATCCGCTCAAGGTCGACGGCAAGCTGCCGAAGCCGGCCAAGGCCGAGCCTTCGCTCGACGACGTGACGTCATGGTAAGCAGCATTCCATCGCCGCGGATTACGCGGATGGACGCGGATTACCCAATTCCTGATCGGCGTTCATCCGCGAAATCCGCGGCCAAGGTGTTTATATGAACCCCGCGTTCTCCGTCATCTTTCTCACAACCCTGATCGGCGTCGGCCAGGGGTTGTTCCTTGCCCTGTTCACCGTCGAGTCCTATGCGGCATTCGGCCTGCTGCCGCAGCAGGACAGCCGCTTCTATGCCTTCGGCAGCGCGCTGGCGCTGGGATTCCTCGTCGCCGGCCTGATCGCCTCCTTCTTCCACCTCGGCCATCCGGAACGGGCCTGGCGCTCGGCGGCGAAGTGGCGCACCTCCTGGCTGTCGCGCGAAGTCATCGTGCTGCCGGCTTTCATGGGCACAGTGTTCCTCTATGGCGCAGCACACTACTCGGGATTCAACCCGGTGCTGGCGACGCTGCCTTCAGGCGCGCCGGTCAACTTCACGGCGATTCTCGGCGTGGCGGGCACAGCACTGGCCTTGGCGCTATTCGTGTGCACCGGCATGATCTACGCCTGCCTGCGCTTCCTGCAGGAATGGCACACGCCTCTGACGGTGATCAATTACACCTTGCTGGGCGGGGCATCGGGCTTCGTGCTGGCGACCGCATTGGCGGCACTTGCAGGGCTGGAGGTGACGCGGTTTTATGCCGGCTGGACAATAATCCTGACGCTGCTGGCTCTGCTTGGCCGCGCCGCATCGCTGCTGCGCAACGCCCGCCTCAAGCCGAAGTCAACGCCGCGCACGGCCATCGGCGTGAAGCATCCGCGCATCGTGCAGAAGGCGCAGGGCGCCATGGGTGGATCGTTCAATACGCGGGAGTTCTTCCACGGCAAGTCGGCGGCCTTGCTGCGCCAGGTGAAATGGGCGTTTCTCCTGCTGGTCTTTCCGCTGCCGATCGTTCTGCTTGTTGGCGGCGTGGCGATGGATTCGCCGATAGTGCTGATGATCGCCTTTGCCGTGCAGTATCTCGGCCTCCTGGCCGAACGCTGGTTCTTCTTCGCTCAGGCGAACCATCCGCAGAACCTCTACTATCAGGCGGTGTCTTAAATGCCTGGAGAAAGAAATTCGATCCTTCCGTTTGCCGGTAATGGGTTGCATGCCGGCGGGCGCGAAAGTATATTGGCCGCGTAAGAATTGCAGCGCGCTTCGATCACGACACACTACACACAAAGGAGCAGGTATGAACTTCGACAAGGAACTGGATGCCAAAGGGCTGAATTGCCCGCTGCCGATTCTCCGCGCCAAGAAGGCGCTGACGGACATGACCAGCGGCCAGGTGCTGCGCATCATGGCGACCGACCCCGGCTCGGTGAAAGACTTCGCCGCCTTCGCCAAACAGACTGGCAATGAGCTTCTCTCGACCGCGGAGAAAGGCAAGGAATACGAGTTCTTCATCAAGCGCAAGTAATCCTTTCCTCCAGCGGCAGCCGGTAAAACGGCTGCCGCCCCTCCCTCGCACCCGTTCTTGCGGTGCAACATATGTTCTTGATATTGCCGGATAAATAAAATTAACTGGCCGATAATCGTACTTTAGAACATTATTATTCGTTAATACCTTAAATAAAGACAAGGTTGGCTATCGCGCCGCCTTGCGGCTTCCGCAAAGGAGGATTGACATATGAATATGCCCGTAGACAACGCCGCCCTGGATGCGCTGATCCGCCAGCGCCTCGATGAAATTCTTCCGCAGAAACTCGAGGAAATCAGGGCCGCCAAAACCCCCTCGATGACCATCATCGCCACCAAGGGCACGCTGGACTGGGCCTATCCGCCCTTCATCCTGGCCTCGACGGCCGCCGCCCTGGGCTGGAACGTTTCGATTTTCTTCACCTTCTACGGCCTCAACCTGCTCAAGAAGGACATCAGCGACCTCAAGGTCAGCCCGCTCGGCAACCCCGGCATGCCGATGAAAATGCCCTTCGGCCCGGACTGGTTCAAGAGCCTCAACTGGAACATCCCGAACATCGTCCAGGCCGGCATTCCCGGCTTCGAGTCGATGGCGACGATGCTCATGAAGCAGACCATCAAGAACAACGGTGTCGCCGAAATCGGCGAACTGCGCGGCTTGTGCGTCGAAGCCGGCGTGGAAATGATCGGCTGCCAGATGACGGTCGACCTGTTCGGCTTCACGTACGACGATTTCATTCCGGAAGTGAAGGAATACTGCGGCGCGGCGACGTTCCTGCCGATGGCGCAGCAGGCGGATGTCAGCTTGTACATGTAACAAGCAACCAGCACCCACAACAAGGAGGGGAGAATGATGAAGTTCAAGACCAAGCTGACTGCCGCAGCGCTGGCAATGACCTTGGCGCCTGCTGCCATGGCCACCAACGGCTATTTCTCGCACGGCTACGGCATGAAGGCCAAGGGGATGGGCGGGGCCGCCACGGCGGTGACGGGCGACACCTTCGGCGGCGCCAACAACCCGGCCGGCATGGTCTGGGCGGGCGATCGCATGGACATCGGCGTCGATCTGTTCATGCCGGAACGCTCCGTTTCCCGGCAAGGCGGCACTTTCGCCGGCGGCGGATACAACGGCAGCTCGAATAGCGCCAACGAGCTCTTTTTCGTGCCCGAACTCGGCTACAACAAGATGCTCGGCTGGAACATGGCTGTTGGCGTGACGGTATACGGCAACGGCGGCATGAATACCGAATACAAGCCCGGGCTCAACGGCGGTGCGTTTGCGCCGGCCTTTGCACCCTCTTGCCTGGGTGCTCCGTCAAATATGCTGTTCGGCTGCGGCAAGCTCGGCGTCGACCTGATGCAGCTCATCATCGCACCGACCTTCTCTATGAAGGTCAACAAGGATCATTCCTTCGGCATTTCGCCCTTGATCGGCTATCAGCGCTTCAAGGTCGACGGCCTGCAGGCATTCGCAGAAATGGGCTTCAGCAGCAACGGCGCCAATACGACGAACCGCGGCTATGACAGCGCGCATGGCTTCGGCGTGCGTCTCGGCTGGCTGGGCAAGGTATCGGACACGGTGACGCTCGGCGCGGCCTATTCATCGAAGATTCGCATGAGCGAGTTCGGCAAGTACAAGGGGCTGTTTGCCGGGAAGGGCGATTTCGATATTCCGGAGAACTACAATTTCGGCATCGCCTTCAAGGCCACGCCGGCGCTGACCATTGCCGCCGACATCCAGCAGATCAATTACGGAGATGTCAGCTCGATCGCCAACGGTGTGACCAACAGCCTGCCGCCGCCTTTTCCGCCCGTGGCTCCGAACCGGCTGGGCGATTCCAACGGCTCGGGCTTCAAGTGGCGCGACCAGACGGTCTTCAAGCTGGGCGTGGAATACGCCTACAGCGGTAACCTGACGCTGCGCGCTGGTTACAACTACGGCAAAATGCCGATCCGCAGTGGCACCATGGACGATGTTACCTTCAATATATTGGCCCCGGGCGTCGTCGAGAAGCATCTCACGCTGGGCGGAACCTGGACGCTGGCCAACAAGGACGAACTGACCGTTTCGTACATGCATGCCTTCAGCAAATCGGTTACGGGTCCGTCGGCCACTTCTCTTGTGACCGGGTTCCCTATGGGCACCGAGACCCTGAAAATGCGTCAGAATGCGCTGGGCATTTCCTACGGCATGAAGTTCTAAGTTCCAGCAAGATTCATCATGAAGTAAAAAAAGAGGCTGCAGGCGTGATCGCTGCAGCCTCTTTTGTTTCCATTCCAATAAGCAACTGACAACCAAAGGAGAAATGGTATGGACGCCTCCCCCCCCCCGCGCGCTGAACACGACTTATCCACCGCGCCGGTCACCTCTGGTCATAGAGGGACCGCCGGCGCCCGGCGCCGTGGATAAGTCTGCGGTAGTGGATGGGTAAGGGGG
>CAMTUN010000020.1:0-85376 GCA_947084915.1 uncultured beta proteobacterium | reverse complement strand
CAGACATGGCAACTGTAGACCAGGTTAGCCGGCGGAACCCGACGAACACCCACCGACGCATCGCAGACGACAGATAAAACAGCAGGCATAGACATGGCAAAGACCCCCACCCCCAAAACCGTCGAATCCCTCACCCACGACTCCGCCCGTCGCAAGAACATCCCTTCCGCCGAGCAGCAGTCTTTCATTCAAAACGAGCAGACCGCTCCGAAGCCGATTCGCTATCCGCGCAATACCGACCTCGACCCGCAACTGGTCTGGCGCGGCAAGGACGAACAGGACTGGAGCGACCTTGTTGTCCACGCGCCGCCGCTCTACATTCAGTAGAAGGTGCACCCCAAGGTGCTGATCGACGATCTGCTGCGCGACACGAAGGAGCGCGAGCATGAGTCTGGGCAGACCACCGCCGACCTGTTCGCCGACTTCAACGGCATCCCCAAGGGCGCGGACAAGACCGAGTTCTACCAGCACGACCAGAACTGGACCAACCGCATGATCCTCGGCGATTCGCTCCAGGTCATGGCCAGCCTGGCCGAGCGCGAGGGCCTGCGTGGCAAGGTGCAGTGCATCTATTTCGACCCGCCCTACGGCATCAAATTCAACAGCAACTTCCAGTGGAGCACCACCAGCCGCGACGTGAAGGACGGCAAGGCCGACCACATCACCCGCGAGCCGGAGCAGGTTAAAGCCTTCCGCGACACATGGCGCGACGGCATCCACAGCTACCTCACCTACCTTCGTGATCGGCTCACCGTAGCCCGCGATTTGCTCACCGATTCAGGCTCCATCTTCGTGCAGATTGGGGATGAAAATGTGCATCGCGTTCGGGCGGTGATGGATGAGGTGTTTGGGGATGAGAATTTCGTCAGTCAAATAACAGTTCGTAAGACAACGAGCGAAGGAAATACCCTACTCGGAGCTACCTGTGATTTCGTTCTTTGGTTTGCTAAAAACAAGGATCAAACCAAGGCGCGAACCTTGTATTCAGGCAGAAGTGAAGACTCTGAGGGACGTTACACGTCAGAGTATTTGGATGGCTCTCTCTACCGTTTGGACAACGTCACCAGCTCACGACCAGCAGGCGATGGTGATGTAACAAAGTTCAGATGGTTTGATGAGGAGTTCACGCCAGGGAAGGGTACGTTCAAAACAAAGGAAACCGGTCTGATTCGCATTGGAAAAGCAGATAGGTTTCAGGTCACCAAGAACGGCAAATTGAATTACAGAAGATCACAAAATGACTTCGGGTATGGCGCAATGGGCAATCTTTGGGCCGATATTAGCGGCGCTGTCCAAAGTCGATCTGACCCGAAAATTTATGTTGTTCAAACTTCAACATCCATTATTGGACGGTGTCTTCTGCTTGCCACCGACCCCGGCGACCTCGTGCTCGACCCAACCTGCGGTTCTGGAACCACTGCCACCGTCGCCGAGCAATGGGGGCGCCGCTGGATCACGATTGATACTTCGCGTGTGGCGCTGGCGCTGGCCCGCGCCCGCATCATGGGCGCGCGTTATCCCTTTTACCTGCTGGCCGACTCCCGCGAAGGCCAGATCAAGGAAGCCGAAGTCACCCGCACCGCGCCGAGTTCGCAGCCCGTGCAGGGGAACATCCGCCACGGCTTCGTCTACGAGCGCGTGCCGCACATCACGCTCAAGTCCATCGCCAACAACGCGGAAATCGACGTCATCTGGGACCAGTGGCAGGCAAAGCTGGAGCCGCTGCGCGAGAAACTCAACCAGGCGCTGGGCCGTATTTCCCCTCGCCCGCTTGCGGGAGAGGGTGGCGCGTCAGCGACGGGAGAGGGCGCGCAAGGTAAAAGCTCCCTCTCCCCCAGCCCCTCTCCCGCAAGCGGGCGAGGGGAGTTGAAAGCGTGGGAAGAGTGGGAGATTTCGCGCGAGGCCGATACCAAGTGGCCGGATGCAGCGAAGAAGCTGCACGTCGACTGGTGGCAGGCCCGCATTGCTCGGCAGAAGGAAATCGACGCGTCGATTGCAGCCAAGGCCGAGTTCGAATACCTCTACGACAAGCCCTACGAAAACAAGAAGTGCGTCCGCGTTGCCGGTCCCTTTACCGTGGAGAGCCTCTCGCCGCATCGCATGCTGGGCGTCGATGAGAACGACGAACTGATCGACACTGCCGCCCAGTCCGGCGCGGATTATGTGGCGAAACAGACCTTCCCGCAGATGATCCTGGAAAACCTCAAGACCGCCGGCGTGCAGCAGGCGCACAAGGAAGGCCGCATCACCTTTACCGCATTGACCCCGTGGCCGGGATACCTCGTATGCGCTGAGGGGCGATACGAGGTGAATAGTGAATTAGGAATGGTGAATAGTGAAAATTCGAAATTCGAAATTCCCAATTCGAAATTCACCGAAAAACGCGCCGGCATCTTCATCGGCCCGGAGTTCGGCACCGTGCAGCGCAGCGACCTGGTGGCCGCCGCCCGCGAGTGCGGCGACGCCGGTTTCGATGTACTGATCGCCTGCGCCTTCAACTACGAGGCCCACGCCACCGAGTTCAGCAAGCTCGGCCGCATCCCCGTGCTCAAGGCGCGCATGAATGCCGATCTGCACATGGCCGAGGACTTGAAGAACACAGGCAAGGGCAACCTCTTCGTCATTTTCGGCGAGCCGGATATTTCAGTGATCAGTGGGCAGTGGTTAGTGACCAGAAACGGGAGGATGATTGCCAATTATGAGCACGTTAAAGAGTTATCAGGATTTGGAAGTCTGGAAGAAATCAATCGACCTGGCCGAGATGGTCTATCGCGTATCAGCACAGTTTCCACCGGAGGAAAAATTCGGGCTGATCAGTCAAATCAGGCGGGCAGCAGCCTCAGTACCGGCCAACATAGCGGAGGGAGCGGAACGCAACGCGACGGGGGAGTTTCTTCAATTTCTGGGGATAGCCAGCGGCTCACTGGCGGAGGTGGAAACCTTTCTGATACTGGCCGAGAGACTGGGTATGGTCACCAAGGATCAGATCAGTCCGCTACAGGCACAGGCGGCGGACGTTGGTCGAATGCTCAACGGACTCAAACGCTCGCTGCGCTCAAAAATCTGAGCGAATCAGATTTTCCGCTTTCACTGACCACTGACCACAAGGCACAGATCACTGTCCACGGCGTGGATGTCTTCAAACCCCAGACCGGCGAAGTCGTCAGCCACGGCGCCGATGGCATCGCCTGCTGGTTCATCGACACCGACTACAACGAAGAAAGTTTCTTTGTTCGCCACGCCTACTTCCTCGGCGCCAACGACCCCTACAGCGCCCTCAAGACCACGCTGAAGGCCGAAATTGACCAGGAAGCCTGGGCGACACTGAACAGCGACACCTCGCGCCCGTTCGAGAAGCCCAAGTCCGGGCGGATCGCGGTGAAGGTCATCAACCATCTGGGGGATGAGGTGATGAAGGTGTTCAAGGTTGCGTGAATTTCGGAAATTTCGACCGAGGGTTTAGTGCCATGTCAATTCCAGAAAGCCGGGTGTTTCATACCTTCGAGGACGATGCATCGCTTGGGCACATTGTTGATACGGTCGCTGGTCGATTGGGAGGTGTCATGTGGTTTCGCGGGGAGTCGATGGAGTTCCCTTTCCCTGCGACCCCCTTGTTTGCTCGTACCCAAGGATTGAACACGAATACCATTGCTCCCGATTACGACAATGGCACACATCGTTTTCCACTCCGTACACTAACGGTTGGAGAGCGGGATGTAGTTCGAAATATCCAGCAAGACCCGCCAGATGATCCTTATTTTCCGAGCTTGCTCAGCCAACCCGACCACCCTGGCTGGTTGGCGCTGGCGAGGCATCATGGCAGGCCCACGCGATTGCTTGACGTTACGCGGGACTTGCTGGTTGCACTCTTCTTTGCTTGCAAGGACGACCAAGACAGGGACGGGCTTCTCTTCACCTACATGGAGATATTGAATCCAGAGAAAAATCACCCTGGGCGAGTAACGCACTACCAAGATTTGTTTGATGCTGCGCTTGGTGACTACATCCCTTCTTACCGGAATCATGATGTCGTCCATCCCGGAACCCTCGATACGTTCGCCGAGAAGTGTGCGCAAGAAGCGAATTCGGTTCGGCGGGATATGGCTTACCTGTTCGAGTGTAACGATGTTATCAACGAGCGCATGATTGCTCAACGCGGGGCATTTATCTGGAGGGGCGATCCGATGCTCTCGCTTTTCGATGGCGTCAATAACGTTTTTGTCTTCAAAATTCGAGCCAGTGCAAAGGCGCGTATTGTGCAGCGGCTTAACGTCCTTGGCATCAATGCGGGTACGCTTCGTTTGCAATGACAGGCGCTGAGCAGAAAGCCGCCAATGCCGCTGACAAGATGAAGACATGACCGCCCCCCGCCAATTCCTGATCTACCAAAGCGAAGACGGCTCCACCCGCATCGACGTGATGCTGGAGGCGGAAACCCTGTGGCTGAGCCAGAAGCAGTTGACCGAGCTGTTCGGCAAGGCCAAGGGAACGATCAGCGAGCACATCAAGCATATCTTCGAGGATGGCGAACTGGATGAAAATTCAGTTGTTCGGTTTTTCCGAACAACTGCCGCAGACGGTAAACAGTACGAGGTGGCGCACTACAACCTGGACATGGTGCTGGCCTTGGGCTTCCGCGTACGCAGCCCGGTGGGCGTGCGCTTCCGCCAGTGGGCCAACGACAAGCTGAAGGAATACATCGTCAAGGGTTTTGTGCTGGACGACGAGCGCCTGAAGAATCCCGGCAAGGGGCGGGACTACTTCGACGAGCTGACCCGCCGCCTGCAAGACATCCGCACCAGCGAGCGGCGTTTCTACCAGAAGATCACGGACATCTACGCGACCAGCGTTGATTACGATGCCAGTCATGCGCTTACTCAGGAATTTTTCGCCACGGTGCAGAACAAGGTGCACTACGCGATTCACGGCCAGACCGCCGCCGAGTTGATCGCCGCCCGTGCCGACAGCAGCCAACCGAACATGGGACTGACGACCTGGGAAGGCGCACGCATCCGCAAGGCCGATGTGAGCGTCGCCAAGAATTTCCTGAATGAGGAAGAACTGCGCGCCCTCAATAATCTGGCCGAGCAGTACCTGATTTTTGCCGAAGGGCAGGCGGCACGGCGGATCGTCATGACCATGCTGGACTGGATCAGCAAACTGGAAGGTTTTTTGACCCTGAACGACCGCGAGATTTTGCAGGGCGCCGGCAAGGTTTCGGCTGAGCTGGCCAAGTCTCATGCCGAACAGGAGTTCGACAAGTTCCGGGTGCTGGACGACCTCCGTTTCGAATCGGACTTCGACCGCATGGTGAAACATTTGCCGACGCGGACGCAGGGGAAGTCTGACTAATGGACCTCTGCATCGCCGACAGGGCGGATCGCGGTGAAGGTCATCAACCATCTGGGGGATGAGGTGATGAAGGTTTTCAAGGTATGAGGCCGTAACTTATAGTGAGTTTATCTGGTTATACTTGCAATCAGCTATAACCACGAATAACTAGGTAGAACATGGACCCGATCAAAAACCCGTTTTCCCCTGGCGCCGGTTCGCCACCGCCCGAACTGGCCGGGCGCGGACCGATTCTTGAGGAGGCCCGCATCCTGCTGGGCCGTATCCGATTGGGGCGGCCAGAAAAAAAGTCTGTTGCTGACCGGCTTGCGCGGTGTCGGCAAGACGGTGCTGCTCAATGAAATTCGCCACATGGCTCGCGAGGCGGGCTATCGCACGGTGTTCATCGAGGCGCATGAAGACAAGCCGCTCGGTCCGCTGATTGCATCCCCGTTGAGGTCGGTGTCGGACACGATCAGCGAAAAGGCATTCAACTCACCTAGCGCCCGGTTGGCTTGCTCCAGCAGCGCGTTGATGCGCGCGTCTTCCCACACCCATTCGTGATTCACGGGCACCGGCTCGAAGCTCTTGTACTGGAAGCGGGACTTCCAGACGCCCGCCTTGAAGGTTTCGAACTTCATGCGGCCTTCCTTTCGGCAACGAGGCCGCGGATGTGGTCCTGGTCGCCCATGAGCTTTTTCATGTCCAGGGGCGAGGTGTTGTAGAAGCTCTGCCCGGACTTGCGCAGCAGGAAGGGATCGGGGTTGAGGCCGGCCTTGCTCTTGGCCTCGAATTCCTTGAGCACGGCGGCCTTGGTCGCTTCGAGCACGCAATCGAGGCGGCGCAGTACCGTGAAGGGCAGGATGACCTTGCCGTAGTCGGACTGCTTGTAGTCGCCGCGCAGCAGATCGGCGACAGACCAGAGAAAGGCGGAAAGGGCTGGCTGGTTCATGCGGGCGGCGTCCTGGAAGGAATGCTGACGCCAATGGGCTTGCTGTTTGGTGATCATGGAAGTCTTATAACCCTATGCAAAGTGTCGGCTGGCTTGTCCGTGGCCGAGTTGTCTTGCAAGCAGACGGAAATCATTTGTTTCGTGCCTCACACGGCCAACAACAATGGCTGGATGCACTCCCAGCTTTTCCGCCAGGGCAATCACATCCTTGGCCAGATGGCTGGTGCGAGCGGCAGATTTTTCCCAGATAGTTTGCGGGATGAGGGCTTCGCTCGCCATGTCGTCTGCCTCACGTTCCTTGCGATCCAACTCATCCGGGCTATCCAGATTGTCGGCGAACAGAGGATGCGCTTCATCCAGATGCTTGGCGACGTGAGCTAATTCATGCATGAGCACAAACCAGAAATTATCCAGGCGATCATGGCGCAGTGTCATGGCCACAATGGGGCGTCCCTCATCGAGCATGGCGGCACCATCAAGATAAGTGCCTTTGAAGCGCGGCTCGATCACCAGGGTAATTCCAGCTTTCCCAAGTTGTTCACGCGCCAAACGAGGGCCGTCATCGAATGCCGAGAGACGGGCGAGGTCTTTCAGCCATTTCGCTGTGATGACGCCTTTTTTGTACTCGCGCGGCGCAGGATTGGCGCGCGCCTTTTTGATTACACATAGCCGCCAGGCAAGCAGCGCATACCCGTTCGCATCCCGCGTACCGCGTTGATGCAGTGGCGCGCGCAAAAATGTCGGTTCTGTCTGCTTGTGAAATAGGCCTTGCATGAACTTGAGTACCAAATTCTCCGCATAATCTTTTAGGCGCTGCGCATTCCCCTTGAAGTCACCGAAGCAGTTGCGATCAAGCATTTCTTTTAGTGGGAACTTCGTGTACTCCATCTCTGGCTCTGTGCCAATGATTTCCGTGCCGGTTTCCGCACTGCCGATCAGCACATCTGCCGGGATGTCCAGCCCTCTGTGCAAACGGCGAATCATAGGCAGTGACAGTGGGCGCTTGCGCGATAGCACCTCCGAGACTTTGGAGGTGGAGCCAATATAGGGCTCCACATCTTTGCGACCGAGTTTCATCTGATCCATACGGAAGAGAATCGCTTCCACCGGATCGGGTATCACGGGCGGCACAATCTTGCGCTCGTAATCCTCAATCACCAGCGCCAGAAGTTCCAGTTCGCTGTCTTCCTTCGAACCGTCTTTGGGGTCGAGTGCCATCAGCGCAGTGAGTCGCGCCATTGCCTGTGTGTAGTCATTGCTACTCTTGATAACTTTAATGTTCATCGTCTTTCCCCCGGTATACATTTGAATGCATTTTGATCATCTAAACTTTTTCTTGCTGTATTCGGCATGGGTTCCAACCCATTCGATTACGACTATCCCACCCCGGTATCGAACCTGCACAACCATCCTGCACGAATTCCCCTTTATATTGAAAATCACCCTATTGTTGGACAAGAAGTCAGCAGATTTATATCGCCGCTTTATGTCTTGTGGTGTTTGCCATGTTTCTCGCCCAACCTCATCGCGCCATGCGTCCAATTGCCCTCTGACATCAGCGTGATCTTGTTTGTATTGTTCAAGCAAGGGCAAATTCAATATGCGCATTCAAGAAGGGATTCCCGTAGACGGAATGAATGATAGTTCCCAATATGGGAATTGTCAACAACTTCGAAGACGCGGCCTTGGTCTTAAGGTGGGTGTTGGCTAATGGCCGATTTCTGCCTCCTGCCAAATACTGCCAAAATATAAAATTTTTCCTCCAGCCTGTTTTCGCTTCGCTGCTTAAAGCTCCATAATGCGTCTTGTACTATGCTGTGGTCGTCGGATTGTTTTCCAAAAGTCATGATGCTTTCCGTTTCGTGAAAAGAGGCGAATCCCTTGTCCGAGAAGAGCAAGAGCGTTAGACCTGCGCAGAGTCGCACCGATACCTTGATCGGCGCCGACCTGAGCGTTGAAGGCAATATCACTTCAACAGGCGTTTTGCTTATTCAGGGGGACGTTCATGGCGACGTTTCGTGCGACGTTGATGCCGACGGAACGATTGTCGTGGGCAAGTCGGGAAATATTACCGGCAGCGTCAAAGCCCCGTACATCGTCGTCAGCGGCCATGTGTCCGGGCCCTTGCATTCATTGGCGTCAATCGAGATTCAAGAGGGCGCGAGCGTTGTGGGGGATGCCTTTTACAAGGGAATCGATATCCATGCGGGCGGCGTCCTGGAAGGCATGTTGACGCCAATGGGCTTGCTGGATGGCGATCGGTTACTGCCGGAGCATCGCATTCAAATGCCCGAATCTGCGGCACTCAATGAACAGGACATGCCACCCGCCAATGCGGTGGCGGCCGGCGGCAGGTTGGGGGAGTGGCGCAAGCCCGGCGCGGCCTTTGCGCTGGCTGTCGTCGTACTTGCGGTCGTGCTGCTGAACCGGGGCCCTGCGCCTGTTGCGCCACCGGCAACGGATGTTGCGATGACCGCAAATACCGTTACGAAGGGAACCCCGGCGGCGCAAGCCATGCCCGCGGCAAGCGGCGGGCAGCAGGACGGTCCGAAACCCAATATTGGAGTTGCAGCCCCCCTTGTTCCCGGCCCGGTACCCCAGACCCAACTGCGGGCACCAGACGCGAACACGAACGCCAAATCGGCCGCTCAGGATTCGCCCCCGGATACTCCCGAAGCGGATACGGACAAGGTGGTCAGGGTGCAAGGGGTCAATCCGGGCAAGCCGACGGGATTTTTCCTGTTGATCGGCAAGGAGCCCTCCGTGCTGTTCAAGAAGAAGCGCAAGGATCCGGGCGAGGGCAAGCGCATCGATGTATCTCAGGGCGAAACAGTAAGTATCCCGGTCGCAAAAGACGAAATGGTTCGAGTTGCGGAAGGTCGGGATATCGAAATCTTCTACCAGGGCCGCAAGGTGGCGCCGAAAACGATCGAAAGCGGCGCATGGATGAGTTTCGTCCCTCAATTGCCTGGCGGGGGCAATCGATAAGCAGTCGGGGCGGAATGGCACCTGGCTCGAGGCGGCTCCGGGAGGTTCCGCGACGCTAGGGCGCGACCACATCCGCCGCCGTGCCGTTGACGACCCACTGCTTCATCGCCCGCACGGTTTCCTCCTCGACGCCTACAAAGCCATGCTGCGAGAATGCTTGGCAGGGATGGCCTCGGCCGGGATTCGAGGAGCGGACGGTAATCAGCGGCGAGCGGGTTTTTCCGGCATGCCGCCTGGCCTGCCAATACGCCGTCCAGCGGCAGGGGTCGTCGGCATGATGCACCCACAGCATCGGGGTCTTGAAATCGTCGAAGTCGAGCGAGGCCAGGCCGTGGAAATTGCCGGGCGTGTCGAAGAGGGAACTGCTGAAGATTACTTTGACGTTGTCGGGGCCGAGCGCCCGGGCGGCGTAGTAGGCGGAGACGCTGCCCTCGCTGGTGCCGACGAGGATCAACGGCAGTTTTCCGAAGGTTTTCTCGATCTCCTGCACCAGCCCGCGCAGATCTTCGGCATAGCGGTCGCCTGCCCGAAAACGAGTCGTGAAGCTGCTCCATTCGTCGGTCGGGGCGTCCACGGAAAAAACGACTGTCTCCCGATCCAGCCAGAACTTGCGGCTGCGGATGAGGAAATTCCCCTTCATCCCGAACGACTGGATCTTCATGATGCCCGGACTGCCGGGCATGAGGACGATCGCGCGCTTGAACGGGTCGTGCTGCGCGAGATGGGCCACCAGCGCCGACATGCTGCGGTCGGGAAACTTCACGGTGATGACTGACTCGCTGACGGCGTCGTCGGCTATCGCGGCACCGGTGAGCAGGCACAGCGAAAGGCAGGCAATCAACACGGTATTTTCCGGGTCACGGCCGTCTCCTCTGATCAGCACAGGATATGTTGTCGCAAACGGCGGCAAATGGCCAATCGCGCATGCGGCGAACGCCCTTTGCAAACGAATGCTCATTTCTGCAGGCCACGCCGGACCGGCGGCTCGCCCCCGGCCCGCGCTTCTTCGACCGGCCGCTAGCCGACTCGGCGCACGCCGGCTTGCCCGCCGCCGGAGGCCACCGTCTGCACCGCCAGCGCGGCGAGCACGATGGCGCCGCCGCCCAGCGCATGCGCCGTCGGCACTTCACCCGCGCCGAGCCAGGCCCAGAGCGGGCCGAAGACCACTTCCGTCAATCCGATCAGCGCGACTTCCGTCGGCGAGAGGCTGCGCGCCGCCATCACGGCCAGCGCGCAGGGCAGGGCCAGTTGCAGGGCGCCGAGCAGGGCGAGGATGGCGATGTCGCGCGAGGAGGCGAGGAAGGGCCAGGCCAGCGGAAGCGTGGCCAGCGCCGAGAGCAGGCCACCGACCAGCACGGCGGGAATCAGGTTGATGCGCGCGCCGGTCTTGCGCATGAGCACGAAGTTGAGCCCGGCCGCCAGCGGCACGACGAGCGCGATCAGGTTGCCGGCCATGCGCCCGCCGCCCGTCTCGCCGCCGAACATGACGAGGATGCCGACAAAGGCCGCGCCGATGAACAGCCAGGTGCGGCGCGGCACGCGCTCGCCGAGCAGCAGCCAGGCGAAGAGCGCGGCGGCGAGTGGAGCGAGGCTGGTCAGGACCAGTGTGTTGGCGGTGCTGGTCTGCGTCAGGGCGAGCATGAAGCCGGTGAACATCACCGCCCACAGCGCGCCCGAGACGAAGCCGACGCGGCCGAGCCGGACGACCTCGGCGACGGCGCGGCCGCGGTGCAGGACGAGGAGTATGACGACCATCGCCAGCGCGCAGAAAAACGAGCGCCAGAAGGTCGTCTCCCAGCGCGGCGCCTGCTCGATGTGGCGGGTGAACACGCCGGCGATGCTCCACAGGAGTCCGGCGCAGAACATCAGCGCCACGCCGCGGCGGTGGCGGGTCGGGTCGTCGGTCATGGGCCCAACAGTTCGTGGCTGAATTGCATGAGCGGCGTTGTCGCTTTGCTTGTCATTCCCGCGCAAGCGGGAATCCAGTAGCCGCCTGGATTCCGGGTCGCGCTGCGCTTGCCCGGAATGACGGGGTGCGTGCCGCAGACATTAATTGCCCTCGATGGATTCGCGGAGCGCTAACGCTTCGATCCGGGAATCGGCTCGCCCGAGTCGCGCAGGCGCACGGCCTCGTGGAAGCCGTGTTCCTCCGAGTAGGCCTTGAACCACATGCCTTCGCCGCGCGGCCGTCGATGAGGTCGCCGGTGAGCAGCATGCGTTTCGCCTTCTCGGCGCCGATGCGGTACACCCACATTGCCGTGGTCGGACAGCCCCAGACGCGCGCCGGCGGGTAACCGATCTTCGCGTCCTCGGCCATGATGACGATGTCGGCGCACAGCGCGATGTCGCTGCCGCCGGCCACCGCATAGCCATGCACCTTGCAGATCACCGGCTTGTAGGAGCGCCACAGCGAAAAGAAGTCGTCGGTGCAGCGCTTCATGAAGCGGTAGTCGATCATCGGGTCCCACGGCATCGACTGCACGCCGGGGTTCTCGCCCTGCGTTTCGGCGAAATCCTTCAGGTCGTAGCCCGAACAGAAGCCGCGCCCGGCGCCGGCGAGGACGATGACGTGGATGGCCTCGTCGGCGTTGGCCCGCTCCACCGCGGCGCGGATCTCGCCGGGCATTTTTTCGCCGATGGCATTGAGCCGCTCGGGACGGTTGAGGGTGATGCGGGCGATGCGTCCGGCGGTTTCGTAGAGCAGGGTTTCAAAGGTCATGGCCTTCTCCGAGGGAACTGGCACGGCGAATGATGGCAAGAAGCGGTGCTTTTGGCTATGCTTGATTCCTTTCGCAGCGACTTTATCTCATGCACCTCATCCTCATCAGCGGCCTGTCCGGCTCCGGCAAGAGCATTGCGCTGCGTGCGCTGGAGGACACCGGCTATTACTGCGTGGACAACCTGCCGGCGACGCTGCTGCCGCAACTGGTGCGCCAGCAGCGCGACGAGGGATGCGGGAAGATGGCGGTGGCGATCGACGTGCGTGCCGGCGTCTCCATCGCCGCGCTGCCGCAGCAACTGCGCGATCTGCGCGCAATTGGTACCGAGGGCATCGAACCGTGCTTCCTCTTTCTCGAGGCGCGCGACGAATCCCTCATCGCGCGCTTTTCCGAGACGCGGCGCAGCCACCCGCTGTCGAATGCCGACACCACCCTGGCCGAGGCCATCGTGCGCGAGCGCGGAATGCTGGAGAACATCGCGGGCCTGGGCAACCGCATCGACACCAGCAGCCTGCATCCCAACGCCCTGCGCGCCTGGGTCCTCGATTTCGCCCAGCTCGGCGTATCGCAGGGGCTGACTTTGCTGTTCGAGTCCTTCGGCTACAAGCACGGCATCCCGCTGGATGCCGACCTGGTCTTCGACGTGCGCTGCCTGCCCAACCCGCACTACGATCCGCTGCTGCGCCCGCTCACCGGGCGCGACCCCGAGGTGGCGCGCTTCCTCGAAGGGCAGGAGGCCGTGGGCAGGATGGCGCAGGACATTCGCCGCTTTCTTGCCGACTGGCTGCCCGCCTACGTGCGCGACAACCGCAGCTATCTCACCGTGGCGATCGGCTGCACCGGTGGCCAGCACCGCTCGGTGTACCTTGCAGAGTGGCTGGCGCGCGAATTCAGCGAGCAGGCGCGCGTGCTGGTGCGCCACCGCGCCCTGCTGTGAGTGCCTTGTTCAGATTGATGCGGCCGGGCGACTGGGCCATGCTGCTGCTGGCCGCCGCCGGCACGGCGGCCCTGGCGCCGATCGCCTTCTCGGGTGGCGCGGCGGAAAAGGCGGTGGTGCGGCGCGACGGCGTCGTCGTCGCCGAACTCCCGCTTACACAGGCGCGGCGCATCGAGGTGGCGGGCGCGCTGGGCACCAGCGTCATCGAGGTGCAGCCGGGCCGCGCCCGAGTCGCCGCCGACCCCGGCCCGCGCCAATACTGCGTGCGCCAGGGCTGGCTGACCCAGCCCAACGCCATCGCCATCTGCGCGCCGAGCCACCTCAGCCTGTCCATCGCCGGACGAGCCGCGAACCATGACAGCCTCGCCTATTGAATTGAGGCCCACCGCCGACGACCACCGCATCGCGCGCTATGCGGCGGCGGCCATCGCGCTGTCGGTGGTCGAGGCAGCGATCCCCTTGCCGTTGCCGGGCGTGAAGCCGGGCCTGGCCAATATCATCACGCTCATCGTGCTGGCGCGCTATGGCTGGCGCGACGCCGTCTGGGTAACGCTGCTGCGTGTCGTGGCGGGCAGCCTGCTGCTTGGCCAGTTCCTTGCGCCGGGCTTCTTTCTCAGCCTCGCTGGCGCACTCGCCAGCCTCGTCGCGCTGGGCCTGGCCATGCACCTCCCGGCGCGCTGGTTCGGCCCGGTGAGCCAGAGCCTCGCTGCCGCCTTCGCCCACATCGCCGGCCAGTTGATCGTAGCGCGCCTGTGGCTGGTGCCGCACGACGGCCTGCTCTACCTGCTGCCGTTCTTTGCCCTCGCCGCGTTACTATTCGGGCTGGCCAACGGACTTGCCGCGGCGAAACTGCTCGAAGAAAGTGCCTCCACCGCTGCACGCTCCGGCACAGCAACGAACGACAGAACCTGATCTTGCCGATATTCAAATTTCCCCCGCGGCGCGACGAAGCGCCGCAACCCATCGAGCTGCGGTTATTCCCCCTCAATGCCGTGCTGTTTCCCGGCGGTACGCTGTCGCTGCGGGTTTTCGAGCAGCGCTACATGACGCTGGTAACGGATTGCTTCAAGCAGGAGACCGCTTTCGGCATTTGCCTGATCGCGGAGGGCGCCGAGGTGGGCGCGCCGGCGCAGCCGCACCCGGTGGGCACGCAGGCGCGCATCGTCGCCTGGGACATGACGCAGCCGGGCATTCTCAACATCATGGTGCGCGGCGATGGCCGCTTCCGCATCCTGTCCAGCAAAGCCGACCGCGAGGGCCTGCTGCACGCACGCGTCGAATCGATTCCCGCCGAGGAAACCCTGCCCGTGCCCGAGGCGCTCGCCACGCTGGTGCCGCCGCTGCAGGCGATGGTGGCGGAGGGAGGCGAGGAGCGCCTGCCGCCGCCGCATCGTTTTGATGATGCCGCCTGGATCGGCTACCGCTTCAGCGAACTGCTGCCGATCCCGGCCATCGCGCGCCAGAAGCTGCTCGAACTGGAAGACCCGATTTCGCGACTGGAGATCGTCTTCAAGTTTCTCGCCCAACGCGGATTGGTGAAATAAAGGCAGCGCTCCGCAGAATATGTAGGAGCGGCGTCCACGCCGCGATATCGAGAGCTGCACCCCAAGGGTACTTCCTGCGGGGCGCAATCGCGGCGTGGACGCCGCTCCCACGCTAGGTGGCCGCCAGTTTCTCCAGTATCTTGCGGATCGGCGCCGGCAGCGGCGCCTCGTCCAGCATCTTCAGGCTCAACCAGACGCCGCCCTCCGGCGTATCCCCCAAGGGGAATTCCTTCGGCGTACTGCAGCGACTGACTTTGCACAGCAGCGGCGTGATGTCCAGGCGAAAGTGCGTGAAGGCGTGGCGCACCACGGGCAGTTGTGTCGCGCCGGCGTAGCGGCGAGGGTGCTGACCGGCCGCAAGCTCGGGCAGCGACAGCAGCCCGCCCCAGATGCCTTTCGGCGGGCGCCGCTCCATCAGCACGCGGCCGCGGCAGCACAGCACCAGCAGCGTCACCGCGCGCTGCGGCACGGTGCGCCTGGCGCGTGGCGTCGGCAGCGCGGCGATGCGGTTCTCCCTCAGCGCCACGCACTGCGCGGCGGCTGGACAGTCGCCGCAGCGCGGCTGGTTGCGCGTGCACAGCGTCGCGCCGAGATCCATCAATCCTTGCGTATAGCCTTTGATGCCGCGCTCGGGCAGCAGCGATTCGGTGAGCGCCCACAGCCGCTGCTCCACCGCCTTCTCGCCGGGAAAGCCTTCGATGCCGAAGGCCCGCGTCAGCACGCGCTTGACGTTGCCGTCGAGGATGGCCGTGCGTGCGCCGAAGGAGAACACGGCGATGGCGGCAGCGGTCGAGCGGCCGATGCCCGGCAGGCGCTCGATGTCCTCGATGCGCTGCGGAAAGCGTCCGCCCCATTCCGCGACGATCAATTGGGCTGCCCGCTGCAGATTGCGCGCCCGCGCGTAATAGCCAAGCCCGCTCCACAGTGCCATGACCGCTTCGGACGGCGCGGCAGCGAGGCTGGCGAGATCGGGAAAGCGTGCGAGGAAGCGCTGGTAGTAGGGGATTACCGTGGCGACCTGCGTCTGCTGCAGCATGATTTCGGAGAGCCAGATGCGGTAGGGGTCGCCCTTGCGCCCGTTCTGCTGCCAGGGCAGGTCGTGGCGGCCGGACTGCTTTTGCCAGGCGATGATGCGGTGGGCGAAGTCGCCGGCGCTCGAGGGTGAAACCATTTTTTGAATAGGCTCTTTGCTTGTCAGGCGGGCGCGGGCGGGATAGGCTTGCTTGAATTCTAAAGCAACAAGGCAATGGATCCGATAACAGAATCATGAATATGCCAAGAGAAACCCCCCAGGATGCCTGGACCGACATCGAGCATCGCGCCCTGCGCGACGCGCTGGGCGCCTTCGCCACCGGCGTCACCGTGGTGACCGCGCTCGACCCGGACGGGCGCGCCATCGGCTTGACGGTGAATTCCTTCAACACCGTGTCGCTCGAGCCGCCGCTGATTCTGTGGAGCCTGTCGCTGGCCTCGCCGAACCTCGAGGCGTTTCGCAAGGCGTCCCATTTCGCAGTGAATGTGCTGGCGGCCGACCAGCAGGCGGTTTCGGAACGCTTTGCCCAGCGCAACAGCGACAAATTTTCCGACATCGACTGGCGCGAAGGCCGCGGCGGCACGCCGCTGCTTGCCGGTTGTTGCGCCGCCCTCGAATGCCGCAACGAAATACAGCATGCCGGCGGCGACCACCTCATTTTCATCGGCCGCGTCGAGAACTGCAGCCGGCAGGACAAGGCGCCGCTGGTGTTTCATGGCGGGCGTTACCGCAGCTTGCGCGACTGAAGACGCTTGCGGCTGCGAACAAAAAACCGGCGGGCTGGCCGGTTTGTTTTTTTGGAGCGGGTGAAGGGAATCGAACCCTCGTATGCAGCTTGGGAAGCTGCCGTTCTGCCATTGAACTACACCCGCGAACGGCAGCATTCTACCTGTTAGAATTCCCGCATGGAAATCAGTGTCAACGGCGAGAAGCGCAGCGTCGCGGCCGCGCTCTCGGTGGCTGAGTTGTTGCGCGGGATGGGGCTGGAAGGCAAGCGCCTGGCCGTCGAGCGCAACGGCGAAATCGTGCCGAAGAGCGGGCACGCCGCCACGCAGCTTGCCGAGGGCGATCGCATCGAAATCGTCATCGCCGTCGGCGGCGGATAATTCAATTCATGTCATTCCCGCGAAAGCGGGAATCCAGTGGTGGACTTTCATGGATTCCCGCTCCCCGCTTCAGACATGCGGGGACAAGCTTCGCGGGAATGACGAACCCAGAGAGACAGGTATGCAAGACGTTCTAACCATTGCCGGCAAGACCTACGCATCGCGCCTGCTCGTCGGCACCGGCAAGTACAAGGATTTCGACGAGACCCGCGCGGCCATCGAGGCCTCCGGCGCCGAGATCGTCACCGTGGCGATCCGCCGCACCAACATCGGCCAGGAGCCGGGCCAGCCGAGCCTGCTCGACTATCTGCCGCCGTCGAAATACACCCTGCTGCCGAACACCGCCGGCTGCTATACGGCGGAGGATGCCGTGCGCACGCTGCGCCTGGCGCGCGAACTGCTCGATGGCCACGACCTGGTCAAGCTGGAAGTGCTGGGCGATGCACAGACGCTGTTCCCGGACATGCCGCAGACCCTCGCGGCGGCGGAGACGCTGGTGAAGGACGGTTTCAAGGTGATGGTGTACTGCGCCGACGACCCGATCCAGGCCAAGCGGCTGGAAGAGATCGGCTGCGTGGCGGTGATGCCGCTGGCCTCGCTGATCGGTTCCGGCATGGGCATCCTCAATCCGTGGAACTTGCGCCTCATCATCGACAACGCCAAGGTGCCGGTGCTGGTGGACGCGGGTGTTGGTACTGCTTCCGACGCGGCCATCGCCATGGAGCTGGGCTGCGACGGCGTGCTGATGAACACGGCGATTGCCGGTGCGCAGAACCCGGTGCTGATGGCTTCCGCCATGAGGAAGGCTGTGGAGGCGGGGCGCGAGGCGTTTCTGGCCGGACGCATGCCGAAAAAACCCTATACCGCTTCGCCCAGCTCGCCGACCGGCGGACTTATCGGCAAGACCTGATCAGGCTGCCAGCGCGGTTTTAATGTGGCCGAGCACGCGCTCGGCGAGTTCCTCCGCCGGCAGGGGCTTGGAGAAGAGGAAGCCCTGCATTTCGTCACAGCCGCATTCCACCAGGAATTCCCGCTGCGCTACCGTTTCGACGCCTTCCGCCACCACCGACAGGCCCATGCTGTGCGCCAGCGCAATGATCGAACGCGTGATCGCCATGTCGCCGGCATCGTCCGGAATGTCGCGCACGAAGGAGCGATCCACCTTGAGGCAATCCACCGGGAAGCGTTTCAGCACCGCCAGCGACGAGTAGCCGGTGCCGAAATCGTCGATGGCGATGCGCACGCCGATCCGGCGCAGTTCCTCCAGCGTGGCGATGGCACGGTCGACCTGCTGCATCACCATGCTTTCGGTGATTTCCAGCTCGAGGTATTCGGGCAGGAAATCGGGCTGGTCGATGAGGGTGCGGATGCGCTGGGCCAGATCGCGTTGCTGGAACTGGCGCGGCGACAGGTTGACGGCGATGCGCAGCGGCGGCAGCCCCTGCTCCTGCCACAGCCGCGCCTGGCGGCAGGCGCGCGCGATAACCCATTCCCCCACCTCCAGGATCAAGCCGGTCTCCTCGAGAATCGGGATGAACTTGTTCGGCGGCACCAGGCCCATGTCCGGGCTGCGCCAGCGCAGCAGCGCTTCCACTCCGGTGATGGCGCCGCTGCGTAAATCCACCTTGGGCTGGTAGTGCAGCTCGAACTCGTTTCGTTCCAGTGCGTAGTGCAGTTCGGCGCCGACTTCCAGCCAGTCGGCGGCGGCGCGATTCAGCTCGGGATCGAAGAAGCGGTACTGGCCGCGGCCGGCCTGCTTGGCGGCGTACATGGCCTTGTCCGCCGACATCAGCAGTGACTGCAGGTTGTCGCCGTCCTTCGGGTAGAGGGCGAAACCGAGGCTCGCCCCGGGCACGATCTCGCGCCCGGAGAGCGTCATTGGCGGGCTGAGCGCGTCAAGCAGCTTCTGCGCCACGATGGTGGCGTCCTCCGGCCGCACCAGGTCGTTGAGCACCACGACGAATTCGTCGCCGCCCTGTCGGGCGACGGTGTCGCTGCTGCGCAGGCAACCGGAGAGCCGGCGCGCGATCTCCTTCAGCAGCTCGTCGCCGGCGTCGTGGCCGAGCGTGTCATTGATCGTCTTGAAGCGATCCAGATCGACGAAGCCGACCGCCATCAGGCCGTTGTGTCGGCTGGCGTGCGCCAGCGCCTGGCCGAGGCGGTCGTTGAGGAGATTGCGGTTGGGCAGACCGGTCAGCGTGTCGAAACTCGCCATTTCCGACAGTTTCTGCTCGAAGCGCTTTCGTTCCGAAATGTCCTGCAGCATGCCCGTCACGCGCAGCGGACCGGTGTCGTGGTACTCCATTTCGGCCTTGGTATGCACCCAGCGTGTCTGGTCATCCGGCAGCAGAATGCGGTAATCCAGTTCGGCGGATAGTGCATTGCCGCTGACCACGTCATCCAGCATGGCCTTGAGGGCGGCGCGGTCGTCTGGATGGGTGCGCTCCAGGACCAAGCCGGTCCTCGGTTCCACATCGTAAGGATCGAAGCCCAGAATACGGTAGGTTTCCTCGGACCACTGTAGCGCCTGCGTGCGCATGTCCCATTCCCAACTGCCGACATGGGCGAGCGCCTCGGCGCGGCCGAGCAGGGCTTCGTTGCGCCGTAGGGCCGCCTCCGCTTCGTTGCGCCCGGCCTCGGCGCGCAGGGCAGCCAGCTCGTGACCGATGTCGCGAGCGAGATCCTCCAGCAGGCCGCATTCAGCCTCGCCGAAGGTGTCGTTGGTGGCATAGATGACCAGTGCCCCTTCGATCTTCCCGTCAACTAACAGGGGGAAGGAGGAACAGGCATGGAATTTCATTTCCAGCGCGAAGTCGAGCCAGGGGGCATACAGCGGGTCGGTCAGCACATCGCGCACGATGCAGGGCTGGCCGCTGCGCAGCGCGCGCCCTACCGTGCCGTGGCCTCGTTCCTGGTTTTCGTCCCAGGTAACGATGCCGGATCCCAAACGGGTGTGCATTGCCGGGTCGCCGGCTCCGGCAAGGAGTCCCGCCCGCTTCTCCGGGCCGTACTCCTTGCCGGCGATCCAGGCAAAGGAGTAGCCGCCTGTTTCGACGACGATGTCGCAGGCACGCTGCAGCAGGGTGGCCTCGTCGACGGCTTCACGCGTCGCCTGGGCAACGGCGGAAAGCATGCGCAGGGCGCGGTTGGTGCGCTGGATCTCGATCTCGCGCTGCAATTGGGCGGTGACGTCCTGAGTGGTGCCGATGATGCGGGCAGGCTTGTCGTCGCGGAATTCCACCTCGCACAACATATGCACGTGGCGGACTGTGCCATCTTCCCAGACAACGCTGTGTTCGATCTCCAGCGACGACACCTCGCCCTGGGCGAGCGAGTGCAGGCTCTCGGACACCCGGTCGCGGTCGTCCGGGTGGGTGCGGGCGATCATTGACCCCTTTCCCGGCGCGACCTCGCCCGGCTCATAGCCGAAGATGCGGTAATTCTGATCGGACCACTGCACCCCCTGGCTGAAGAGATCCCATTCCCAGCTGCCGACATGGGCGATCTGCTGGGCGCGGTCGAGAAGGGCCTCGCTTCTGCGCAAGGCGGTTTCGGCCTGCGCCCGGCTTTCACTGTCGCGAAAACCTCTGAGGCCGTGGCTGATGTCCCCGGCCAGGTCCTCCAGAAGGGCGCATTCCTCGGCTGCGAAAGCGTCTTCCGTAGCGGAGTAGATGACCAGCACGCCCCGAATATCGCCGATGTTCAGCGGGAAAGATCCCGCCGAAGCAAAACCGAGCGACAGCAGCGTTTCCCGCCAGGGGGCCATGCGCTCGTCGGTGGCGGAACCGCGAATGATGCAGGGATGGCCGCTGCGCAGGGTCGTTCCCGCCGTGCCCTGACCGTTGGGCGTTGTTTCGTCCCATGAGACAAACGAGCCGGACAAGGAGCCGCCGTCGAATCCTGCCTGGGCGACCGGCGTGATGGTTTTAAGTTCATCGTTTTCCGCATAGCCGATCCATACGAAGCGGTAGCCGCCGACTTCGATGACGATGTTGCAGATGGCCCCGAGCAGATCCATCTGGTTGTCCGCGTCGTGCATGGCGCGGTTCACGGCAGAGATCAGGCGCAGGGCGCGGTTGGACCGCTGGATCTCGATTTCACGCTGTACCGCGGCGGTGACGTCATGGATGACCGCCGTTATCCGCAGGCCCTTGGCGGTCTGGCGCGGCCCCAGGCTGATGCTGGCGGAAAATTCGCTGCCGTCCTTGCGCCGGGCACGCAGGGGCGCCTCGGGGCCGGTTCCCATGCGGCGCTGTTTTGGCTGGCTGGCGAAGCCCTCGCGCAGCGAGGCGTGCCGATGACGCAGGGATTCCGGCACCAGCGCCTCGATGGGCAGGCCCGTCATCTCCCCCGAACCGTAACCGAACAACTGCTCGGCGCGGGCGTTGGCTTTCAGGATTGCTCCCTTGTCGTCGCTGACGAGGATGCCGCCGGGCGCGGTTTCAAGGAGGGCATCGTAACTCTCGCCGAGTTCGTTACCGTCGCTTTCCAGGCGGCGCATTTGCAGGGTGGCGCCCCAGACAAGAACGGCAAACAGGGTAAAGCCGAGCGCCACCATCAGCACCGTGCCCGCTTGCAGTTGGAAAGCCCCGCCCTGCCAGCGCATTGCCAGCGCCATGCCGAGCAGCAGCGCGGCGATCAGCGCCGAGCCGCGGATGAGCATCTGTGAGCCTGGGTGCTTCTTGGGCATGGTCGCCGGGTCTTCCCGCCTTTACTGTAGGGAGCGCTGCCATTAGACTGCAGTACCTTGGTTATACGGCCCCCGGGCTTGTTTCTTTAGGGAAATTTCAGAATCCCCGCCTGCTGCCCTTCCCATGACGCCCGAGGCTGAATCCACAAAACGCCCGATACGCAGCTACGTCTTGCGTCAGGGCCGCGTTTCAAATGCCCAGGCGCGCGCACACGATCAGCTGCTGCCACGCTACGGGATTGTATGCTCACCACAGCCAATTGATCTTGCAAAGGTTTTTGGCAGGACGGGACCGAAAATCCTGGAAATCGGCTTCGGCATGGGTGAGACGACCGCAGAAATTGCTGCGGCGCACCCGGAGAACGATTACCTCGGCATCGAAGTGCATACGCCCGGGGTGGGCAGCCTGCTCAAACAGATCGACTCGAGTCATTTGAGCAACGTGCGCATCATCCAGCATGATGCGGTGGAGGTGCTGCGCGAGATGATCGTGCCGGCTTCGCTCGACGGCGCACACATCTTCTTTCCCGATCCCTGGCCGAAGAAGCGCCATCACAAGCGCCGTCTCGTGCAGGCTGACTTTGTCGCGTTGCTGGCGAGCCGGCTCAAGCCGGGCGGCTATCTGCACCTGGCCACCGACTGGCAGGAATACGCCGAGCAGATGCTGGACGTGCTCGGCGCCGAGCCGCAACTGGAGAACACAGCGGCGGGCCCTTCGGCGGAGCCCAGGACAGGCTTTGCGCCGCGACCGGCGTATCGCCCGCAAACCAAGTTCGAAACGCGGGGTTTGAAGCTGGGGCACGGCGTCTGGGACATCGTGTTTCGCAGGCGAGCGCCATGAGTCCAGCCTTCGTACCCTCTCCCCCAACCCCTCTCCCGCGTGCACCCCAAGGGTACTTCCTTCGGGGCGCGGGAGAGGGGAGCTTTGTGGCGCTTTGCGCATAGATCGGATGGAACGCTACGACGAGCATTACCTCAACAGCGTCACGGCGCTGGGGGACACGCACGAGGTCGTCACCAGCCAGGCGGTGTTTACCCGTCGTGGCATCGAGCTGATCGAGAAGGGCGTGCGCATCAACTCCGCCTTTCGTGAAATGCTGGTGCAGCACAAGCTTTTGCCGCCCATCGACGAATGCCTGTCTGTCGCCAACGGTGTCACCCACGTCAGTCTGCGCGAGCGCGCCCGCGAAATATTGGATACCGAGCCGCGTTTCCAGCTTATTCGTTCCGCTTTGCCCGGAACGGAGCGACTGCTCAATGCCTTCTACGCCATGCCGCTGGCGCCGCCGCTGGCTTTCAAACTCACGGTGGCGCGCGAGCAGCGGCCGGGGATTTTCGAGCATAGCGTGCAGACAACACTGATCGCGCTCTTCCTGGCCATCAAGAGCCGCCTGCCCGACCGCGATCTGGCGACTGTCGCGGCAGCGGGCATGTTCCACGACATCGGCGAATTGCACATCGACCCCGAGTTGCTGCGGCCCGGCCGCCGGCTCGAGGCGGCCGAGTTGCGCCACGTCTATGGCCATCCGATTGCTGGAAACCGGTTTCCATCCGGACGAGCTGGCGGCGCTTACCGCAGGCATCGAGGACGATGCCGTCGCGCTCGCCGAGATGCAACTCATGGTGCGCGAATCGCGCTGGCAGGTGAGCGACATCATGAACGAGTTGGGTCGCCGCTGGACGGAGCTCGAGGCGGATGGTGCCGGCCGTGCTTTAGTCGAGCACTGGCTGAAACGCACCGAGCCCCTGATCAATTCCTGAGGAATATCTGCAGCAGGTCGTTGAGAAAGCGCCGGCCGTGTTCGGTCGGCGCGATGCGCTCCGCCGTCTCGACCAGCAGGCCGCGCGTTGCCGCCTCGTCCAGTTGCGGCCGAACTGTGTCCAAAGTCAGTCCCGTCCGCTCGGCGAATAGCCGCAGCGGGAAGCCTTCTGTCAGCCGCAGCGCGTTCATCATGAACTCGAAGGGCAATTCTTCGGCACCGACTTCGTGCGCTTCCTGCACCGCGTCGCCGCGCACCACCGCCTGCAGATAGGCTTGCGGACGCTTGTGCCGCATCTGTCGCAGCACACGATCAGGTGACGAGAGCTTGCCATGCGCGCCCGCGCCGATGCCGAGATAGTCGCCGAACAGCCAGTAATTGAGGTTGTGCCGGCATTCGCTGCCGGGTCGGGCGAATGCGGAGATTTCGTAGTGACCGTAGCCGAGCGAGGCCAGCGTGTCCTCGACCGTGTCCTGCATCTGCGCCGCGAGGTCGGCATCCGGCAGCGGCGGCGGGGCGCGGTGGAAGGCGGTGTTCGGCTCCAGCGTCAGGTGATAGGCCGACAGGTGCGGCGTGCCGAAGGCCGCCGCTTGGCGGATGTCGGCGCGCGCCTCTTCCAGCGTTTGCTCGGGCAGGGCGTACATCATGTCGAGGTTGACCTTGTCGAAGCACTTCAGTGCGAGTTCGACGGCCCGGCGCGCCTCGACGGCGTTGTGGATGCGGCCCAGCGCAGCAAGATGGCGCGGATTGAAACTCTGCACGCCGACGGAGAGCCGGTTCACGCCGGCGGCGCGGTAGGCGGAAAAACGGTCGGCCTCGACGGCGCCCGGATTCGCTTCCAGGGTGATTTCGGCGTCGGGCTGCAAAGTCAGCCGCGCGCGCACGGCGGAAAGCAGGGCGTCGACCGATTCCGGCGCGAGCAGGCTGGGCGTGCCGCCGCCGATGAACATGCTGATGATGGGGCGGCCCCATATCAGGGGGAGGGCGTGCTCCAGATCGGCGATCAGGGCGGCGAGATAGGCCGCTTCCGGAATGCCGTCACGCGCTTCGTGCGAATTGAAGTCGCAGTAGGGGCACTTGCGCACGCACCAGGGGACGTGCACGTAGAGAGAAAGGGGCGGCAGGGCGGCAAGGCCCGTCCCCGCACTGCGGCGAGCATCGGAAACGATCGGGATGACGCGATGCGTCACGAAATGGATCAGAGCCCCGCGCGCAAGCGCTCGGCAAGTTTGCCGAAGGCGAGTGCGCGGTGGCTGATGCCGTTCTTGTCTTGCGGCGCCAGTTCCGCCGAGGCGCAGTTCATCGAGGGTATGTAAAACAGCGGGTCGTAGCCGAAGCCGCCCGTGCCACGCGGCGCGGTGAGGATCTCGCCGTGCCATTCGCCCTCGGCGATGAGCGGTTGCGGGTCGTCGGCATGGCGCACCAGCACCAGCACGCAGTAGTAATGGGCGCGGCGGTCGGCGCAGCCTTCGAGCGCCGACAGGAGCCGGGCGTTGTTGCGGGCGTCCCGTGTGGCCCGGTCGCCTTCCTTGCCTGCAAAGTAGGCGGAGTGCACGCCGGGTTCCCCGCCCAAGGCGGGTACGCACAGGCCTGAGTCGTCGGAGAGGGCCGGCAGGCCCGCCAACCGCGCGGCGTGACGCGCCTTGGCCAGCGCGTTTTCCAGGAAAGTGCAGTGCGGTTCTTCCGCTTCGGGGATGTCGAAAGCCGATTGCGGCATGACTTCAATGCTGAAGGGCGCGAACAGTGCGGAGAACTCGCGCAGCTTGCCGGGGTTGTTGGAGGCGAGGACGAGCTTGTCGAACATGGGGAGAACCTCTTTCAACACGGAGAACACAGAGACACGGAGATCACAGAGAACCGGATTCGTTCCAGTCTTTCTCCGTGTCCTCTGCGCCTCTGTGCGCTCTGTGTCGAATGCGGTTTCATAGTCCCAGGGCCGCCTTCTGCGCGGCGATCAATTGCGCGATGCCGCGCTCGGCCAGACTCAGCAGGGTGTCCAACTCGGCGCGAGTGAAGGGGACGCCTTCCGCCGTGCCCTGCACCTCGATCATGCCGCCCGAGGCCGTCATCACCACGTTCATGTCGGTGTCGCAGGCGGAGTCTTCCGGGTAATCGAGGTCGAGCACCGGCGCGCCGTCGTAGATGCCGACGGAAATCGCCGCGACCAGCTCGCGCAGCGGGTGGCGCGGGATGGCGCCCGCGGCGACCAGTTTGGAGAAGGCATCGTGCGCGGCGACGCAGGCGCCGGTGATGGAAGCGGTGCGCGTGCCGCCGTCGGCCTGCAGCACATCGCAGTCGATCTGCACGGTGCGCTCGCCGAGCGCCTCGAGGTCGGTGACGGCGCGCAGGCTGCGGCCGATCAGGCGCTGGATTTCCAGCGTGCGCCCGCTTTGCTTGCCCTTGGCCGCCTCGCGCGCGGTGCGCGTGTGCGTCGAGCGCGGCAGCATGCCGTACTCGGCGGTGAGCCAGCCCTGGCCGAGGCCGCGCAGGAACCCCGGCACGCCCGTCTCGACGCTGGCGGTGCACAGCACCCTGGTGTCGCCGAACTCGACCAGCACCGAGCCTTCGGCATGCCGCGTGAAGTTGCGCGTAATGGTCACGCGACGCAGCGCGTCGGCCTGGCGCCCGCTCGGTCTCGATTTCTCCTCATTCCTCACGCCTCACCCCTCACTTGGAAAATTTCCGTATGGCCGCGTTGATTTCCTGGATGGCCCGCTCGATATCCTCGTCCGACAGGTTGGGCATGGGCTGGGCGCCCTTGCGCGCCTTGGCGAAGGCTTCCATCTGCGTCGTGAAGGAATCGATCGGCATGGTTTTTGTCGACACGCTGCCGAGCGTGTCCTCGGCGTAGCTGTCCTCCCAGCGGATGGCGATCATGGACAGGTTGTCGGCGTTCTCGCCGCCGCGGGCTTCGGCCTGGTTCAGCAGGGCCGGCGTTGCCTGCAGGACGTTGCCGGTGCTCATGGCGCGGGGAATCACGTCGCTCGGCAGCGGCCCCCACACGCCGTCCGAGCAGAGCAGAATGACGTCGCCGGTCATCAGCGGCGTCTTCTTGGAGAAGTCGATTTGCGGCGCGCTGGCGCCACCCAGGCAGCTGAAAATTCGATTGCGCGCCGGATGACGGACGGCTGCCTCAGCCGTAATGAGGCCGTCCTCGACCATGCGCTGCACGCGCGAATGGTCGCGCGTGACGCCCAGGACGCGGCCGCCGCGGATGGCATACAGGCGCGAATCGCCCGCGTGCGCCCAGTAGGCGATGGAGTCCTGCACGACGCAGGCGACGCAGGTGGTGCGCGGCGCCTCCGGCAGGAGGCGGTCCGCGGCATAGTCGAGAATGGCGTGGTGGGCGTTGGAGAGCGCGCCGGAGAGGAACAGGAAGGGATCCTTCAGCGCCGGGTGGGCCTCGCGCTGGAAGGCTTCGGTGATGTACTGCACGGCGATCTGCGCCGCCACTTCGCCATGCAGGTGCCCGCCCATGCCGTCGGCGACGACCATCAGCAGCGTGTCGCGCGAATAGCTGTAGGCGATGCGGTCCTCGTTGGTCGGGCGCTTGCCCGGCCGGCTTTCCTGGTAGATGGTGAATTTCATTTGATCAGGGCGCGTACCCGCTTGCGCAGGCCGCCCAGGAAGGTGATCCGGGGCACGATGCGCGCCTTGTCGGCAAGCGCCTTCTGCAGGGCGAACACGCTTTGCGGGCGTTCGAGGTAATTGAGCCGTATGCACCAGTCCACGGTTTCCAGCAGCTGTCTTGAATACTTGTCGGGCCACCGCTTGACGGCCGGGGCCAACTGATCGCGCTCGAGGCGCTGGTCGGCTGCCTGAGGCGCCGCCGCCGCCATGCAGGCATACATGCTGGCGCCGATCGAGTAAATATCTGTCCACGGCCCCAGAAGTTCGCGCCGGGTGTTGTTGTATTGTTCGGGCGCGGCGAAGCCGGGCGTGTACATCGGCTTGAGCAGCGGTGTGTCGAGCGATAGCGTCTGGCGCGCGGCGCCGAAATCGATCAGCACCGGCGTGCCGTCGTTGCGCACGTAGATGTTGGAGGGTTTGATGTCGAGGTGCAGGAGCTTGTGCGTGTGAACCTCGCGCAGGCCGTTGAGCAGGCGCGAGAAGATGGCGCGGATGAAGCTCTCGCGGATCTCGCCCTTGTGCTTCTGGATGTGCTCCTGCAGGGTGCGTCCGCGTTCGTAGTGCATCACCATGTAAACCGTTTCGTTGGCGCGGAAGAAGTTCTGCACCCGTACCACATTGGGGTGGGAAATCTTGGCCAGCGCACGGCCTTCCTCGAAAAAGCACTTCATGCCATAGCGGAAGGTTGCCACGTTCTCCTCGGCGATCGAGGGCAGGGCATCGCCCTCGGAACGCAGCGCCAGAGAATTGGGCAGGTATTCCTTGATGGCGACCGGCGTGTCCTCCTTGTCGAAGGCCAGATAGACGATCGAGAAGCCGCCCAGCGAAAGCTGGCGTTCGATGCGGTATTCATCGAGCTGGTAGCCTGGCGGCAGCGGAACGTTGGTTTGGGGTGGCATCGGCGAGGCGCAATGGTTGGCCAAAACGGGCTGGCCGGTGCGGCCGGCGGGGGTTCGGGTTAAGATAAGGCTGGAATTGTCTTTTTTTATTGCCGCGCTGTAAAGCTGCGGATTGAGAACACACCCATGATCTACAGCATGACAGGATATGCCGCGCAGATGCGCGACATCGGGCGCGGTATCCTTCACCTTGAGTTGCGCACGGTCAATTCGCGCTATCTTGACATGAATTTCCGCATTGTCGAGGAAGTGCGCATCGTCGAGCCGGCATTGCGCGAGATGATTTCCGGCCGCCTCAACCGCGGCAAGGTCGATTGCCGGCTGAACCTGCTGCCTTCCACGACGGCGCCGCGCGAGGCAAGCCTCAATCGTGCCCTGCTGCAGCAACTGGCCGCCCTGCAGCTGGACGTGCGCGCCCAGCTGCCCGAAGCGGCCGCGCTCAGCGTCAACGATGTGCTGCGCTGGCCCGGCATGCTGGGCGACGACCAGATCGGGGCGGATACCCTGCAGGCCGAATGTGCCGCGCTGGCGAAGACTGCACTCGACGAACTGCTCGCCACTCGTGCCCGCGAGGGCGAGAAGTTGGCGGGGATGATTCTGGAGCGGGTCGAGCGCATGCGCGCCCTGGTGGCCGAGGCGGGGCCGAAGTTGCCGCAGGCGCTGGCCGACTACCAGGAACGCATGGCGACCCGCCTGCGCGAAGCGGCGGCCAGCCTCGACGAAGAGCGCATCCGCCAGGAAATGGGCCTCTTCGCCACGCGGGTCGACGTGGCCGAGGAACTCAACCGCCTCGTCGCCCACCTGGATGAAGTGGCGCGCGTCGTCGGCAAGGGCGGCGCCGTCGGCAAGCGGCTGGATTTCCTCATGCAGGAGCTGAACCGCGAAGCCAACACGCTCGCCTCGAAATCGGTCTCCACCGAGATTTCCGCCATCGCCGTCGACATGAAGCTGCTCATCGAACAGATGCGCGAGCAGGTGCAGAATATCGAATGAGCGCCGTCCGCCGGGCCGCGCCCAGAAGGGCAGGCGAAGCCGCCCTGAAGAAGTACTCTTGTGGTGTCACAAGGTCGGCGCAGTCAACCACATCGAGCCGCGCAGCGGCGAACAACCGTCACCCCCTTCCTCGGGAAGGGGGGCTGGGGGAAGGTAGTTTTATATGAGCGGAAGTCTTTTCATCGTCGCAGCCCCTTCCGGCGCGGGCAAGACCACGCTGGTGAAGATGCTGATCGAGCGCGACAACGGCATCCAGTTGTCCGTCTCATACACCACCCGCGCGCCACGGCCGGGGGAGGTGGATGGCCGCGAGTACCATTTCGTCGATGTACAGGCCTTTCTCGCCATGCGCGAGCGGGGCGAGTTCCTCGAAAGCGCCGAGGTGCATGGCAATCACTACGGCACGTCGCGCGTGTGGATCGAACAGCAGATGGCGGCCGGGCAGGACATCCTGCTGGAAATCGACTGGCAGGGTGCGCAGCAGGTGCGCAAGCTGTTCCCGGGCTGCATCGGCGTCTTCGTCCTGCCGCCGTCCATCGAGGAACTGGGGCGACGCCTGACGGGACGCGGCCAGGACAGCGCCGACATCATTGCCCGCCGCGTGGCGGCCGCGCTGACCGAGATGCGCCATGTCGGCGAGTTCGAATATGTTATTATTAACAACAAATTGCCGGAGGCCATCGAGGACCTCCAGACCGTAGTGCGCTCGGCGCGACTGCGCTACGACTCGCAGCATGCTCGCCACCAGGCGCTTTTCTCTTTCATCGAACAGGACACCTAGGAATAACCATGGCCCGCATTACCATCGAAGACTGCCTGAAAAGAATTCCCAACAGGTTCCAGCTCACCCTGGCCGCCACCTATCGCGCCCGTCAGCTGACCCTCGGCGCCTCGCCCATGACCGAGGGCGAGAAGGATAAGCCGACCGTTGTTGCGTTGCGCGAAATCGCCGAAGGCAAGGTCGGCCTGGAATTGCTCAACCGCGGGCAGGCCTGAGCCTCCGCGCGGGAGAGGGTGGTGACCGGATATGCAACTTTCCGCGCCATCCTGTGGCCCGCAAACAGCCGAGGCCTACGAGACCGAGCGGCGCCTCCAGCTTGAAAAGCTGAGGGAACTGCTCGGCACCTACCTCAAGCCCGAGGACATCGAACGCGTCGCCGCCGCCTTTCTCTTTTCGGCGGAGGCGCACCAGGGCCAGTTCCGCATCAGCGGCGACCCTTATTTTTCCCATCCGCTTGCCGTCGCCGGCATTCTGACCGGCTGGCATCTGGACGCCCAGGCGCTCATCGCGGCGCTGCTGCACGACGTCACCGAAGACACCGAGATCACCATCAAGGAGATCGGCGAGAAGTTCGGCAAGGTTACGGCCGAACTGGTCGACGGTGTCTCCAAGCTGGACAAGATCGAGTTCCAGTCGATCGAGGACGCCCAGGCCGAGAACTTCCGCAAGATGCTGCTGGCGATGGCGCGTGACGTACGCGTCATCCTCATCAAGCTGGCCGACCGGCTGCACAATATGCGCACGCTGGATACCCTGCGGCCGGACAAGCGCCGCCGCATTGCCCGTGAAACGCTGGAGATCTACGCGCCAATCGCCAATCGGCTGGGCCTGAACAATCTCTACCGAGAGCTGCAGGAGCTGGCTTTCCGTCATGTCTATCCGCTGCGTTACCGCGTGCTGGCCAAGGCCATCAAGGCGGCGCGCGGCAACCGGCGCGAGGTGGTCAGCAAGATCCAGCAGGCGATCAAGGAGCGCATGGACGAGGCGGCGCTCACGGCCGAGGTGATGGGCCGCGAGAAGCACCTGTTCGGCATCTACCGCAAGATGCGCGGCAAGTCGCTCTCCTTTTCCCAGGTGCTCGACATCTACGGTTTTCGCGTCATCGTCAAGGACGTGCCGACCTGCTACCTGGCGCTGGGCATCCTGCATGGCCAGTACAAGCCGGTACCGGGCAAGTTCAAGGACTACATCGCCATCCCCAAGGGCAACGGCTACCAGTCGCTGCACACTACGCTGATCGGCCCCTATGGCACGCCGGTGGAAGTGCAGATCCGCACCACCGAGATGAACCATGTCGCTGAAGCTGGCGTGGCCTCGCACTGGCTCTACAAGGACGACAAGAGCCTCTCCGAGCTGCAGCAGCGCACACACAAGTGGCTGCAGTCGCTGCTCGAACTGCAATCGGCTTCGGGCGATTCGGTGGAGTTTCTCGAGCATCTCAAGATCGATCTTTTCCCCGGCGAGGTCTATGTGTTCACGCCGATGGGCAAGATCCTGCCGCTGCCGCGCGGTTCGACGGCAGTGGACTTCGCCTACGCCGTGCACACCGACATCGGCAATCGTTGCGTCGCCTGCCGCATCAACCACGAGCTGATGCCATTGCGTACCGAGTTGAGGAACGGCGACCAGATCGAGATCATCAGCGCCGCGCATGCCAACCCCAACCCGGCCTGGCTGTCTTACGTCAAGACCGGCAAGGCGCGCTCGCAGATACGGCATTTCCTCAAGACCATGCAGCAGGCCGAGTCGGCTCGCCTCGGCGAGCGCCTGCTGGCCAAGGCGCTCGCCGACCTGAATGCCAGCGTGGATACACTCGAGGAAGCGAGCTGGGAAAAGATGCTGCGCGAGTCCGGCGCGAAGGCCCGGGAGGAGGTGATGACCGACATCGGTTTGGGCAAGCGCCTGGCTCCGGTGGTGGCGCGACGCCTCCTGCTGTACGGCGAGGCGCAGCAGGCCGGGGTGCGCGCGGCGGGGCCGGTGCCGATCCGCGGTACCGAGGGCATGGCGGTACAGTTGGCACGGTGCTGCCAGCCGATTCCGGGCGATCCGGTCGTCGGTTCCATCAAGAAGGGCCAGGGCCTCATCGTTCACATTTTCGACTGCCCGGGCATCATCAAGTCGCGCGTGCAGGAGGCGGACAAGTGGCTGGACGTGGAATGGGCGCCGGAGAGCGGGCGCACGTTCGACACGCGCATCCGTGTCGTGGCGCAGAACGCGCCCGGGGTGCTGGCCAAGGTCGCCGGCGGCATCGCCGAGGCCGGCTCGAACATCCTCAACGTGAACATGGACGAGGAGCGCGAAGCCTACACCGAGATATACTTCACCCTGCAGGTGACCGATCGCGTGCATCTCGCGCGCATCATGCGCGCCCTGCGGCACATTCCCGAAGTGGTGCGCATCTCCCGCGCGCGAGAGTAGAATTCGCCCTTCTGAAGTATTTGAAAGCATCGACATGGCCCAGTACGAATCCGAGCACACCCAGTTCATGCGTCAATGGATGGCGCAGCATCCCGAGGAAGTCGCGCAGCAGAAGGCCGGCCGCGCCCTCTGGTGGGACAAGGCGCCGCAGACGCCCGACGAGCAGCAGCGTCTCAAGGAGTCGAAACAGCCGCAGAAGCCCTACGTCTACAGATAAGGGAAAGTCAGTCGCCGTACCACGGCGGCTGACTTTCGCCTGCGCAACACCTTGCTCGCCCCCTCCCTCGTTTTCGTCGATCTCGAGACCACCGGCGCCAATGCGGCGCTCGATCGCATCATCGAGGTCGGCATCGTCAAGGTCACCGACGGCCAGATCGACTACGAGTGGTCCACCCTGGTCGACCCGGGCGAGTCGATCCCGCCCGTCATCCAGCGTTTCATCGGCATCACCGACGAAATGGTGCGTGGCGCGCCGCGATTCGCCGATGTCGCCGACGAGGTGTTCGCCCGCATCGAGGGCAGCCTTTTTGTCGCCCACAATGCGCGCTTCGACTACGGCTTCCTGAAGAACGAATTCAAGCGCCTGGGACGGGACTTCCAGCCGCGCGTGCTGTGCACCGTCAAGCTCTCGCGCGCGCTGTATCCCGAGCACCACCACCACGGCCTCGACGCGCTCATTGCCCGCCACAACCTTTCCTGCGACGCGCGCCACCGCGCCCTCGGCGACGCGCGCGTGCTATGGGATTTCGTGCAGCTCGTGCATGCAGAGAAGCCGGCCGAGGCGATCCAGGCCGCCCTGAAGAAAGCGCTGAAGACGCCCAGCCTGCCCTCCGGGCTGGAGCGCAGCGCGCTCGACATGGTGCCGGAGGGGCCGGGCGTGTACCTCTTCTACGGCGAAAGCGCACACTCGCCTGGCGGCTCGGGTGACCTGCCGCTCTACATCGGCAAGGGCCTCAATATGCGCTCCCGCACGCAGGCGCATTTCGCCGCAGATCACGGCAGCGGGCGCGCCATGCGCATCGCGCAGGAAGTGAAGCGCGTCGAGTGGATCGAGACCGCCGGCGAGCTGGGCGCCCTGCTGCTGGAGGCGCGCCTCATCAAGGAGAAATCGCCCAGCCACAACCGCCGCCTGCGGCGCAATGAGGATCTGTGCGCCTTGCGCTTGAAGGCGGACGGCGGCGACGTTGCTGTCGAGTTGGTGCCACTGGCCGAGGCGGGGGCGGCGGAACTCGGCGAACTCTACGGCCAGTTCAAGTCGAAGCGCGAGGCGAACAATACCCTGCGCGAACTGGCCGGCGAGCATGGCCTGTGTCTCAAGCGCCTCGGGCTGGAACAGGGGCGCGGCCCCTGCTTCAACCATCAGATCAAGCGCTGCAAGGGCGTTTGCGTCCCACAGGGATTTCCTTCGGTCATCGGCAAGGAGAGCCCGCAACAGCATGACTTGCGTCTGAAGACGGCGCTCGCCGTGCTCAAATTACGCACCTGGCCCTTTGCGGGACGCATTGCCATCCGCGAGCACGACGCGGGCAGCGAGCGCTGCGAATGGCACCTGTTCGAATCCTGGTGCTATCTTGGCACGGCGAAGAGCGAGGCCGAGCTGCACGATGCCGCCGCCGCGCGTCACGCGCCGCGCTTCGACCTCGATACCTACCGCATCCTGCGGCGCGAGTTGGAGAAGCGCGCCGGTTCGGCGGATATAACGCGCATCCCCTCTCCCCGCGCGCGGGGAGAGGGCCAGGGTGAGGGGCAAAATGACTGACGACGGCAAGATCCGCATCTCCAAACTGATGTCCGAGCAGGGCCTCTGCTCGCGGCGCGAGGCCGATGCCTACATTGAGCGCGGCTGGGTGTTCGTCGACGGCGTGCGCGTCACGGAACTGGGCAGTCGTGCGCTGCCGACGCAGAAAATCACCCTGAGCCGCGAGGCGCAATCGAGCCAGCTCTCGCTCGTCACGATCCTGCTCAACAAACCCGTCGGCTACGTCTCCGGCCAGGCGGAACAGGGCTACCAGCCCGCAGTCACCCTGATTACCGCTGCCGTGCGCCACGCCGGCGACAAGTCGACGCAGCGTTTCAACTCAGCGCATCTGAAAGGCCTCGCCCCGGCGGGGCGGCTCGACATCGATTCCACCGGCCTGCTGGTGCTGACCCAGGACGGGCGCATCGCCAAGCTGCTTATCGGCGAGGATTCGCGCATCGAGAAGGAGTACCTGGTGCGCGTCGAAGGCCGCCTCGACGAGAAGCAACTGGCCCTGCTCAACCACGGTCTGACGCTGGACGGCCAGGCGCTCAGACCCGCCAAGGTGAGCTGGCAGAACGAGGATCAGTTGCGTTTTGTCCTGCGCGAAGGCAAGAAGCGGCAGATCCGCCGCATGTGCGAACTGGTCGGACTGAAGGTGACGGGATTGAAACGCATCCGCATCGGCAGCGTCAAGCTCGGCGACCTGCCGTTGGGAAAGTGGCGCTATCTGCGCGAGGACGAGCGGTTCTAGGCCGCTTCTGGCTGGCGTTCCGCAAGCAGCGGCTCCCACGGCATGAGGTGAATGCTCGATGCGAGCAGGGTGACGCGCGCTGCCGTGCCGGGCGCGAGGGCGTTGCGCTCGGCGACGTGCGTCGGCACGGAGAAGGCCAACGGTTCGCCGCCGCCTTCCGGCATCAGGCGGATCTGCGTGAAGGGGCCGAGGCGCACGCAGTCGCGCACGGCGCCGGCGACGGGGTTTTCCGCCTCGCCGCGCGAGGGCCGTTCGCGCCGGTGCAGCAGCACACCTTCGGGCGGGATCACCCAGGAGACGCGGTCGCCGGCCTTGCCTGCGATGCGCGCGACTTCAAGATGGTGACCGAGCCATGACAGCTTCAGGCTGCCTCCCTCGCCGACCAGCGTCCCCTCGAAGAGGTTTTGCAGGCCGACCAGCCGTGCGATGGCGGCATTGTCCGGTTGCGTCATCACTCTGTCCGGGGTGCCGGTCTGCAGGGTGCCGCCCCTGTGCAGGATGGCCATGCGATCGGCCAGCATGCGCGCTTCGTCGAGGTCGTGCGTCACCAGCAGCATGGGGATGTTGAGGTGGCCGCGCAGGCGCGCCAGTTCCTGCTGCAGTTTTCGCCGCGTTACCTGGTCCACCGCCGAGAAGGGTTCGTCGAGCAGCAGCACGGCAGGCTCGCGCGCCAGGGCGCGCGCAACGGCCACGCGCTGCTGCTGCCCGCCGGACAGTGCCGACGGCTTGCGATGCTCCAGGCCGTCGAGGTGCACGAGCGAGAGCAGTTCGTGCGCGCGGGCGTTGCGGGAGGTGGCCGGCAAGTGGCCGAGCGCGGCGGCGACGTTGCCCAGCGCGGAGAGGTGCGGGAAGAGAGCGTAGCTCTGAAAAACGAAGCCGATGCGGCGTGCCTGCACCGGCAGGTTGATGTCCTTCTCCGAGTCGAACCAGGTCGTGCCGTTGCAGCGAATGTCGCCGGCGGCTGCCGTGTGCAGGCCGGCCAGGCAGCGCAGCAGGGTCGACTTGCCGCTGCCGGAAGGGCCGACCAGTGCGAGCAACTCGCCCGGCGCGCAGGCGAGTTCCGCCTCGAGCGGAATCGGCGCGGTCTGGCGCAGGCGCGCGCGCAGCCCTCCGGCTGCCTCAGCCACGATGGCCGATCCGCTTGCCGAGCATGTTGATTGCCGTGATGGCTACGAGGGAGAAGGCCACCAGCGTCGCCGACATGACCGCGGCGCCATGATCATCGAAGGCCTGCACGCGATCGTAGATGGAAATGGCGATGGTGCGCGTCTCGTTGGTGATATTGCCGCCGACCATCAGCACGACACCGAATTCGCCCAGCGTATGGGCGAAGGTCAGCACGATGGCGGTGAGCAATCCCGGCCAGGCCAATGGCAGCTCGACCTTCCACAGCGCTTGCCAGCGCGTCATGCCGCAGCACCATGCGGCCTCGCGCACCTCGCGTGGAATGGCGTCGAACGCCCGCTGCACCGGCTGCACGGCGAAGGGCAGGTTGAATATGACGGAGGCGAGCAGCAGGCCGTCGAAGGTGAACACGAGTGCGCGGCCGGTGAGGGATTGATACAGGCTGCCGAGGACGGTGGCCTCGCCGAAAGTGACCAGCAGGTAGAAGCCCAGCACCGTCGGCGGCAGCACCAGCGGCAGGGCCACCAGCGCTTCGACCACGCTCTTGCCGGGGAAGCTCCGCCAGGCCAGCGGCCGCGCCAGCCATACCGCCAGCGGCAGCAGGACCAGTGTCGTGGCGAAGGCGAGCTGCAGCGAGAGGGTAAGGGCAGTCCAGTCCATGGCGCGGGATTAAGGCGTGCCGGTCGGTGGCAGTACAAATCCGTGCTTGGCGAGGATGTCGCGCGCTTCCGCCGTCTGAATGAAGGCGTAAAAGCGCCGCGCAGTCTCACCGGCGCCTTTGACGAGCGCCATGCGCTGCCTGAGCGGCGCATGCCAGGACTCCGGCAGGGTGACGAAAGCACCCTTGCCGGCGAACTCGTCGGCGCGCACCAGCGACAGCGGCAGGATCGCTGCCTGAGTCGAGCCGCTGATGCCGAAGCGCGCTGCCTGGGCGGCGTTTTCGCCCAGCGCCAGTTTATCCGCCACGGCATCCCAGGCGCCGACATGCTGCAGGGCTTCCCGCGCGGCTCGGCCGTAAGGCGCATGTTCCGGGTTGGCGATCGCCAGGCGCTTCAGGCGTCCGTCACGCGCTGCGGCCGCCAGGTCGCGCAGCCGGTTGTCCGCCTTCACGGGTGAGCCATTCGGAATGAAGAGCGCGATGCGGCCGATCGCGTAGAGCGTGCCCGGGCCCTCGACACGGCCTTCGGCGATCAAGGCGCCGATGTAGGCCTCATCGGCGGAAAGATACAGTTCGAAGGGCGCCCCCTGCGCGATCTGGCGGCGGAAGATGCCAGAGGACCCGAAGCTGAGATTGACCTGTCCGCCGCCGGCGCGCGCATGCGCTGCTGCGACTTCCGTCAGCGCGAACTTGAGGTCCGCCGCTGCCGCAATGTTCGGTGCATTGGCGGCGTGCGCGGCTGGAACGAGATTCAGCGCGAAAACCAGCAGGATCAGGACAAGCTTCATAGCACGAATGGTTGACAAAAACAGTCGACGAAACTGTAACACGCAGCCGTGGCCTGCCTCGACCATGCATTGCAGAAAGGCGGAATTTTGCAATTCGCAATTCAATGGCTTGATAAAACCCAGTGTGGCGTTAGAAATAATTAATGTGTCCAAAAACTTGACATTTATCAATACGTCGATAATACCGGTTGGAATAGTATGAGTGTCGATCCCCATGGGGCGGCAAGTATTCTCCACGAGCAGCATGAATATCTCCAGCATTATCGTGCACGCGAAACCGACGGAGTTGTCGTCGGTGCGCGGCAATCTCGAGCAGATCCCCGGCGTGGAGATCCAGGCCGCGACCGAGGACGGCAGGCTTATTGTCACCATCGAAACCGAAACAGAAGGCGAAACCGCCAGCACATTCGATCGCATCAACCAGATGGATGGCGTGATGTCGGTCGCGATGGTCTTTCACCAGTTCGAATCCGATCCCGATATCGAAGTACCCGCGCAGGCTAACCGCGAGGTTACGCCGGAACTTAATGGAGGCTCCAAATGAAACTGACGCGACGCGAATTTATCAAGGCCAATGCGGCCGCCGCTGCGGCGACGGCCGCGGGAATCACGCTGCCCATGTCGGGTGCGGCGCTGGCGCAAGGCGCCGACGGCGTGCGCTGGGACAAGGGCGTCTGTCGCTACTGCGCCGTCGGCTGCGGTGTGCTGGTCGGTGTCAAGGACGGCCGCATCGTCGCCACCCAGGGCGATCCGGACTGCCCGGTGAATAGCGGCCTGAACTGCGTCAAGGGCTATTTCCTGGCGAAAATGCTGTACGCCAAGGATCGCTTGACCCAGCCCCTGCTGCGCAAGAAGGACGGCAAGTTCGACAAGAACGGCGAGTTTGTTCCCGTGTCCTGGACTGAAGCCTTCGACATCATGGCCGAGAAGGTCAAGGCGACCATGAAGAACCCCGACCAGGGCCCCTTCGGCGTCTCGATGTTCGCTTCCGGCCAGATGACCATCTGGGAAGGCTACGCCGCCATCAAGCTCTGGAAGGCCGGCTTCCTCTCCAACAGCATCGACCCCAATGCCCGCCACTGCATGGCCTCGGCCGTTGCCGCCTTCATGCGCACCTTCAACATGGATGAGCCGATGGGCTGCTACGACGACATCGAGCACGCCGACGCCTTCGTGCTGTGGGGCGCGAACATGGCCGAGATGCATCCCGTTCTCTGGTCGCGCCTCACCAACCGTCGCCTCACCGCCAAGCACGTCAAGGTGCATGTCCTGTCCACCTTCACGCACCGCACCAGCGAAGTGGCCGACGCCGAGCTGATCTTCAAGCCGCAGTCGGACTTGGCGATCCAGAACTACATCTGCAACTACATCATCCAGAACAACGCAGTCAACAAGGAGTTCGTCGCCAAGTGCGCGCTGTTCCGCGAAGGCGTGACCGACATCGGCTACGGCCTGCGGCCCAATCACCCGCTGGAGCAGGTCGCCGGCAACAACGGTTATGCGGGGCCTGCGGGTGCGGACGGCAAGCCCACAGTCAAGGGCGACCCCAACGCCTCGAAGCCGATCAGCTTCGACGAGTTTGCCAAGTATGTCTCGGAATACACGCTCGACAAGGCGCACCAGATTTCCGGCGTGCCGAAGGACAAGCTCGAAGCGCTGGCCAAGGTCTATGCCGACCCGAAGATCAAGGTCACCTCGTTCTGGTGCATGGGCTTCAACCAGCACACCCGCGGCACCTGGGTCAACAACATGAACTACAACATCCACCTGCTGACGGGCAAGATCTCGGAGCCGGGCAACAGCCCGTTCTCGCTGACCGGCCAGCCCACGGCCTGCGGCACGGCACGCGAGGTTGGTACCTTCTCCCACCGCCTGCCCGCCGACATGGTGGTGATGAATCCGAAGCACCGCGAAATTTCCGAGAAGCTCTGGAAGCTGCCGGCCGGCACAATTCCCGCGCGCCCCGGTTATCACGCCGTGGCGCAGTCGCGCATGCTCAAGGACGGCAAGATCGGCTTCTACTGGACGACCACCACGAACAACATGCAGGCCGGTCCGAACATCAATGACGAGATCTATCCCGGCTGGCGCAATCCAAAGGCCTTTATCGTCGTTTCCGACATCTATCCGACCGTCTCCGCGCTGGCTGCCGACCTGATCCTGCCGTGTGCATCGTGGATGGAAAAAGAGGGCGCTTTCGGCAATGCCGAACGTCGCGGCCAGTTCTGGCGTCAGCAGGTCAAGGCGCCGGGCGATAGCAAGTCCGATCTGTGGCAGATCATGGAGTTTTCGAAGCGCTTCAAGACCGACGAAGTCTGGCCCGCCGAATTGCTCGACAAGAACCCGGAATACAAGGGCAAGACCCTCTACGAGGTGCTGTTCACGAACGGTCAGGTCAACAAGTTCCCGAAGGAAGAGGCGGCCAAGGTCAATGCCCACGCCTGGGCGGGCTACACTACCGATGAAACCGAAGCTTTCGGCTACTACGTGCAGAAGGGCCTGTTCGAGGAATACCGCAGCTTCACGCTCGGCAAGGGCAAGGATATGGGCGAGTTCGACCACTATCACCGCGTGCGCGGCCTGCGCTGGCCGGTGGTGAATGGCAAGGAAACCCTGTGGCGCTTCCGCGAGGGCTACGATCCTTACGTCAAGGCCGGCGAAGGCGTGCGCTTCTACGGTCGCGAGGACGGCAAGGCCTGGGTCTTCGCACTGCCTTATCAGGATCCGCCCGAGAAGCCCGACAAGGAGTACGATCTGTGGCTCTCCACCGGTCGCGTGCTCGAGCACTGGCATACCGGATCGATGACGCGGCGCGTGCCGGAACTCTACAAGGCCTTCCCGGACGCGGTGGTGTGGATGCATCCGAAGGATGCCGACAAGCGCGGCCTCAAGCGCGGCGACATCGTCAAGGTGGCGACGCGGCGCGGCGAGATCCAGTTGCGCGTCGACACGAAGGGTCGCAACAAGATGCCGGAAGGCATGGTGTTCATCCCCTTCTTCGACGAGCACCGGCTGGTCAATAAACTCATCCTGGATGCGACCTGCCCGATCTCGAAAGAGACGGACTTCAAGAAGAACGCCTGCAAGGTCATCAAGGTCTGATCGGATAAGGCATCAGGGAGCCCACGGGCGGGTGGCAGCAGCCACCCGCCCGAGAGCGCAAGCCGCCATTCATCATGGAAGTCGATACTCCGCAGAAGTCGACCGCCGCAACGCAGGCGCGGCGGCAGTTCCTGCTCGATTCCGCCCGCATGGCTTGCGGGGTGGGTCTGCTCGGACTCGGCGTGGGGCTGTATGCCAAGCAGGCCAGGGCGCTGCCGCCGCTGGCCCTGCGACCGCCCGGCGCCTTGGCCGAAAAGGATTTTCTCGGCGCCTGCGTGCGTTGCGGCATGTGCGTACGCGACTGTCCCTACGACATCCTCAGCCTGGCCAGGCCGGAAGAACCGGTGGCCACCGGCACGCCCTATTTTGTCGCGCGGCAACTGCCTTGCGAAATGTGCGAGGATATCCCTTGCGTGAAAGCCTGCCCGACCGGAGCGCTCGATCATCAATTGACTGTCATCGAAAAGTCGAAGATGGGGCTTGCGGTACTGGTGGATGAAGAGAACTGCCTCAACTTTCTCGGCCTGCGCTGCGATATCTGCTATCGCATATGCCCGGTCATCGACAAGGCCATCACGCTCGAACCGCAAACCAACGTCCGCACCGGCAGGCACACCCTGTTCATCCCGGTGGTGCATTCCGAGCATTGCACGGGTTGCGGCAAGTGCGAGAAGGCCTGCCCGCTGCCGGTGGCGGCCATCAAGGTCTATCCGACCGAACTCGCCCGCGGCGAGCCGGGCCAGCATTACCGCCTCGGCTGGGTGGAGAAGGAAAAGGCAGGCGGCAGCCTGGTGGCGCCTGACCCGGAACATCGCTACAACCTGCCGGAAGGCATGCGCTATGAATTCGGCCGCGGCCTTCTGCCCGGCGGCGAGGCGGCGCCCGCCGCGCCCGGCACGCAACCGGTCGCGCCGCGTGCCCTGCAGGGAGGCAAGCTATGAGCATCGGCGCTGAAGCCGTGGCTGCCAAGGGCTGGCTGGGTGCGCACAAGTGGCTGCTGGCGCGGCGCATCTCGCAGCTCGGCATCCTGGCGCTGTTCCTGCTCGGGCCGCTGGCCGGCGTCTGGATCGTCAAGGGCAACCTGACGTTCAGCTACACGCTGGACTTCCTGCCGCTGACCGACCCCTACATCCTGTTGCAGTCGCTGCTGACGCTGCACCTGCCGGAAACCAAGGCTTTTGTCGGCGCGGCCATCGTGCTGGCGTTCTACCTGCTGGTGGGCGGACGCGTGTTCTGTTCCTGGGTCTGCCCGGTGAACATGGTGGCCGACGCGGCGGCCTGGTTGCGTGAGCGGATCGGCATCAAGGGCGGCGCCTACGTCTCGCGCGAGACGCGCTACTGGATTCTGGCCATGACGCTGGTGCTGGCGCTGGCGACCGGCACGCTGGCGTGGGAGTTGGTCAATCCCGTGTCGATGTTCCATCGCGGCATCATCTTCGGCCTCGGCGCCGCCTGGGCGATCATCCTGGCGGTGTTCCTCTTCGACCTGTTCGTGATGAAAGACGGCTGGTGCGGACACCTGTGTCCGATGGGCGCCTTCTATAGCGTGCTGGGGAAAGTCAGTCTGCTGAGGACGGTGGCAGTCAAGCGTGCCGCCTGCAACGACTGCCTGGACTGCTTCGTAGTCTGTCCCGAGCCGCAGGTGATCCGTCCCGCGCTGAAGGGCGTTGATGGGGCAGGGCCGGTCATCCTGGCCGCCAATTGCACCAACTGCGGCCGCTGCATCGATGTCTGTTCGAAGGATGTATTCGTCTTCGGCTCGCGTTTCGGCAACAGGATGGAAAAGATTTCGCCTCAGGCGCAGGAGACGGCGTCGGCGGCGTGCAATTAGCATAGTGGGTTTTTTTTAACTTTTGATGCGAAGGGAGACGATCATGAAAAGATCTGTCACGATTACTCTGGCCGCGGCGCTCGTCGCTGTGATGTTCGGATGTGCACAGTATGGAGGCGTGGCATCATTGCGCGGAGCCGATACGGCGGCGGCCGACAAGGCGCCTGAACTGAAAGCTTATGCCGGCAAGAAACCCGGTCTGCAGGAACCGATCGCGCGCACCTTCAAGGAGCAGCCGCCGCTGGTGCCGCATGCGGTCGACAATTTCGACGAGATTACCGTTACGGAAAATCAGTGCATGGATTGCCACAGCCTGGAGAAATACCGCGAGAAGAAGTCGCCAAAAATGGGCGACAGCCATCATATCTTCAGCAAAGACGGCTTGAAGAAAACGCTGACCATGGACCGCTACCAGTGCAACTCCTGCCACGTACCGCAGGTGGATGCCAAGCCGCTGGTAGAAATGAATTTCGTCGGCAACATTCCGCCGAAGCAGTAAGCGCGCCCCTTCGCGTCAGAACAAGGCCGTGACCGGCGGGGCCGGTCGCGGCCTTTTTTCATGCCAGTACCTCAAGTCTCGTAGCCGACCAGGGTCACATCGGCCGCCTGCTCGCGCAGCGGGATCAGCGTCTGATAGACGGGCGACGCGAACCACTGCCTGACGGCCTCAGGGTCGGGAAAGCGGATGACCACCACGTCCGTGTGGCCGGAGGTTCCGCTGAATACCGCAAACGGCTTGCCGCGAAACACCACTTCGGCATGCCAGGGCGCCAGTGTGTCCGGCACCCGGCTGCGATAGGTCTCCCAGTTCTGTGGATCCTTGATGGCGATCTGGCCGATGACGTAGGCTGCCACGGCGTTTGCTTTCAATGCAGTCCGAAATAACGGGCCGCGACCAGCCCGATGGCGAGCAGGATGCCGTGCAGCATGGCAGCGCCAATGGTGGCGCGGATCGCCGGCACCAGTTCGGCGGGGCGGGCGGCATGGGCCAGCAATTGCCGCGTCGCGGCGCTTGCCGGCATGAGTGCAGCCAGCGCCAACAGCACCGGCCAGGGCAGTGCGCCCAGCATCACCGCGCCGATCAGCCAGCCGTATGCCACAGCCGAAATGATGGGGTAGCCCCAACGCGCGCGTAGCGGGCCGAGCCGCACGACCCAGTTGCGCTTGCCGGTAGCGGCATCCGCGCGGTAGTCGGGGAACTGGTTGATGAAGAGCACGTTGGCGACATGCAGCGCATAGGGCAGGCCGGCAATGAACGGCGTGGCGGAGAAGGCGCCACGCTGCACGTAATCGGCGCCGAGCACGACGATCAGCCAGCCGCAGGCCACAGACGCCTCGCCCAGGCCGCGGCTCATGAATTTCAGCGGTGGCGCCGAATAGGCCCAGCCGACGAACATCCCCGCCAGTCCGATGAGAATGAGCCCGTTCGCCGAGCTCCAGGCCAGCCACAGGCCGGCAGGAATCACGGAGGCGAGCAGGGCATAGCCGAAGATGCCGGCCGCGCGCTGGCTGAGCACGCCGTTCTGGATGAAGCGGCTGCCGCCGGTGAAAGGAAACTGACGCTCGGTGTTGGCGGCGTCGGCGCCGTTGAGGGCGTCGTAGTAGTCGTTCAGCACGTTGATGCCGGCATGGGCGACGAGCGCAAAGAACACCGTGAAGAAGGCCGCCAGCGGACGCAGCACCGTGCCATCGACGGCAGCCGTTGCCAGCCCGATCAGGCAGGCGGCGAACGTGACGCTGAGGAAGGGCGGACGCGTCGCCGCGAAATAGCGCAGGAAGGGGTTGGGGAAGGCGGCGAGTGTAGGCTCGAGGGGCGGCGGCATGGCGTTAGTGGCTTCCCAGCAGTTGGCGGGCGGCCGCATCGATTTCGGCGTGGTTCATGGCGCCCAGTTTACTGCCGACGACGTTGCCCTTGCGGTCGATGACCAGCGTGAAGGGCACGACCGCCTTGGGATTGCCGATGGCCTGCATCAGTTCAATGCCGCCGGACTTGGCCAGCAGGCCGGTGTAGCTCATCTCGTAGGCCTTGGCGAAATCCTTTGTCGCCTCGACCTTGTCGTCGAGGGCGATGCCCACCACGATGAGGCCGCGCTTGGCGTACTTTTTATGCACGGCGGCAAGCTCCGGGATCTCCTTGCGGCAGGGGCCGCACCAGCGCGCCCAGAAATTGACGATGAGCGGCTTGCCGCGCATCTGCTCGAAGGCGAAAGGCTTGTCCTCGAAGTCGTGCAGCGTGGCGGCGAACAACGCCGCGGCCGAGGGCTGCGCCCAGGCCGGCATGGCGATGAGACAGATGAGCAGAGCGAATAAACGCATCAGGGCAAGTCGCCGCGGCGGAAGAACAGGTAGCCTGCACCGGCACAGAGCGCGCCGATCGCGGCGGGGTAGGCCAGTGCAAAAAGCTTGTAGCCGGCCACGCCGAAGGTATCGAGGATGACGTAGGCCGAGGGGCCGAGCACGATGAGTTGCGGATCGAACAGGGCCAGCGCCGCCGTGCGGAATACCTGCAGGGGGTTGGCCAGCGCGATGCCTACCACCACCTCGGGCTGCACCTGGCCCTGGATCATGACGCCGAGCAGGATCAGATCGAGAAACAGCAGCAGGGTCAACCAGAGCATGAAGGCTGCGCCCTGGGCGACGTCGGTGCTGCGCGCCAGCGACGAGATGAGCATGCCCATGCCGAGGAAACACCAGCCCATGACGGCGAGCAGCGCGGTGTAATAGACGAACATGCCCCAGGGCACCTCGATGCCGCGCACCAGCGCCCACAGCACCGCGCCGGCCATGGCGGCGAACACCGGCAGGAAGATCACCAGATAGCGGCCGAGGATCTTGCCCCAGAACCAGGCGGCCAGTCCGACCGGCAGCGACAGCAGGTATTCGAACACGCCGGCCTCGCGGTCGCCCGCCACCGAGCGCACCGTGGTGATGAGCACGAAGATCGGCAGGATCGCCATGCACAGCTGGATGTAGGTGACGAGCAGCCGTGAGAGGCCGATGAAACCGAGCACACGCGACTCGGTCAGGCCGAAGACGAAGAGCAGCGCCACCAGGCCGCCGAAGACCAGGCTGTAGATGGCGAACCAGCGCGCGCGCATCGATTCGACGATGTCCAGCTTGGCGGTAAGCCAGAGATCCTTCATAAGAAACCCGACACCCTTAACCACAGAGACACAGAGGCACAGAGAACCGCAACATCCAGGTGTTTCATTTGCATTTCGCCTCTGTGCCTCTGTGTCTCTGTGGTGAATGGTTTTTCCAAGATTTATTTCCCCTTCGCCAGCACATGCTCGCGCATCGACTCGAAAGTCAGGCTCCCGGATACGGCGTCCCGCACGGCGGCGAAGTTGTAGCCCATCGGCGAGAGGCGGCCGCCGAGGTAGTGCGCCTGGCGTGCGTCGAGCCAGGCGGCGCCGCTCGTCGAGTCGGCCACCCACATGCGCGTGGCCGGCTCCGCCATCCAGGGGTGTTGCGCCGCCTTGTCGCGCAGCCAGAAAGCCAGGCAGCCGATGTCGTCGAACTTGAAGGCGGTGTCCTTCTCGCCGCCCCGCATCTGCGCGGCGAAGCGGCGGTCCGAGATCACCATGCTGCAACGTACGCAGGTATCGCGATCCCATTTGATCTCGGCCATGCCTTCCGGCCAGTCGCCCTTATTCCCGCAGGCGGTCAAGACGGCCGCGAGCGGACTCAGAACCAGCCCGGTCGCTCCCAGCTGGGCAAGAAAACGGCGACGGCTCATGGTAGCCCCCTACGGTGCTTCGCACCGGTCCCCCCAAGGGGGAGCGAGCGTCTTCGGGGCGGCCGTGCGACGCTCATGGATCCGCCCTGCCGTTCTGCTCGTTCATGGAGATGTGGCTGACGACGGCGACGTAGCGCGACAGCATGCCGAGGAAGCGCAGCCGGTCCGGGCCGGCGACTTCACCTTCCCACACCAGGCCGTCACCGCAATCGCGAAAATTCCAGGCGCCCACCGCCTTGACGAAGGCGGGTTCCGCGCGGCGCGCCTCGATGCGGCAGTCGAGCAGGCCGGAGAGGGAGACGTCGTCGGCGACGCGGTCGTCCAGCACAACGCGGCCCATGTCCAGCTCGATGACGCGGTTGACCAGCGTGGCCACCTCGTCGAGGCGATGGCTGGAAATCAGCATGGTGGTGTCGTGCTGGCGCTCGGCGAGCAGTTCGAAGAAGATCTTGCGCGCTTCGGGGTCGAGATTGGCGGCCGGCTCGTCCATGATCAGCACCTTCGCTTCGCGTCCCAGCGCAATGGCGATGAGGACTTTCTGCTTCTGCCCGCCGGAGAGCTTGACGAAGGGGCGGGAGAGGATCGGCGCCACATCCAGGCCGAGGCGGCCGGACAGGGCGCGGATGCGCTGCGGATCGGTGCCGCACAGATTCGCGGAAAAGCCGATCAACTGACCGATCGGCATTTTCAGGGGCGGCGGCAGTTGCGGCACGAAGCCGATGTCGCCGAGTACGGCGGTGCGATCCAGGCGCGGCGAACGGCCGCCGATGGCGACGCTGCCCTCATGCGTGTATTCGCCCAACAGGCAGCGGATCAGCGTGGTCTTGCCGGCGCCGTTGGAGCCGATCAGGGCGACCCGCTCGCCGAGGCCGATGTCGAGGCTGATGCCATCCAGGACGCGGGTGCGCTTGAAGGACTTTGCGACGTTCTGTATTTGAATCATGAAGGACGGATTATACGGGCGGGTCCGGCTTACATCAGCTTGGACAGCCCTTTCACCTCGAAGGTCAGCGAGCCGGTCGGGCAGACGTCCACGCACAGGCCGCAGCGCGTGCAATCCGGTCCGATCGGCACTTCCGTATCCACCGCACGCCCCTTGATGACGGTGTCGAGCACATGCGGCACGAGGCACACCTTGCGGCAGTTGCCTTCGTGGAAGCAGCCGTCCAGCTTGTACTTGATGCGCAGCGGCGTGAAGATGCCGACCACGCCATAGGTCAGGCCGATCGGGCAGGCATAGCGGCACCAGGCGCGGCGCGAGAAAAAAACCTCGAACACCAGCAGGGCCAGCACCCACAGCAGGGCCACGCCCGGCCCGTAGATCAGGGCGCGCGAAACGATGCCGGTGGGCGAAATCGCCTCATACACCGTATAGCCGGTGATCAGTGCCAGCAGGGCGAAAACCACCCAGAACACCGAGCGAAGGCGTCGGTCGATGGGCTGGTCGACGACCAGTTTTTTTCTGACCAGATAAAGGTGGATGCTTTCCGCCCATTCCGCCAGCAGGTGGTAGGGGCAGACCCAGGAGCAGAAACTGCGGCCGCCGAAGAGCAGCCAGAAGACGAGGACCGTGGCCGTGCCGATCACCAGGTTGGTGATGATGTGCTTGTGCGCCAGCATCACCTGCAGGGCCGAGTTGAGATCGATCAGGTGGAAGCCGATAAAGCGTGAGGCGGTCAGCGCCCCCTCCAGAATCTGGATGTCGAAATAAAAGGACACCGTGAACAGCAGATTGGCCAGGATCAGCGTGATCCATCGGCGGTTGCGCCACTTGTGAGAGGTTTTCTTGTGCGCTTCGGCATGCGCCAGGGCGGCCTGCAGGTTTTCCTTGAGCGTGGCGCGCTTGAGCACATGGACCTGCAGGGCGCGCTCGGCGATCTGTGCGGGTTTTTTCGGCTCGCGGCCGAACATCACCAGGATCTGTTCGAGGAAGCGGCGTGTCAGGACGTGCATCCCGCTCGGCTTTGCACTTCCTTCGGTCGGATTTCCTTGGGTCATGTTCTCCATACCTCCCGCGGCACGATTTCGATGCTGGCGGGCTCGGTGGGGCAGATCATTTCGCAGACGCCGCAGCCGACGCAGGGTTCGTGCACCACCGGTGACTTGCGCTGTGTGCCGTCCGGCGCGTACACCGTCTGGATGGAAATCGCCCCCTTGATGGGACACTCGCGCACGCACAGGTCGCATTCGGCGACATCGTAGGGATGATCGGCGACGCGGATCGGCTTCCAGCGGTCGACCTTCATGTAGCGCAGTTGGCCCTTGAAGCCGGGACCGCGCGCCTGGCCCTTGAAACCCTTGCCCTTGATCGCCAGGCAGGTCTCCGGGCGCGTCAGCCGCGCCACGCCCATGCGCTCCTTCAGGTTGAGGGTCGGCTCGGGATCGTTCTCCTTGGCCAGCAGGACGGGTTTGGCGGCCAGTTCCGTGCCCGGCCGCACCTCGAAGAATTCCGGTTTCTCATAAGTGAGCGAGCCGGTCGGGCAGGCCAGGATGCACTGCACGGCGTCGCAGGAAAAATCGCAGGCCTGCGCCCGGGCATCGATGTAGGGCACGCCGACGCCGAAGCCGTCCACCAGGTCGGCCAGCTTGATCGCCTGCACCGGACAGACCTGCACGCACTGGCCGCACTTGATGCAGGAAGCGAGGAAGTCTTTTTCCTCGAGCGCGCCCGGCGGCCGCAGGCGCTGCCTGCGGGCATAGACCAGAGGCAGGTAGCCTGAAAGCGCGGCGCCGAGCACGCCGCCCGTGAGCAGCACGGTGCGCAGGAACTTGCGCCGCAGAGCCTGCCGTTTCGACAGGGAGAGGGGCGGCGGCTTTGCCTTGCCGGCCGGCTTGACCGGCTGTTCCCCGTCGGGCGTGTCGGCTTCGCTCATGGCTTTGCTTCCTTTGTTTTCTTGAAGCGCGGCGATTCGTCGCGCAGCATCAGGTCGGGCGAGGAAAACGGCGCCAGGCGTTCGAGGAAGTCCAGCGCTTCCAGCGCCGGCGAGGTCTTGAAGAAGCGCGCCTGCGGGATTTCCATCCAGATGCGGTCGGCAAAGGCGTACAGTTCGTGCGGCGTGTCGCCGACATTGTCGTTGTTGCGGTCGAAGCCCTGGTAGTCGTCCCAGTAATTGCCGCGCCACACGTTCAGGTTGGAAGCGCCGCGGCCGGCCTTCATCACGTGCGTGAGGTTGCCTTCGAAGACGTTGCCGGCGGCGATGTTGCCGCCCAGATCGCTGGTGAACATGATGCCGATGCCGTTGTAGGCGATGCGGTTGTTGCGCAAGTGGATCTGTGAGTCCGGCTCGAAGGGCGACAGGTCGGAGCCGATGCCCACTGCACAGTAGATGATTTCGTTGCCCTCGATGACGGAGTCGGACGCCTCCTTGAAGCCGATGCCCATGCCGGTGGCGCCGGTGGCGTGCGAAATGACGTTGTTGCGCACATGCACCCTTTCCGTGTACATCAGGTACACGCCGACAGCGTTGCCGTAGAAGCGGTTGCCGACCACCTCGTTGTCCTTGGCGAACATGAAATGGATGGAGTAGCGGCTGCGGCGGCCGAGGTTGTCGCGGAAGACATTGCCGTTGGAGTACCACACCACCATGTCGCGCGAATCGATCACCTCGTTGTTCTCGATGCGGTTGTTCATGCTGTACCACAGCCGCAGGCCGTCGCCGCGCATGCCCAGGCTGAGCGGCTTCGAACTGATGCGGTTGCCGCGGACTAGGTTGTCGCTGGCCTGCTTCAGGTCGATGCCGAACAGGCAGTCGCTGATGACGAGGGATTCGATGGTGTTGAAGTTGCCGCGCACGTTGAGGCAGGCGTCGTCGGAGTCGTGCGAGGCGCCGGAGTTTTTCAGATGCAGGCCGCGCAGCGTCGAACTGTTGGTTTCCAGCACGAAGACCGTGCCCCTGCCGCCGCCGTCGATGGTGACCTGACCGCCGCCGTCGATGACCAGCGGCTTGTTGACCAGGACCGGCCCGGAATAGATCCCGGGCGGCGGCTTCAGGGTCGAGCCGGCCGGCGCCTGGTCGACCAGGGTCTGCAGCCAGGGCAGATGCGGCACATTCGGCGCCGTGGGCATCGTGGCGGCCTCTGTCGACGATCCCCAGCCGGCGGAGGCGGGTGCGCCCATGTCGGGTGGCGCCGAGGTGGAGGCCGCTACGGCCAGCCCTCCTATCGCCAGCGCCAGCAGTGCGCGCGCGCGTTTCATGATACGGGGAGCGCTTACTCCGCCGACCCTTCGCGCATCTGCTTGCGGCGGATGAGCAGCGCCAGCATCAATGCGACGAACACCGCGACCAGCAGCGCGTATCCCCAATAGGGATAGGAATAGGTGGAAAACTGCGCCACCTTGCCTTCGCCGAACACCGTCGGCATGAAGGGTTTCACCGTGAAGGCGCCCCAGGGATGCAGGTTGTGGCCGAAGAACCACAGCCAGCCGGCGTAGGTGATGACGAAATACAGTGGCAGCAGCGCCGGCACCAGGGCCAGCAGCAGGGTGAAGTTGCGCAGCTTCGCCACGCCCGCGACGACGATGGCCATGACCACGATCAGGCCGGCGATGACGATATGCGTGATGTTGCGCACGTTGTCGCCCCAGGCCTTGATCCGCTCCGGATCCTTGAAGTAGGTGCCGGATTCCTTCATGTAGGCCTGCACATGGCTTTCCAAGTGGCCCAGGGCGTACTGGTCAGCCAGCATCCAGGCGGCGGTGGCGGTAAAGCCAATACCCAGCACGATCAGGCGCAGTTTTTTCCGCGCTACGGCGAAGGCAAGCATCATGGAGGCGAAGAAGGCGAAGAAGAACTTCGCCAGCGGCTTTTCCACCGGCGCGCCGGTGGCGATGGGGAACATGCCGACGTAGTGGTTGATGGTGTTCATCTCGTGCACGCAGTCGAGGCCCTCGGCGCCCTTGTCGTGATGCTTGTTCTTGTCGAGGATTGGGTTCCAGCGCTCGTCTTCGTGCGAGAGATCCTTCTGGATGATTTCGTCGGCCATGCGGGTGCCGGCACGCGCCGCCTTGCAGCCGTTGTAGACGCCGTCGAAATGGAAATGGATGCGGATGCCGTCCGGGAAGGCGTCTTCCGGATAGTTCGGCGCGGTCAGCGATACCCACCAGATCGGTGCGAAGTAGGCGGCGATCATCGCCACCAGGGCGATGCCAGTCAGTGCAGCAACAATGAAATTTGGAGATTTCTGGACTTGCATGTTCGGTTCTCTGTCAGGTAGTGGCCGCCCCTGTGGAAACGGCTCCGCCGATCGCCGGAAGATACCGGCGGTCATCCCCGGTTGTCTCCCCCGGTGGTGATGCGGTTTGTTATGAACTGCTGCCCGGTCGAGCGGGCAGCAGGGAATGCAGCGTTACTTCTTTTTCTTCGCGCCTTTCGGCTTGCACATCGATCCGGGCATGGCCAAGCTGGCCTGATAGGCGGAAATGGCCACCAGCTGGTCGTTGGTGTAGGGCTTGATGACCTTCACCATGTCCGGGTTGGCGTTGCGGCGATGGCCGTCGCGGATCTCGGTCATTTGACGCAGCAGGTACTTGTAATGCTGGCCGGCGATGACAGGGTAGAACTTGTCCTTCTTGCCTTCACCGTTCTTGCCATGGCATTCCAGGCACTGCTTTTCGTAGAGTTCCTTGCCCCTGGCGATCTGTAACACGGCGTCGGCATCCTCATACTTGCCGTGATCGAGCGGGATGCACAGACCCTCGATGTACGCCGAGGTGTCGGCCAGATCCTGCGGGTCGGTCATCTCCTTGGCAAAGGGATACATCGTCGGGTTGTCGCGCAGGCCCATGCGGATGTCGGCCATCTGCTTGATCAGCACCGTCGTGTGCTGGCCAGCAAGTTGCGGAAAGGTGCCGTCAGGGCGGCCAGCGCCGTTGGGCAGGTGGCAGGCGCCGCAGATTTCGTAAGTGTCCTTGCCGCGCTTGACGTCGCCCTTCTTGGAGAGCGCCTCTTTCAGTTCGCCTTCCATCTTCGCCCACTGGTATTCCTTGGACTCGATGCCGGCGGCTTTCGGCGCGGGCGGACCGGCCAGCGCCAGGGCGGAGGACAGGGCGAGCGACAGGGCCAATGCGATTCTCTTCATTTCGGTCTCCTGCAACGGAATATTAGAAATGCCTTGATTATCCGGGAATAAGCCATTGATACATTGACTTGAGTCAACGGGGAAAACGACCGCCAGGGCGGTCGTTACATGCGGAAAGCTTACTTCAGCTTGGCAAGATACTCGGCGAGCGCCTTGATTTCCGCATCGTTCACCAAGTGCATGACGCCCTTCATGGCGGCGCTCTGGCCGTTGGCGCGCGCGCCGCTCTTGATGTCCTTCATCTGCTGTTCGGCATAGGCGGCGTTTTGTCCGGCAAGCTTGGGATAGGGCGTTCCCTTCAGAGGCGTTTTGGCGTCTTTGCCATGGCAGGCGACGCAGGTCTTTTCCTGGTAAAGCTTGGCGCCATCGAGGGCGAGGGCGTTGCCGGCGGCGAAAGTCAGTCCGGCCAACACGGCGATAAGGGACAGTTGCTTCATGTGAAGTTTCTCCTGGATTGGGTGAAAAGAAATCGATGCATGAACGTCGAAGCGCGAATGTCGTCATTATGCCGTAAAAAAACGGGGGGCATGTTGCCACGCCCCCCGTTCCGGGTACTAAGGAAGATCGAATTACTTGGCGATCTTCTTGGCGCCGTTCTGCTCAAGATAGGTCTTGGCGCGCAGGCCCAAGTCGGCCGTCTTGACCTGGTATTGCCAGATCTGCTCGGCCCACAGGGTGGCTTGCTCCCAGTCCTTCTTGGCGGCGAACGCCTCGTGCTTCTCCTTCAGGCCCTTGGTCTTGCCCAGCTGGTCGAAGGCATCTTCCACCATCGCCACGACATCCGGGAAGTCCTTGTAGTTGACGCTGGTGATATAGGCCACCACGGAATCGATGATCGCCTGGGTATCGACCACCTTCTTCACCGTCGCCTTGTACTCGGCTTCGGTGTAGGTGCCCTTGGCCAGCGTGGTCTTGGTCGGCTTCCAGCCCTTCGGCTTGACGAGCAGGTAGCCCATCATCTCGAGGTGCAGCGCCGAGCAGAACTCGGTGCAGTAGTAGGGATAGACGCCTTCCTTGTCGGCCTTGAACTTGACCGTGACGGTCTTGCCCGGCTCGATCGAGGCATGCACGTTGTAGGTGCTCACCGCGAAGCCGTGGGTCTCGTCCTGGGCGCGCTCGAGGTTGGTCAGGTGGATGGTGACCTCGTCGCCCACTTCAGCCTCGATGGTCTCGGGCGTGATGTGCGAGCGGATCAGGGTGCCCCAGACGGTGACCTTGTTGCCCTTCTTCTCGGTCTTTTCCTCGCCCGCGCGGACGGCGCCCGGATGCGGCTTGTCGGTGCGGGAATCGGTGCCGACCTTGTAGCGCACGCCGGGCTTCAGCTTGCTGGCGGCGATGGACACGGCATAGTGCGGCTCGCCCAGCGGCAAGGGCATGTCGTAGAGGAGCTGCATCTTGTCGTTGCTGATGTCGATCAGCTGGTGGTTCTGCGGATGCAGGGGACCCACCGGCACGAAGCGGTCGATGGCCAGCTTGTTCAGCGCGACGAGGTACTTGCCGGCCGGCTTGGTCGAGTCGCCTTCCATGGTCATCAGGTGGCCGATGTTGTAGTGCACGCTGAGCTTGTCGAGCACCTTGCCTTCGCAGTAGTTCCACTTCGCCACTTGCGAGTCGACGTACAGCGAGGTGTAGGCGATACAGGGCTTGGAATCATATTGCGTGTGCAGCGGGCCGAGGCCGAGCGGCACTTGCAAATGCAAGGCGTCCTTCATGCCGATCACCGGAATGCCGTACGGATCCTTGCTTTCGAACTTGCCGGCCTTGATGGCGGCCTGGATCTTCTCGAAGCTGTAGACCGAGACGTGGGTGTCGAGCTTGCCGGCAACGATGATGAACTTGCCGTCCGGGGTGACATCCGCGCCGTGCGGGCTCTTCGGCTCCGGCACGAGGAAGAGGATGCCTTCCTTGATGGCCGTCTCCATCATGATCACGTTGTGGCCGTTGATCTTCTTGGCCTTGCCGGCCTTGACCAGCTCGGCGGCCTTCTTCCAGTTGATCACGTGCAGATAGTCGGTGTCCTTGGCCGAGCAGCCGGCCTCGTAGGGCGGGCGGCCCTTCTCGATGCCGCCGACGTAACGCTCGGAGCAGAACGAGTTGGTGAAGGACCAGCCGTCCGACGGACCCTTGCCGAAGTCGGAAAGATCCTGCGAGTAGGGCGGCAGTTCCAGCGAAAACGACTCGGCGGGCTTGATGCGGCCTTCCTTGCGGTCGAACTTCCAGTAGGTGACGCCGCCGCGGTACTTCTCGTTGAACTCTTCGAGCGGGTAGAACTTCTTGTTCTCCAGCGGCGCGGCGTATTGCGCGGCCTCGATGATGTACTCGGTGTTGGGGCTGACGAAGGCGCCGCCGTGTTCGGACTTGAAGATCGGGTTGACCACGATCTGCTTGGTCTCGAAGTCGCGCAGGTCGATCACGGCGATGCGCGGGTTGGCCTTGTCATTGATGAAGAGGAACTGGCCGTCGTACTCGCCGTTGGTCTCGGAGATCGCCGGGTGGTGCGTGTCGCCCCAGGTGATGTCCTTGCCGTCGATCCTGCCCTGCGCCAGCACGGCCTTGGAGTTCTCGTCATAGCCGTAGCCCTGCCAGGGTTCGGGGGTAAACACGCCGATGTATTTGAGGATGCGCATCGACGGGATGCCGTAGACAATCACCTGACCGCTCTGACCGCCGGAACTGAAGGTGACGAATTCGTCGCGCTTGCCGGTCGGCACATAGGTTTTTGCCGCTGCCAGCAGATCCTGTTGCGACAGACTCCGGCGCTTGAGGACGTCCTGCAACGTTTCCGTCGACCACGCGGCGGTGGCGGTCATGCCGATGCCGGCCGCGAGCAGTAGTGTCAGCGCCCGTTTACTCGTCTTCTTCATGGATATTCTCCCTAGATGACTGCAACTTGAAAATTTCCTTCATACTGCAAACCAAAGCTTTCCTCGGCAGATCGAAGCCGTGAGTACATTATAAAATACTAACGTCGGCTGCGACACTTTGCCGCACCACTTTATTCCATCAGCCTGCCAACTCCTTGATGAATGTCAAATAATCGTTGGATGCAAGGACATGACGGGCCACAGGGCGGGCATAGTTTTTTCCATGGCTGGCGGCAGTAATTTTTATTCTTCAATAGCCGCCATGCTGGCCATGCTGGCCGTGGCGGGAGTGGGCTATCTGTGGCTGCCCAGGGCCGATGTCATCCTGCCGCTAGTCGAGAACTGCCGCCTGGATCTGCAAGCCTGCGCGTCCCACCTGCCCGGGGGCGGGCGCGTGGAAATCGCCCTGGAACCCAGGGGGGCGCCGTCGGCAAGCCCGATGCGCGTCATGGTGTCGGTGGAGGGTGCGCAGGCCGATCGCGTCGAGGTCGGCTTTCAGGGCGTCGACATGAACATGGGGGTGCATGTTCTGCCGCTGGCGGCGGCCGGCGGCGGCCGCTACGCGGGCGAGACGACGCTGCCGGTGTGTGTCACCGGCAGGATGATCTGGCAGGCGACCATCCTGCTGGAGGTCGGACGCAAGGACATCTCCGTGCCGTTTCGTTTCGAGAGCGGGCGCGGGTGAAACCCGTCATCGAGCGGCTTTGATCGGCGTCAATTCCCCAGGCTGGGCGATTGGCGAAAATTCCGGCCCCGGCTTGGCGCCATGGAGTGGTCGCTGGCCAAACGCGTTTAAACCCATGAAGAAAACTTCTTCTTTTGATTTCACATCCCGCCTTGCAACGGCACTGATCATTCTGGCGGCGGCAACCATGGCCCACGGCGCGGCGCCCGTGGGTGATTCGGGCAAGGAGATCAACGGCGTGTGCGCCGCCTGCCATGGCGAGAACGGCGAGGGCGGCAAGCGCGGGGAGTATCCGCGCATCGCCGGTCAGCGCGCCGCCTATCTGAAGGACCAGTTGAAGTCGTTCCGGGAACGCAGGCGCATCAACATCCCGATGTATCCCTATACCCAGGAGCGGGAACTCTCCGACGCCGATATCGAGGTGGTGTCCGAGTACCTTGCCGCCATCGAGTTGCCGACCAAGTGGCCCGTGTTCAAGGACACCGACGACGCCCTGACCCGGCTTACGGCGACGGAGAAGGTGATGATCATCCCGCGCGCCGAGGGCGACGTGGACAATGGCAAGGCGATCTACCAGAAGGAGTGCGCGGCTTGCCACGGCAAGGACGGCCGCGGCCGCGGCAAGTTTCCCATGCTCATCGGGCAATACACCAACTACCTGATGAAGCAGGTGGAGGCGTACGTCAAGGGCGAGCGTCCGCACGACGAGGAGGGCCCCGTGGGCATCCTCAACAAGCTCAAGAACAAGGATATCCAGGACATCCTTGCCTACCTGACGAGCATCCAGAACCCCGAGAAGTCGGCCAACGAGGGGAAGTAGAGGGTTCTCCGGGCTTGCGCCCAGTGCAGGTCAGTGCCCGCCCGAAAGGCGCTGAGCGCCCCTGGGGGCAGCGAACGCAGCGAGCGTGGGGGTGGTTCATCTCAGGCGATGCGGATCGCCTGCACCGGGCACGGTGAATAGCATGCGCCGCAGCCGGTACACAGTGCCTTGTCCACCTCGGGCTGCGCGGCGGCCATGGGGAGCGGACTGAACCGGATGGCTTGCACCGCGCAGGCATCGCCGCAGGCGCGACATACCACGTTGGCCTTGGCCAGGCAGTTGTGCTGGATCTGCGCCTTGAACTGCCAGGGCGGCGCCTCTTCCCGCTTTTCCAGCGCCAGCGGCTGGCAGGCTTCGACGCATTTGCCGCAGAACGTGCATTCGCCACGACTGAAATCGACGGTCGGCCGGGCGTCCTTGTCCAGCACCAGGATGTGTTGGGGGCAGACATTGACGCAGTCGCAGCAGCGCGTGCAGGCAGAGATAAAAGCCGCTTCGTCCCGCGCCCAGGGTGGGCGTATGACGACGATTCTTGCGGAAAAATCACCACGCAGGAACTTGCGGCGGCTGAGGTCGACCATGCGTTAGTGTAATAAAAAAGGGCAGGGAATACCCTGCCCTTGAAGTTCGTTGCGCCGGAATTATTCCTCGTCGTCTTCCTTCATGCCCTGCGGTTTCGTGTGGGCGATGCCCTTGTGGCAGTCGATGCAGGTGTCGCCGTCCTTCATGGCCAGTTCGTGCTGCTTCTTGGCGCGCTGCTTCTGCTTCTCCGTATCCATGCTGGCCAGGTCGTGGCAGTTGCGGCATTCCAGCGAGTCGTTGGCCTTCATGCGCTTCCACTCGCGCTCGGCCAGCGTCAGGCGCTTGGCCTCGAACTTCTCGCGTGTGTCGATGGTGCCCACAACCTTGCCATAGACTTCGCGCGTGGCCTGGATCTTCCTCAGCATCTTCGGGCCCCATTCCTTGGGCACATGGCAGTCGGAGCAGACGGCGCGCACGCCGGAGCGGTTGCTGTAGTGGATGGTCTTCTTGTATTCCTCATAGACGTTGTCACGCATCTCGTGACAGCCGATGCAGAACGTCTCCGTGTTGGTCGCTTCCACCACGGTGTTGAAGCCGCCCCAGAAGATGATGCCGCCGAAAAAACCGGCCACCAGCAGGGTCAGCAACGAATATTTGGCGCTGGGATGGCGCAAAGCCTGCCAGCAACGACCAATCACACCTTTGTTATCCGCCATGTTCACTCCCTATTTGAATTCCTGATTAGCAATGAACGTCAGCCAGATAGCAATGTAGGTCGGCCATCAGCCCGACAACGGCCGCTGTCGGGCTGAAGCCCGACCTACGGTTGGGGCCAGATGAGCCTGGCTGACGCTCATTGCTAATCAGGTTTGAATTACCCGGCTCGTGGCCGGGTAATGTCATCCAAGTATCAAAATAGATTGATATAACCGGGCAGAATCATGACTTGGATGCTGCGGTGCGACATTGATCTAGAGCAAACTTGCGACAATTGCCCTGGAACTTGCGGGGCTATTGTTTGCGGTTTGAACTCCCAGGCTTGGCAGTCTTTTTTGCAGCGGCACGCGCCTTTTCAATGCTCTCCGAAAGCATGGTTGCATCCTCGGAGTCGGGCGGAAGCAGTTTGAGCAGGCGTTCCCAGAAAGCCGCCGCCGCCGCGTAATTCTCGCGCTCGTAGGCAGCCGTGCCGGCCAGGACAAGGGCTTCGGGATGGTTCGGATCGAGCTTGAGGGCGCGGGCGATGAGCGCGCTGGGCCGTCCCTTGAGCGATCCACCGGTGGCGAAAGCCAGGGCCTCGGCATATTCAGCCAGCAGATGCGGATCCTCATCGACGACCGCCTCGGCCTTGGAGAAGGCCCGCACCGATTCCTCGAAGCGGCCCATGGCCTTGTAGGAGCGTGCCAGCATCACCCAGCCCTTGAGGTCGTCAGGCTGCTGCTCCATGCGCGCCGCCAGCTTGGCCACCATGTCCTCGATCTGTTGCGCGGTGACTTTGGGCGGCTCTGCGCTCTCGGGCGACAGCGCCGGCAGGTTGCCAAGGGTGAAATACATCAGGGCGGCGGCGATAGGCAGCGTCAGGCCGATCAGCAGGGCGCTGATTCCAGCCCGCCGTCCCACGGAGGCTGACTTTGTCTCCGTGCCCGCATCCTCGAGCAGGCGGCGCTGCAGCTCGCGCTTGCCTTCGTCGAAGTCGGCCCGGCTCAGGGTGCCCGCGGCCAGATCGCGATCGAGCTCGGCGAACTGGTCGCGATAAATCTCGGCGTTGATGGCCGTGCGCGTCATTTCCGGGGATTGCGCCGGTCGGCGCAGCAGGGGCACCAACAAAAACAGCAGGGTGACGACGACGAGGACTGCCGCCGCAGCAATGAATCCCGTCATGGTTTCCTGCCTTCCGAGTTCTCGCCCAGCAGCGCATCGACCTTGCGCTGCTCCTCCGCGGACAGCGTGGGCACGGCATCGGCCACGCGCCGGTTGCGCCGGCGCAGATACACCACCAGCACGGCGATGCCGGCGGCCAGCAGCGCGAAGGGGCCGAACCACAAGAGCAGCGTCGTGCCCTTGAGCGGCGGACGGTAACGCACGAAATCACCGTAGCGGGCGACCATGAAATCGAGGATTTCCTGATCCGAGCGGCCGTCCTGGATCTGCTCGCGGATTTCGCGGCGCAGATCCTGCGCCAGGTCGGCCTGCGAACCGGAGAGGGATTCGTTCTGGCAGACCAGGCAGCGCAACTCTTCCGATATGGCCACCATGCGTTTTTCGACAAGGACGTCCTGCGCGTTCGGCGCGGCTTCCTTGGCGAAAACCGGTTGCACCACAGAGACACAGAGCACACAGAGAAAGGCGAAGTACTTGAAACCATCGTGCCACAGCGACGCTGTCGCGAAGGTTTTATTCATTTGTTCAGCTCCGCAACCAATGGCAGGATTATCTTTTCCACGGCATCCTGCGTGACCGGGCCGATCTGCTTGAAACGGATGACGCCGGCCTTGTCGATGATATAGGTCTCGGGCACGCCGTAGACGCCGTAGTCGATGCCGACGCGACCCTCCGGATCGGCAATGGACAACACGTAGGGATCGCCGTACTGCTTCAGCCAGCGCAGCGCATCGGCGCGCGGATCCTTGTAGTTGAGGCCGTAGATCGGCACGACGCCCGTCTTGGCGAGGTCGACGAGGATCGGGTGTTCCTGGCGGCACGACACGCACCAGGAGGCCCAGACGTTGAGCAGCCAGACCTTGCCCTGCATGTCCTTCGGCGCGAAGGTGAGCTCCGGCTTGTGCAACTGCTGCAACGCGAAGGCGGGGGCCGGCTTGCCGATCAGCGGCGACGGCACTTCGCGCGGATTGAGATTCAGGCCGACGGCGAGGAACGCCACCAGCACGATGAAGATGCCCAGCGGCAGCAGGAAGCGGTTCATGCCGTCGCGCCCTGTGGCACGGCTGCGGACGCGGCTGTTTTTTTCATGCGGTAGCGCCGGTCGCTGATGGCGACGATGCCGCCCAGCGCCATCAGCAGGCAGCCGCCCCAGATCCAGTCCACGAAGGGCTTGTAGTACACGCGAACGCTCCAGGCGCGCTCGCCGACGGGCTCGCCCAGCGAGACATAGACGTCGCGCAGCAGGCCGGTGTCGATGGCCGCTTCCGTCATCGGCATGGTCGAAGTCAGATAGGAGCGTTTTTCCGGCCTCATGGTGCGCAGCGCCTTGCCGTCCCTGGACAGCTCGACTTCACCCACCATGGCGCGATAGTTCGGGCCCATGGCCTCACGCACGCCGATGAAGCGGAACGAGTAGCCGCCGACCGTTACGGTGTCGTCCGGCTCCATGCGCACGTCCTTTTCTTCCTGGTAGGACGACACCAGCGTCACGCCGATGACGAAGACGGCAACGCCGACATGCGCCATGTGCATGCCCCACCAGTGCAGCGGCTGGGCGCGCAGCCCGCCGGCACGCAGGCGTTCGACGATGCCCACGACGCTGCCGCCAAAGACCCATGCGGCAAGCAGCACGCCCAGCGCGGTGAGCGGTGTCCAGCTGCCATATACGATCGGTACGGCGATTGCAATCGCGACAGCGGCTGCCAGGGCGAAAGTCAGCCGCCGCAGGACGGCGCCCATGTCGGCATGCTTCCAGCGCGCCAGCGGCCCGAGCGACATGAGGACGAGCAGCGGCGCCATGAGCGGCACGAACACCGCGTTGAAGTAGGGTGGCCCCACGGAGAGCTTGCCCATGCCCAGCGCGTCGATCAGCAGCGGATACAGCGTGCCGAGCAGCACGGAACCGGCCGCCACCACCAGCAGGACGTTGTTGGCGAGCAGCAGGGTTTCGCGCGAGACGAGGCCGAAACTGCCGCCCAGCCCGACCTTCGGCGCGCGCAGTGCAAAGAGGATCAGCGAGGCGCCGATGACGATGGCGAGCAGGATCAGGATGAAAATGCCGCGGCGCGGATCGGTGGCGAAGGCATGCACCGAAGTGAGCACGCCCGAGCGTACGAGGAAGGTGCCGAGCAGGGACAGCGAGAAGGCGGCAATGGCCAGCAGCACCGTCCAGTTCTTGAAGCAGCCGCGTTTCTCCGTGACCGCCAGCGAATGGATCAGCGCCGTGCCGACCAGCCAGGGCAGGAAGGAAGCGTTCTCGACCGGATCCCAGAACCACCAGCCGCCCCAGCCCAGTTCGTAATAGGCCCACCAGGAGCCGAGCGCGATGCCGAGCGTGAGAAAGGCCCAGGCCGTCGTCGTCCACGGCCGCGACCAGCGCGCCCAGGCGGCGTCGAGCTGGCCCGAGAGCAGTGCGGCGATGGCGAAGGCGAAAGCGACCGAGAAGCCGACATAGCCCATATAAAGCATGGGCGGATGGAAAATCAGCCCCGGATCCTGCAGCAGCGGGTTCAGGTCGCGCCCGTCCGCAGCAGCCGGCAGCAGTCGATCGAAGGGATTGGAGGTGAGCAGGATGAAGGCGAGGAATCCCACGGCGATCAGCCCGAGCACGCCGAGCACCCGCGCCGTCATGGCGTCCGGCAGATGGCGCGACAGCAAGGCGACGGCCACCGTCCAGCCCGAGAGCATCAGCATCCACAGCAGCAGCGAGCCTTCATGGCCGCCCCATACGCCGGCGATGCGGTATTCCAGCGGCAGGCGCGAGTTTGAGTGCTGCGCCACATAGACCACCGAGAAGTCGTTGGCGACGAAAGCCCAGGTGAGGCAGCCGAAGGCGAAGGCGACGAGCAGGAATTGCGCGCCGGCTGCCGGACGCGCCAGGGCGATCCAGGGACGGCTTTCGCGCGCGGCGCCGACCAGCGGCAGCGTGCCCTGCAACAGCGTGACGAAGAGTGCCAGGATCAGAGCGAAGTGGCCGAGTTCAGGGATCATGGCGCCTCCGCCGGGCCGCGCACTGAAGGGCAGGCGAAGCCGCCCTGAAGAAGTACTCCTGGGGTGCCCCAAGGAGGCGCCAAGTCAGAAAACCGGAAGCCGCGCAGCGGCTGAACAAGCGTCACCCCCCTTCCACGGGAAGGGGGGGCGGGGGGAATGGGGGCGTAAATCATTGTTTCACCGTCTTGGCGGCTTTTTGTGCTTGATCGACCGCGTGCTGCGCCTCCGGCGGCATGTAGTTCTCGTCGTGCTTGGCCAGCACTTCGCTGGCGGTGAAGAGTCCGTTCTCGCCGAGCTTGCCCTGGGCGACGACGCCTTTGCCCTCGCGGAACAGGTCGGGCAGGATGCCGGTGTAGGCGACCGGGAATTCCTTCGCCGTGTCGGTGACGACGAAGTGCACGGTGAGCCCGTCGGACTGGCGCTTCATGCTGCCCTCCTTGACCATGCCGCCGATGCGGAAGGTCTTGCCGGTGGGCGCCTCGCCGGCGGCGATCTGCGTCGGCGTGAAAAAGAACACCAGGTTGCTCTGGAAGGCGTTGAGCACCAGCGCGGCGGCAATGCCGAACACGGCCAGGGCGCCGCCGATGAGGGCGAAGCGTTTATGACGTGGTTTCATCTTGGGAGTCTTGATTGGCGCGAATCTCGCGCTTGAGTTCAGTAATGGCCTGGCTTCGACGCTTCCTGGCCAGAATTGGTTCCACGATCATCAACAGCACGCAGGCGCCGTAGGAACCCCACACGTATAACGCGTGCCCGCCCATGGCGAAGAATTCGGATGCGCTGCCCCAGTTCATGATTTTATTTCCGTCAATTCCTCGACCCATCCCGCATGCCGCTCCCGCTCCAGGATGATGGCGCGCACCCGGGTCAGCGACACGGCGATGGAATACATCCAGAAGGCCAGCGCCATCAGCAGCATGCCCCACAGCATGGTTTGCGCCATCGAGGGCGATTTCGTCAGGCTGACCGAGGCGCCCTGGTGCAGGGTGTTCCACCACTTCACCGAGAAGTAGATGATCGGGATGTTCACCACGCCGACCAGCGCCAGCACGGCGCCGGCCTTGTCGGCGCGGCGCGGATCGTCGATGGCCGACTGCAGGGCGATGAAGCCGATGTAGAGGAAGAACAGGATCAGTTCGGATGTCAGCCGCGCATCCCACACCCACCAGGTGCCCCACATCGGCTTGCCCCACAAGGCGCCGGTCCACAGCGAGAGGAAGGCCATCAGCGCACCGGTCGGCGCCAGGGACGAGGCCATCATGCCGGAGAGCCGCGTATTGAAGCCCAGGCCGAGTGCCGCCCAGAAAGCCATCACCAGATAGATGAACATCGACATCCAGGAGGCCGGCACATGGATGAATATGATGCGGTAGCCCTCGCCCTGCTGGGCATCGGTGGGCGCGACGAAGAAGCCGATGTAGAGGCCGGCGATGCCGAAGATGGCGGTCAGCGCCCAGAACCAGGGAATCATCTTCCCGGCCAGGGGATAAAAGGTCGCCGGCGAGGCATAGCCGAACCAGTTGATCAGTCGGTTGTTCATTCCAAAGCGATTCTCAAAGCCACCGTGGTCGCCCACGGTCCGAAAAATGCCGACAGCGCCAGGAAGGCCGCCAGCAGCGACAAATGTGCCGTGGCGCCCAGTCCGGTGAGGTCGGCTTCCACCGCGCCGGCGCCGAAGATCAGCACTGGCACGTAGAGCGGCAGCACCAGCAGCGACACCAGCACGCCGCCGCCGCGCACGCCCAAAGTCAGTGCCGCACCGACGGCGCCGATCAGGCTCAACACCGGCGTGCCAATCAGCAGAGACACGACCAATACCGCCAGCGACCCCGGCGCCAGGTCGAACTGCAGGCCCAGCACCGGCGCCAACAGCGCCAGGGGCAGGCCGGAGAGCAGCCAGTGGGCAATCACCTTGCCCGTCACCAGCACGCCGAGCGGCACCGCCGACAGCGCCATCTGCTCCAGCGTGCCGTCGGCGTGGTCCGTCGCGAACAGGCGGTTCAGCGACAGCATGGTCGCCAGCAGCGCCGCCACCCACAGCACGCCGGGAGCGATCTGGCGCAGCATGTCCATTTCCGGCCCGACGCCGAGCGGGAACAGGCTGACGACGATGATGAAGAAGAACAGCGTCGTCAGCACATCCGACTTGCGCCGCATCGCAAGCAACAGATCGCGCCGGATGACTGCGCCCAGCGCCGCAAAGAGGCTCGTCTCGCCCATCAGTCCAGCCGCAGATGCTCGACGCGACCCGTCGCCAGCGGCAGATCCTGATGGCTGGTCAGCACGGCCATGCCGCCGCCGGCGAGATGCGCGTCAATGACGCCGCACAGATTCGCCACCGCCGCCTTGTCAAGCGCCGTGAGCGGTTCGTCCAGCACCCACAGCCGGCGCTTTTCCAGCAGCAGTCGCGACAGCGCCACACGGCGTTTCTGCCCGGCGGAGAGCACGCGCGCCGGCAGGTCCTCGCGCCCCTTCAGGCCCAGTTGCCGCAGTGCCTGCCGTGCCGCATCGTCATCGACGGGCGCGCCGGCCAGTGTTGCCGAGATGCGCGCGTTTTCCAGCGCGGTCAGGTCATCCTTCACCGCACCGGCATGGCCGCAATACAGCAACTCGCCGTGGTAATCCTCGGCCAGCTTGCCGATCGGCTTGCCATCCCAGCGAATCTCGCCCTGCGCCGGCTGCGCCAAGCCGCACAGCATGCGCAGCAGGCTGGTTTTGCCGCTGCCATTCGAGCCTTGCACCATCAGGCAGGCGCCGGCTTCAAGACGGAACGACAGATCGCGAAACAGGCTTTTTTCGCCGCGCACGCACTCCAGGTTGCTGGCTTCCAACATTGGGCAAATTGTGCACGACCCTGCCGCGGCAGGGCTTGCTAAAGATCAAGGTCGCGATTTTACCTGTTTGGGGGCTTTTAACATTCATCACATGGGCGCGACGGGCATATTTGGGATGCCCCCCAAGGGGATTTCCTTCGGGGCACAGCGCAAGGCGCGGCGGCGCAGGCAGTGGTTATTCCACGACAAGCCGCCGCAACGCGGCGATGCGCCCAAATATGCCCGTCCCTCCGGGTTGTCGCCCAATGCGGCGTCTGCGGCCGGGTTTGCCAAATTCGGCACCTTGGCAAGGGGATGGCCCTTGCCGGCGGCGCGCGCCTTGCATCCATCCGCATTGGGCGGCAACGCGCACCATGCGGTGAATGTTAAAAGCCCCCCGGCCCAAGGCGCAGCCTGAGCGCGGCCAGCAGGCGGAAGGGATGCAGCGCCTCGGGCTCCAGGCGCGGCCAGTCGACCGCGTCCAGCGTGTTTTTCACCAGCAGGCCGAGATCGGTGTCGCCTTCCATGACCAGGCGGCGATTGAAGAACAGGGTGTCCGGATCTTCCTCGCGCAGGGCCAGCGCCAGAAAGTCGCGCGCCTTGGCGCTGATCATCAGATCCGGCTTCGCATTGCTCACGGCCGGACGAAACCCCTTCGGTGTCAGGGTGAATAGCAGGGTCAGGCCGCCGTCGGTGACGCGCAGGCAGACCAGCTTGCCGGTCAGGGGCTCGAGCGTTTCGCGCGGCAGGATGCGATCCAGCGCGAGATTCAGCGCCGCGGTCAGTCCCAGCGTGGGCGGCAGCTGAGGCAGGCGTGCGTTGATGCTGCTGACGAAGCGCGGCAGCTCGAACTGCGGGATGCGCGCGCGGCGCAGGCTTTCGATGAGGTCCATGGCACAAGTCTACCGTGCGATGGCCTAGGCGGCAATTTGCGCCAGGCCGGCCTTGCCGTGCCAGAAGCCGTTGCAGGGCTCGGCCAAGCCCAGCGCGGCCATGTCATTGCGCGCGGCTTCCGCAGTGAGCGTGCCGTCGATGCGCCGGCGGAAGACATTGAGCAACGCCAGGGTGTGCTGCGATTGCGGGCTGATGCGCAGGACCTCGACCCCCATCTCCTGCATGACGTCGACTTCGCCGATCAGGTTGTAGACCTTCGACGATTGTGTCTGGATGCCGTTGAGCGTGAGGAATTCCTCGCCTTCGCGCGTCTTGATGAGCAGGCCGTCGGGAAAATCGAGACACTTGAACTGACAGTCGTCCTTCTGCAGGTTGAAGCGGCGCGCCGTGAAGCAGCGCGCCGAGAAGGCCAGCGGCATGCGGCCGTAGGCGAACACTTCCGTTTCCAGCCCTTCGGGGCGACCCGCCTGCAGGTCGGCCAGCGAGGCGGCGGACATTTCCAGCGGCATCACCCAGCGCACGGCGCCGAGCCGCGCCATCATGGCCAGGGTCGCGGTGTTGAAGATGTTGAGGAAGGGGCCGGCGACGAAGGGGCGCTGCTCCGCGGACAGCAGGCGCACGGCGCCCATGTCGTTGGCCTCGATGAGGAAGTCCCGTTCGTCGATGACGCGGCGCAGGGTCTTCAGGTCCGACTCGGATTCGATCAGCGTCTGCGTGCCGAGAATGGCCTGCTTGCCGGCGGCGGCGAGATTCTTCGCGATGTCCGCCCAGTCCTGCACGCGCAGCTCGTGGCGGCGCGCACACACCGTCTCGCCGAGATAGACGATGTCGACCGTCGTTTTTGCTATAGCCCCGTAGAAATCGAAGACCTGCTGGCGCGGCCAGTAGTACTGGAGGGGGCCGAGTGCGAGCTTCATGTGGGCGCGCTTACTTCCAGGGACGGTAGTAGGCGCCCAGGGTGTGCATGCTGCCTTCGGACACCTTGTTCAGTTCCGCCATCCAGCTATCACGCACGGTGTAGCCCTGACGGTTCTTCAGCGTCAGGTCGATGGCCTCGCGCCAGACCTTCGTCACCTGCGCGACGTAGGCCGGGCTGCGCTGGCGGCCCTCGATCTTGATGGCCTTGACGCCGATCTCCATCAGCTTGGGCAGCAGCTCGAGGGTGTTCAGGCTGGTCGGCTCCTCGATGGCGTAGTAGGTTTCGTCGTTCACCTCGAAGCGGCCCTTGCACAGGGTCGGGTAGCCGGTTTTCTCGCCCTCGGCGAAGCGGTCGATGAGCACGCCGTTCAGTCGCGTCTCCATGCCCTTGGGGGTTTGCTCGTAGCGCACCGCCTTGCCCGGCGAGCAGACGCCGACGGTGTTGGGCGAATCGCCGGTGACATAGGCCGATAGCGCGCAGCGGCCCTCGACCATGACGCACAAGCCGCCGAAGCCGAACACCTCGATTTCCACCGGCGTGTTCTGCACCACATGCTCCACCTGCGCCATGGCCAGCACGCGCGGCAGCACGGCGCGCTGGATGCCGAACTGCTCGTGATAGAAATTGATCGCCTCGTAGCTGGTGGCCGAGCCCTGCACGGAAAGATGCAGGCGCAGTTGCGGATGCTTCGTCTTCGCGTATTCCATCAGGCCGGGATCGGCCAGGATGATGGCGTCCACGCCGAAGTCGGCAGCCTTGTCGACGGCCGTCGTCCAGCGATCCCAGGTCGCCGTCTGCGGATAGGTGTTGAGCGCCAGAAACACCTTCACCCGGCGGTCGTGGGCGTAGCGGATGCCTTCGCGCAATTGCGCGTCGTCGAAGTTGAGGCCGGTGAAGTTGCGCGCGTTGGTGTTGTCCTTGAGGCCCGTGTAGACGCAGTCGGCGCCGTTGTCGACGGCGGCCTTCAGGGCGGGCAGGGCGCCGGCCGGGCAGACGAGTTCGAATGACTTGTTGCTGAGCATGGAAAGATAGGCGGCGGCACCGCAGGCGCCGGAGCGTGCAATCTAGGCCCGGCAACGTCTGCCGGCATTGACTTGGGTCAAAGCCCGGCGGATGGCGGGGGTGACGAAACGGATGGATCGAGCAGTGTCTTAAGGCGGCGCAGCCGGTGCTCGGCGATCGTCATGTAGTCGTCGAAGCAGATCTCGTCGCAATGTTCCGGCTGAGGAAACACAAGCTCCAACCGGGTTGCATTGCGGCTCTCGCTCAGAAGGCAATCGATCTCCCATTCGCTTTCGCGCAGCGAGATGGCGAAATGAACGGAGCGACGATCCGCGCCAGGCACCACACACAGCGTTCCGGCACCGTTCGCCGAGCGCGTCAGCCAACAGCCGTCGGGCAGCGGCTTGATGGAGTCGCAAGTCTCGATCGCCCACTTCGGCCAATTGGCTGCGCTGGAAATGAACGCAAATACCTCATCGGCACGGCGCTCGATGACGATGTTGCGGGTGGCAATGCGCTGCTGCATCGGATTCCGGGATGCCAAGGGTTGACCGGTCCACGCCCCAAAGTCGCGGATTCGCGGGTGTCGCCTCTGCCGGGAAAAAACCGACCTGGTCAATTGCCGGGCCTTGTATTAGGGGCGCGATTCTAGAGATATGCAATTCAGAACACAATCCCCCGGACGACAGTTTCTATCCAAGCAATTGCTTGGTTGGATGAGGGCCACCCATCACGGACGAGAGATGGAAAAAGGCCCGCTTCAAACGCGGGCCTTTGGTCGAAAGTCAGTCTGCCGGATACGGCGGCAACTAGGGTTATTTGCCGTCCACGGCCTCCTTCACCATCTGGATGCCGATCGGATCGTCCAGCGTGGTCAGGTCACCCGGATCGCGCCCTTCGGCGACGGCCTGGATCGAGCGGCGCAGCACCTTGCCCGAGCGCGTTTTCGGCAGCTGACTGATGAAATGTACACTCTTCGGCCGGGCGATGGGGCCGAGCAGGCTGTCCACCTTGGCCATTACCGCCTTCTCCAGGGCCGCGCGCAATTCCGGCGTGGCGATCTGGGCCGGATCCTTCACCACGGCGAAGGCCATCGGCATCTGGCCCTTCAACTGATCGGCGACGCCCACCACGGCCACCTCGGCGATGGCGGCATGGGCGCTGATGGCCTCCTCGATCTCGCGCGTGCCGAGTCGGTGGCCGGCGACGTTGATAACGTCGTCTGTGCGGCCGAGGATGAAGTAGTAGCCGTCCTTGTCCCTGATGCCCCAGTCGAAGGTGGTATAGACCATCTTGTCCTTGAAGCTGGTGAAGTAGGTCTGCACGAAGCGCTCGTCCTGGCCCCATACCGTGGTCATGCAGCCCGGGGGCAGCGGCGGCACCACCGCCACCACGCCCTTCTCGTCGTCGCCGACCTCCTCGCCGGTGGCCTCGTGCAGCAGGCGCACGTCGTAGCCGTAGGCGGGGAAGGAGGGGCTGCCGAACTTGGTCGGGTGCGGCTCGATGCCGGGCAGTCCCGTGAGCAGGGCCCAGCCGGTCTCGGTCTGCCAGTAGTGGTCATAGATCGGCTTGTCGAGGGCTTCGGCGATCCATTTCGCCGTCGTTTCGTCGAGCGGCTCGCCGGCGAGGAAGACATGGCGCAGCGAGGAGAGGTCGTATTTCTTGAGGAAGGCCGGGTCCTGCTTCTTCAGCACGCGGATGGCGGTCGGCGCCGAGAACACCACGCTGACCTTGTAATCCTGCACGATCTTCCACCAGATGCCGGCATCGGGCCGCAGCGGCGTGCCTTCATACACGACGGTGGCCATGCCGTTGATGAGCGGGCCGTAGACGATGTAGGAATGGCCCACCACCCAGCCGATGTCGGAAGTGGCGAAATAGGTCTCGCCCGGATTGGCCTGGTAGACATGCCGCATCGACGCGGCCAGTGCCACGGCGTAGCCGCCGGTGTCGCGCTGCACGCCCTTCGGCTTGCCGGTGGTGCCCGAGGTGTACAGGATGTAGGACGGGTGCGAGGACTCCACCCAGGTCACCGGCACCTGGGTGTCCATGTGCTGCGCGCGCAGCGTCGCGTAGTCCACATCGCGGCCGTCCACGATGGGCATGGCCTTGTCGAGGCCGCGATTGACGATGAGCACCTTCTGCGGTGGTGACTGCGCCAGACGCAGCGACTCGTCCACCAGGTGCTTGTAGGGCACCGCCTTGCCGCCGCGCATGCCGGCATCCGCCGTGATCATGACTTTCGGCTGGGCATCGTCGATGCGGGTGGCGAGCGAACTGGAAGCAAAACCGCCGAACACCACGGAATGGATGGCGCCGATGCGCACGGTGGCGAGCATGGCGAAGATGGCCTCGGCGATCATCGGCATATAGATCAGCACGCGGTCGCCCTTGCCGACGCCGAGGCTGACGAGCACAGCGGCCATGCGTTGCACTTCCGCGTGCAGTTCGGCGTAGGTGTAGGTTTTTTCCTCGCCAGTCTCGGTCGAGATGTAGATCAGCGCCGGCTGCTTGGCGCGATCCTTCAGATGCCGGTCAACGGCGTTGTGGCAGAGATTGGTTTCGCCGCCGCCGAACCACTTGGCAAAGGGCGGCTTGGTGTAATCGAGCACCTGGCCAAAAGGCTTGTGCCAATCGACCAGCTTGGCCTGTTCGCTCCAGAACGCGTCGCGGTCTTCGAGCGAGCGGCGGTGAAACTCCTGATAGTTCGTTCCCATCATCCCCTCCTTCTGCTGACTGGCTTGCTGTGCGGAAAACACTGATTATAGGAGGACTATGGCCGGGAAGAATGCCGTTCAAGCGACACAGCCCTGGGTGCAAGGATGAAACAGGTCTTGTGAAGGACCTGCGCCGCGGAATCCGCATCGCCTGCAGCAGGGGCAGCAGACAAGTCGTGATCAGACCGTTTCCGCCTCGACACGGATGGCGCCGCAGGGGCACTCGGCGACGCAGATGCCGCAGCCCTTGCAGTAGTCGTAATTGAAGCGGAAGCGCTTGCCCGGCCCCAGCTTGATGACGGCATTGTCGGGGCAGACACCGTAGCAGTTGTCACACTCGAAGCAGTTGCCGCAGGACAGGCAGCGGCGTGCCTCGAACAGGGCGTTGCCCTCGTCCAGCCCGCCCAGCACCTCCTCGAAGGTGCCCTGGCGGCGGATGATGTCGAGCACCGGCTGCACGGTCTTCGGCGCGTCCATGTAGTACCAGGTGTTGAGCTTGTCGAAGGTGGCGACCTCGTGCTTCGGCGGCGGTGCGTAACTCTCTCCACGAAGCCAGGCGTCGATATTGCGTGCCGCCTTCTTGCCGTGGCCGATGGCCACCGTGACGGTGCGTTCGGCCGGCACCATGTCGCCGCCGGCGAAGATGCCGGGATGCCCGGTCATCATGGCGGCATCGACCTTCACCGAGCCGTTGTCGACCGCCAGGCCGGGCACGTTGGCGAGCAGGCCGAGGTCGACGTCCTGGCCCAGCGCCAGCACCAGCGAATCCGCCTCGATGGTCTCGAATTCGCCGGTCGGCTGCGGGAAGCCGTTTTCGTCGAGCGCCATCTTTTCCACCGTGAAGCTGGCTTCGCCGGCTTCCTTGATGGTGGACAGCCACTTCATCATGACGCCTTCCTGCAGCGCCTCCTCCACCTCGAAATTGTGCGCCGGCATTTTCTCGCGCGTGCGGCGGTAGACGATGATGGATTCCTCCGCGCCGAGCCGCTTCGCCGTGCGCGCGACGTCGATGGCGGTGTTGCCGCCGCCGTACACCACCACGCGGCGACCGAGCAGCGGTTTTTCCGCGCCTTCCATGCCGCGCAGCACCGAGACGGCGTCGAGGATCTTGTCGGCATCGCCGGCCGGGATGTAGGCGCGCTTGGCGAGGTGGGCGCCGACGGCAAGGAAGCAGGCATCGAAGCCGCCGGCCTGCATCGTCGCCTGCAGATCGTCGACCTTGCTGTTCAGCTTCAGCTCGACGCCCAGGTCCAGGATGCGCTGCACCTCGGCGTCGAGCACCTCGCGCGGCAGGCGGTACTTGGGGATGCCGAAGCGCATCATGCCGCCGGAGAGCGCGCCGGCTTCGTGGAGGGCGACGGCGTGGCCGGCGAGGCGCAGATGCCAGGCGGCAGAGAGGCCGGCCGGCCCGGCGCCGACCACCAGCACGCGCTTGCCGGTTTCCTTGCCTGGCGCTACTTTCCAGCCGCGCCTCGTCGCCTCGTCGCCGAGGAAGCGCTCGACAGCGTGGATGCTCACCGATTCGTCGAGGCTGCCGCGGTTGCAGGCGCCCTCGCAGGGGTGGTAGCAGACGCGGCCCATGATGGCCGGCAGCGGGTTGTTCCTCACCAGTTCGCGCCAGGCGGCTTCGTAGTCGCCGGACTCGGCATGGAACAACCAGGCCTGGATGTTCTCGCCGGCCGGACAGGCGTGGTTGCAGGGCGGCAGGCGGTCGACATACACCGGCCGTGTCGTGCGCCAGGAACCGGTGTGGTTGGCGAGTGAGGAACCGGGGTCGAGGGTGATGGCGAAGGGCTTGTCCATGTCAGTCCCCCTCCAGCAGGCCGAACTTGCGGATGTTGCGGTCGGCCTTCTCCTGGATGCGCGCGATGGTGTCAACCGCCGGCGCCTTGCCGAACAGATGGGCGAAGCGCTTCTGCGGCTTGAGGTATTCCTCCACAGGCACGCGACGGCGGATCTTGTTCGAGTTCGTCACCTCGCCGTGCTCGGCCTCGAAGAGCGGAAAGATGCCGGTTTCCACCGCCAGCCGCGCCAGCTTGATGGTGTCGTGGGACGCGGCGCCCCAGCCGAGCGGACAGGGCACCAGGATGTGGATGTAGCGCGCCCCTCTCACCGTCATGGCGCGGCTGACTTTCGCTTCGAGGTCGCGCAGGTAGGCCACCGAGGCGGTGGCGACGTAGGGAATGCCGTGGGCCATGGCGATCAGCGGCAGGTTCTTGCCCTGTCCGAAGGCATTGCCGGGCTCCGCCCCAAGCGCCATCGTGGTCGCTGTGCGCGCCGCCGGCGGCGTGGCGGAGGAACGCTGCACGCCGGTGTTCATGTAGCCCTCGTTGTCGTAGCAAATGTAGAGCACATCGTCGTTGCGCTCGAACATACCCGACAGGCAGCCGAAGCCGATATCGGTGGTGCCGCCGTCGCCGCCCTGGGCGATGACGCGAACCTCCTTGTGTCCCTTGACCTTCATCGCCGCCGCCACGCCAGTGGCGACTGCAGCGGCATTGCCGAAGAGCGAGTGGATCCACGGAATCTGCCACGAGGTTTCCGGGTAGGGCGTCGAGAACACTTCGAGGCAGCCGGTGGCATTGCAGGCGATGATCTGATTGTTCGCCGCGCGCATGGCCGCGTCGATGGCGTAGCGCGCGCCGAGCGCTTCGCCACAGCCCTGGCAGGCGCGATGTCCCGAGTTGAGCGAATTGGTGCGCGCCATGTTGGCCTGCACGCTGCGCTGGTCGGCATCGAGCAGGCGGTTGCCGACGGTGAAGGTGCCGGTCTGGTAGAACTTGATGGGTTGCAGTTCCATAATCTTTCCTCCGTTCAGCGGCCGCCGCCGGCGGCGATGTCGCGCAGGATGTTCTCCGCAGAGGGGCCGGAGCGCCGCCGTGTCTTCTCGCGTTCCAGTTCGCGATCCACAGCGGTCTGATTGAGGTCGAGGAAGGTGAGCGGCTCCAGTTCGTCGCGCAGTGCGCGCTCGAACAGGCTGCGCAGGCTGGCCTTGGTGATGGCGCGGCCGCCCAGACCGGCCACCACCGTATAGGCATGCAGCGAGATGCCTGAGAGCGCCATGCGCAGGTTGTGCGAGACGATGCCGCCGATGCCCACCGCCAGCGATTTCTCGATCACCACCAGACGTTTTGCATGCGACAGCAGCTCGTGCAGTTCATCGCTGGGGAAGGGGCGGAAGGAGAGAATGGTCGCGGCGCCGATGGCACAACCCTCGTCGCGCAGTTCGTCGATGACGTCCTTGATGGTGCCGTTCACCGAGCCCAGCGCGACGACGATGGTCTTGGCGTCCTCGGCGCGGTAGGTGCGTATCAGGCCGCCCGATTCGCGGCCGAACACCTGCCTGAATTCCGCCGAGAGCTGCGGGATCAGTTCGAGGGCGCGCATCTGCTTGTGATGGGCGAGGTAGCGCACTTCCATGAAGGCTTCCGGGCCGACCATGGCGCCGATGGAAACCGGCTCGCCTGGATCGAGCACCTGGCGCGGCTCGAAGCGCGGCAGGTAGGCATCCACCTGTTCCTGCGTCGGGATGTCGAGGCGCTCGTAGGCATGCGTGAGGATGAAGCCGTCTACGCATACCATCACCGGCATCGACAACTCCTCGGCAAGGCGGAAGGCCTGGATATGCAGGTCGGCCGCCTCCTGGTTGGTCTCGGCGTAGAGCTGGATCCAGCCCGCGTCGCGCATCGACATGGAATCCGTATGGTCGTTCCAGATGTTGATCGGCGCGCCGATGGCGCGGTTGCCGATGGTCATGACGATGGGCAGGCCGAGCCCCGCAGCGTTGTATACCGCCTCGGCCATGAAGAGCAGGCCCTGGCTGGCGGTGGCGGTGTAGGTGCGCGCGCCGGCCGCCGAGGCGCCGATGGCTACCGACAGCGCGGCGAATTCGGATTCGACGTTGATGAACTCGCAGTTCTTCAAATCGCCGGCCTTCACCATCTCGCCGAGGCCTTCGACGATGTGCGTCTGCGGCGTGATCGGATAAGCGCAGATCACTTCGGGCCGGCACAGTGCCACGCATTCGGCGATGGCGTGGGAGCCCTCGGTCTGCTTAAGCATGATTCGCCTCCTCGCGTTCCTTCATGACGATGTCGAATGCCTCGCGTGCGGCGGCGACGTTGCCCTCTGCCACCTTGCCGGAGAATTTCTCGCGGATGGCGGCGAACACCGATTCCAGCTTGACCTGATCGCACACGGCCGCGAAACCGCCCAGCAGCGCGGCGTTCGGCAACGGCCGGCCGACATGCTTGAGCGCCAGCTCGGTGGCCGGCACCGTGCACAGCAGGTCGGGATGGAAGCCCTCGACGAATTCCCCAATTCCCAGTTCGCTGAAGGTGCGCGTGGAATTGATGAGGATGAGTCCCTCGGTGGTGATGCCGCTGAAGAGGTCGACCTGATGCAGCAAAGTGGGATCCTGGATAATCAGCGCGTCGGGATTCATCACCGGCTCGCGCAAGCGGATCTCACGGTCTGAAATGCGGCAGAACGCCATCACCGGCGCGCCCATGCGCTCCGAACCGAAGCTGGGAAAGGCCTGCGCGTGCTTGTCTTCGAGAAAGGCGGCAACCGACAACATTTCCGCCGCCGACACCACCCCCTGGCCGCCTCGGCCGTGGATGCGTACCTGAAACATTGTTTCGCCCCTTTGCCTGATGGATAGGGCAATTATGGGCGGGGATGGGGTAGATGGGCAAACGCGGTTATCCGTATTTCGGCACGGAAAAAGGACAAGGGGTTGGATAAAATCATCCAACCCCTTGAATTTTCTTGGTAGGCCGTGGCGGGATCGAACCGCCGACCAACGGATTAAAAGTTCTAAAGCCCTAGTAAACCCCCGGATAGATTGACCTTAACAAACCTTTACAGATCATAGCCTATCGCCTATCATTACCTTAACGAAGCTAGCCCGAATATGACAGAAAATGCTAGCCCGTGCTAGCCCGGTGCTAGCCCGCTTTAATCACGTTGAGGGACATAGGCCATGAAAAAACGATCCAACTTCACCAAGACCGCCCTAGCGGCGGTAGAGCTGCCGGATGCTGGCAAGCGGACAACCTATTACGACGAGACAGTGCCCAAGCTGGCGCTTCGCGTAACCGCAGCCGGGACGAAAACCTTCTACATCGTTAAGCGTGTCGGCACCGGCATGGCATGGCTGAAGCTGGGCGTATTCCCCGATATGACCGTGGAACTCGCCCGGAAGGAAGCCGAGAACAAGCTGGGCCTGTTCGCTGGTGGCGACAATCCCGCCGAAACCCGACGGGCACTGAAGGCTGAACCGACACTGGCCGAATTTTTCAAGGAATACGGCGAGCGGCACGGACAGAGGAAGCGCGCCTGGAAGGACGATCAACAGCGGTTTCGTGACTATCTCGAAATGCCGCTGGGCGCGAAGAAGCTGTCGGCCATCACGCGGGAATCAATCGGCCGCATCCTGTCCGACATGGAGCGCAACGGCAAGGCCGGGGCGACCGTCAATAACGTGCGGGCGCTGGCATCGGGGCTTTTTGGCAAGGCCATCGAATGGAGCTACCTCACCGACAACCCGGTGAAGGGCATCAAGACCCGCAAGACCAACAAGCGCGACCGCTTCCTGCAAGCCGACGAACTGCCGCGATTCTTTGCCGCCGTCGGGCAGGAACCGAACGAAACTATCCGCGATTACTTCTTGCTGTCACTGCTGACCGGGGCGCGGCGGACCAACGTGCTTGAAATGCGCTGGAACCAGATCAAACTCGCCGAGGGAATCTGGCGCATTCCAACCACCAAGAACGACACCCCGCAAAACGTAACCCTTTCACCGGAAGCGGCGGCGATCCTCACGACGCGCAAGGAATCCGCCGACGGTGCTTTCGTGTTCCCCGGCGACGGCGCAAGCGGGCACCTGATCGAACCGAAAAAGGGCTGGCTACGGATATTCGACCGCGACGAACTGACCCAGCTTGCGGCGCGCATCGAAGCCGCCGACAAGACTTTCCCCACGGTGGAAGGCGAAGCCCTGACCGATGCGCTGGAGCGCGCCAGAAAGACCGCCAAGCGGCTGAAGCTCGACACCGAAGGCACCCGTATTGATCCGCTGCGAATCCACGACCTGCGGCGCACCTTGGGAAGCTGGCAGGCAAAGCAAGGCGCCTCGCTGGCCATCATCGGCAAAAGCTTGAACCACAAGAGCCAACAGGCGACCATGATTTATGCCCGGCTTGATCTTGATCCGGTGCGGGCCAGCGTGAATTCAGCGACGGCGGCGATGCTGGCGGCGGGCGGACTGAAGGCGCCTGCTAAAGTGGTGGCGATCCGGGGCGCAAAGTGAAAAGTCCGGCCGATCTGCAAATACAACGATTTTTTGCCGAAGAGGCCGTCCGGATTAAAGCGAACCCCAGCGCGGACGGCTGGATTCGCCTGATCGAGCTACTGCGAAAAGCCGAGAATGACAAGCGGGTTGTATCGTCGCCCGGTGCAATGGGCTTTCTCGAACTGATAGTCGACCTGGCTAGCGACGCCCTGACGGCTTCGACGGCGGAGGAGGCTGTGCAACCGCTGATAGATGTTTCGGACGAGGCCATATTTGCCAAGCCATTTTTGAAGCACGCCAGACGGGCGCGGAAGCCGGGCGCGATCCGTGGATTTATTCGTGTGGCGTTGAAAAAAACCCCCGGCCTTATAAACGAGGAGCTTTGGGCCGCGATCAAAAAGCGGCCGCCCAAAGGCTGGACGCCAATGGAAACGCCGCGCCTTGGCCGATACATCGAAGGGCCATCCGCCGCCGATGAAGTGAAGTGGAAATCCTTTCGCACATATGCGGGCAACGAGCGGAAGCGGCTGAAAATCCACGGTTAGCGAGGCATGGAAAGCGGTTTGCGTTAATGCGCCATACCCGAAGCCATTAGGCATAACGGGGATTTTATGGAGCACCCATTATGCAAACCGCACAAACCGCAACGTCGCCCCTGTTTGATGAAAAAGCCGCTGCCGACTTCCTTCAACTTGCCCCCGGAACCCTGAGCGTTTGGCGCAGCACGGGACGCTACAAAGTCCCATTCGTCAAAGTCGGCCATCTGGTGCGCTACCGCCGCGCCGATCTCGAAACCTGGCTTGAATCCCGCACCCGTGCAAACGGCGCAACTGCATAACGGGGGCCGCCGTGACGACCAAAGAAAAACCCGCACCTGGCTGGCGCCGGGAAGCGGGCTTAATTGATGCGTTTGAAGATTCCAATGATACCCCGTTTGCATTGCGACTCAAAGCGGTATTGCTGGCACTTGTGCTGTATGACGCCGCCCTGCTCGCCCTGCTGGTGCTGCTCGCTTTTGGTGGCGCGAAATGACCGCCGCACCGAGCCGTGGGCGCGGCAAGTCGCAAAAGAGCCTTGACCTGATCGACGCCGCGCACCGGATTCTGGAGGAGATACATCCGGCATCTGTGCGCGCTGTCTGCTATCGGTTTTTCGTCGATGGCCTGATCCCGTCAATGTCGAAGGCCAACACTGCCAAGGTCAGCACACAACTGGTCTGGGCGCGCGAGCAGAATGTTATCCCGTGGGAATGGGTTGTGGATGAGACACGCGAGGCCGAGCGGGTTACGACGTGGGACTCTCCAGAACAAATCATCACGGCCGCCATGAAGGGCTACCGGGCCAACTACTGGGGCGCGCAACCGGAGTGGGTTGAGGTCTGGTCGGAGAAGGGAACCGTTCGCAGCACGCTGGCGCCGGTGCTGAAGGAATACGGCGTGACCTGCCGCGTCATGCACGGTTTTGGCAGTGCGACATCGCTGCATGACATCGCCGAGGAAACCGCGAGTAGCGACAAGTGGCTGACGGTTCTTTATTGTGGAGATTGGGATCCCAGCGGTATGCAGATGTCAGAGGTTGATCTGCCTCGCCGACTTGAGCGGTACGATGGGTATGCCACCATCAAGCGCGTGGCACTCGAATTCATGGACGTCCTGCCCGGCACCAAGCTCCCGTCATTCGAGGCCGAGAGCAAGGCCAAAGACCCGCGCCACAAATGGTTCGTGGAGAACTACGGCGATCGTTGCTGGGAACTGGACGCCATGTCCCCTGTGGTCCTTCGCCAGCGTGTCGACGATGCGATTCTGGAACTGCTCGACGTGGCTGCGTGGAACCGATCTATTGAGGTCGAGGCCGTGGAGCGCGAATCCATGTCGAACGTTCTGACTGCCTGGCAGAGTATTTCTCGCCTAGATCAGAAATACTCCCCGGAGGTCAAGCCGTGAGTCAGCACGGCATGCGCCCGAAGGCCGCCAAGCCCTCAACAAAACACCCATACGCCGCTATCGAGCACCGCGTGATTGACAGTCCGGCCTATGCCGACCTGACGTTCTCCGCGCGCGCGCTGCTGGTCCTGCTGTGCCGTCAATTAACCAAGGTCAATAACGGGCGCCTGCAAGCGACGTACAGCTATTTGGCGCGCTTTGGCTTCAGCGAAAACACAATCGGCCGAAGCGTCAAAGAACTCATCGCGCACGGAATGATTTATCGCTCACGTTGCGGAGGATTCCATCAAGGCCCGTCGCAGTTTGCCGTAACTTGGCTTGCGATAACGAGCCGGCAAGACCTTTTCCTTGAGGGCTTCAAGCCATGCGCCTGGCGTGACTGGCAGCCTGCCGATAAAAAAACACCCCCCCCAAATTTAAGGACTGATAGCCGCAAAAATGGGGGGCTGACAGCTACCACACCCCCCATTTTTGCGGCTGTGTCGCCCCCCAAATCTGAGGACATTGAATTAATGCCATGTAGGGGTGTTGATTCACCGCCTTTGAACTGGATACCGGCCTACCTCGACCGCATCGCCGAACGCGGATTCGCTGGGCAGCAGTGTTTCGAGATTCCGCCGGCGAGGACGCTGCAATGATGGCGCCGACCCTGGCCGCGCATTCGGGCACTGGCGCCGCTGCCAACGGCGTGGCAATGTCTGTGCCTGTCCTGGGCGTCGAAACCGCACCACGGGCCGATCCTGCAACTCTGCCAAAAGTCGGCGCTGGCGACACGGCGACCGACTCAACGAGCCCCGCTGATACCCGGCTGGCGAGGGTGATCGAACAGTTACGCGGCGAATCTCTGAATCCCCTGATCCAAACGACCTCGCATAATGCCATATGGACAAAATTTCCCGCTGTTTGAATAACGTTTGACTTTTTGAAAGGACGCATCATGCCAAGAGGTGGAGCAAGAATCGGCGCAGGCCGGCCAAAGAAGACGACGCTGGCACCGGTCACGCGACTGCCGGGAACCACGAAGCCCGACGCGCCAGCAGGGGCAGGCGATGGCATCACGCCGCTGTCCTACATGCTGGCCGTTCTGAATGATCCTGACGCCGACGCGAGCCGGCGCGACCGCATGGCCGTTGCGGCGGCGCCATACCTGCACCCGCGAACCGCCGACACCGGCGCGAAGGCTGAACGACAATCCGCTGCTGCGAAAGCGGCAACTGGCCGGTTTGCAACGCCGCCATCGCCGAAGCTGGCGACCGTCCTGCCGCTGCGGGGCGATAAATGAGCGGCTTCAACTTCGACTTTCGCCTTGACCTGGCCAGCCTGGCCGCCATTGGCGACCCCGATCCAGACGACCGGCACTTCGCGGAGAAAATCTTCGACCTGCCGTTCGAGGCCGACGACCTGGAGGACAGCGACCTGCCGCCTGCACCAGACTGCTGCCGCCCCGCGCGCGCGGAGTGACCAGAAAAAGGAGACAGACCAAGATTACTTCCGCACAATCTTTAGTCACTCGCGGTGGGCAATTACGAATACCTTGCCAGTTTTCGGATTGAACACCACCAGTTTTTTCACATCGAAAACGATCCCCAGCATGTTGATTTCGATTTCCAACGGTTCATCTATTGTTGGTGTCGTTTTGGTGCTCTCCCGGTAGACGAATGGGGCAACAACATCGCCGGTCAAGCCGATCACGCCGTTATCGACAAAATCCTTCGCCTCCGATGAGGACATTTTTACGGGCTTGTAGATCATCCACTCGATGTCACTCGTGAACCGCAGGCACAACACGTCAGCACGTTGCTTGCTTATCTGCCGCTTCACCCCATAGGCGTTCTGCCCGACATACCCGCCACGGTTGACAACAGACCTGCCGATAACAAGACCATTGTTGTTGCCACAATCGCCACGGGCCTTGGTGTTCATCATCGAAGACTCGGCATCAAATTTGTGCCCAGCGTATGGATTGATCTCCTCCATCATCTTGATAGAAATGACAAAAGTGTTTCGTCGCAGCAAACCCCCGCCAAACAGTTTCGACTCCCACTCCGAATACCTGGAATCGAACTCCGTGAGCGTTTCGAATTCGGACTTCTCAGGGCGTGAGCGCAAGCGCTTGTTCAAATTAGCGGCAATCGCCTTGGCATCATTGCCACGAAAACCGATGAATTCCCCGGAATATGTCGCCGCAACGGCATTTCGCCTCACCTCGTCGTCATGCTGTCTTCCACCAGCGTCATCTGGTTCTGCTGCATGGGTCGGCATCGTAAGCCCGAGGAGTAGAACTGCTTGAAATAACCAAATCAGACCACGGTTGCATTTTTCTGGCTGATCATGAAGGACAGCCGACAACCCATAAGCAGCACCCATCGGCAGTTTCCCGGCAAAAGCACACAAAAGTAGGCGCTGGCGGTACGGCATGTTCTTCCTTTCAAATCACTTCAAAATAGGTCGGACCCCAGTTTCACACAGAAAACCATGGTCTCCGAAGTTGGTCAGGCTGCTTCCGACGGCGTGAGTGGAAACGGCATAGTTCAGAGTGCGGATCAAATGCCGAAGCAATTTGGTTGTCGGGGGCACTATGCCAAAAGTCTATAGAGCAGTAAAAGAAATGTCTAATGAACACCAGGACAGGTCAATGGCACCTCTTCGCCATCGACATCGACATCGGAATATTCGGACTCTGAGGATTGACATCCACCGTCTAAGGATAGGAAATCCAAAGAGCCTCCGGGGAGTATCGCTGACGCTGGGCGCTGCGGTCAATCGCCGATTTCGGGCCGGCATGCGTCACTTTTCGCAGAAAGGCCCGCTCCCGCAGGTAATTCCAGCTTTGCGCGCCCCACGGCACTTGCGCCATTTCCGGCGCGTCGATGCAATGCAGCCGCACCTTGACGCTCTCACCGGTACAGTCGAGCGTGCAGGTATCGCCGTCGTGGCAGTGATCGACGGTACAGGATTCACGCGCCTGGACGCTGGCGCTGATGACGGCGGCAAGGATGCCGATGATGAGTAGGCGGCTGAAGTGTGGCAAGTGTGTCAGTTCCCGTAAGCGGGTTATCTTGATAATTGTGTATTGTCGCTGGCCCGTGGCGCAACAGGTGAGCTACTCTACCGCCCGAATGAAATGATCGCCACCGAGACCACCGCAAGCCGTCTGCCCGCTCCGTCACGGGCCTTGCAATCAAACCCGCAAGTCCCGCGCCGTCGCTATCGCATCACGTACTGGACGCCCGCCGTCGCGCAAACAACCGCGCCACGGCTTTTTGCCTTCGGTCAGCGCTGCTGCTCCTGCCCCGCCGCCGCCGCACCACTGCGCAGGCCAGCGATAACCCCTGCTCGCCAGCTTGCGGCTTGCAGGCGGCTACCTCGTCGTGATCTGCACCGCGCCGTCACGCGGTGAAGCTGCGTCACGGCTTTGTGCCTTCGCCGGGCACCGTCCCGCCAGCGCCGACTATTGCCCTGGCCCAGCTTAGGTGCCTACTGCCCACCGCCTGCGCCGTCGGCGATGAAACTGCCCACGGCTTCGGCGGCTACGCCGGGGTGCTGCTCGTCGGCCCGCACTTCGTTCCCCGCCGCCGCTTACCTGCGGTGAAGCGGACGGCTGCGATGTCGGTGCTTGTCCGCTTGAAAGGTCAAACGAAATGAACCCGGTCAGTTCGCCCTGCTCAACTGCACCCAGCCGGTCAGGGGTAAATCGCCAGCGATTCAACATAACCGCGCATTACCCAAAGTAGGCCAGTCGCTGCGCAGGGCTTCGCTTGGCGGCCTACCGCTGTGCGCCCTGCGGGTTCGGGTAATGGTCGGTTATGTCTTGCGCCCCATCCCGGCCAATTGCTATGGCGGCTTGCTTCGCGACGAGGGGTTATTCAGGCGCTTCGCGTGGGTGGTGTGGGTCGCTTCCGCGCCGGAGGGCGCTGGCGCTGGCCGGCTTCGCCGGTGGTCAGTTGGTGGTGAAAGTCGACGCTGGCGATACGGCGCGATGGCGCCGATCCGTTAGCCTACGACATCAAGTGGAATGCGATGAACGGTGCGGACCGTATCGGTAGGTCATTCAATGCGGCGTAATTTGTTGGCTGCGGCGGTATATACCATCAGCGCTAGCTTGCAGTCATCGAGAGCGCGGTGGTTCTGTGTATCCAAGCCACCATCCCTGGCAAGGTCAGACAGCTTGTAGCTCTTGCGTCCCGGCCATGCGCGGCGGGCCATATCAAGTGCACAAGACCATGGATTATGGAGGGGCAATCCCTGTGCGACGACGGCCGCGCGGAGAAAACCAAGGTCGAAGGGTGCGTTGAAGCTGACCAGACGTAGGTCGCCGATAAAGTCGAGAAATTTCGGGAGTGCGGTTTCAATGGGTTCGCCCTGAGCTTTCAGCATGTCGGTCGTTATGCCGGTAATTTCGGTGATCTTGGCGGGAACTGAGCCCTTGGTTTTTATCAGCGCATGCAGGCTGTCATGATGAATCGAATCACGATTGACTCGGATTGCCCCAATCTCGATGATCTTGTGGCGGAGCGGGTCGAGGCCGGTGGTTTCGAAATCGAACACCACAAAGTGTTGCGGAAGAAATGACAGGTCGACCGGGGGCGACTTGCTGCTGGGGCGAAAAACCAGCCACAAGGCGATGGCACAGACACAGACAAGAAAAACGACCCATCCCATCAATCGATCTCCAGGCGAAGGCGGCAAGGCGCGGGCTATGGGCCGATCCTTCACCAATGGCACCGATTCACCCCTGCTGCTAGCCCGGTGCTAGCCCGCCATAAATGACAAAGGGCTAGCATAAGCTAACCCCTTGAATTTTCTTGGTAGGCCGTGGCGGGATCGAACCGCCGACCAACGGATTAAAAGTCCGCTGCTCTACCAGCTGAGCTAACGACCCCCGAAAGAGCCGCGGATTATAGAAGCCGGCTCGCGGACTGTCAATTTACTCTCTGCGATTATGCCTCCCGCATCATGCGCCAGTACTGGATTTTCATGGTTGTCGCGGCGCCGGCGACGATGGCGATGAAGGTCAGGATGGAGCCCATGGCCAGGGTGGACACACCGGTGATGGCCTGGCCGATGGTGCAGCCCATGGCCAGAACACCGCCAATGCCCATCAGCACGGCGCCAAAAGCGTGGTTGAAAAAGTCCCCACCGGAGGCAAACCATTCGATGCGGAATCTGCCGGAGAGCAGTGCGTAGAGGAAGGAGCCGACGATGACGCCGGTCAGCGCCGCGATGCCGAAATTGATGTTGGCAAAATTGGCCGGATCCATCAGGTAGCGGACGCCGTCCCCCATCGGGCTGATGAAGGTGAAGGACTGCACTTCGACACGGCTCGGCACGGTTTCCGCGAGTTCGGCCCACTCCTTCCAGGACGCGCCAATCGCGCCGGCGGTGATGTACCAGCCGATCACCACGGCGAGCCCGATGACCGTGCCGGCGAGGATGTTGTCGAAGCTGCCGCGGAAAGCCTTCGAAGCGAAAGCGAAGCCGGCGAGAATCAGGCCGAGGGCGGCGCCGGTGGCAATCTGCGGCGTCGCGCCGGCGCCGAAGAACTCGCTCACCGCCTGGCTCTGGAAGCCCGACTTGCCGAGATCGACAGTGGTGGCGGAAATCCAGGAGTGGAAGACCGCACCGTAGAAATCGGTCCACAGCATCAGGTAGGCGCAGCCCGAGGCGATCGCCAGCACGAAGAGCGACTTGATGTTGCCCCCGCCGATGCGTACCAGGGTCTTGTTGCCGCAGCCCGAGGCGAGCGTCATGCCGATGCCGAACATCAGGCCGCCGAGCAGGTAGCGCAGCCAGGCGAACTGGGGTGTGCGGTAGGGCGGGAAGGTGTTGTTGCCGATGCTGGCCATGCCTGCACCGCTTATCACGGCAACGCCGAGCATCGCGACGGCCATGGCCAGAATCCAGGCGCGCAGTCTGCCGGTATCGCCCATGTTGACCCAGTCGGAGACGGCCCCCATGGTGCAGAAGTCGGTCTTGTTCGCTACTGCACCCATGACGATGGCGATGACGAAGACGATTGTCAGCACCTGAATGTGAATCGTGAATTCCATGCCTTCCTCCTTGATGCGCACTGAATGGTTGTTTTACGGCGCAATTTGCGGATTCTAAAGAAACCCTTGATCGCGTGGATTAGTCTTGTTTGGCCTTGCATAATCAGGGTGTATTTCAGTTCTCAAGCGGTCAGGTAGCGGGTCGGGTCTGGCAGGCCGGCAGCTTTGAATCCGGCATGGCGCAGACGGCAGGAGTCGCACAGGCCGCAGGCGGCGCCCGATTCGTCGGCCTGATAGCAGGAGACAGTCAGACCGTAATCGACGCCCAGCGCCGTGCCGCGCCGGATGATATCGGCCTTGGTCAGGGCGATGAGCGGCACATGCACGCGCAGACGAGCGCCTTCGACGGCAGCCTTGGTGGCGAGATTGGCCATGGCCTCGAAGGCGGCGATGTACTCCGGTCGGCAGTCCGGATAGCCGGAATAGTCGACCGCATTCACGCCGACGAAAATGTCGTGGGCGCCGAGCACCTCGGCCCAGGCCAGCGCCAGGGACAGCATGACGGTGTTGCGCGCCGGCACGTAGGTGGCCGGGATCCCCGGCTTCACGCCGTGCATGGGCACGGCGATATTGTGGTCGGTGAGCGCCGAGCCGCCGAACTGGCCGAGGTCGACTTCGACCATGCGGTGTTCGCAGGCGCCCAGCGCCATGGCGATGCGGACGGCAGCTTCCAGTTCTGCCGCATGACGCTGACCATAAGCCACCGAAAGGGCGCGGCAGGCATAGCCTTCGCTGCGGGCAATGGCCAGTGTGGTGGCGGAATCGAGGCCGCCGGAGAGCAGTACGACGGCGCGTTTTTCTTTGGTGGTCATCGGGTTTGATGCGGGTCAATTATTTGGGGTGGGGCCAAACATACCATGCGCGACATGATCGAGGTCGAGGTCCATCTCTACAATAGTCTGGTTCGTTTTGTGCCCAGGTATGAGCCATTGCGGCTGACGCTGCCCGAAGGCGCGGCGCCCGCCGAGGTGGCACGCCGGCTGGGCATTCCCGAGCGGGAGATCTTCGCTGCATGGCGCAACGGCCACAATATCCTGCAGTCTTTCGGCGGCAGTTTCGAGGAAGGCATCGTGTTGGGCCACGGCGACCGCCTGGCACTGTCCGGGCCGATCCCCTTCTCGCGGGCTTACGGCGCACCGGTTTGTTGAGTCAGCTTCGGCATGCTCGCGAAGCTTGTCCCCGCATGCCTGAAGCGGGGAGCGGGCATCCAGGGTTTCCTGCCACGGATGGATTCCCGCTTTTGCGGGAATGAGTGCGCCTGTGAAGGCGCGATAACCGCATGGTGGAAGTCCGTGCCGGGGCAAGCCAAGACCCCGAAGCTGAAGGTAACTGCGTCGCTGCGAAGCGGGGTGGAGAGCAACCGGAAGCGAACTGGCGGTCCGCAGGAT
>CAMTUN010000019.1:0-75285 GCA_947084915.1 uncultured beta proteobacterium | reverse complement strand
GGCACACCCCAAGGGTGCTTCCTGCGGGGCGGATTTCCTTCGGTCATAAATCCCCCTTGTTCCCCCTTTTCCAAAGGGGGAGACCTGCTAACTGGCTCCAGCGCCGGGAAACCGGCGTCGTTCAGCCAAAGTTGGCTGAGGATCATTGGTAATCAGGAACATGAATGAGGTTGTCTGTATCGGCACGGGGCCTATCCCCGTGCGAAAATGGCGAAAACAATTTTAGCAGAAGCGGGCAAATCCCCATGATGAGAAGACTGATGATTGCTGCGGTGCTGGCCTTGTCGGCGGTCGCGGCGCTGGCCAATCCCTACGAGAAGACCCTGGCCAATGGCCTGCGCGTCATCGTGCAGGAAGACCGGCGTGCGCCGACTGCGGTGCACATGGTTTGGTACCGCGCCGGCAGCATGGACGAGGTGGATGGCACTTCCGGCGTCGCCCATGTGCTTGAGCACATGATGTTCAAGGGGACCAAGAACCTTAGGCCGGGCGAATTCAACAAACGCGTGGCGGCCGCCGGAGGGCGCGACAATGCCTTCACCAGCCTTGATTACACCGCCTATTTCCAGCAGGTGCCGAGCGCCCGCCTCGGTGAGATGATGGCGCTGGAGGCCGATCGGATGGTCAATCTGGTGCTCGATGCGAAGGAGTTCGAGCAGGAGATCAAGGTCGTCATGGAGGAGCGTAGGCTGCGCACCGAGGACAACCCGCAGGCCCAGGTGCACGAGAAGCAAATGGCCGCCGCCTTCCAGGCGCATCCCTATCGCCGTCCGATCATCGGCTGGATGAACGATCTGGAGAACATGACGGTTGCGGACGCGCGCGACTGGTATCGCCGCTGGTATGCGCCGAACAATGCCTACGTGATCATTGTCGGTGACGTGAGCCAGGACGAGGTGTTCCGCCTTGCCGAGAAGCATTACGGCAAAATTCCACGTCGCGCCCTGCCCGGCCGCAAGCCGCAGCTTGAGCCGGCGCAGGTCGGCATCAAGCGTATCAGTGTCATGGCGCCAGCCAAGCTGCCCTATCTTTCGATGGCTTGGAAGGTGCCTGTATTGCGCGAACTCGACAAGGATCGCGAGCCCTACGCTCTGGAAGTGCTGGCCGCTGTGCTCGATGGGCACGAGGGTGCGCGCTTTGCCCGCAATCTGGTGCGCGGTTCGGAAATCGCCGTCTCGGCCGGCGCCGGTTACGACGCCACGGTGCGCGGCGAAGCCCTCTTTGTCGTCAGCGGCACTCCGGCCGAGGGCAGGCGCGTGGCGGAGCTGGAGGCGGCGTTGCGAGCGGAAATAGCACGCGTCGCCCGCGAAGGCGTCAGTGCGCAGGAGTTGGAGCGCGTCAAGACGCAGACTATCGCGGCGCAGGTCTACAAACGCGACTCGATGATGGCGCAGGCCATGGAGATCGGGCGCTTCGAAGCCGCCGGCATCCACTGGCGGGACATCGACACCCTGCTTGAGAAGATCCGCAGCGTCACGGCCGAGGAAGTGCAGGCGGTGGCGAAGAAATACTTCGACGATGCCACCCTCACGGTTGCCGTACTCGATCCGCAGCCGCTGCCGGAAGAAACGCTGGAAAAGACAGCACCACAGAAAAAACGGCCGGCAGCAGACGCCGCAGCACGGCATTGAACGGGAATTCCATGAAAAGATTGATACTGGTCTGCCTGATGGGCGGAGTCGCTTCGCTGGCCCAGGCAGGGGCGAAGATCGAGCATTGGACAACGCCTTCGGGCGCCCGGGTCTACTTCGTTGAGAGCCGCGTTGTTCCCATCGTGGACGTGCAGCTCGATATCGCCGCCGGCTCGGCCTATGTGCCGGCCGGCAAAGCGGGTCTGGCTGGGCTCACGCGAGGCCTGCTCGATATGGGCGCCGGGGAACTCGACGAGGAGAAGATAGCCGATCGACTCGCCGACATCGGCGCCCGGCTGGGCGGCGGCGTCGATCTGGACCGCGCCAGCATTTCGCTGCGCAGCTTGTCCTCGAAGCGCGAACTCGAGGCGGGGCTGGAGCTTCTGCGGCTGGTGCTGCAGAAGCCGACCTTTCCCGCTGCAGCGCTGGAGCGCGAGAAGGCGCGTGCCATCGCCGGCATCAAGGAATCCGACACGCGACCGGCGAGCATTGCCGCCAAGCGTTTTTCCGCCGCACTGTATCCCGAACATCCCTACGGCCGCAGCGCCACGGTCGATAGTGTGGAGATGATCGTCCGCGACGATCTTCTGTCGTTTTATCGTGCCCATTACGGTGCCCGCCGCGCCGTCGTTTCCATCATCGGCGATCTCACGCGCGCCGAGGCTGAGGCGATTGCTCAGCGTCTGACGGCAGGCCTGCCGAATGCCCCGTCAGAAGTCAGTCTGCCGGATACGGTGATGCCGGCGCGCAACACTGTGCGCATCGATCATCCGGCCACGCAGGCGCACATTCACCTCGGCCTGCCCGCAGTGCGCCGCGGCGATCCGGACTACATACCCCTGCTGGTCGGCAACTACATTCTCGGCGGTGGCGGCTTCGTCTCACGTCTGATGAAAGAAGTCCGCGAGAAGCGTGGCTACGCTTACAGTGTCTACAGCTACTTCCAGCCGCAAAAGCAACTTGGCCCCTTCCAGATCGGATTGCAGACCAAGCGCGAGCAGGCCGGTGACGCGCTCAAGGTGGTCGAGGACGTACTGGGCGAATTCCTCGCCCGCGGGCCGACCGAGGAAGAACTCAAGGCGGCGCGGCGTAATCTTGCCGACGGCTTCCCGCTGCGCATAGACAGCAATCGTAAACTGCTCGAATACCTTTCGGTGATCGGCTTCTACGGCCTGCCGCTGAGCTACCTCGACGATTTCCCGCGCAAGGTGGAGACGGTTTCCGTCGCCGATATCCGTGCGGCTTTCGCGCGGCATGTGAAGCCGGAGCATTTCGTGACGGTGATCGTCGCCGGAGACTGATTGCCGTGTCCCGGATTCGCATCGTCGGCGGCGAGTGGAAGCGCCGCTTCATCACGTTTTCGGCCGTGCCCGGCCTGCGGCCGACGCCGGATGCGGTTCGCGAGACGTTGTTCAACTGGCTCGGACAGGATCTCACCGGGCTATCCTGCCTGGATCTTTTCGCCGGCAGCGGCGTACTCGGGTTCGAGGCGGCCTCGCGCGGCGCATCCCAAGTCACGCTGATCGAACGCAATGCGCGCACCTTCGCCACACTGGAAAACAATGCCATCGTTCTGGGAGGCAAGTCAGTTGATGGCCGGCTGGAGTTGATCCGTGTGGATGCGCTAAAATTCCTTTCCCGCGCACCCCGGTGCTACGACTTGTTGTTTCTTGACCCCCCCTATTGTCAGGGCTGGATCGAGCGCGTCGAACCCTGGCTGCCCGGCGTGCTGGCGCCCGGCGCGCGTATTTATGCGGAAGCTGAGTTTCCCGTCAAGCACATCGGTGCCTGGGAAACCACTCGCAGCGGACGGTCGGGCCAGGTTTTTTACCATCTGCTGGAGGCGAACACGGCATGAACGACGGTGTTGCGATCTACCCCGGCACCTTTGATCCGCTGACGCTCGGTCACGAGGATCTGGTGCGGCGCGCTTCGCGCCTGTTCGAAGAAGTGCTGGTAGCGGTGGCGGACAGCCGCTCCAAACAGCCGTTCTTCACCCTTGATGAGCGTGTCGATATGGCACGCGAGGTGCTGTCGGCCTACCCGAATGTGCGGATCGAGGGCTTCGACGGCTTGTTGATGGATTTCCTGCACCGCAAGGATGCGCGCATCATCCTGCGGGGCCTGCGTGCGGTATCGGATTTCGAGTACGAGTTCCAGATGGCGGGCATGAACCGAAGTCTGAACCCGGATGTCGAGACGGTGTTCCTGACCCCTGCCGAGAATTACCAGTTCATTTCCGCCACGATGGTGCGGGAAATTGCCGTGTTGGGCGGTGATGTCAGCAAGTTTGTGCAGCCGACGGTGCTCGAGCGGCTACGGCGGAGAATTTCAGGCAAATGAGGAAAGCAAGATGGCTTTGATGATTACCGACGAATGCATCAATTGCGATGTGTGCGAACCGGAATGTCCGAATGGTGCGATTTTCCAAGGCGCCGAAGTGTACGAGATCGACCCGGGTAAGTGCACCGAATGCGTCGGCCACTTCGATACACCCCAATGCATTGAGGTGTGCCCGGTGGATTGCATCGTCCCCAATCCCGACCAAGCCGAGGACAGGGATCAGCTGCAGAAAAAATTCCTCAAGCTGACTGCCGGCAAGGTGTAGCCCTGCGGCTGATGCCGGACCAGACAGTGTGCTCCTGTCAGCGGGACGGGGGTGGCAGTAGGTCTTCAGGCAGCCGCTGCGACGGCGGCCGTTTCTTTCGCCTCCGTGTGAAGCGTGGTGTGCAGCGCTTCTGCGATGCCGCTCAGCTCGGCCAGCTGGACCTCCAGCGTCGCCTGCATCTGCGCCAGTTCGCGCACACGGTCTTCCAGTGTGTCGGTAGCCTGGTGAATCCTCTTGACGCTTTCCAGCCGGCGCTTCAGTTGCAGCTGGTATTCGCGCACCTGGGTCTCGAGCGGCGCCATGACGGCGCGCAGCCAGCGGTCGACGTCCCGGTTGATCAGCTCGAAGGCCCGCCGAACCTGTGTTGCCACGGTCTCGAAGAAGCGCTGAGTGAGGCCGTGCTTGGCATGCGTCATCATATTGAGCAGGGTGTTGAAATGGGCATTGAAACCTGCTTCCAGCCGGTTGATTTCCTTCTCGTAGCGCAACAATGAAAAGGGCGCTGGCGCGGCCAGCTTCATGCCGTGCTCGGTGGAGAAACGCGCGTACATTGCTTCCATCATCTTAGTAATCTCGGCAATTTCGCCGGCAGACTTCCCCAGATTGGCACGGACGTGGCGGAAGAAGCCCTTCATCGCGTCGCGCAGGTTTTTCGTGAAAGCGGCCTCCAGCATGGTTTCCCGTGTTCGGCGCGTCTCGTCGCGCAGGGCATCCATGCCCAGGTGCGAGTAGAGGTTATTGGTGAGTTGGGAGAAAACGCTTCTCACGGCATAGTAGCGCTGCAGACCTTTCTCGAAATCGTCCTTCTCCGCCTTGACCTTGCGCATCATGTACTCGATGACACTCTGGTTCTTGCCGCGCAGGTCGGAGAGTTCGGTTCGTTGCTCGGCGACACCGCGCCGGCGCGTTTCCAAAAGAGAGCGGGTACGCGTGATGAGATCAGCCGCCTCGCTCTCGGTGTTGTCGCAGACGATATCCTGCTTCGCCGGTATCAACTCGGCAGTCAGGGCCTGCTCCAGAGCCAGCAGGCGGCTTCTCGACAGCAGCTCGTCATCGCGGTTGATCTTGGCGAGCAACCCCTTCTGCGCCGAGACGGGAAAGACATGGGCGGCATCCAGTTCGAGAATTTCCGCTGTGCTGCGCGCCTGCCGGGAGATCTCCTGCTCAATTTCCGCATCACTGCGGATGCCGTCCCATAGACCGTCGATCTTGTTGAGTACGGCCATGCGGCCTTTTTGCCGGGTGCGCGCGCCGTTGACGTGATCGCGCCAGACGGCCAGATCGGACTGGGTCACGCCGGTGTCGGCGGCCAGGATGAACAGGATGGCGTGGGCGTTAGGCAGTTGGGAGAGGGTCAGCTCCGGTTCGGCGCCGATGGCGTTCAGGCCGGGCGTGTCGAGAATGACCAGTCCCTGTTCAAGCAGGGGATGCGGAAAATTGATGACCGCGTGGCGCCAGCAAGGGATTTCCACCAGGCCCTCGGCGTTTGGCCTGAGGCCTTCCTTGCCTTCCGCATCGATGGCAAAGCCGAGCTTGTCCGCAAGCTCCTGCGTTACGTGCTTTTGTTCGCCAACTCGGGAAAGGGCGGTATGCATGGCTTCCGCGGAGGCCGTGTCCAGTTCGACATTGCGCCACTCCTCGGGAAAGCGCTTGAATTCAGCCACGCTGGCATTTGTCGACCGGGTCTCGATGGGCAGCAATGCGATCGCAGGGGGTTTCCCGGCATCGAAGAGCAGTTCGGTCGGACACATGGTGGTGCGACCGGCACTGGAAGGCAGGATGCGATTGCCGTAGTCGCCGAAGAAAATGGCGTTGATCAACTCGGATTTTCCGCGCGAGAACTCGGCGACGAAGGCGATGATCAGCTTGTCCTCGCGTAATCGTTCGAGCAATTGTTGCAGGCGCAATTCGCTTTGCGCGTCGCCAAGCTCGTTCTCGGTCAGCCAGTTGTGCAGGCTCAGCAGGTTGTCGGAAACCGCTGAACGCCAGCTGCTGTATGCGGAAAAGTGCTGGACAAGCCCCATGGCAGCTCCAGAAAGTGCTTCAAAAACGCCAATTTAGCACACAAATTCGCGAAAGCAATGCAACTGGGAAGCTGCAATCCCCCGTTCGTCAGCGCTGACAGCGGGGGCAGTGGAACGTGGAGCGCTGTCCCTGTCGCAGAACACGCACCTTGGCGCCACAGACGCGACAGGGCTCGCCTTCGCGCCCATAGACGAAGTGCTGCTGCTGGAACCAGCCTGAACCGCCGTCGCTGTGGATGAAGTCGCGCAGGGTGCTGCCGCCGGCGGCAAGCGCCGCTTCCAGTGTGGCCTTGACCGCTGTTGTGATCCGTTCGCAGCGCACACGCGCAAGCCGCCCGGCCGAGGTGCGCGGGTCGACGCCGGCACGAAACAGGCTTTCCGAAGCGTAGATATTGCCGACGCCGACGATGGCATGACTGTCCATGAGGAACAGCTTGATCGCCGTGGCACGACTGCGCGTCGAGTCGTAGAGCCAGTCGCCCGTGAAAGCGCGCGATAGCGGCTCGATGCCCATCGGTGCGATGAGGGGGTGCGCGTCGGCATTGCCCTTCACCCATAGCACGGCACCGAAGCGGCGCGGATCGCGCAGGCGCAGAGCTCTTACGCCGAAAAGGAGGTCGAGATGGTCATGCTTGCCCGGTGGTTCGGCGGCAGGCACGAGGCGCAGACTGCCAGACATCCCCAGGTGCACGATTAGCGTGCCATGGTCAAGACGGAACAGCAGGTACTTGCCGCGACGGTCGATGTCGCGCAGGGTTTGCCCTGCGAGCAGTCGTCCAAGCGTACGCGGCAGCGGGTAGCGCAGCATGGTGTGGCGCGTCACAACAGCATCGATCTTCCGGCCGGGCAGGTCGGGCAAAAGGCCGCGGCGGGTGATTTCGACTTCAGGCAGTTCGGGCATGGCGGGTTGGATGCGGTTCGCTTGCCGGAGGTGGCAAAACCCCCTAACATGAGTCGATCAAATCCCGATTCTACGCCGCGCCCTTTCTGATCCGACATGATCGTCCAAACTCGCACCCCCCTCTTTGCTGCCGTCGCTGCGGCGATGGTGGTTTCCGCCTGCGCTCAAGTGCCAGCCCAGCGCACCGCCGAAGCCGATCCCGTACGAGCCGTCCGTGAGACCAGGCCCAAGGAGCGTGTCGAACCGCTGCCCAAGCAGGAACTGACCGGGCAGATCGTTTATCAGGCGCTGCTGGCCGAAATCGCCGGCCAGCGCGGCAACTTCGGATTGTCTGCTTCAGCCTATCTGGACCTGGCACGCTCGACGCGCGATCCGCGCGTCGCCCGGCGCGCCGCCGAGATAGCGCTGCATGGCCGCAATCTGGAGATGGCCTTGCAGGCGGCCCGGCTGTGGGTGGATATTGACCCCGAGTCCTCCCAGGCGCGCCAGATGCTGGCGGGCCTGCTGGTGAGTGCGAATCGCCTCGATGAACTGCAGCCCCACGTTGCCAAGTTGCTGGCGCAGGAGGGTGAGCATCTGGGCGACGGACTGCTGAGGTTGAATCGGCTCTTCGCCCGCTATCCGGACAAGAAGGCCGTTCTGGCTATTGTCGAGCAACTCACCGTGCCTTACGTTGGACTGGCCGAGGCGCATTTTGCGCGAGCACAGGCTGCGCTCAATGCCGTGGAGTGGCAGCGCGGGGTCGCGGAAGCCGACAAGGCGCTCGCCTTGCGGCCCGACTGGGACGTTGCGGTGATGCTCAAGGCGCAGCTGCAGCGCATGGATTCTCCCGAGACGGCGATCGAGACTCTGCGCGCCTACCTGGCCGGCCACCCGAAGGCGCGTGAAGTGCGCCTGCAATATGCGCGCAGCCTGGTCGGAGCGCGCAAGATTCCGCAAGCCCGTACCGAGTTCCAGCGTCTGTTGGTGGACTTCCCGGGCAACGTCGATGTGATTTATGCCGTGGCGGTGCTGTCCATGCAGCTCTCCGACTGGACCGCTGCTGAAGAAAACTTCAAAAAACTGCTCGGCCAGGATTTTACGGAGATGGACACAGTGCGCCTCTACCTCGGCCAGATTGCAGAAGAAGGCAAACGGTACGAGGAGGCCCTGCGCTGGTATGGCGAGGTCGCCCCGGGAGAACAGCACATGGCGGCGCAGCTGCGCATCGCCCAACTGCTGGCAAAGCAGGGGAAGTTGGAGGAGGGTCGCCGCCACCTGCAGGAGGCGCGCAAGGCAAGCAATGCTGACCCGGTCCAGTTTCTGCTGGCCGAAAGTCAGCTCCTGCGGGACGCCGGCAAGACCAAGGATGCGTTCGAGCTGCTCGATGCCAGCCTTGCCACCCAACCGGAGCAGCCCGAGTTGCTCTACGAATCCGCGCTGCTGGCGGAAAAACTCGGCCGGCACGATGTGCTGGAGGCGAATCTGCGCAAACTCATCCGCATCAAGCCCGATCATGCCCATGCCTACAACGCGTTGGGCTATTCTTTCGCCGAGCGAAATGTGCGGCTGGTGGAGTCGGAGCAACTGATCGTCAAGGCGCTGCAACTGTCGCCCGACGACCCCTTCATCATCGACAGCATGGGCTGGGTGCTCTACCGCAAAGGCGATAACGCAGGCGCCCTGCCCCATCTCCAGCGCGCCTTTTCGATTCGGCCGGATCCGGAAATTGCCGCTCACCTTGGCGAAGTGCTGTGGACGTTAGGCCGCCGCGAAGAGGCGAAAAAGACATGGCAGGAGGCTGCGAAGGCCCATCCCGGCAATGAAGTCCTGGCCGAGGTCATCAAGCGTTTCTCCCCCTGATGTTGCGCGCCCTGTTGGCGGTTGTAGTTACCACGCTGATGGCCGGTTGTGCCACGGTGGAAATGGCCGCGACGGCATCGCGTCCGGTGCGTGAGGCGATCGAAGCCTTCCACATTGAGGGCCGTATTGCCGTGCGCCGCGCCAACGAGAGCTTTTCCGTCGGCATAGATTGGCGGCACGACGCGGCATCCGATGAGATTGTCGTCAGCGGGCCGCTCGGCCAGGGACTCGCCCGCCTGACGGCGGGGGGTGGCGCCGCGCTGTTGGAGACGGCCGACCAGAAACGTTACGTGGCGGCGGACCTGGATGGCCTGTCCGAGCAGGTTTTCGGCACGCGCTTGCCGGTGTCGGGGCTGGCGCAGTGGGTACTCGGGCGCTCGGCCTTTGGCGGCGCCGCCCGGCTGGATGAGGCAGGGCGGCTAGCCGCCCTTACTGAGCGTGGCTGGGTGATCGAATACCTGCGCTACGAGAGCGAGGCGCGGGATGCCCTGCCGGAGCTGCTGCAGGCCCGGCGTGAGGACGTCGAGGTGCGCCTGAAAATCGATAGCTGGAATTTGGCCCGATGACGGATTGGGATCGTACCTATCCGGCGCCGGCCAAGCTCAATCTCTTCCTGCATGTCGTCGGCCGCCGGTCCGACGGCTACCATCTGCTGCAATCGCTTTTTCGCCTGGTCGACCGTGGCGATACGCTGCGCTTCGCCCCGAGAGAAGATGGCCGCATTCATCGCGCCAGCCCGCTTGCCGGCGTGCCCGAGGAGAGCGACTTGTGCGTACGCGCGGCACGGCTGTTGCAGGAAGTGTCAGGCTGCGAGCAGGGCGCCGATATTACTCTGGAGAAGCGCTTGCCGTTGGGCGGCGGGCTGGGCGGTGGCAGTTCGGATGCGGCCACCGTTCTGCTGGCGCTCAACCGTCTCTGGGGCCTGCGCTGGCGGCGCGAGCGACTCCAGGAACTGGGCTTGCGGTTGGGCGCGGATGTGCCCTTTTTCATCTTCGGCCGCAGCGCCTTCGCCGAAGGGGTGGGTGAAGCCTTGCTGCCGGTCGATTTACCCCCTGCCTGGTACCTTGTCATCGAACCGCCGGTGAGCGTCGCGACAACCGAAATCTTTGCCGCCCCGAATTTGACACGGAATACGAAACCCATCAAAATGGCGGACTTTTCAGCGGGTTGGGGTGCGAGTTGGGGTGCGAGTTGGGGTGGCTTGTTCGGCCAAAACAGTCTCGAACCCGTCGTGTGCGAGCGCTACCCGGAGGTGGCGCGGGCGCTGGCCTGGCTCAGACAGCACGCCAAAGCGCGCATGACCGGTTCCGGGGCCTGTGTATTCGCTCCCTTTGCCGCCGAGCAGGACGCGCGCGCCATACTGGCGCGGATGCCGGAAGACATGAACGGCTGGGTAGCGCGAGGCTTGGACGAACACCCCCTGCGGGCTCTCGCTGACTGAAACTCTTGGGGAGTCGCCAAGCTGGTTAAGGCACCGGATTTTGATTCCGGCATGCGAAGGTTCGAATCCTTCCTCCCCAGCCAAAATTATGAATGCGGGCAGGTGATCCACCTGCCCGCATCGTTTGAGAAAACGGATTCGTCCACGAGGCGCATATGGCTTACGATAGCCTGATGGTTTTCACCGGGAACGCCAACCCCAAGTTGGCCGCGGATGTCGTCAGGCGGCTCAATATCTCCCTGGGCCGCGCCAAGGTGGGCCGCTTCTCCGATGGCGAGGTAAATGCCGAGATCATGGAGAACGTGCGCGGCAAGGACTGCTTCATCCTGCAGTCGACCTGCGCACCGACCAACGACAACTTGATGGAACTGATCATCATGGTTGACGCGCTGAAGCGCTCCTCGGCCGGGCGCGTTACCGCGGCGATTCCCTACATGGGGTATTCGCGCCAGGATCGTCGGCCGCGTTCGGCGCGTGTGGCGATCTCGGCCAAGGTGGTGGCGAACATGCTGCAGGCCGTCGGTGTCGATCGCGTGCTGACAGTGGACTTGCATGCCGACCAGATACAGGGGTTTTTCGATATCCCTGTTGACAACGTGTATGCGGCGCCCATCCTGCTCGGCGATATCTGGAAGAACCAGCACAAGGATCTGCTGGTGGTTTCCCCCGACGTCGGAGGCGTGGTGCGGGCGCGGGCGCTGGCCAAGCGGCTGGAGTCGGATTTGGCAATTATTGACAAGCGCCGCCCGAAAGCGAACATGTCCGAGGTGATGAACATCATCGGCGAGGTGGATGGACGCACCTGCGTCATCATGGATGACATGGTGGATACCGCTGGCACGCTGTGCAAGGCGGCGCAGGCTCTTAAGGATCACGGCGCCTCAAAAGTGCTGGCCTACTGCACGCACCCCGTACTGTCGGGCAACGCAGTACAGCGCATCGACGATTCGGTGCTGGATGAACTGGTGGTGACGGACACCATCCCTCTGAGCGAGGAGGCCCGTGCCTGCAAGCGTATCCGGCAGATTTCCATTGCCGAGTTGCTGGCGGAAACAATGTTGCGCATCAGCAACGAGGAGTCGGTTTCCTCGTTGTTCATGGAGTAGTTTTTACAACCCCTGCCTGGTCGCGGGCAGGTTTTTTGGGAGCAAGCAAATGAAAATCGAATTCAATGCAAGCAAACGCGAACTGCAGGGCACCGGAGCGAGCCGCCGCCTGCGTCGCGCTGGCAAGGTGCCCGGCATACTTTACGGAGGCGAGTCGGCCGCCCAGTCGATCGATGTCGATCACAACGCGCTCTTTCACAGCCTGAAGCAGGAGGCATTTCACGCTTCCATTCTGACCATGAATCTGGATGGCCAGAAGCAGCAGGTGTTGTTGCGCGACTACCAGATGCATCCCTACAAGCCGCAGGTGCTGCATATCGATTTACAGCGTGTTTCGGCTGACAGGAAGATCCACATGAAAGTGCCGCTGCACTTCATCAATGCCGACATCGCTCCAGGCGTCAAGCTGCAGGGCGGCGTGATCAGCCATGTTCTAAATGAGCTCAACGTCACCTGCCTGCCTGCGGACCTGCCGGAGTTCATCGAGGTGGACATGAGGGATGTGTCCGTCGGTCATTCGATCCACGTTAATGACCTCAACCTGCCCAAGGGCGTCGAGGCAGTGCTGCACCAGGGGGGGAATCCAGTCGTGGCCTCCATCGTCGTGCCGCGCGGCACCACTGAAGCCGAACTGGCTGTGAGCGAGGAAGCTGCTGCCACCACCGCCGAGCCAGTGGCAGTTGCCGCTGCCACTGCGGTGCCGGCCAAGCAGACCGAGAAGAAGTAAGCGCGTTTGCGGCGGCGTAGCCGCAGCAAACGCCTGGCTAGCCTGTGGCCGCACCCCGCCTCATCGTCGGCCTGGGAAATCCGGGCGCCGAATACGTAGATACCCGGCACAACGCCGGCTTCTGGCTATGCGAGCGGCTGGCGGTGATGCTTTGCGCGGAACTTAAGCGCGAATCCCGTTTTCACGGCATAGCTGGCCGCACTCGCGAGCAGGTCTGGATGCTGATGCCGCAAACCTACATGAACCACTCCGGACAGGCGGTGGCGGCCTTGGCACGCTTCTACCGCATTCCACCTGCGGACATTCTTGTCCTGCACGACGAGCTTGATTTGCCACCGGGCACCCTGCGCCTGAAGTTCGGCGGCGGTCTCGGCGGCCACAACGGCCTCAAGGATGTTGCCGCACACCTGGGCACGCAGGACTTCTGGCGTCTGCGCATTGGCGTAGGTCACCCGGGCGACCGCAATCAGGTGGTGGACTACGTTCTGAAAAAGCCGCGCAGCGAGGAACGCACCCTGATCGAGGAGGCGCTGGAACGCACGCTGACGGCTTGGCCCCTGCTCGCCAAAGGGGAATACCCGGCAGCCATCCAGAAGATCAACACCCAGCCGGCGGCGTCGGCGCCCTAAGGAAAACCATGTCTTTGAAATGCGGCATCGTCGGCCTGCCCAACGTCGGCAAGTCCACCCTTTTCAATGCCCTGACCAAGTCGGGCATCGCGGCAGAAAATTATCCCTTCTGCACCATTGAGCCCAATGTCGGCATCGTCGAAGTGCCCGATCAGCGCCTGGCGCAACTGGCCGCGATCGTCAAGCCGCAGCGCATACAGAGCGCCATTGTCGAATTTGTGGATATCGCCGGTCTGGTGGCGGGCGCGAGCAAGGGCGAAGGACTGGGCAACCAGTTTCTAGCCAATATCCGCGAGACCGACGCCATCGTGCATGTCGTGCGCTGCTTCCACAATGAGAACATCGTGCATGTCTCGGGGGAGGTCAGGCCGCTTTCCGACATCGAAACCATCGAGACCGAACTGGCGCTGGCAGACCTTGCGACGGTGGATAAAGCGCTGGCGCGCTACCGCAAGCCGGCCCAGGCCGGTGACAAGGAAGCGAAGCTTCTGGTCGCAGTGCTCGACAAGTGCGCGGCGCAACTCAATGAGGCGAAACCGGTGCGCGCGCTTGATCTATCGAAGGAGGAGCGGAGCAACCTCAAGCCCTTCTGTCTCCTTACGGCCAAGCCGACGCTGTATGCCGCCAACGTCGACGAGAAGGGTTTTGCAGACAATTCCCTTCTGGCGGCAGTAGAGGCGCATGCAGCGAAAGAAAAGGCGCCGGTGGTGGCCTTCTGCGCGGCCATGGAGGCGGAAATCGCTGACCTGTCAGACGAGGACAAGGGGGTTTTTTTGGCGGATATGGGGCTTGAGGAGCCTGGGCTCAACCGCCTTATTCGCGCTGGCTACCAACTGCTCGGCCTGCAGACCTACTTTACCGCCGGCGAGAAGGAAGTGCGTGCCTGGACCATTCATGTCGGTGACACCGCGCCGCAGGCGGCGGGTGTTATCCACACCGATTTCGAGCATGGCTTTATTCGCGCCGAAGTGATCTCATTTGCCGACTTTATCGCCTGCAAGGGCGAGCAGGGCGCGAAGGCGGTCGGCAAGATGCGACTGGAGGGCAAGGACTACGTTGTGCACGACGGCGACGTCATGCACTTCCGCTTCAACGTGTGACTTAAAACCACTGCTTCAGGACGCTCCAGAACGTCGCGTCATTCAACAAATCACCTTGTAATTCAGCAAGTAATCTTCTCAGCACGTTTCATAACATCGCTGGACAGCGCAGAAAAAAGCGGGTACAAAAGCGGGTACAGAGGCCGAGAAAGCCAAAATCCGTACCCGCTTTTTGTGGGCCTGTGGATAACCGTACCCGCTTTCCGTACCCACTTTCTCTGATTCTCCTCTGGGAAACAACGGGTTGCCGTGCCGAAGCGGCGCCCGCGTGAGAGCGAAGGGGGGGGCGATGGCGCGATTTCTTATCAACGACAAGGCTATCCAGGCGGCCGAGCCGAAGGGCGCGGACTATAAGCTCAATGACGGTGGTGGACTCTTCCTGCTGGTAAAGGCGAACGGAACAAAGGCCTGGCGCTACCGCTACAAGCTCGCCGGGAAAGAAAACCTCTACGCCCTGGGCGAGTACAGCCGGGCGCCGGCTGGCGAGAGCGAGGAGCAGCGTGCGCAGCGCATCGCCGCCGGCTTCCTCACCCTAGCCGATGCGCGCATCGAGCGCGATAGGGCCTGTGGACTGGTGGCGAAGGGCATCCATCCGGCGCACCATCGGCAGAGTGAGCGTCAGCGCAACATCGAGGCGAGCGAAGCACGCAAGCAAAAGTCTGAAAACAGTTTTGAGCGCGCCGCCCGTGCCTGGCTGGAAGACGGCAAGGGCAAGTGGGCGGCGGGTACGCATCGCGCCAAGAAAGCCCGCGTCGAAAAGCACCTGCTGCCGGCCCTCGGCGAGCGGCCCCTTGAAGAGATCGGCGTGAAGACGCTGCGCCCCCTGCTGCTCGATCTGAAGGGTGGGGCGTGGACGGCGGTCCACATCAAGGGCGACCTGTCGGGCATCCTCGACTTCGCCATCCTGCGCGGCTGGTGCGAGTCGAACCCGGTGTACCTGCTGCGCTCCCTGGTGGAGATCCCGAGGAGCGAGAACAAGGCGGCGCTGCAGGCGCCGCAGCTCAGGGAGTTTTTCAAGAAGCTGGCCGGCTATCGCGGCTGGCCGGAAACGGCGCTCGCCCTGCGCCTGATCCTGCTCACCGCAGCGCGCCCTGGTGAAGTGGCAGCGGCCGAATGGTCGGAGATCGATTTCGAGGCGCGTCTGTGGCGGCGGCCGGCGGCGAAGATGAAAGCGCGGCTCGACCATATATCGCCGCTCTCCGAGCAGGCCTTCGCCCTGCTACAGGAACTGCGCGCCATCACCGGCAACAGCGCGCACCTGGTGCCGAGGCGGGACGGCTCGCAGCGCCCCATCGATCCGGCGCGCTTTGCCTATGCGATGCGCGATCTGGCGCTGGCCGAGCGCGCCAGTCCGCACTGCTTTCGCGCCACCTTCTCGACCTGGGCGAACGAACGGGGCTTCCGTCCCGACGCCATCGAAAAGCAGCTCGCCCATGCGCCCCGTGATGCCGTGCGCGCCGCCTATGACCGCTCGCTGCTGATCGAGGAGCGCCGGACGATGATGCAGGCCTGGGCGGACCACCTGTCTGCACTGGAAGCTGAGAACGTCATTGTTTCCCACTTTGGCCGCGCCGCCTGACTTTCCGCCACCCCGGTTTTTTCCTGACCTTGATCTTTCGACCGGGACAACCGGGACAACCGGGACAAAACCGCTGAAACCCGCGTCAGTATTGGGTTTCCGCTGTCCCGGCAACTCCGAAAACAGCCGGGACACGCCGGGACACGCCGGGACAAAAACGGGGTTTTCCGTGTCAGGACGGCGCATCGGCGGCGCGAAAGGCGCCCCCGGCCTGCCGTCATCAAAAGGGGCGATTTTTGGATTTCCCACTTAGAGGCCAAAAACGGCCGGAAAACGTACGAAATTTCCCACTTCATCGAATTACTGCTTATAACATGTGTTATGTTAAATTGCGTCTCCCACTTTTAGTATGAAATCAGAAAATACTTTGTATTTTCGTATAGTCGCGCTATGCTCGAATTGAATTGTCACGCGCGCGCGAGGCGCGTAATACGGGAGCGCACTGAATGACGGCGGACGAATTGAAGCAGGCTTTGAAGGCCTTGGGGTGGAAGCAAAGCGACCTGGCGCGGCGCGTCGAGGTAGGAGATACCACTGTTTCACGCTGGGCAGCCGGCGATCCGCCGGTGCCGGGCCCGGTGGCTGCCTACCTTGGCATGGCGCTGGAAATCGACCGCCTGCACCGCCAGTACGTACGACCGATCAAGCCGGCGAAAGCGGCTCCCGAGGAGGCGGCGCCAGGCGAGGCCGGCAGCGAGGGGCGCGCCCTGCGCCGGGCGCGTGAGCTGGGCGGCGCCGATCCGCTCGACACGCCGCAGCCGGGCCAAGCGTCGGAGGCTTGAGGCGCGGCGCATTTGCAAAAGGCGCGGCGCATGCTACGATGTATCCACACGTTTATACATAGGAGCATGTCATGAAATTGCAGGTGGCGAAATGGGGCAACAGCCTGGCGGTGCGCCTGCCCACCGAATGCGCGCGCGCCGCCGGCCTGCGCGCGGGCGATAGCGTCGAAGCCGAGATCACGCCGGCCGGCGAAATCACTCTGACGCCGGCCAAGCCCTTCGACAAGGCGGCCTTCCTCGCCCGCACCCGCAAGCGGCGCGCGGCGATGCCGCTCACCGAGGCAACGGTCGAGCGCATGCGCAAGGAGGCGCGCTACTGATGATCTATCTCGATACCAGCGCGGCTGTGCCGCTGTTCGTGCCCGAGCCGGCGAGCGCGGCTGTTGACGCATGGTTCGAGGGCTGCGCCGTGCCGCTGGTGTCGTCGGATTGGATCGTGACCGAGTTCGCCAGCGCGCTGGCGATGAAGGAGCGTGCCGGCGCCCTCGCCGCGAAGGATGCGCGGGACGCCTGGCGCGAGTTCGAGGCCTTTTGCGATGCCGGACTGCGCCTGCTGCCGCTCAGCCGGGAAGCCTACCGCGAGGCGGCGGCGCTCGCCCGCCAGCACGGGCACGGCCTGCGCGTCGGCGATGCGCTGCACCTGGCGGCGGCGCTGGAAGCCGGGGCGAAGGAACTGGCTACGCTCGATGCGAACCAGGCGAGCAATGCACGGCGGCTGAAGCTGCGCACGGTGGGGTTTTCGCTGTGACGAAGAAGACGTCCGAGCCGAGGCCGGCAAAGAAGGGCGGAAAGCAGCGCCGTCAGATCGGGGACGACGATGCTTGACCTGGACACGCTGTTTCCGGCCGAGCCGGCGTCGCCGATGCGCCGTCCTGACACGGAAAACCCCGTTTTTGTCCCGGCGTGTCCCGGCTGTTTTCGGAGTTGCCGGGACAGCGGAAACCCAATACTGGCGCGGGTTTCGGCGGTTTTGTCCCGGTTGTCCCGGTTGTCCCGGTCGAAAAATCAAGGTCAGGAAAAAAAGAGAAGGAAGCTGGCGCGCGTGCGGCGCGGCGCACGGATGAACTTCGCGCCGTTGAAACGCCTCAATGGCAACCACAGGAAGCCGAGCGAACGCAAGTTGCCTTCATGGTGGCCAGCGTCTTCACCCATGCGAACGACACGGAAGCGGATCGCGCCGAGGCCTTCGACCTGGTGCTGGAATCGCGCGAGATGTTCGAGTGGCTGCGTCTGCGCATCGGCAGGCCGGCAGTCTTCGATGACCGGGAAGACAACCGCAGGCCATGTGCCTGCTGCCGCAACCTCAGCGAATTGGGCCGCTGCCTGGCGGCGAGCCGTCGAGAGATTGCGGCGCGCCTGCCCTACTGTCCGCCGCGCTTCCTGTTGCAGCGCTGCCCAGCCTACCTGCCAGCGGCCGGAGATCCCGACCCGAGGCCGGCGCTTGAACGATGGCCGGGGCTGTGTCAACGTGTGACTTGCCGTTCGGGCGCGGGGGCGTCGGCGCCCTGCTCGGTGCTGTCGGCGAAACGATAGGTGTCCCCGCCCGCCTGCTTGGCGCGGTACATGGCGATGTCGGCTTTCTGCATCAGGATTTCCATGGTGGGGGCATGATCGGGAGCATGCGCAATGCCGATCGAAACGCCGAGCCGGTACCGACGCTCACCGACCTCGACCGGCTCGCGGATCGCCTCGATGACCTTCTCGGCCACCCGCGAGGCGTCTCTTGGGTGGGCCATTTCCTGAAGCAGGATGACGAACTCGTCGCCGCCCAGGCGGGAAACGGTGTCGATTTCTCGTACCAGACCGCGCAGGCGCTGTGCGATGGCAACGAGTACGGTGTCGCCCGCCGAATGCCCGTCGGTATCGTTGATGATCTTGAAGTCGTCGAGATCGAGCAGGAGCAGCGCGACAAGATGACCGCTCCGCTTGGCAAGTGCGAGCGCCTGTTCCGTCCGATCGCCGAGCAGGCGCCGATTGGGCAGGCCGGTCAGCGTGTCGTGATGGGCGAGATGGCGGAACAGTTCGGCTGCTTCGACACGTTCGGTGATGTCGGAGCCGATGCCGTGATATCCGGCGAAATCCCCATGCTCGCCGAAGGCCGGGTTGCCGCTGATGGAGAACCAGCGCAGTTCACCGTCCGGCCTGACAACCTGATAGGTGAAATCGCGAAACGGCGCGTGCGCCATGAGCGTTTCCCGGTGGGCTTGCCATTGCGCTTCAGTCACGCCGTGGATGAACGGAATCTCCCAGCGGCGCAGGCCGAGCACCTGTTCTTCCGTGCGACCGGTGTTGTCCATGGCGTGGCCGGAGAGGCGCGTGAAGCGGAAATCGATGTCGATTTCCCAGTACCAGTCCGTCCATAACGACAGCAGGTCGCGAAAGCGCTGCTCGCTTGCCTTCAGCGCCTGTTCGGCACGCATGCGCTCGCTGATGTCGGTGCCCATCCAGACCACACCCAGGTCGAGATTGGCCGGATCGATCACGCGACCGCTGATCTCCGCCCAGAACAGCTCGCCGTTCTTGCGGCGCAGCTGCAGGATTTCCTTGTAGGATTCCCCGCGCACGATCGGCGCCATGCAGCGACCCGCGAACTCCCGCCAGTCTTCGTACGTCGGGAACCAGGACCATGCGGCCTGTCCAATGGCCTCCTCCGGCGCGTAGCCAAAGAGGTCGCACCATTGGCGGTTGCACTTGACCAGATAGTGCGGTCGGACGAGGCCGATGGCTTCAGTGGCGGAGTCGAAGATGACGCCATGCTCGGCCGCCAGCGCCTCGCTGGTGAAGCGCTCGCGAAAGGTGGTCGCCAGGTTGCGGTAGAGGGCGTCATGCACCGCGATCAGCACGGCGATATAGATGAGCACGCTCCAGCCAGCGGTGGCGATGCTGTCTGCCTGGCCGAAAAGCAGGAAGAAGACCGACGGAAAGATCATCGGCGCCATGAAGGCGTGGTAGGCAAGGCGCGAGGGGGAAAGCACCGCCGTGCCGCCGAGACTGACTACGCACACGGTCAGGACGAGGAAGAGGCGCGGATGTTCCCCCGATTGCGGAAGGAGCAGCCAGATGGCCATGCCCCAGAGGAAACCGGCCATCGCTGCCAGGGCGGAGAATCCGCGTTCCCAGCGCAGGGCCTGATCCGCTCGCGGCGCCGCCTTTCGGTAGCGCAGTAGCAGACCGATCACCGCAAACGCGCAGAGGAAGGTCATGGACAGCCAGAATACGAGCGCGCCGCGCACCACGACCGGCCACATGAAGAAGGCGACCAGCAGGGCGACCGCCAGCATGGCAGCGATCGCGATGCGCGCAAGGTCATAGAGCAGGCGCACGCGTTCAGCGTGGATGGCGGCATCCACGCCCGACTGCCAAGTCTCGAGCCGATACGGCTCAGCCATGTGCTCCTCTTTGCTTGTTCATAGCGGCGCGATCCTACACGCACATGTCATGATTTACTGTGAAATGCTTCACACTTGACGCCAGCGGCCGGATCTGACCGATAGGCGGTGAGCTGCGCTACCATCCGCACATGATGCCGGGCCCGTCTGACTCCCTCCGCTATCGCGGCCGTTTTGCGCCATCCCCGACGGGCCCGCTGCACTTTGGCTCCTTGGTGGCGGCCGTTGGCAGCTATCTGGAGGCGCGCGCTGCCGGCGGCGAGTGGCTGCTGCGCATGGAGGACGTGGACGAGCCGCGGGTCGTGTCCGGCGCGGCCGACGCGATTCTGCGTACGCTGGAGTGCCTGGGCTTTGCCTGGGATGGGGAAGTGGTCTATCAGAGCCGACGCAAGTCGCATTACCGGGCGGCTTTCGAGCGCCTGCGCCTCGATGCAAGCGTCTTCGCCTGCGCGTGTACGCGCCGCGAGGTGGCGGATTCCACCCTCGGTGCGGACGGTGCGCCGCGCTATCCGGGCACCTGCCGCAACGGATTGCCGCCGGGGCGGGAAGCACGCGCATGGCGGCTCAAAGTGGAGCCGGGACAGGTGTGTTTCGATGATGCGCTGCAGGGCCGGATTTGCCAGGACCTGGCCGCGGAAGTGGGGGACTTCGTGGTGCTTCGTGCCGACGGCTACTTTGCCTACCAGTTGGCGGTGGTTGTAGACGATGCCGAGCAGGGCGTGACGCATGTCGTGCGCGGCGCCGACCTGCTCGACTCTACGCCGCGCCAAATCTGCGTGCAGCAACAGCTCGGGCTGGTTCAGCCGATCTATCTGCACCTGCCGGCAGCGGTCAATGCGGCAGGGGAAAAACTGTCGAAGCAGACGCGCGCCAAGCCGATCGACGCCACCCGCCCACAGGCAGCCTTGGTGGCTGCGCTTGAATTCCTCGGTCAACAGCCGCCCGCGGATTTATCGGATGTCGATCTGGATGTATTGTGGCGCTGGGCGATAATGCACTGGAACCGAAGCAAACTGCCACGTTGCCGCTTTGCTCCGGCTCCGGCAGCATATTGAGCGGGAAGGAGTGAGCGGTGATCGACGACGTTGCCGGTTTGCGCCGGATACTGATGCAGAACCGCACGATTGCGGTGGTGGGCCTTTCCGCAAACTGGTACCGGCCGAGCTATTTCGCCGCCAAGTACATGCTCGACCACGGCTACACGGTGATACCCGTCAACCCCGCCTATGCTGAAGTGCTCGGGCAGAAGTGTTACCCATCACTGAGCGATGTGCCGCAGAAGGTGGACGTTGTCGACTGCTTCCGGCGTACAGAGGAGATTTCCGCGATCGCGGACGAGGCGATCGCGATCGGCGCCCGCATACTGTGGATGCAGCTCGGCGTGATCAATCCCGAGGCGGCGCGCAAGGCGGAAGCGGCAGGACTGGAAGTCGTGATGGATCGCTGCGTGAAGATCGAGTACGCGCGACTCTTCGGCGGGTTGAACTGGTTCGGCGTGAATACCGGTATCGTTTCATCCAAGCGGCCGCCATGCCATGGCCTGCCTGGGACCAGTCAGCACAGTTAGTGCCGGCCCCCGTAGCCGGCGATTCCGATCATCAGCCGCACCAGGCCGTAAGCCATCCAGCTGGCCAGGCGCTGCAGCCAGGGCTTTCTTTCCCAGTCTTCCGGGCGCAGTTGCCGGGCTCCGGTCTGCATGGCCTCATGCAGACTGTTGCGTAGTTCTGTCGCGAAGCCCCGGTCCCTGATGACCACATTCGCCTCTCGTGCGAGCAGCAGACTGAAGGGGTCGATATTGCTGGATCCCACGGTGGCCCAGCAGCCGTCCACTACGGCAACCTTGGCATGCAGGAAGCTGCGATGGTATTCAAAGATATGGATTCCGGCGCCGAGCAGGGCGTCGTAGAGCGCCTGGGATGCATAGTGCAGCAACAGATATTCCACGCGCCCCTGCAGCAGGACTGTAATTCGCACGCCTCGTTGCGCGGCATTCATCAGCGCATGGCGAAAGCGCAGGCCTGGAAGGAAGTAGGCGTTGGCCAGGAAGATTTCTTCCTTCGCCTCATCGATTGCGTCCAGATAGGCTTCCTCGATGTCGCGGCGGTGGCGCAGGTTGTCGCGAACCAGGAAGGCGGCGCGCACGCTGCCGCAGGGCTCGGCAATGACTTGGGCATGGGTGAGCGCCCGCAGACGATGTCTGAAATGGGCCCAGGCCACGAGTTTCCATAGCTGATGGGCCGAAGCGTGGATGGGCGCAATGAGCGGGCCTTCGACGCGCACTGCATAGTCGTAGCGCGGCGGCTGGTCCGGCGCATGCACATCGTTGATGATGTTGATGCCGCCAATGAAGGCCAGGCGGGCATCCACGACGACCAGCTTGCGGTGCAGACGGCGCAGGCGATGGCGGCGTAGCGTCAGGGGGGAAATCTTCCTGCGATAAACCAGCACCTCCACGCCGGACGCTTCGAGTGCCGGCATCAGCTTGTCGGGAAATTCGCGTGCGCCAAAGCCATCTACCAAGACGCGGACCTTTACGCCGCGGACAGCTGCTCGTGAGAGGGACGCGGCGATCTGGCGACCGGTATCGTCGTCTTCGAAGATGTAGGTTTCAAGGTGAAGCTCCTGCTGTGCGGCATCGATCGACGCAAGCAGCGCTGGAAAATAATCACGGCCTGTTTCGAGGAGTGTGATGGCGTTGCCGGGCAGGAACTCGGCTTTCATCGACAGCAGCTTACGCGATCTGGATATGCGCCGACAGCGCGGCGTGATCGGAAATTTTCGACCAGGGCGCGCCGAAATGAACCTCGGAGCGCTCGATGGTGAAGCCGCGCACGTAGATGCGGTCGAGGCGGAACATCGGCAGTTTGGCGGGAAAGCTGCGCGCCGGCCGGCCGTTGGCGCCGCAGAAGACTTCCACCATGCCGAGGCGTTCGGCGATGAGGTTGCCGGCGCGGTTGTGCCAGTCGTTGAAGTCGCCGGCGATGATGAGCGGCGTGTCGCCGGGACTGACTTCTTCCATGCGCCCGGCCAGCGCGGTCATCTGGCGTCGGCGCGCCGCGGCGGTGAGCCCGAGATGGATGCAGACGCAATGCAACGGCACCTTCCACCCGGGTATCGCCACCTCCGTGTGCAGCATGCCGCGCCGTTCGAATTTCAGTTCCGAGATGTCCTCGTTATGCGAGGACAGGATGGGAAAGCGCGACAGGATGGCGTTGCCGTGGTGGCCGTGGTCATAGATGGCGTTGCCGCCGTAGGCCGTGTCCGGCCAGACCCCCTCGGCGAGAAAGTCGTGCTGCCCCTCCACGGGCCAGTCGTGGTGACGTTCGGCGTGTCCCGCGTGCAGCCCCTGTACTTCCTGCAGGAAGACGATGTCCGGGTCGAGTCGGTGCAGACGCGTGCGCAGCTCGTGGATCATCATGTGAGCCTTGAATTGCGAGAAGCCCTTGTGGATGTTGTAGGTGCAGATATGCAGCCGCCGCACGGGCGCTTGTTCCGGAACAGCGCCGGACGTCTTCGTCTGGCGGGTGATGGCGGGCTTGACCACTGCTATGAAGCGTCGAGCATGCGGTTGAGGGCAATTTTCGCCAGTTCGGCCTCGTGTGCCGGCACCGAGATGCGGTTGACGACGTTGCCTTCGGCCAGGTTTTCCAGGCACCAGGCCAGGTGCTGAGGGTCGATGCGCCCCATCGTCGAACACATGCACACCATCGGCGCCATGAACTGCACGGTCTTGCCTTCCGCCTTCACTTCCTCGGCGAGGCGACTGACGAGATTCAGTTCGGTGCCGACCAGCCAGTGCGTATTGGCCGGTGCAGCCTTGACGGTCTTGATAATGAATTCGGTCGAGCCGACGTAATCGGACATCCGGCAGACGTCGAAATTCGATTCCGGGTGGGAGATGACCAGTCCGTCCGGCTGCTCGTTCCTGAAGCGCAGGATGTGGCCGGCCTGGAACATCTGGTGCACCGAACAGTGGCCCTTCCACAGCAGGATACGGGCGCGGCGGATCTGTTCGGCGCTGAGGCCGCCATTTTCCAGGTCAGGATCCCACACCATCATCTCGTCGAGCGGAATGCCCATCTTGTGCCCGCTCCAGCGGCCCAGGTGCTGGTCGGGGAAGAACAGTACCTTCTCGCGTCGTGCGAATGACCATTCGAGGATCTTTGGCGCGTTGCTGGACGTGCACACGATGCCGCCGTGCTCGCCGCAGAAAGCCTTCAGGTCGGCGGCGGAATTGATGTAGGTGACGGGGGTGAACAATTTATCGGGATCGCCGACAAAGGCCCCCAGCTCGCGCCAGCAGCGCCCCACTTTGGCGAGACTGGCCATGTCCGCCATGGAACAGCCGGCGGCAAGGTCGGGCAGGATGGCGATCTGCTCCGGCTTGGAGAGGATGTCCGCCACCTCCGCCATGAAATGCACGCCGCAGAAGACGATGTATTCGGCGTCGGATTGTGCCGCCAGGCGCGACAGCTTGAGCGAGTCGCCGGTCAGATCGGCGTGGCGATAGACGTCGGCACGCTGGTAGTGGTGGCAAAGCAGCACGGCACGCTTGCCGAGCCGTTCGCGCGCGGCCAGAATGCGCGCCTGCGCATCGGTATCCGCCAGGGTGTTGAAACGATCGAATTGAATCACTGCTGATTGCATGGTTTTTGTGGTTGCGTTTGCTGAACTGCCTAATCTATCAAAAACGGCGGGGAATCCATCAACCTTGCTGCCAGGGCAGCCCGGCGGCACGCCAACCGCCCACCTTGCCGCGCTGCCCCCTGGCATCCTTGTCGCCCTCGAAGCCCTCAAGTACGTTGTAGCAATCCGGATAGCCCGCCTCGGTTGCCAGGGCGGCGGCGCGGTGAGAGCGGCGCCCGCTGCGGCAAATGAACAAGACCAGCGATTCAGGATCGACTTGCTGCTTCAATTCCACCATGAAATGCGTGTTCAGTGCGTAACCGGGATAAAACTGCCATTCGATTTCGATGGCGCCCGGGATGCGGCCGACGAAATCCAATTCGGGCCGCGTGCGTACATCCACCAGTTTGGCCCCCGGCGCGAGTTGCAGGACATCATGAGCCTCTCCGGGCGTCAGGGCGCCCTCATAAGGCAGGCCCAGTTCCTTGGCGCGTTTCTGGGCCAGGGCCAGTATTTCGCTGAGTTTTCCCATTGCGACTGAGACGATTAGAATGACGATGCAAGTATAAAGGCATGCCAAGGAATAAGTTACCCATGCGTTATCCCCCAGAAAGCCCGCATGTCCATTGAAGAATCCCTTCTGCACGGTGAGCCGGTCGCCCCGAGCCGCTACCGCGAGGCGAGCCGCGCCACCTGGATATCGGCCGCGCTTAACCTGATCCTGACCATCGTCCAGTTGATCGTCGGCTGGCTGGCGCATTCGCAGTCCCTGATTGCCCACGGAATACATTCGTTTTCCGATCTGCTGTCGGATTTTCTCGTGCTCTACGCCAACCGCAAGGGCAGCCATCCGGCGGACCGCGAGCATCCCTACGGCCATGCCCGCGTCGAGACGGCTGCCACGCTGATCCTCGGCGCCTCCCTGGCGTTGATCGGTTTCGGCATCCTGTGGGAGGCGACGCTGAGCCTGCAGCATGTCGCCGACCTGCCACCCATCGAACTCATCGCGCTTTGGGTGGCGATGGTCACGGCGGCCTCGAAGGAAATCCTCTTCCGTTATCTTGTACGCGTAGCTGAGCGTCTGCGCTCGCCGATGCTGGCGGCCAACGCCTGGCACACGCGCGCCGACGCCGCCTCGGCCCTGGTCGTCGTCGTCGGCATCGCCGGCGCCCTGATGGGCTGGACGTTCCTGGACCTGCTGGCCGCCGCCATCATGGGCTTCATGATCCTGCGCATGGGCCTGAAGCTGGCCTGGGAGTCCCTGCAGGAACTGATTGACACCGGGCTCGACAAGGAAAAAGTCGAATCCATTCGCCAGACACTGTTGAATACCCCGGGCGTGCTGGGCCTGCACGAACTGCGCACCCGGCGCATGGCCCACCAGGCGCTGGTCGACGCCCATGTCCTGGTCGATCCGCGCGTCAGCGTTTCCGAGGGGCACCGCCTGGGCGAGCGGGCGCGGCAACGCGTGCTCGATGCGTACCCCGAGGTGGCAGACGTGCTGGTGCATATCGATGCCGAAGAAGACCAGACTCTGATGAGCAACAGCGCCGATCTGCCTGATCGCGACGCGCTGATGGCGCAACTGCATGCATTGCTGGGAGAAGAGGCAGCGGGGATCGAAAGGACGGTGCTGCACTATCTGGGCAACCGTGTCGAGGCGGATGTTTTCCTGCCATTCGATGCTTGTTTTGACGCGGCGCGCATGACCAGGCTGGAACAACGCATCGCAAGCCGATTGCCCGATGCCCCCAGCTTTCGGGCCGTCACCCTGAATTGCCGGGTTGCACCAAGATAGTGCATCAATTGCTTGCGTTGCACCTCGTTGGTGCCGGCGTCATTTCGACTCCTGAAGTTAACCCTTGTGGCACAATGGCGTTCCTTTTCCGGGGCATTGGCACATTTACTGCTAAAGCCGTCAGCACATAGTTGAAGTTCATATTTCCGAATTCGGTTCAATCTCTAGGAGAAAGTGATGTCGCCTCAGGACGTACTTAAGCTGGTCAAGGACAGGGAAGTCAAATTCGTCGACTTCCGCTTCACGGACACGCGCGGCAAGGAGCAGCATGTCGGCGTGCCGGTCAAGCATTTCGGCACCGACAAGTTCGAGTCCGGCCATGCCTTCGACGGTTCATCGATCGCCGGCTGGAAGGGCATCCAGGCTTCCGACATGCTGCTCATGCCGGATGCCGCGACCGCCTATATCGACCCCTTCATGGACGAGACCACCCTGGTCATTTCTTGCGACGTGGTCGAGCCGGCCGACGGCAAGGGCTATGATCGCGATCCGCGCTCCATCGCCAAGCGCGCCGAGGCCTACCTGAAGTCCACCGGCCTGGGCGATGTCGCTTACTTCGGACCCGAGCCCGAGTTCTTTGTTTTCGACTCGGTCGAATGGAGTGTGGACATGTCCGGCTCCTACAGCAAGGTGTTCTCCGAGGAAGCTGCCTGGGCCTCGGCCGAGAAGTTCGATGGCGGCAACGCCGGCCACCGCCCCACCGTCAAGGGCGGCTACTTCCCGGTGCCGCCGGTCGACAGCCTGAACGACATCCGCGCCGCCATGTGTATTGCGCTGGAAGCCTGCGGCGTCGATGTGGAAGTGCATCACCACGAAGTGGCCACCGCCGGCCAGTGTGAAATCGGCACCATGTTCAATACGTTGGTGCGTCGCGCCGACCAGACGCAAGTGTTGAAGTACGTGGTGCATAACGTCGCCCACAGCTACGGCAAGACCGCCACCTTCATGCCGAAGCCCATCGTTGGCGACAACGGTTCCGGCATGCACGTGCACCAGTCGATCTGGAAGGACGGCAAGAACCTGTTTGCCGGCAACGGCTATGCCGGCCTGTCCGAGTTCGCGCTGTACTACATCGGCGGCATCATCAAGCATGCCCGGGCGCTCAACGCCATCACAAACCCCGGCACCAATTCCTACAAGCGTCTGGTGCCCGGCTTTGAAGCCCCGGTGAAACTGGCCTACTCGGCCCGCAACCGCTCCGCGTCGATCCGCATTCCCTACGTGCAGAGCGACAAGGGGCGCCGCATCGAGGTGCGTTTCCCGGATCCGACCGCCAACCCCTACCTGGCCTTTACCGCCCTGATGATGGCTGGCCTCGATGGCATCCAGAACAAGATCCACCCGGGCGATCCGGCCGACAAGAACCTGTACGACCTGGCGCCGGAAGAGGATGCCAAGATCCCGACCGTCTGCTCCTCCCTCGAACAGGCGCTGGACTACCTCGACAAGGACCGCGAGTTCCTCACCCGTGGTGGTGTCTTCTCCAACGAGATGATCGATGCCTACATCGATCTGAAGATGGAAGAGGTGACGCGCTTCCGCATGACGACTCATCCGCTCGAGTACGAAATGTACTATTCGCTCTGATTCGGGGCATCCTCTAAAAAAGGACGGCTTTGGCCGTCCCTTTTTTTGTCCACTTCCGGGACTCGAAAGCGTTTGTAATTAAACAAGTCTTCGCATACACTTGAAGCGAGTTCTCGATTTTTTGGCGGAACATCATGAATATTAATTGGAAATTCTTTCCTGTCTGGGCTCTGGCTTGGGTCGCCTTGCCGGCATGGGCGGATGTCTATAAGTGCGTAGATGAAGATGGCCACGTCACTTATACGAATACCAAGCCCTCCCCCAAAGCGAAATGCATTGCATTGAGCCGCGATCAGCGCGTTTCTACTGTGCCCGGCCGTGCGACGAACACCCCTTCTCCAGCGGGCTTTCCGAAAGTCGACGGCGATGTGCAAAAGGCGCGCGACAACGACCGACGCAGGATTCTCGAGCAGGAACTGGCCGCCGAACAGAAGAACCTCGATCAGTCGAAAAAGGAACTGGCCGAGCAGGAGGCCGTTCGCACCGGGGATGAACGCAATTACCAGAGAGTGATCGAGCGCTTGCAGCCCCACAAGGACAAGGTTGCCCTGCACGAGCGCAACCTCGAGGCGTTGAAGAGGGAAATCGGCAATCTCAGGTAATTTCGAGCCTGCCCGGCTCGATGGTGTGGTTTTTGCTACTCTAATTGCATGACCGCACCGGAAAAACTCCCCGTTAGCGCTTTCGCCGGACTGGACCTGCTTTCCTCGGCCGTCATCCTGCTGGATGCCGGACTGGTCATTCAGTACCTCAACCCCGCCGCAGAGAATCTGTTTACCATCAGTGCCAAGCAGTTGTTGCGCCGACCTTTGGCCCAGCTGTTGGGCGAACCGCCGGGATTGGCAGCCGCGCTCGACAATGCGCTGGCGAACAATTGGAGTTATACCGGGCAAAATCTCAAGACGCATCCCACAAGGGGGCTTCATTTGGGGCGCAGCCACGGTGTGGAGCCACTGCATCTGGACTGCACGGTGACCCCGGTGGAAGCCGGCAGCATCCGTTTGTTGCTGGAGTTTCGACATATAGACCAGCAATTGAAGACGGAAAGGGAAGAGCGCCTGGCTGAACAACAGCAGGCCAACCGAGAGCTGATCCGCAATCTCGCCCATGAAATCAAGAACCCGCTGGGCGGCATCCGCGGTTCGGCGCAACTGCTCGAGCGGGAGTTGGCCAATCCGCAATTGCATGAATACACACAGGTCATCATCAAGGAGACCGATCGCCTGCAGGATCTGATGAACCGCCTGCTCAGCTCGCACCGGCTGATGCAGCCGCAGCCGGTCGGCATCCATGAAATCCTCGAGCGGGTGCGTGCCCTCATTCTTGCCGAGTTTCCCGATGTTGAAGTGAAGCGCGATTACGACACCAGCCTGCCCCATGTCACAGGTGACCGGGAACAATTGATTCAGGCCATCCTCAACATTGTGCGCAATGCCGCGCAGGCGCTGGAAGGGCGTGGCGAGATCGTGTTGCACACCCGCGCGCGCAGGCAGGTCACGCTGGCCAAGCGGCGCTACCGCCTGGCGCTGGAATTGCAGGTGATCGACAATGGCCCAGGCATTCCGGAGCCGATTCGCGACCAGATGTTCTACCCGCTGGTGTCCGGCCGGGAAGGCGGCAGCGGCCTGGGCCTCACGCTGGCGCAAAACTTCATTCAACAGCACCACGGCAGCATCGAGGTCGACAGCCGGCCGGGCCATACCTGTTTCACGGTGCTGCTGCCGCTCCACACTACCAACCAGGAATCCCAATGAATCCCGTCTGGATTATCGACGACGACCGTTCCATCCGCTGGGTTTTCGAGAAGGCCCTGACCCGCGAGGAGATTGCATTCAAGAGCTTTGGCTCGGCCGCCGAGGCGCTTGCCACACTCGATGCGGGCGCGCCGCCGCCGCAGGTGCTGGTCTCCGATATACGCATGCCGGGCGAATCCGGATTGTCACTGCTGCAGAAGGTCAAGACGCGCTTCCCGGGCATCCCGGTCATCATCATGACTGCCTACTCCGATCTCGACAGCGCGGTGTCCGCCTTTCAGGGTGGGGCTTTCGAGTATCTGCCCAAGCCCTTCGACATCGATCAGGCGCTGGATCTTGTCCGCCGTGCCATCGACGAATCCACGCGGCAGGAGGCAGTACCCGAGTCCTCGGCCATGGCGCCGGAAATTCTCGGCAAGGCGGCTTCCATGCAGGAAGTGTTCCGTGCCATCGGGCGTTTGTCGCAATCGCATGCCATCGTGCTGATCAACGGCGAGTCCGGCACCGGCAAGGAACTCGTAGCCCGCGCCCTGCATCGACACAGTCCGCGCGCGGACAAGCCCTTCGTCGCCATCAACACGGCGGCGATTCCGCGTGACTTGCTCGAATCCGAACTGTTCGGTCACGAGCGCGGCGCCTTCACCGGCGCCACTGCCATGCGCCGCGGCCGCTTCGAGCAGGCCGAAGGCGGCACGCTGTTCCTCGATGAAATCGGCGACATGCCGGCGGAACTGCAGACACGCCTGCTGCGCGTGCTCTCCGACGGGAATTTCTATCGCGTTGGCGGTCATCAGCCGATCAAGGCCAATGTGCGCGTGATTGCCGCCACCCACCAGAATCTCGACGAGCGCGTCAAACAGGGGCTGTTTCGCGAGGATCTGTTTCATCGCCTCAACGTCATTCGTCTGCGCCTGCCGCCGCTGCGCGAGCGGCGCGAAGACATCCCGCTACTGGTGAAATACTTCCTTGCCAAGAGCGCCCAAGATTTGGGTGTGGAGCCGAAGCGGGTGTCGGAAGCTGCGCTCAAATACCTATCGGCGCTGGTTTTCCCCGGCAACGTGCGCCAGTTGGAAAACCTTTGTCATTGGCTGATGGTCATGGCGCCAGGCCAGGTGATCGAGATTGCCGACCTGCCGCCGGAATTGCGCGAGCAGGCGCCGCGTGAAACCGAGGCGGACTGGAAGGTGGCCCTCGGGGCCGAGGCCGATCGCATGCTGGCGGGGCGCCCTGGCGCCGTTTGGGACAGCCTGGCCAAGGACTTCGAACGCACCCTGATCCGCCACGCCCTGCTGGCTTCGGCCGGGCGGCGCATCGATGCGGCGCTGATGCTCGGCATCGGCCGCAACACGATCACGCGCAAGATTCAGGAACTGGGGATGGGAAACGACGGTGGCGACCACGAGCCGCCGGAGGAAGTCAGTCGCTGAGGCACGGCGAGTGTTTTCCTGCGCGGCACGGTCCTCTTCTGCGCGGTCTTGGAAATCCCCTTTTTCGCCTTGGCGTTTGTCTTGGCCTTATTGACCACGGGTTTTTTCGAGCCCGGCGCCGTGGCGTTCACGGCCCTGGCCGGCGCAACTAGCGCTTGCGGGATTTCCTCGGCGGCAGGCCCCGGTTCGGCTAACCGGGCAACGATCACCGTGCCGGAATCGGGCGGACCGGCCTTGAGCGGCGCAGCCGGCGATCCGGGCATTTCGAGCGCTTCATCGGGCCAGGGTTCGGCAACGGCCGCCAGGGCGAGTGGTGCAGGCGCTTCGTCCGGCCAGGGTTCGTACGCCGTGACGATCGATGGCGGGGCTTCGTCGGGCCAGGGGTCGGCAGCGGCCGCCAGAGCGAGCAGTACCGGCGCTTCGTCCGGCCAGGGATCGGGTTGTGCCATTGCGCCCGCCTTGGCGCGGGATGCGAAATAGGACGACAGCCAGCCGCTCTGCACCGCGGCCTGCGGTGCGTCCGGCCTTGGTTCCGCCAGCGCCTTCGGATCATAGCCAGCCGCCAGCATCAGTTTTGCTGCGAACGCGTCTGCCTCGCCCTGCTGCGAAGCCTCGACCAGCTGCTCTGTGCCCATTGAGGCGAGCAGCGAGATGCCTATTTTGGCCAGCGCGCCCATCGGGAAAATAATGTCGGCGAGGAGGGTTGTTGCCAGGTAGGCGCTGGTCAGCGGGGAGCCGGCCACGAGGGAGACGGCCAGCCCGGCCGATGCGCTCTCGCGGTGATGCGCGGCAGCCAGCCTGCCGAATTCGCGCGCCAGCGCGAACGCCAGATCGGTATCGGACAGATCGAGCAGGGCGAGGCCGGAATTGACGGCGATCTTTCCGCCGGCGCTGGAACTCAGCGAGGGGGTGTCATTGGCAACGACGAAAACCTCCACGTGCGGCACGCGCGCTGCCAGTTCGGGGCTGAGCTGCACGGTCACGAGGCCGAGACGCTCGGCGATGGGGGCGACGCGCTGTGACAGCTTTTCGGCCGTCTTGCGGGCGACGCAGTCCTGCTCCCCTTCACGGCAGAACTCCGCACTCGTGCTGAGCAGGGTTTTGACATCGAAGCGAAGATTCGAGACGGTGGTTTCGAGTTGTCCGGGCAGGAGGTTGAATTGAGCACGCCCGCTCGTTGGCGAGGTGGTGCAGGCTGCGAGCAGCATCGTGACGGCAATCAGCGCAGTCACTTGAAGCCTGCGGAAGTCTTCGGCATGCGTAAATGGCATATGCCTTAAGTGTAAACGCGCGGGTGCTGCCCGTCACGCCCTGCGCGGCGAAAAGAAGGCAATTCCAGCATAATGCGTCGAAGGATCGGGGTTGTCTCGCCATGCACAACAAACCAATTGACGCCTTGAACATTGAAGTCGTTACGGCGGCGCTGGGCACACCTGAGCAATTCCATGTCGAATTGCTCGATAGTTGCGAGTCGACCAGTTCGCTGCTGCTGGATCGCGCCCAGCAGGGTGCACCTTCCGGAAGCATCGTGGTCTGCGAACGGCAAACCGCCGGCCGCGGTCGGCGCGGCCGCGCCTGGCTGTCCGTGCCGGGCGACAGCCTGACCTTTTCCCTGCTCTGGCGCTTTCCTGCCGGCATGTCGCCTCCCATGGGGCTCAGCCTGGCGGTAGGCGTGGCCGCGGCCCGCGCACTGGAGAGCATGGGTGCCGCCGGGGTGAACCTTAAATGGCCCAACGATATCCTTGCCGATGGCGCCAAGCTGGGGGGCATCCTGGTCGAAACCGTGTTGCAAGGCGGCAGGCATGTCGCGGTGATCGGCATGGGCATCAATGTGCGTTTGCCCAGGGAGATTGCCGCCGCCGTCGGCACCGAGGCAGGCGCGCTTGTCTCGGTGATGCCCTATACCCCGTCCCGCAACCTGCTGTTGGCGAACCTCCTCATGGCGCTGGCGGCGATGCTGGATGAGTTCGGACGCAGGGGTTTCGCCGGATTCGTCGGGGAATGGTTGGCGCGCAATGCACACGCCGGACAACTCGTGCGCGTTCTCGCCGAAGGTGCCGCCCCGATGGAGGGGCGCTGTGCCGGTGTGGATAATGATGGTGCGCTGCTGCTCGATACTGCGGAGGGTATGCGCCGCATCGTCAGCGGGGAAGTCTCTTTGAGGAAATTATGATTTTCGCCATCGATTGCGGCAATACACGCCTCAAGTGGGGTGTGCATGACGGCACCGGCTGGCGCTCGCTGGGCCTGCTCGAGTATGCCGATCTGCCTGGACTGGCGGACCTGATCCGCGCCCAATCGCGCATCGACAGGGCCATCGTCGCCAATGTCGCCGGGCCCCAGGTGGGCGACGCCGTCCTGGCCGCACTGACTTTGCTCGGCACACCGCATGTCTGGCTGCAAAGTCAGTCTGCGCAGTGCGGCGTTCGCAACCTCTACGACGCTCCCGAACAGCTCGGCGCCGACCGCTGGGCGGCGCTGATCGGCGCACGCGCGCTGCATGCCGGGGCCTGTCTGGTCGTGTGCGCCGGCACCGCGACGACGATTGACGTTCTCGATGCCGAGGGCAATTTCCAGGGTGGCCTCATCTTGCCCGGCGTGGAACTGATGTGCCGCGCGCTGGCAGGCAACACGGCGCAGCTGCCGTTGGCCAGCGGGCAGTTTGCCGGCCTGCCGCGCAATACGGCGGATGCCATCGTCAGCGGCTGCCTGCACGCCCAGGTCGGCGCCATCGAGCGCATGTTCGAGCAGGTGGCAGCCTATCCGGATGCGACGTGTCTGGTCGGCGGCGGGGCGGCGGCGCAGCTTTTCGACTTGTTGCGCATGCCGAAGCGACAGGTCGACAATCTGGTGCTGGAAGGGCTGGCGCGCATTTGCCGCGAGTAAGATGAATCCCGCGGGCGGCCCGAGGCCATTTCCTTCGGGGCACACCCCAAGGGCATCGTGCGGGTCTACAAAAAGGACGCGCGCGGCAATGCCCTCTTCATCGGCGAAGACAGTATCGACCATACCGCGAAGAACGAGGTCGTCCGCCTCAAGCTGGGCGATGCCTTCGACGTCAAAGCATCGCGCAAGCAGACATCCTTCCGCAAGATCGCCGGCTCGCCCAACGCCGTCTATGAAAGCGCCTTCAGCATCGAGCTGAGCAACGCCAAGGATGTTCCGGTGACGGTCAAGGTGGTCGAACCGGTCCCCGGTGACTGGGAGATGATCGCGGAGAGCCAGAAGCACGCCAAGGGCGACGCCCATTCCGCGGTCTGGCTAGTGACTGTTCCCGCCCAGGGCAAGGCATCGCTCGATTACAGCGTCAGAATGCGCTGGTGAGCCGCTCATAAGTTGTATTCTGGCTACCAGCTTATGAGATAGAAAGCCGCGAAAACGACTTGTGTATGCAGTATACCCGGGCTATTATTTTCCCCCCACATGGGCTAAGGTGATTCTGCAAGGTGATATCAATTCAGGCTGCAGGGAGAGGATGCAGGCTAGCCTGACAAACAATCCATTATCGAGGAGGAAAGAGATGGCTGACGTCAAGATTTTGCTCAACGAATCCGATATTCCGACCCACTGGTACAACGTCGTCGCGGACATGCCGAATCCGCCCCTGCCGCCGCTCGCGCCGGATGGCAATCCGGTCACACCCGAACAGATGCTGGCCATTTTCCCCGGTCCGCTGCTCGAGCAGGAAATGTCCGGCGAGCGCTGGATTCCGATTCCCGAAGAAGTGCGCGATATCTACCGCCAGTGGCGGCCGTCGCCGATGTTCCGCGCCCGCCGCCTGGAGAAAATGCTCGGCACGCCGGCAAAGATCTACTACAAGTACGAAGGCGTCAGCCCGGCCGGTTCGCACAAGGTGAACACCTCCGTGCCGCAGGCCTTCTTCAACAAGATGGTCGGCATCAAGCGCCTGACCACCGAGACCGGCGCCGGCCAATGGGGCTCTTCGATGGCCCTGGCGGGCCAGATGTTCGGCATCGAAGTACGCGTCTACATGGTGAAGGTGAGCTATGAACAGAAGCCCTTCCGCCGTTCCATGATGCAGACCTGGGGCGCCGAAGTGTTTGCCTCGCCGACCGACATGACCAATGCCGGCCGCACCGCTCTGGCGGCGGATCCGAACAACCCCGGCTCGCTCGGACTGGCCATTTCCGAGGCGGTCGAAGAGGCGGCTTCGCGCAAGGACACCAACTACTGCCTGGGATCGGTGCTCAACCACGTCTGCCTGCACCAGACGGTGATCGGCCTGGAAGCCAAGAAGCAGTTCGAGATGGTTGGCGATTATCCCGACATGGTGTTTGCCTGTTGCGGTGGCGGCTCCAATTTCGCCGGCACGGCCTTCCCGTTCCTGGCGGACAAGGCCGCGGGCAAGAAGGTGCGCCTGGTGGCGGCCGAGCCGAGTTCCTGCCCGAGCCTGACCAAGGGCGTCTACGCCTACGACTTCGGCGACGTCGCCGGCTACACGCCGATGATGAAAATGTACACCCTCGGCCATGACTTCATGCCGCCCTCGATCCACGCCGGCGGCCTGCGCTATCACGGCGACTCGCCGCTGGTGTGCCAGCTCTACAACGAGGGCCTGATCGAGGCGGTGGCGGTGCCTCAGGTCGCCACCTTCGAGGCCGGCGTGCAGTTCGCTCGTGCCGAGGGCATCATTCCGGCGCCCGAGTCGAACCACGCCATCCGCGCCGTGATCGACGAAGCGCTGCGCTGCAAGCAGAGCGGCGAGGCGAAGACGCTGTTCTTCAACCTGTCGGGCCACGGCCATTTCGACATGGCCTCCTACGACAAGTACTTCGCCGGCGAGTTGGTCGATTACGACTATCCGGAAGAGGCGGTCAAGGAAGCCCTCAAGCGCCTGCCCAAAATCGCCGCCTGAGATGAACTACCCCCACGCTCACTTCGTTCGCTGCCCCCCGAGGGGGCGCTCAGCGCCCTTCGGGCGGCCGGGCGGGCGCTGAGCGGCCGCAACAGCATGCAGGTCCTGCGCACCGCGTTTTTTCTCCTGGTGCTCGGGAACCTGCTGCTGTTCGCCTGGGGTCAGGGGTATCTCGGCAAGGCCGGTGGCGGTAGCGAGGCCGAACGCCTTTCCGCGCAGATCGATCCCGGCAGGGTGCGCATAGCCGGCAAGGGAGCGCCCCCCACCAAAACTGAAGAGCCGCTCCGCGAAGCGTGCCGTGCGTTGTCGGGGTTGGAGCACGAGGCGGCGGGCAGACTTGTCGAACTGCTTTCCGGTCGCGATGCGCAACTCAAGATCGAGCAGCGCACGCAAAATGAGCCGACGTCCTGGTGGCTGCATATCCCGCCTTCGCCCAATAGCGCACAGGCCGACAAGAAAGCCGCCGAACTCTCCAATCTGGGCGTGAAGGATTTCTATGTCGTGCGGGAGAGCGGACCCAACCAGTACGCGATCTCGCTCGGCCTGTACAAGAGCGAAGAGAGTGCGAAGGCCTATCTCGACGCCCTGAAAAAGAAGAAAGTGAAATCGGCGCGCATCCAGGTTCGCGAAGCCGCCAGTGACAAGGTGGTCGTCGAAATACGCGGCAGCGCGGAACGGCTGATCAAGGCGATGGCCGATCTGCCGCCGGAATTCATTTCCGTAACGAAAGCCGAATGCGCGGTCGCCAAGCCGTGACATTCATTGTCGGCCTCACCGGCGGCATCGGCAGTGGCAAGAGCGCCGCAGCCGACCTCTTTGAGGAACTGGGCGCCGCCGTGGTGGACACGGATGCCATTGCCCACGAACTGACAATGCCGGGCGGGGCGGCTATCGAATCCATTCGTGAGGCTTTCGGCGCTGACGTTATCGCGCCGAACGGCGCGCTCGACCGCGCCGCCATGCGCCGCAAGGTCTTCGCCGATGCGCAGGCGAAAGTCCGTCTGGAAGGCATACTGCATCCTCTGATCCGCGCCGAAGCCGACCGGCGCAGCGCCGCATCCCGCGCGCCCTATGTCGTCCTGATGGTGCCCCTGCTGGTCGAATCCGGCGGCTATCGGAACCGCGTGCAGCGCGTGGCGGTGGTCGATTGCCCCGAGGAAATCCAGGTGGTGCGCGTCATGTCCAGAAGCGGACTCTCCGCGGAGGAAGCCCGCGCCATCATGGCAGCGCAGGTCGGCCGCGATCAGCGTCTGGCCGTTGCCGATGACGTCATCGATAATGGCGGCGCACTGGCTGCGCTGCGTCCCCAGATCGAGGTACTGCACCGGAAATATCTGGAAATGACCGCAGTTTCATAGGTTTCCGGGTGGTTCTTGTTGTTATTTGTTGGTGAATAGGTCAGAATTGCCCGAATTTACTCCACGGAACAGCGCGGCGTGATCACCTACGAATATCCTCTCAACGAGCGCATTCGCACCCTACTGCGCCTGGAGGACCTGTTCGATAAAACGGGGCACTTCATCGGTGCCGACGGCGCGCAAGAGCATCACGTCGCCCTGGTCACGCTGTTCGAAATCCTCGATGTCGCCAGTCGTGCCGACCTCAAGTTCGATCTCGTGCAGGAACTCGAGCGGCAGCGCCAGATCCTGCTGTCCTTCCGCAACAACCCCGACATTTCCGAAACCGCGCTCTCCGGCGCCCTCTACGAAATCGAGCAGGCGAGTGCCGCCCTGCTCAATATGCAGGGCAAGATCGGCCACTACCTGCGCGAGAACGACTGGCTGATGAGCATCAAGAGCCGTGCCTCGATTCCCGGCGGCGTCTGCGAGTTCGACCTGCCCACGTACCACTACTGGCTGCATCGCGACCTCGCCGCGCGCCAGCGCGACCTGGCCGGGTGGCTCAATCCGATGCTGCCCATCCGCGACGGATTGTCCATCGTGCTGCGCCTGCTGCGCGCCTCCGGCCGCCAGGAAGAACAGGTCGCGCAGCATGGCGCCTACCAACTCATGCTCGGTGGCCGCTCCGCCCAGATGGTGCGCCTGCGCGTCGGGCGCAACGAGCCCTACGTGCCAGAGATCAGCGCCAACAAGTACGCGCTCAATGTCCGCTTCACCACGCCCGGCACGGATGCACGTCCCCGCCAGGCCGACAGCGACGTCGTCTTCGAGATGACCTTCTGTAACCTGTAAGTGGTGTTCCGGCGGATTTGTGACGCAGAAACCCGCTCCGCGCAATGTCATTTGCCCCACCTGCCGCAAGCCGGTGCCGTGGATTCCAGAAAGCACCTTCCGCCCCTTCTGTTCCGAGCGCTGCCGAAACATCGATCTGGGCGCCTGGGCGGCGGAGGATTACCGCATGCCCGAGCAGGACAAGCCTCTCTCCGACGATCCTCAGTAATTCAATTCCACGCCGCGCGGATGGCGGCAATGCCCTGCGCGCCCGCCTGTTGCGCCGCTTCCATGTCTTCCCGCCGCATGCCGCCGAGGGCGAACACGGGAACAAAACAGTTCTCCAGCAATTGCGCGAAGCGCTCCCAGCCGAGGCCGTTGCCCCCGGGGTGGCTGAGCGTCTCGCGCAACGGGCCCAGCACTGCGAAATCCAGTTCCAGGGCGGCTGCGCGCGCCAGTTCCGGCGCGTTGTGGCAGGACGCTGCCACCAGCGGCAGTTCGGGTCGCGCTTCCAGTTGCATGAGGCGGGCGCCGGGCAGGTGCACGCCGTCGGCGCCGACATGTCGCGCCAGGGCGATATCTCCGTTAACCAGTACGCGCGCGCCGTAGGCATGGGCCAGCCGCGTCGCCTCGCGCGCGAACGCTTCGCGTCGCTCCACCGGCAATAGCGGTTCGCGGATCTGCAGCAGGCGCAGGCCGCCGCTCAGCGCGCGCTCGAGCGCCTTCAACTGCGCCTCGATGCCGATTTCGCTGGCATGGGTGATGGCGTAGAAATCCGGCAAAGTCAGCCCCCGCAACACGGCGAGGTTGGCCGGCAGCAGCGGCGCCACGTCGACGTTGTCGGCACGCCGCCACGCCAGCGCCGCATGATGGATGTCGCGGATCTCGCCGTGCCAGGCAGTAACGCGGAAGAAGTGCAGCCGCACATGGGCGTGCGGATAGACGAACTCGCGCGTGATCCACGGCGTGTAGCGATCCGCCTCGATGCCGAGTTCCTCGTGCAACTCGCGCACCAGCGCCTGCGCCGCGGTCTCGCCCGGCTCGATCTTGCCGCCCGGAAACTCCCAGTAGCCGGCATAGGGCTTGCCTTCGGGCCGTTGGCCCAGCATGAAGCTGCCGTCGGGGCGGAGGATGACGGCGGCTGCGGCTTCGACGATTTTGGTCATCGGATAGCAATATGAAAAGCCATAACCACGGAGGACACGGAGAAAGACACTCCTTCGAATTCTCCGTGTTCTCCGTGCGCTCCGTGGTTCATGCTTTTGATTTTTTCGACGTGCCGAACCGGCCCGCGAAGTCGCGCGCGAACTGCCAGGCGATGCGGCCGCTGCGCGAGCCGCGCATGAGCGCCCATTGCAGCGCTTCCTCGCGCGCCGCGGCGACGGCGGCCTCCGGCACGCCGTATTCGCGCAGCCAGTGGCTGGCAATGGCGAGGTAGGCGTCCTGGTCGAAGGGATAGAAGGATAGCCACAGGCCGAAGCGTTCCGACAGCGAAATTTTCTCCTCGATGGTCTCGCCGGGATGGATCTCGCCGTCGACGTGCTTGGTCTCCAGGTTCTCCTGCATGTACTCCGGCATCAGGTGGCGGCGGTTCGACGTGGCGTAGAGCAGCACGTTGTCCGGCGTGCTCGCCACCGAGCCGTCGAGGATGCTCTTCAGCGCCTTGTAGCCCGGCTCGCTCGCCTCGAAGGAGAGGTCGTCGCAGAAGATGATGAAGCGCTCCTTGCGGCCGTCGATCAGTTCGACGATGTCGGGCAGGTCGATAAGGTCGTGCTTGTCCACCTCGATCAGGCGCAACCCCTTGCCGGCGTAGCGGTTGAGCAGCGCCTTCACCAGCGAGCTCTTGCCAGTGCCGCGCGCGCCGGTGAGCAGCACGTTGTTGGCGCTGTGTCCTTCGACGAACTGGCGCGTGTTCCGCTCGATGCGCTTCTTCTGCTCGTCGATGTTGCGCAGGTCCTGCAGGCGGATGCGGTGCGGTCGCGCGACCGGCTCGAGATGGCCGCGGCCGCCGCGCTTGCGCCAGCGGAAGGCCGTCGAGGCTTTCCAGTCCGGCGCGGCGAGTGCCGGTGGCAGCAGGGCTTCGACACGCGCGAGCAGGGCTTCGGCGCGCTGGATCAGGCGCGAGAGATCGTCCATTGCGGTTGTTATACTGGCGAAAAATCCGACTTTAGCGAAATTCATGCCGACACGCCAACTCGCAGCAACGTTCATCGCAATCCTTGTTCTCGCCGGCTGCGCCTCGACCGAAGGAAGTCCCCGTGGGACACAGCCCGTGTCCACCGCCAAGCCCGAGATCGCGCAGGCCGCCTGCCCCGCGCCGCAACCCTGCCCCGTGTGCCCGGTGTGTCCGACCGTCGAGCCGCCCATGCCACCCAAACCGCCGGCCAAGCCGCTGCAGGAAGCGCGCTGGGAGGACATCGCCGGCTGGCGCGAGGACAACCTTGCCGAGGCGCATGGCGCGCTGATTGAATCCTGCGGCGTGCTGGCGAAACAGCCACTCTGGCGCGGCGTGTGCGACGAAGCGCGCGCGCTGCCGGCGGAGAATGCCGCCCTGCGCAATTTTTTCGAAAACCGCTTCCGTCCCTGGCGGGTGACCAATCCCGATGAATCCCGCGAGGGCCTCGTCACCGGCTACTACGAGCCGCTGCTCAAGGGCAGCCGCGAGCGCACCAAGCGCTACAACCATGCAATCTACGGCGTGCCCGACGACCTGCTCGTGGTGGATCTCTCCGCGCTGTATCCGGACTTGAAGAATTACCGGCTGCGCGGGCGCATCGACGGCCGCAAGGTCGTGCCCTACTGGTCGCGCGCCGAACTCGCGCAGCAGGAGGCGCAACTCGTCGGCAAGGCGCTCTTCTGGGTGGCCGATCCGATCGAATTGTTCTTCCTGCAGGTGCAGGGTTCCGGCCGCGTGGATCTGCCCGACGGCGGTCGCGTGCGCGTCGGCTATGCCGACCAGAACGGGCATCCCTATACCTCCATCGGGCGCTGGCTGGTGGAGAAGGGCGAACTGAAGCTGGAGCAGGCCTCCATGCAGGGCATCCAGGCCTGGGCGCGGGCGAATCCGCAGCGCGTCGGCGAGCTGCTCAACACCAACCCGAGCTTCGTCTTCTTCCGCGAGCTGCCGGACAACGGCGGCGGGCCGCTCGGCGCGCTCGGCGTGCCGCTCACGCCGGGGCGGAGCATCGCTGTCGATCCGCGCGCCGTGCCGCTCGGCGCGCCGGTATTTCTCGCCACCACCTACCCGAACAGCGACAAGCCGCTGCGCCGCCTCATGCTGGCGCAGGACACCGGTGGCGCCATCAAGGGCGCAGTGCGCGCAGACTTTTTCTGGGGCTTCGGCGCCGAAGCCGGCGCGCAGGCTGGGCGCATGCGGCAGCGGGGCGAGATGTGGGCGCTGCTGCCGAATGGCTTCGTTCCGAACAACGCCTCGAAGTAGAGCGCATGCCCCCGATACGCACCGGCCCGGTGCGTGAATGCTGGGCGGCCGCACCGCAATGGTGCGGCGCATTGCCCAGGCTGACGCTAATCCCCTGATTCGACGTTTCAATTGTTCTGGAACGGATTTTGCACCTGTTGCGCTCATTTATTTCTGGAGCGCACCATGGAACCCATTGCGATCACCTCTGCCGACGTCCTCTTCGTCCTGCTCGGCGCCATCATGATTCTGGCCATGCACGCCGGCTTCGCCTTCCTCGAACTCGGCACGGTGCGCCGGAAAAACCAGGTGAACGCCCTGGTGAAGATCATGGTGGATTTCGCCGTTTCCACCATCGCCTACTTCTTCATCGGCTACGGTATCGCCTACGGCGTGCATTTCTTCGCCGGCGCCGAGACGCTGGCGCAGAAGAACGGCTACGACCTGGTGAAGTTCTTCTTCCTGCTGACCTTCGCCGCGGCGGTTCCCGCCATCGTTTCCGGCGGCATTGCGGAGCGCGCGAAATTCAACCCGCAGATCGCCGCAACCTTCCTCCTCGTCGGCTTCGTCTACCCCTTCTTCGAGGGCATCGCCTGGAACCAGGCCTACGGCATCCAGGCCTGGCTGAAGGCCTCATTCGGCGAGGAATTCCACGACTTCGCCGGCTCGGTGGTGGTGCATGCGGTGGGCGGCTGGGTCGGGCTGGTCGCCGTCGTCATGCTCGGCGCGCGGCGCGGCCGCTACAACAAGGACGGCGGCATCTCGGCACATCCGCCCTCGAGCATTCCCTTCCTCGCACTCGGCGCCTGGGTGCTCACGGTGGGCTGGTTCGGCTTCAATGTCATGAGCGCGCAGATGCTCGACAAGATCAGCGGCCTGGTGGCGATGAACTCGCTGATGGCAATGGTGGGCGGCACACTGGCCGCGCTGATCGCCGGCAAGAACGACCCGGGCTTCGTGCACAACGGCCCGCTTGCCGGGCTGGTGGCGGTGTGCGCCGGCTCGGACCTCATGCACCCGCTCGGCGCCCTGGCGACCGGCGCCGTGGCCGGCGCCTTGTTCGTCTACCTGTTCACCCTGACGCAGAACCGCTGGAAGATCGACGACGTGCTCGGCGTGTGGCCGCTGCACGGCCTGTGCGGCGCCTGGGGCGGCATCGCCGCCGGCATCTTCGGCATGAAGGCGCTGGGCGGCCTGGGTGGCGTCGCCTTCATGTCGCAACTCGCCGGCACGCTGCTCGGCATCGCCGTCGCCGTCATCGGCAGCTTCATCGTCTACAGCGTGCTGAAGAAAGCCTTCGGCCTGCGCCTTGACGCCGAGGAAGAATTCAACGGCGCCGATCTCTCCATCCATAGAGTCTCGTCCACGGCGGAACGGGAGACGTTGTGGTAAATGCGGACAAGGAGAAATAGTTTCCACCGGAAAGAATGAAGGCCTGCATTGCAGGCCTTCATTATTATGAATCGTGAGATTTTCGGCGTCCGGGCTCGCTCCGGGGAAGTCAGCCCGAAAGTCAGTCCCTGTGGTACGGCGATAATAAAAATTTCGGGTTGGTGCAGGCCCGCACGCTGACATAATACTGCGTCGTCTCTTTGCCATCTTGCCGGGGGAACCATGCCAGCCGCAGCCCAAAGTCTGAAAAGCCTCCTGCTGATCGCCACTGCAGTACTGAGCCAGACGGCTGCCGCGCAAGTGCAGAAAGACGCGCTGAAGTCCGGCGCAATCGAAGTGCCCTACGAGGTGGCGCGGCCCCAGGGCAAGGGGCCGTTTCCGCCGCTGCTGTACATCCACGCCAAGCGCGGCTACGATGAGATGGACCGCGCCCATATCGAACAACTCGCCGCGCAGGGCTTCCTTGTCCTGGCGCCGGACTGGCAGAGCGGGCATTTCATCGAGCGCTGGCCGGACCGGCATTACCCGGAAACCGAAGCGGATGTGGAGGCGGCGCTTGATGCGCTGATGAAACGTTCCGACGTTTGCAGGATGCCGGCGGGCATCATCGGCGTCTCGCGCGGCGGCTATTACGCGTTGCGCCTGGCGGCGAAGCGGCCGGAGGCGGTGGCGGCCATGGCGACGTATTACGGTCATTTCCAGAACCCGAACGCGCCGGAAGGCCAGCAGCTGTTCAGTATCGCGCCCGAAGTGAAGGACCTCAAGGCGCCGCTGCTGCAGATCATCGGCGACGCGGATTTCGAGCTGCGCCGCATGAACAACGGCCGCGCCTTCTATTCGCTGGTCGAACGCGGCGCCACGGTCGAAATCCAGATGTACCCGATGGCGCGGCGCGCTTTCGATTTCCGCAACGACGCCACGCCGGAGGAGAAGGTCGCCGCGCGCCACGCGCGCGAGCGCGTCAGGAGCTGGCTCGTGCGCCACATGCGGCTGACTCCGGAGGGGCGCTGCCGTTAGCAGTCATCCCCGCGGAGGCGGGGATCCAGTTCCCTTCCGTGCGTTGCTGGATTCCCGCTTGCGCGGGAATGACGAGAGACTGACATGTAATATTACTTCGTTGCCTGCGCCAGCTTCTGCTCGAGCTGGGCGAGGGGAATGGCGCCGGGAACGCGCTCGCCGTTGGTGAAGAAAATCGTCGGCGTGCCGCGGATGTTGTACTTCTGGGCGAGCGCCATCACCTTCTCGATGGGCGCCTCGCAGGTGCCGGCGGCGGGTACGATGCCATTCACCATGAGGTCGCTCCAGGCCTTGGCCCGATCGGCTGCGCACCATACCGCCCGCGATTTCTCGGCGGAATCCCGCGACAGGATGGGCAGCAGGAAGGTGTAGAACGTCACGTTGTTCATGCCGGCCAGGTCCTTCGCTAGCTTCTTGCAATAGCCGCAGTTCGGGTCCTCGAAGGTAGCGAAGACGCGCTTGCCGTCGCCCTTGACGGTCTTCACGGCGAGCTCCAGTGGCAGGTCGGCGAAATTGATGGCGGAGAGCTTGTTGAGGCGCTCCTGGGTGAGGTTGATGCGTTTTTTCGCATCGATGATGTTGCCGGTGATGATGTAATTCACCTTTTCATCGGTATAGAGAATTTCGCCGCCGACAATCACCTCGTAGAGCCCGAGGATGTTCGTCTTGCGCACACCGTCGGGTTTTTCGCCGAGCGCGGCTTCGACTGCCTGCTTGATCTTGGCTTCGTCGGCCAGGGCAGAGCCGGCGAGCAGCAACAGGGCGAGGCAGGCGCTTGAGAGTAGTTGTTTCAACATGATGTCTCCGAGGGGGATGGGGTCAGCCGAGCGCGTAGCGCACCAGCATGTTGCGTACGACAGGCAGGCTGTCGGTGAGGTTCAATCCGAGGTTGCGAATCGTGGCGAGGGCCGGGTGCTGCGGCCGGAACAGTCTTTGCAATCCATGCGTAGCCCATTGTAGCAGGGCGACCTCCTCGGCCCGGGCGCGCTCGTAGCGCCGCAGCGCCCGCGCGTCGCCGCAATCGCGATGCGCCGGCAGATCGAGCAGGGCCTGCGCCAGCTCGCGCGCATCGAGAAAGCCGAGGTTGATGCCGTGGCCGGAGAGCGGGTGGATGGCATGGGCGGCATCGCCGACGAGGGCCAGGCGCGGCGCGACGATGCGCGGCACGCGCATCAGCCGCAGCGGGAAGGCCGCCGGCGGGGTGAGGGGTAACAGCGCGCCGAGCCGGTTCGCGCCGGCTGCGGCAATGCGCCGGCAGAGGGCCGTCTCATCCAGCGCGAGCAGTTCGCGGGCATGCGCTTCCGGCGTCGACCAGACGACCGAGATGCGGTTGCCGGGCAGCGGCAGCCAGGCGAGCACGCCGTCCGGGCGAAACCACTGGAAGGCGGTGTGGTGGTGCGGCTTCTCGCATTCGAAGTTGGCCACCACGCCCATCTCGCCGTAGAGCAGGGTATCGGCCTGCAGCCCGGCCTGCGCGCGCACCCAGGAATCGGCCCCGTCGGCGCCCACCACCAGCTTCGCCTCCAGCGTTTCGCCGGAAGTCAGTCCCAGCAGGACGGCGTCTTCGCGCAGTTCCAGGCTTTGCGGCTGGGCCGGGCAGAACAGCGTGACATTGCCCTGGCGCTTGACGGTTTCCCACAGTTCGCGCTGCATGAGGCCGGATTCGACGATCCATGCGAGCTGGTCGACGCCGCTGTCGTAGGCCGAGAAGCCCAACCGGCCATCGGCATCGCCGCGTATGTCCATGTCGTAGACGGGCGTGAGGCGGCCGCCATCGAGATGCTGCCAGGCGCCGATTTCCTGCAGAAAGCCCTGTGCTGCCGGACTGACGGCATAGATGCGGCTGCCCCAGCCAACCGGTGCCGGAGCGGGCGCCCGTCCCTCTACCAGGGCGATGCGATAGCGGCTGCCCTTGAAGGCGGCCGCAAGACTGGCGCCGGCCAGGCCGGCGCCGACGATAATGATGTCGAAGCGCAATGTTCACTCGAGAAATGAAACGATTCTGCATTGTGACGCCCCGCGACCAACCTTGACAAGGCTTTGCTGCGCAACGATAATTCGCCCCCTTCCCAATGGTGATGTAGCTCAGTCGGTTAGAGCGAGGGATTCATAACCCCTAGGTCGGCAGTTCGATTCTGCCCATCACCACCATCCTTCCCTTCCGAAGCCCCGTTCTGGCGACGCTATAATCAAGGCGTACATTCATTCGCCGGTGATTTGGCATGCGTGTTCTCGTCTTTCTGATGCTGGCTTGCGTGCTGACACCCATGGCTGTCGCGGAGGTGACTCCTGCGCGGATCGAGGGGCCGGCAGTCAAGGCCGGCGACGTCTGGATCTACAACAAGCTGGACGGCTGGAACAATGTTCTGGAAGACATCTCGGTCGTCAGGGTCAAGCGTGTTGCCGCAGAGGGCATTTTCATGGAGGCGACCGGGTTGGATGGCAGCAACCTTGCCCGGATTCAGCGCACAGCCGATTTCAACCTTGTGCGCATTGAAGCCCCGAAATTCACCAAGACCACGCTGCCCTACTACCCGAATTTTTCCTTCCCCTTGTGGGTGGGCAAGACATGGAAAGGCAAAGTGGCATTCGAGAGTACGGATCAACCCGGCAAGGAAGTGCGCGCGGAACTCGATGGGCGCGTGGTGGGCTATGAGAGCGTAACCGTGCCGGCGGGGACGTTCTTTGCGCTGAAAATAGAACTCAGCGGCCCCTATCGGGCAAGTAACCTCGAAGGCAGTTGGACCGGCCGCATCGAAGACACCCTGTGGTACGCACCCCAGGTGCGCAACGCCGTGCGCTACGAATACAAGGACACGACCGGCGCCGCCCTATACAACCACGAAATCCACGAACTGGTGAAATACTGGCTGATCCCCTGATCAGGGCACGTTCTTGATGTAGGTGCTCGCCTCGATGTGGCCGGGCACGCGCTCCAGCACCTGGGCAAAGAGTTCCTTGGCCTTGCGTGTGCGCTTCTGGGCGGCCTCGGCGCGCGCCCAATATACCAGCGAGGTCGCGTCGGCCGGGAAGCGCGCCGAGACCTCGGCGGCATGCTTGGCCAGATCTTCCCAGCGCGATAGCGCCTCTTCGCAAACCATGATGCGGATATGGGCCGTATAGTTCCACGGGCTGTCGGCGAGCACCTTGCGGCCGCTCTGGATGGCGTCGTTCCAGCGATAGAGCGCCATTTGCGGCAGCATGACGCCCAGCTTGGCCTCGAGGGAACGGGGATTGACCTCTGCCGCCCGCAGGTAACGCTTCTCGGCCTCGACGTACTTGCCTTGCAGATGCAGCAGCCAGGCGCTGCGCATGATGGCGAATTCGTTGGTGGGTTGACGGTTGGCAATGGGCTCGATAAGGGCGAGCGCTTCAGCGAATTTCCCGACGTATTCATGTCGATAGGATTCAGACCAGGGATCCTGTTGCGCGCCAACCGTGGGCGTGACGAGCAGCGCGGCAAACGCAAGGGCAGTACGGGCAAACAGGCTTCGGGTCGTTACCATTTTTCCTCTCCTTTGCTTAATCCGTTTTCATTTCATTCGATGCTCTGAAGTTCGGCTTCCCAACTCATTCCGGACGCATCCAGCCGAAGGCGCTGGACGCCAACCTCCGGCACGATCCATGCCTTGGTCTCGCAGCGCCAGTCCAGCCCTGGGGCGAGGCGCAGAAGGTGTCCGCCTTCCTGCAGCCAGGCGCCGCTGGCTTCGTCCCATCTGCGCCGGTATGTGCTGTTGCTGCTTGCGCCGAGGGGATGCAGGAAGTTGCAGAGCAGGCGCTGTCCGGCGGAAAGCGGCAACAGGCGCGCCGGGGGGCGATCGTTCCATTGGTCGGCAATGGCCGAGAAAGGCGTCAGCCCGACGGCCAGCAGCCACAGGTCAAGCATGGGGTCGGGCCTAACATTCCTGTCGTAGAAACCGAGCACAGCGGATGTTTCCTCGTAAGCAGCCGAAGCGCCTTTGCCGGTTGCCAGGCGGGACTGGCCGAGCAGGGTCAGCATGGCGCGCAGGGTGGCGTTTTCGCTTTCATGGCCCGATCTGCTCAGGCTGTAGGTGAGCAGGCGTTCCCGCGACAACCGCATGGCGCTCGCCAGCCGCTCGTCGCTGAGCGCCGCGCTGACTTCTTCGCCCGGGACGGGCAGATGGAAGAGGCGGAATTCCCGCGTCTGGTTTTCATTGCGGGCCAGCACGTTGGTCAAATGGAAGGGCTGCGTCGGACTACCCAGTTCCTCGTCGCGCTGAACCTGCAGGTGCAGATGCGGAATGGGAGAGCGGCCTGAACTGCCGCATGCGGCCAGCTGCTGTCCTGGCGCCACCCATTCGCCGATGCGCACCTTGATGCTGCCGAGCTTGAGGTGGGCGAGAAGCACATGCGTCGCGCCCGTGCGCAGCAGGATGAAGTTGCCCCAGTTGTTGGCGACATCCACCTCTCCAGGCAGTGTGTCGGCAATATCGTTGCGCAGTCGCACGATCTGCCCCGTAATCGGCGCCAGAACCGGCGCGCCGAAGCAGAAATAATCCTCGCGCAAGGCCCCGCTGCCGCCATGATTGGATCCGCTTTCTGCGATGTCGAAATCGAGCGCATGCTGCCACGGTTGCCTGTGTGTATGCGGCCCGTCGAAACCCTGCGTGACACGCCATTGGCCGTGGAAAGGGGGTTGCAGGGGCAGGCTGTTCAGGGTGCCGCCACGCGCCTCGGCAAGACGAGAGCGCTCGAGATTGATTTCCGGCGAGGCTGGGTTGTCCAGGATGAGCACCGGCTGACGTGCCGCCGCGCGCGCGCCCAGGCTGCCGAGCAACAGGTAGGCGGCCGCCAGGAATGGCAACGTCAGCAAAGGCAAATACAGGGGGTGCAACAACACGCCGAGTGCGATCGCCAGCCAGCCGGCCAGTGCGCTACCGACCAGCGCGACCATGAAGCTGGCGCGGCTGGGTACCGCGAAGAACCCCCCCAGCGCCATGGCGGTCAGGGAAAAATTGAATGCGATCAGCGTCGCCTCGCCCCCGCCGACCAGATGGAAGGTGAGCGTTCCGGCCGCATAGCCAGCGGCCGCCAGCAAGGCGAGATAGGGGGAAGCGGCCAGAATGCCGGCAAATACGAGGGCACCGGCTACAGGATAGGGAATCAGCAGGAGCCAGCCGAGGGAGATGAAGAAGCTGTCCAGCCAGGGCAGGAAGGGATCGCCGCCCGCCAGGGCGCTCAGCGGCAGGGCGGATGGCGCATGGACCTGCCAGGCCAGGAATACCGCCCAGCAGGCAAGCACGAAGGGCAGGCTGAGTACTGGCAGGCGTGCGGTTCTCCAGAACATGCCCGCCAGCCAGTGCGCCAGCAGTGTGGAGAAGAGGGTGGCCAGAATGATCCAGAGGAAATAGGCGTGGTCGATTGAGTGAAAGGCACCGACGACCAGCCCGCACAGCAGACCGTTGACCAGATGCAGCCTGCCGCGAGTCGGCAGTTGCAGGACGTGCGCCCAGAGCGCCGCGGTAAACAGGCCCGTCAAGCCACCCAGTGCAGCCCGCGGCGTCCACCAGGTGAGTGCTGCGAACCAGGCGCCGACCCAGGGAGAGTGGCAAAAGAACACGGCGGCATAGGCCTTGGCCAGAGAGCGGGCCGAGCGCACAAAAGAAAATCCAGCAGAGGCTCCCGTGCTCATCGTGCCGGGGTTTCAGGGAAGGGTGGGCGCAAGCTTTCCGGTATGCGCTCAAGCTCGGTGAGGGTGTTCAGGTTCTCGGCCAGGCGGATGGGTTCGACTGAGCCGTCCAGCATGACCATCACGACGGCCGGCCGACTCTGGATGAATTGCATCCATTGCGTGTTGTTGTAGGCGCCGACGGGGGAAACCAGCAGGGCGTCGCCGGTATTGAGCGGAGGCAGCATCACGGATGCACGCACCGTGTCGATATTCATGCACAGTGGGCCGAAGAGAACGGTTTCCTCGGCAAGGCCCTCGACCGGTTGCAGGGGCCGAACATCGTGGTTGTACCAATAGGCAGTGAACAGAAGGTTGACCCCGGCATCAAGGATGGCGGCGCGCCGCCCATCCGGCAGGCGCTTGCCGCCCACGACGCGGGTGACCAGCACTTCGGCGTCATCGACTATGGCGCGACCGGTTTCCAGAACCAGCACCGGCAGGGGGTTGCCGAGCGCAGTGCGCCCGCTTGTGGCCTCGGTCAGGGCGTCGACAATGGCTTCCGCGTACTCTTCGAAACGGGGCACCACCTGGTCGGGTGGCAGATAAATGCCTTGCAGGGCATTGCGCGAGGCGAAGCCGCCGCCGATATCCAGGTATTCGATATGGCAACCGGTTTCACGCTCGGCCGCCTCCATGAATTCGGCCATGATGCGGGCCTGCTGGGCATAAGCGCGCACATCCAGCACGAACGTGCCGATATGACTGTGCAGGCCGGTGAGTTGCAGCCATTGGCTGGCGCCGATGCGTTGCACGGCATCCATTGCCGAGCCGGATTCGATGTTGAAGCCGAAGCGACTCCATGGTTCGGTGTGCCCTGTATCGAAATTCAGACGCAGCCCGATCGACACCTGCCTGCCAAGGCGCTGGGCGACCTGCTCCGCCGCAAAGAGTTCGTCGAGATGGTCGAGATGGATTGCCGCGCCTTCTCGCATCGCCTGTTCAAGGGCGGCATCGGGTTTCCAAGGCCCGTTGAAGATGATGCGTGAGCCCGGTACGCCAAGTGCGCGCGCCATGTTGTATTCGAGTTCGGAGACGACTTCGGCCCAGGCGCCTTCCTGATGCAAGATGCTGCAGATGGCGCCGAGATGGTTGGTTTTGTACGACCAGCCGTGGCGCACCTTCGGCCAACGTGTGGAGAAGGCGCGTCGCAGATGGCGGGCGTTTTCACGCAGCTTTTTTTCCGAGACGATGAACAGCGGAGAGCCGTATTGCGCCAGGAGCGGAGCGATGGCAACACCGTCGAGTTCCGCCTGATGAAGTTGCGGACGCAGTGCGCCAAACTTGTTCATGCCGCCCGGACGATGCGGGGTCAGAATGGGTTTCGACCAGGGTGCGCGATGCGTCATGCTTTGTCGTGCTCCAGTGCCGACCGCCCTTCCACCATCAGCGCCTCGAATGAAGACAGCGGCACAAGGGTTTCCTGCGCATAGCGTATGAACAGCAAGCCGGGCCGCGGTGGCGCCAGCGGCGGTGGCGTCTCGCCCAAGGCAAGGGACAGGAGCAGGGCAGGCAGGTTGCGTCCGACACCCTGGGAGAGGTAGATCCAGGCCGGGAAGCGCGGATTGATTTCGATCAGATGATAAACACCTTGCGCGTCGCGCATGACTTCGACTTCGATCGGGCCCTTCCATTTCAATGCCGCGACCAGGCGGCGCGCGGCATCGGCCAGCACCTCATCGTGAATGGAAATCCCCGCCCAGGCCTTTCCCTGGCTGGTGGTGGCGCGCTTTTTCATCATGACTTCGCCGAGCAGCGCACCCGTGCCGTCGCCCACGCCGGCGAGATTGCATTCCTCGCCCTTGATGCGCTTTTGCACCAGGACCGGCATCCCCCACTCCGCCGCGATGGCACGAAACGCGCTCTCCGCGTCTTCCCTGCATGTCGCCATGCGGGCATCGTAGAACACGCCCTTGACCATCAGCGGGAAAGGCCAGCCGTTTTTTTCGCAGTCGCGAAAGAACTCGGCATGCGTGATCGAAAGCGTTTCCGGACTGGAGACCCCGGCCAAACGGGCCAGTTCGGCCAGCCGGTCTTTTGCGCGCCTGGCAATCTGCTCCGCTTCTGGGAGATAGCTCCGAATGCCGATCTCGGCAAGTTTGGGAGCCAGGCGGGTCATCAGCGGCAATTCGGCGTCAAGGCAGGGCAGCAGCACATCAATGTGCTCGGTATCATGGATTTCAGACAGCCTGGAGAAGAGGGTGTCCGCGCCGCTTCCGGGATAGGAAATCAGGTGCGCGCTGTCGCAATACTCGCGGCGATGCAGTCCGGGATCGAGTGCGTCGTAGCCGAGACCGACAATCCTGAGGCGTTCGCCATACGCTTCGCGCAGACAACGCGCCACGGCAAGGCCCGCCCCCGGATTGTCCGGCACGGCGTTCATGCCGGTGATGGCGACGGTAAGCATGCCGCTTCGCTTCATTTGAAGGCGTTGCGCAGGAGGCTGGCGAACTCGATCACATCCCGTTCTGCAGACAGGGCGTCGATGTCGAATTCAGCGCACAGCGAGGTGATGATCCGTGCCAGGTCCGCCTCATGCTGCAACTGCCGAAGTATCGCCAGGCCTGAGCCATTCACGGTGAAGCTGTTGCCCGTCACCGGATCGAAAACGAAACCGCTGTCGCTCAGCGCAAGCCGTGCCAGCACCTCCACCTTGGGCAGATCGACCGACTTGCCATGCGATACAGGGTTCTTTTCCATTGACACTCCCGATGACGCTATTATGCGGGCAGGCGCGAACCGACAGAAACGGCAATAGTGCACACCGGCAGCATATTAATCAAAATAATATTGCAAATACATGCAAATACTTACTTCCTGCCTTCTCGGAACCTCGAATTGAGCCATGTCACCGGCACAGGCTAAGCTGGGCAGCTACTCGATCAGGACCCAGTTGAACCTGCTGGTGCTCGCCGCAGTTGTTCCGCTGTTTCTGGCGTTTGCCTACGATGTCTATCATGAGGCGCGTACTGGCTTCGAACGTGCGCAGGGAGAGGCGCATCGACTGGCTTTGGTCGCGTCGGCCGATGCGCAGGGCTATTTTGCAAGGACAGAACAACGGCTCGGCGATATCTCGCGCCGGGTCGAGATGGGGAATCTCGATCCTGTCCGATGCAAGGCGTTGTTCGCCGATAGCGAAACCATCCGGCGTGAATATGCCGGATTGGCGATGTTGGACCGCGACGGGCGGATGGCGTGCCTGGCCGGCGACGAGACCGAGCAGTCCATCGAGGGCCTGACCGCAGCACGCCTCCTGATGGCGTTGGCCGAAGGACAGCCAAGGCTTCTAATAGGCGCGCCGGTCAGGGGGAATACCGTGGGCGACTGGACGCTTCCCCTGGCGTACCCGGTTCGAGGCGGCGACGGAAGTGCAGCAGGCATGGTGATCGCCGCCGCACAGCTGGACCGCTTTCAGTCCCTGGTGGCCGCCCTGCAACTGCCGGAGAAACCGATTTCACTGATCGTCAAGAGCGACGGTCTGGTTGTTGCCAGTTCGCATGATCGCGATCGGAATGTCGGTCAGAGCCGGCGCAGCGACACCTTGACCCAGTCCATCATCGGGCTGCGGACAGACGGTGTGCTGCGTGGCAGAACAGTCGATGGCGTGGAGCGTATCTACGGTTTTCATCCTGTCGCAGGCACGGACTGGACGGCCATCGTCGGCATTGATGTCGATCCCATACGGGAAAAGGTGGTTGCGAATGCGCTCACACGCAGTGCATACGGCTTGGGCGTTCTCGCGCTGGCGCTGGCATTTTCTTTTGCCATGGGCCGCCGTATCGCGACACCGATAGCGGCTGTTTCGCGCGCAGCCTTTGCCTTCGGCGAGGGCAAGCGAGCGGTGCGGGTGCCAGTGGTGGGCGCCCAGGAGGTGGCCGAGGTTGCAGCCCAGTTGAATCGGATGCTCGGCGTTCTGGAAGAGCGAGAGCGTTCCCTGGTCGAGACCCAGAAAATGCTCGATACGCTGCTGGAATCGATGGACAGTGTGCTCTGGTCCTTTTCCGCCGACATGAATTCCTTGTCCTTCGTCAGCGCATCTTCCAAAAAACTCTTTGGCCATGAGTCGTCCCAATTCCGTGCAAATCCGCGGCTTTGGCACGAAGTGATACATCCCGATGATCAAGGACAGGCCGAGAAGATGATGGGCCGGATTGTCGCCTTGGGCTCGGACGTCATGGAATATCGCATTGTCAGGCCGGATGGGGAAACAAGATGGGTCGAGGTGCGCTGGCGCCAAATGGCCGCCGGACAGGATCAGACTGCCCGATTGGACGGCATTGTCACGGATATCACCGAACGCAAGTTGGTGGAAGATGAGAATCTCCAGCTATCGAGTCTTGTCGAGCAGAGCCTGAATGAGATTTATGTCTTTGACAGCATTACGTTGCGTTACGAGTACGCGAACAGCAGTGCGCTGAACAATCTTGGTTATGCCTTCCGCCACCTGCGCTTGCTGACGCCGCTTGACCTGATGCCGCAATACACCGAGGCCGCTCTGCAAAGGCTGGTCGCTCAGTTGATCAATCGGGAAAAGTTGCAGCAGGTATTCGAAACGGTGCACAAGCGCTCAGACGGCAGCAACTATGCGGTGGAAGTCCATCTGCAGGCGGTGGAGCGGGAGGGCCGCTGGAAGTGCCTCGCTGTCGTGATCGACATTTCCGAACGCCAGCATGCGCAGGCAGAGATCATGAAGCTGGCCAGTTCGCTTGAGCGTCGCGTAGCCGAGCGAACCGCGGAACTGGCCCAGGCCAATACCGAGCTTGAATCATTCGTCTATTCGATTTCACACGACCTGCGAACACCCTTGCGGGCCATCAACGGCTACGCCAGCATCCTGGTCGATGAGCAGAAGGGGCGTTTGGAAGCGGATGCGCTGGATATGTTGAAACGTATTGCGCGGGGCGCGGTCCGGATGGGCGAATTGATCGACGATCTGCTGACGTTCTCGCGCGTCGGTCGTGCCGGGTTGAATCGCATGCAGGTGGACATGGAGGCGATGGCGCGCACTGCCGTTGAGGAACTGCACCACTTGAATCCACAGGCGCGGCTGGAAATCCATGCCATGCCGGCGGCGATGGCAGATCCGGTCCTTCTGCGCCAGGTCATGCTCAATCTGATCGGCAATGCACTCAAGTTCTCCTCAAAGCGTGTCGATGCCTCGGTCGAAATTGGCGTCATTCAGGAGGGCGGCTTGCCTGTGTATTTCATCCGGGACAACGGCGCCGGCTTCGATCCGAGCCATGCCGCAAAGCTGTTCGGTGTTTTTCAGCGACTGCATCAGGAATCGGAATTTTCGGGCACGGGTGTGGGTTTGGCCATTGTCAAACGCATCATCGAGCGCCATAGCGGTCGCGTCTGGGCGGACGCGACCCCGGGGAAAGGGGCGACTTTCTATTTCACCCTGTCTTGAATAAGGACGCTTTGGCCTATAATTGACCTTAATGAATCCAATAGTCTCTGCGATCATCAGCAGCATCATCGAAAGCATCCTGAATGCGCCGCCACCGCCTGCGCCACCGCCGTCCCTGCCCGCGGGGATCGTGAGGCCGGCGCTGCAGACCGGGCCGCTGGCGACGATGAGCCCGCCCAGCAACGGCTACGCCCAGTTCGGCGACCAGACGTTGCGCCTTGCGGCCAGCCTGCAGATCCGCGACACGCAGAATCGCATCGTCATGTCGGGCGCCCTGCGGCAGCCGGTTCCCGTTCTGTACAAAATTGATGAGTACGGCTCCGTCCAGCGCGTCTGGGTGCTGACGCCCGAGGAGGCGGAAGTCGCCGACCAGCTCATCAAGCAGAAATCCAGCGCAGCCAGGTAGTGGCCAAAAAGCTCTACATCAAGACCTTCGGCTGCCAGATGAACGAGTACGACTCGGACCGCATGGCCGACGTGCTTGCCGTCAGCGAGGAGATCGAGAAGACCGACTCCCCCGAAGACGCCGACATCATCCTCTTCAATACCTGCTCGGTGCGCGAGAGAGCGCAGGAGAAGGTGTTCCACGATCTTGGCCGCGTACGCCACCTGAAGCAGGCGAAGCCCGATCTTGTCATCGGCGTCGGCGGCTGCGTGGCGAGCCAGGAAGGCGATGCCATCATTCGGCGCGCGCCCTACGTGGACATCATCTTCGGCCCACAGACGCTGCACCGCCTGCCGCAGCTGATCCGCGCGCGGCGCGCCTCCGGACAGCCGCAGGTCGACACCTCCTTCCCCGAGATTGAGAAATTCGACAATCTGCCGCCGGCCCGGGTGGAGGGCGCTTCGGCGTTTGTTTCCGTCATGGAAGGCTGCAGCAAGTTCTGCACTTTCTGCATCGTGCCCTATACACGCGGCGAGGAAGTCTCGCGACCGCTCGACGACGTGCTGGCGGAGATCGCCGGATTGGCAGCGCAGGGCGTCAAGGAAGTGACGCTGCTCGGGCAGAACGTGAATGCCTACCGCGGCTTGATGGCGGACGGGACTCAGTTTAGTGAACTCGCCGATCTTGCCTTCCTGCTCGACTGCGTGCACGACATGCCCGGCATCGAGCGCATCCGCTACACCACCTCGCACCCGCGCGAGATGACGCCGCGCCTGATCGAGGCCTATGCCCGGCTGCCGAAACTCGTTTCGCATCTTCATCTGCCGGTGCAATCCGGTTCCGACCGCGTGCTGGCGGCGATCAAGCGCGGCTATACCGCGCTGGAGTACAAGTCCATTGTGCGTCGGCTGCGCGCGGCGCGGCCGGACATTTCCCTGTCGACGGATTTCATTGTCGGCTTCCCCGGCGAGACGGAAGCGGATTTCGAAGCGACCATGAAGCTGATCGAGGAGGTCGGCTTCGATGCCTCGTTCAGTTTCCTCTACAGTCCCCGTCCCGGCACACCGGCGGCGGAGCTGACGGACGACACGCCGCAGGAACTCAAGGCGCAGCGCCTGATGCGCCTGCAAAAACGCATCGAGGCGCAGGCGCAAGTTATCAGCGCGGCGATGGTCGGCACGGTGCAGCGCATTCTGATCGAGGGCGCATCGAAAAAGGATGCAGGCGAATTGGCCGGACGCACCGACAACAACCGCATCGTCAATTTCGCCGGCTCCGTTCGCGCCACCGAGCGCCTGATCAGTCGCTTTGTCGACATCACCATCACCGCCGCACTGCCGCACTCTCTGCGCGGCGAGATCGTCACCCAGGAATTGTGAAAGTCAAACCCGTCGAATTTGTGCTGTCCCCCGTGGACAATCAGCGGCTGGCCAATTTGTGCGGTGCGCTGGACGAGAATCTGCGCCAGATCGAGGCCGCCTATGACGTGGCCATTTCACGCCGTGGCGAGCGCTTTGCTGTGCACGGCCACCCGGCCCAGTCGACGCAAGCAGCGAATGCACTGCGGCACTTTTACGCGGAATCCGCAGAGCACCTTTCAGTCGACGCCATCCAGCTCGGTCTGGTGGAACTGGCCAATCGGGGCCAGGCCGGACTGCCGGCCCAGGGCCTGCTCACGCGCAAGCCAGAGCTTCACGGCCGCACGCCGCGCCAGGTGCAGTACCTGCGCCAGATCCAGGAACATGACATTACCTTCGGCATCGGCCCGGCCGGCACCGGCAAGACCTACCTCGCCGTGGCCAGCGCGGTGGATGCCATCGAACGCGACCAGGTGAGCCGCATTGTGCTGACGCGCCCGGCGGTGGAAGCCGGCGAGCGCCTCGGTTTCCTGCCGGGCGACCTGGCGCAGAAGGTCGATCCGTATCTGCGGCCGCTCTACGATGCGCTCTACGACCTGATGGGATTCGACAAGGTGGCCAAGCTCTTCGAGCGTCAGGCCATCGAGATCGCGCCGCTCGCCTACATGCGCGGGCGTACGCTCAACCACGCCTTCATCATTCTCGACGAGGCGCAGAACACCACGCCCGAGCAGATGAAGATGTTCCTCACGCGCATCGGCATCGGCGCCAAGGCGGTGGTCACCGGCGACGTCACGCAGATCGATCTGGCGCGCGGCATGAAGAGCGGACTGATCGAGGCGGGCCGCATCCTGCGCGAAGTGCGCGGCATCGCCTTCACCGATTTCCTCGCCGAGGACGTGGTGCGGCATCCGTTGGTGGCGCGCATCGTTGCCGCCTATGAAAAGCATGAGAAGAGCGTGAGGGGTGAGGGGTGAGAGGTGAGGCGAAAGCCTCGCCGCCGGGCCGCCCGCGCGGAGCCTCCCCTCAGGGGGGCAAGGCGAGGCAGCGTGAAATCTGCGAGCGTAGCGAACCGAAGCCCCCCCCTTCCGCGGGAAGGGGGGCGGGGGGCAGGTTGTCTCTTGGCGTCCAGTTCGCCGCCAAGGATGATGCGCTGCCCTCGCGCGCCGAGGTGCGCAAGTGGGTGCGCGCAACCCGGCCGGGCGCGGCGGAACTGACCGTGCGCTTCGTCGATGCGGAGGAGGGTCGCCGGCTCAACGCACAGTTTCGCGGCAAGGACTACGCTACCAACGTGCTGACTTTTCCCTACGCGCGGGAGCCGGTGCTGGCCGGCGACCTGGTGCTATGCCTGCCGGTGGTGCTGCGCGAGGCGGCAGAGCAGGGCAAGCCGGTCACCGCCCATTTCGCCCACCTCGTCGTGCATGGTATGCTGCACTTGCAAGGATATGATCACGAGACGGGCGCCGAAGCCCGCATCATGGAGCACATGGAACGCGAGATCCTGGATCGGCTCGGCTTTCCCGACCCGTATTGATTATGGAACCACCCCCCAGTCGACCTTCATTGCTTGAACGCCTCTCCGCGTTGCTGATACGTGAACCGGAGGATCGGGCGCAGCTGGTTTCCCTGCTGCACTCGGCCTTCGAGCGCAACCTGCTCGACGCCGATGCGCTGTCCATCATCGAGGGCGCGCTCGCCGTGTCGGACATGCAGGTGCGCGACATCATGGTGCCGCGCGCCCAGATGCATGTCATCTCGATTGACGATACCACGGCGGGCATGACCGCCACGGCGATCGAGACGGCGCATTCGCGCTTTCCTGTCACCGATGCGAGCAGGGATGACGTGATCGGCATCCTGCTCGCCAAGGATCTGCTTCGCCTGCATGCCGGCGAAGACGTTGTCGCGCGCGATGTGCTGCGGCCGGCGATCTTCATTCCCGATTCCAAGCGGCTCAACGTGCTGCTGCGGGAGTTTCGCGCCTCGCGCAATCACATGGCGATCGTGGTGGACGAATACGGCGGCGTCGCCGGGCTGGTCACGATCGAGGATGTGCTCGAACAGATCGTTGGCGACATCGAGGACGAGTACGATTTCGACGAGGACTCCGACAACATCCTGCTCGACCATGCCGGTCATTATCGTGTCAAGGCCACCACGGAAATCGCTGGCTTCAACGCCGCCTTCGACACGCATTTCAGCGATGAGGAATTTGATACCGTGGGGGGCATGGTGATTCACCATCTGGGCCGCCTGCCCAAGCGTGGCGAGAGTGTGCTGATCGAAGGTCTGCATATCAAAGTGTTGCGCGCAGACAGCCGGCGGGTGCACACCCTGCTGGTAGATCGGCCGCAGACACCTGCCGAATGAGGCCCGCCTCGCCGCGCCTCGCCGCGGCCTTTCTGCTCGGCGCAGTTTCGGTATTCGGATTCGCCCCATTCCAGCTTTTTCCCATTCCGCTCGCCACCCTCGCGGCACTCGTCTGGTTTTGGCAAGGGGCGACGCCGCGCGCAGCATCGATGCAGGGCTTTGCCTTCGGCGCAGGCTGCTTCCTGGCTGGCGTCTCCTGGGTGTATGTCAGCATGCACGTCTTCGGCGGCATGCCGCCGCTGCTGGCCGGGGTGGCGGCGTTTCTCTTCTGCTGCGTGCTGGCGCTGTTTCCGGCCCTGGCTGGCTATGTATTTGCCAGACTGCGCAGCAGACGCCTCTGGACAGACGCGCTGCTTGCCGCCGGTGCCTGGACCCTCGCAGAATGGCTGCGCGGCTGGGTGCTGACGGGGTTCCCCTGGCTTTCCTTCGGCTATGCCCAAACACCGCCCAGCCCGCTTGCCGGCTATGCACCGTTGCTCGGCGTGTATGGCGTCGGCTTCGTGGCCGCGCTGGTCGCCGCTTTGACGGGACTGACTTTGCAGCGGCGCGAGCACTGGCTGCCGACCGGCGCCGCTATCGCCACGCTGATGGCCGTCGGGGCGGGACTGATGTTGATCGAATGGACGCAACCCGCCGGCAAGCCGATCAGCGTGAGCCTGCTGCAGGGCAATATTGAGCAAAGCCTGAAATGGAAGCCGGAACGTCTGCAGCAATCCATGGACACCTATCTCCGCCTGGCGCGCGCGCATCCGGCGCAACTGATCGTGCTGCCGGAAACGGCGCTGCCGCTCATGCTCGACCAGCTGCCGCGCGACTACGCGGCCGAGCTGCGCCGCCCCGCGCTGGACAGAAATGGCGATGTGCTGCTCGGCATTGCCGAGCAGGATGCGCAGGGGCGCTACTACAACAGCGCGGTCGGCTTTGCGCAGGAAGGCGTCCAGCGCTACAGGAAAAGCCACCTGGTGCCCTTTGGCGAGTTCACGCCGCCGGCTTTCGCCTGGTCGCTGGCACTGCTGAAGATACCGATGTCGAACTTCTCGTCCGGCGCCGCCGCCCAGCGGCCACTGACGATTGCGGGTGAGAAGGTGGCGGTGAACATCTGCTACGAGGATGTTTTCGGCGAGGAAATCATTCTGGCCCTGCCCGAGGCGACCTTGCTCGTGAATCTCTCCAACACTGCCTGGTTTGGCGACTCGCTGGCTCAGCCGCAGCACCTGCAGATTGCCCAGATGCGCGCCCTGGAAACGGGCAGACCCATGCTGCGCGCCACCAATACCGGCATGACCGCCATCGTCAGCCCGCGCGGGCGCGTCGAGCGCGTGTTGCCGCCCTTCAGCGAGGGGGCACTGGTCGGCGAGGTGAGCGGCTACACCGGTGCAACGCCTTATGTGCGCTGGGGTAACGCCGCTGCTCTGCTGCTGATTGCGGCGGGGTTGGCGACACCGTTATTGCGTTTGCGCCGCAGTGCATATTGACGTTGCGAGCCGATGGCCGGAGAATCCGACCTCGAATTCAGGCAAGACAGGCTGATAACGCCTGTCGTGGGAGGAGGGGAGCGGGGGCTTCGGCCCCCGTTCTTTTTGCAGGTTCAATAGCCTAGCGAGTGGTTGCCGAGGTCGATGGTGAGGACGGAGCGGCCGATGGCGGTGGCCGCGGCACGGACGAAGCTTTTTACCCAAGGCGTGGGCTCGGCGTAGGCCGCATCCTTTTGCGTCTTGGCCAGGCAGAGGATCTTGTCGGCCAGCAGCAGTTTGCCCACGGGGTTGGTCGGCACGCAACCGGCCGATTCGAATTCCTGACCCAGCCATTCCTGCGCCTGGTGCGCATCCAAGCCGGCGAGGTCGGCGTCGAGCAATTCGAACTCATGCCGCTCGCCGTTGCCGGTAACGATCGTGACGTGACAGCCCATCGCTAGCTCCGCATATGTTGGAACGGGAGAATGTTACCCCATCCCTCATCTCCGCATAGTCGCAAGACCGACAATTGATTCCCGCCGATCCGGACCGATCCGGCTTGTGATGGCGGCCTTCCCCGATTACGATGCCGCCATGACCGAAGAAAATCCCCATGGGATGACAAATGTTCCCGAGGCGTCCGCTGACGGGGCGTCGGGGCAGTATCTTGAAACGCGCCGGGTCGACGGGGACTGTCTGATGGTTGTCCTGTCCGGGCGCTGGCGCCTCGGCCAGGCGCTGCCCTCGCGCGAGCTTGTCGAGCGCGAGCTCTCCGCCGTAGTACGCAGACTGACTTTTGACGCAGCCGCGCTGGCCGACTGGGATTCCGGGCTGCTGACGTTTCTGGCCGGCGTGCTCAAGACCTGCGCCGCGCGCGGCATTGAGGTTGACCAGGGCGGATTGCCCGAAGGCATCCGGCGCCTGCTGGCGATGGCCTTCGCGGTTCCCGAGCAGAAGGTGGCCGGCCGCGGCAGCCGGAATGGAAATCTTCTCGTGCGCGTAGGAACGGCCACCATGGAATTCATCCGCGGCGCGCCGGCGATGCTGCGCTTCCTCGGCGAAATCACTCAGTCCTTCCTGCGCCTTTTCAGTGGCCGAGCCCGTTTCCGGATCAGCGACATGTGGCTGGAAGTGGAGCAGGTTGGCCCGCGCGCGTTGCCTATCGTGTCGGTGATCAGCTTTCTGGTGGGACTGATCCTTGCCTACCTGGGCGCCGATCAGCTTCGTCTGGTCGGGGCGCAGATCTTCATCGCCGACCTGGTGGCGATCGGCATGGTGCGGGAAGTCGGCGCGCTGATGACCGGCATCATCATCGCCGGGCGCACCGGGGCTGCCTTCGCCGCGCAACTGGGCACCATGCAGGTCAATGAAGAGATCGACGCCTTCAGGACGCTCGGCATCTCGCCCGTCGATTTCCTGGTGCTGCCGCGCATGCTCGCCCTGATGCTGATGGTGCCGCTGCTGACGCTATACTCCGGCTTCGTCGGCATTCTGGCCGGGCTGCTGGTCTCGGTCACGATCTTCGACATCAGTTTCTTCGAGTATTACAACGAGACCTTGCGCGCGCTCGAGCTGAAGCATTTCTGGGTGGGCCTTTCCAAGGGAACTGTGTATGGCGCCATGGTCGCCTTCGCCGGCTGCCTGCGCGGCATGCAATGCGGCCGCAGCGCTGAAGCGGTGGGCGAGGCGGCGACGTCCGCGGTGGTGACGGCGATCCTGCTCATTACCATTGCGGCCTCGGTGATGACCATCGTTTACTATCAACTGGAAATCTGAGGGATGGCAAACGTTCCGCACATCGAGGTACGCGGCCTCTCCATGGCCTACGGCGAATTCGTCGTCCAGCACGACCTGTCGTTCAGCGTGAACAAAGGGGATGTCTTCGTCATCATGGGCGGCAACGGTTGCGGCAAGACAACGCTGATGCGCGCCCTGACCGGCCTGCAGCGGCCGGCCAGCGGCACGGTGTTCTACGGCGGCGAGGATTTCTGGAACGCAGAGCAGGAAGACCAGGAACGCCTGAAGCGCCGGCTCGGCATCATGTTCCAGGGCGGCGCCCTGTGGAGTTCGCTCACACTGGCGGAGAATGTCGCTTTGCCGCTGGCCGAATACTCGGACCTGTCCGCCGCGCGCATCGCCGAGATTGTCTCCTTCAAGCTGGCGCTGGTGGGCCTGGCGGGATTCGAGGAGTTCTATCCATCGGAACTCTCCGGCGGCATGAAGAAACGGGCTGGCCTGGCGCGGGCGATGGCACTCGATCCGGAAATTCTTATCATCGACGAGCCGTCCTCCGGCCTCGATCCGCTGACGGCACGCCGCCTCGACGACCTCATCCTGGAACTGCGCGACAGCCTCGGCACGACTGTCGTCGTCATCAGCCACGATCTGGCGAGCATCCTCGCCATCGGCAGCGATTCGATCTATCTCGACGACGAAACCCATACCATGATCGCTACCGGCAACCCGCAACAGGCGCTGCAAACGGGCGATGCCAAGGTGCGTCATTTTCTTACCAGAGGAAAAGAATGAGCAGACGAGCCGATCCGGCCCTCATCGGCGCCTTCGTCCTGGGCGCCATCACTCTGGCCGTCGTGACCATACTCCTGGTTGCCGGCGACGACTGGTTCCGCAAGCATAGCCGGCACGTTTTGTACTTCGAGGGCGCGGCGCATGGCCTGCAAGTGGGCGCGCCGGTGGTATTCCTTGGTGTCAAGGTGGGCACGGTGAAGCACATCCAGCTTGGCCTGGACGAGTCCAGCCACAAATTCGTCGTTCCCGTGACCATTGAGGTCGAACAGCATGTTGTGCGTTCCCGGGACGGCGAGCAGATCGATTTGCGTGATCGGGACACGGTGCGCAAGCTGGTGGAACGCGGACTGCGCGCGCGCCTGCGCATGCAGAGCGTTCTGACCGGGCTGCTATATGTCGACCTGGATTTCCACCCCGACAAGACGGCGCGCTTTGTCGCCTCCGATCCGGCCATCAGCGAGATCCCGACCATTCGAACTCCTGTACAGGAGTTCACCGCGAAGCTGGAAGGCTTTCCGATGGACAAATTCCTCGCCGACGTGGCGGCCATCGGCGAAGCGTTGAACACGACCCTCAACACGCCCGAGGTGCGCAACCTGCCGCGTCGGCTGGATGCGACGTTGAAGCATCTCGAGTCGCTGGCGGCGCGGCTCGACGCGAAGAGCGGACCGATCCTGCAGGAGGCGCGCACGGATCTGAGGGAGATGCGCAAGGCGCTGGTGGCGGCGCAATCGGCCATGGCCCGCCTGGAATCCGCGGCGGATCGCGTCGGAGACCTGGCCGGCGCCGACTCCGATCTGATTCGCAACCTGACGCGGTCCAGCGACGAGCTGGCCGGCGCGGCGAGGGCGGTGCGCGGTCTCGCCGAGGCGGAATCGCCGACAGTGCAGAACGTGAATCAGACCTTGAAGGAAATCGCCCGCGCCGCCGAGGCCCTGCGCAAGCTGGCGGAACTGCTCGAACAGCAGCCGGATGCGATTCTCAGGGGCAAGCGCAAGATGGATAATCCCTGAAGCGGCAGCGACTCGACCTGTTAAAGCCTGTAAAATCGCACTTTTGCGATTTCCCCCAGTCGTTTCATGCCCACGTTTAGTTCCGACATAACGCCCGCAAGCGGGCATGAGTCTCCTCTGAAACATGGCCAAAAGCCAAGCTTTCAAGAAATCATCCTGCGCCTGCAGGCATTTTGGGATAAACAGGGCTGCGCGCTCCTGCAACCCTACGACATGGAAGTCGGCGCCGGCACCAGCCACACCGCCACCTTCCTGCGCGCGCTCGGTCCCGAGCCGTGGAAGGCCGCCTACGTCCAGCCCTCGCGCCGGCCCAAGGACGGCCGCTACGGCGAGAACCCCAACCGCATGCAGCACTACTACCAGTACCAGGTGGTGCTGAAACCTGCGCCGGAGAACATCCTCGAACTTTATCTCGACTCGCTGAAGGCGCTTGGTTTTGACCTGAAGCAGAACGACGTGCGTTTCGTCGAGGACGACTGGGAGAACCCGACGCTGGGCGCCTGGGGCCTGGGCTGGGAAGTCTGGCTGAACGGCATGGAAGTGACGCAGTTCACCTACTTCCAGCAGGTCGGCGGCATCGACTGCAAACCGATCACCGGCGAGATCACCTACGGCCTGGAGCGGCTGGCGATGTATCTGCAGGGCGTCGAGAACGTCTTCGATCTCGTCTATGCGCGCGGCGAGGATAGGCAACTGAGGTACGGCGACGTCTTCCACCAGAACGAGGTCGAGCAGAGCGCCTACAACTTCGAGCACAGTGACGTCGAGTTTCTGCTCGGCGCATTCGGCGCCCACGAGAAGCAGGCGAAGCACCTGATGGAGCAGCAGCTCGCCCTGCCGGCCTACGAGCAGATCCTCAAGGCCGCACACACCTTCAACCTGCTCGACGCGCGCGGCGCCATCTCCGTCACCGAGCGCGCCGCCTACATTGGCCGCATCCGCAACCTGGCGCGCAGCGTGGCAAAAAGCTATGTCGATAGCCGCGCGCGGCTGGGCTTCCCGATGGCGCCCCGGGCCTGGGCCGACGAAGTGCTGGCCGAGCTGGCGAAGAAGGCGGAGTGACATGAGTACCCAGAATCTGCTGGTCGAATTGTTCGTCGAGGAACTGCCGCCCAAGGCGCTGAAAAAATTAGGTGAATCCTTTGCCGCTGAGATCGCGGGTGAACTCGCCAGTGAGGGGCTGATCGAGGAAGGAAGCACGACGACGGCCTTTGCCTCCCCCCGTCGGCTGGCAGCACACATTTCGCAAGTTCGTGCGAAAGGGCCGGACAAGCGCATTCGCAAGAAGCTGATGCCCGCCAAAGTGGCTTTTGAAGGAGACAGCAGGCCATCGGCGGCGCTCAGGAAGAGAATGGAGAAGGACAGCCTGTCAGAACGCGATCTGAGTCGAGAAAACGAAGGTGGCGCCGAGTATGTGTTTGCCGTTTTTGAAGAGGGCGGCTGGTCGTTGGAAGCAGCTTTGCAGCTAGCCTTGCGGGCATCCATTTCGCGGCTGCCCATACCCAAGGTGATGACCTATCAGCTGGCGGACGGATGGTCCTCAGTGAATTTCGTTCGCCCGGCGCACAGTCTCATCGCATTGCATGGCAGCAACGTCGTCGATGTCGACGTGCTCGGCCTCAGGGCCGGCAGCGCGACCCAGGGCCATCGCTTCGAGGCGGCCCAGCCCGTCGTGTCGATTCGCGATGCCGATTCCTACGCCGAGCAGATGAAGACCGAGGGTGCGGTGATCGTCGGATTCGCCGAGCGTCGCACCGAGATTGTGCGTCAGTTGCAGGCCGCGGCGGCGCAGGAGAATCTCAAGCCGATCGAGGACGAGGCGCTGCTCGACGAAGTCACGGCGCTGGTCGAGCGCCCGAACGTGCTTGCCTGTGAGTTCGAGAAGGCGTTTCTCGATGTGCCGCAGGAATGCCTGATCCTGACCATGAAGGCCAACCAGAAGTACTTTCCGCTGCTCGATGCGGCCGGGAGGCTCACGAACAAATTCCTCGTCGTAGCCAACATCCGCCCGGCCGATGCCAGCGCAGTGATCGGCGGCAACGAGCGCGTGGTGCGTTCGCGTCTTGCCGATGCCAAGTTCTTCTTCGATCAGGATCGTAAAAAATCGCTCGCGGACCGCATCCCCGGGCTGGCGAAGGTCGTCTATCACAACAAGCTCGGCACCCAGGGCGAGCGGGCGCAGCGTGTGGCGGCCATCGCCAGCGCCATCGGCCAGCAACTCGGCGGCGAGACATTGGCGCGCCAGGCCGATCAGGCTGCGCTCTTGTCCAAGGCGGATCTGCTCACCGACATGGTGGGTGAGTTCCCGGAGCTGCAAGGCATCATGGGCCGTTACTACGCGCTGCACGACGGCTTGCCTTCGGATATCGCCGACGCTGTCGAGGACCACTACAAGCCACGTTTCTCCGGGGATGCGCTGCCGCGTGGACCGGCCGGCTTGTGCGTTGCACTGGCCGACAAACTGGAGACGCTCGCCGGCATGTTCGGCATCGGCCAGTTGCCCACCGGCGACAAGGACCCGTTCGCGCTGCGCCGGCATGCGCTCGGCGTCATTCGCATGCTGATCGAGCGCGATCTGCCGCTCGAGTTGTCGGTGCTTCTGCTTCAGTCATTCAAGGTGTTCCCGACCGAAATCTCGATGTATCCAGCAGAGAACATCAAGCTTGTCGAGTCTTTCATCTACGAGCGTCTTGCCGGTAACCTGCGCGAGCAAGGCTATTCGGCTCAGGAAGTCGAAGCCGTGGTGAGCCTCCGTCCGCAGCGCCTCGGCGAAATTCCGAAGCGGCTCGCCGCCGTGCGCGCCTTCGCGGCGCTGCCCGAAGCGGCGAGCCTCGCCGCCGCCAACAAGCGCGTCGGCAACATCCTGAAAAAAGTCAGTGGCGGCGTGACGGCGAAGGTTGACGCGGCACGTCTCAAGGAGCCGGCCGAAGTCGCGCTGCACGCCGCGCTGGCCGGCGTCAAGCCGAAGGCCGATGCTTCCTTCGAGCAGGGCGACTACACTGCATCGCTGCAATCGCTGGCCGCCTTGAAAGGCCCGGTAGACGATTTTTTCGATCACGTCATGGTGAACGTCGAAGATGCCGCCCTGCGGACAAATCGCCTCGGCCTGCTCGCCATCCTCCATGCCGCCATGAACCGGATTGCCGACTTGTCCAGGCTCTCCGCATGAAGCTCGTCATCCTCGACCGCGACGGCGTCATCAACCACGACAGCGACCAGTTCATCAAGTCGCCGGACGAGTGGCGGCCGCTGCCCGGCAGCCTGGAGGCGATTGCCCGCCTGACGCAGTGGGGCTACCGCGTCGTGGTGGCGACCAATCAGTCGGGAATCGGCCGGGGCCTGTTCGACATGGGGGCACTCAACGCCATACACGACAAAATGATCAAGGCGGTGGCGCTTGCGGGCGGACGCATCGACTCGATCTTCTTCTGTCCGCATGCCGCGGATTCGACCTGCGAATGCCGCAAGCCGCGCCCGGGCATGCTGCGCGAAGTGGCCATGCGTTACAACACCGATCTCAAGAGGGTTCCGGCCGTGGGTGACAGCCTGCGCGATCTGCAGGCCGCCGCCGCCGTGGGCGCCCAGCCCATCCTGGTACTGACGGGGAAGGGTGCAAAAACACACGACCATCCCGATCTGCCTCGCGAGACGCTGGTGTTTCCGGATCTTGCCGCGGCAGCGGCGCATATCGCGGCATGAACAGAACGCCTCCCAAGCCGAGTCTGTTGATCATTCTTCGCTCGGCCCTCTTCATGCTGCTGCTGGTGATCATTACACCACCCTATGCCCTGCTCGTCATGCTCTGCTTTCCGCTGCCGCACCGCCTGCGCCGGCTGTCAGTCGTGCCTTGGGTGGCCATGGCGACCTGGCTGATCAAACACCTGCTGCGCATCGACTATCGTGTGCTCGGACGCGAGAACATGCCTGACTGCCCCTCGGTGATTCTCGCCAAGCACCAGTCGGCCTGGGAAACCATCGTGCTGCAGATGATATTTCCGTGGACGCTGTTCGTCTGGAAGAGCGAGCTCAAGCGCCTGCCTTTTTTCGGCTGGGCGCTGGCAGCGACGCCGATGATCTCGATCGACCGCGCCGGCGGTAAGGAATCGCTCCGGCAGCTTGTCGAGCAGGGGCGGATGCGCCTCGGCCAGGGCTATTGGGTGATCATATTTCCCGAAGGCACGCGCACACCTCTTGGTACACGTCGCCGTTACAAGATCGGAGGCGCTCACCTGGCCGTGGAAACCGGCGCGCCAGTAGTGCCGGTGGCGCTCGATTCCGGAGATTTCTGGAGTCGCAAGGCCTTCATCAAGTATCCCGGCACGGTGACCGTCAGTATCGGTCCGGCCATTGACCCGACCGGCCTGACGGCGGAAGATGTCAATGCGCGCGCTGAAGCCTGGATGGAAGGCGAAATGCGCCGCATTTGCCCGCATCGATATGAGTGTGATTCAACCCGACCTTCAGCTTGACCTGCCTCTCAGCGGCACCCCGCCGGATGCTCCGGGCGGGCAGTTTTCCCTTCAGCTTGACGACCAGCCCCTGCCTTTCCGTCTGCGCCGCTCGCGCCGTGCGAATGTGAGCATGACTGTGGATGAGCAGGGCCTGCAGGTGAGCGCGCCGCGCGGCATGACCATGCCGCAGATCGAGCAGGCCATTCGTGAGGGCAGTCGCGAAATAATCGGCAAGCTGGCCGGCAAGGCTGCTGCTGCCGGAAAACTGCCGCTACCGGCTCGCTGGCAGGACGGCGCGTGTTTTCCCTTCCTCGGCGGCGAGGTTGTGCTGTGCCTGAATGGGGGGTGCGACAGGATCGAACTGTGCGAAGGCAGACTGCACCTGCCCCTGCCGCCGGAAGCCGGCGAGAAACAGGTCAAGGACAGCGTGCAAGGCTGGCTGCAGGCGCAGGCCCGACTGGCAATCGAAACCCAACTTGCAGCGGGATGTCGGCGACTGGGTATGGCGATGCCTACCTGGCGGCTGTCTTTCGCAGCCGGCACGTGGGGCGGCGTCGAGCCGGATGGGCGCCTGCGCCTTTCCTGGCGCCTCGTTCACATCACGCCGGAAGAGATCGGCAGCGTGGTGTGCCGATTCCTTGCGCAACTCAAGGCGTCGTCTCAGGCGCCGGAGTTGTGGGAAGACGATGCTGCGACTCTTCCAGCTTGAACTTCCGCTGTTCCGCCGTGCCGCCCCGCCAGCGGAGCAAACGCGGCACATTCAACTTGGCACGCGCATCGTCGATTACCGGCTGATCCGTTCGAGCCGGCGCACACTCGGCATGACCATCGACCAACGCGGGCTGCGCGTCGGGGCTTCGCCGCGCACATCGCTTGCCGACATCGAACGCTTCCTGCGCCACAATGCCGCCTGGGTGCTGAAGAAGTTCGATGAATGGCATGGCCACGGCAAGGCGCGCCACTTGGCGATCTGCGACGGCGCGCTGCTGCCGGTGCTCGGCGAGGATTTCGTGCTGCGTATCGAACCGGGCGCCAATCGCGTGCGCTGGTCGGGCCACACGCTGGTTCTGCTGGCGCGCCCGGATGCCGACCTGAGGCAACTGGCGCGCCGAGCCCTGCGTAATCGTGCGCTCGAAATTTTCAAGGAGCGGGCCGCGCATTACGCCGCGCAATTGCATCGGCCGCTGCCGCGCGTGGCGCTTTCCAATGCACAGACACGCTGGGGCAGTTGCAGCGAGAAGACCGGTATCCGTATTTCGTGGCGGCTGATTCATGCGCCCCCACGGTTGCTGGACTATGTAGTGGCGCACGAAATGGCGCATCTCGTGGAGATGAATCATTCGCCGCGTTTCTGGGCGGTTGTGGAGCGGCTCTGCCCGGACTACCGGTCGGCGCGCGACGAACTCAGGCGACTGGCCGCAACCTGTCCGCAGATTTAGGAGGGGATATGCGCATACTTCACACCATGTTGCGAGTCGGCGATCTCGACCGCTCGCTCAAGTTCTATACCGAGGTGCTGGGCATGCGCCTGCTGCGACGCACCGATTATCCGGACGGCAAGTTCACCCTGGCCTTCGTCGGCTATCAGGACGAACGAGACGGCGCTGTACTGGAGCTGACTTTCAACTGGGACGTGGATCGCTACGATATGGGCACCGGTTATGGCCATGTTGCGCTGGAGGTGGATGACGCCTACGCCGCCTGCGACGAGATCAAGCGCCGCGGCGGAGCGGTGACCCGTGAGGCGGGGCCGATGAAGCACGGCAGTACCGTTATCGCCTTCGTAGAGGATCCCGACGGCTACAAGATCGAACTGATCCAGAAGAAGTCGCGCTGAAGCGCAACCTGCAGGCATTCCTCGCCTCACACCAGGCGGCTTAATCATTCAAGGCTACTTTCGGTCGAGCGAACAGTTCGAGGGGTAAGTGCGCCCCTGGGGACCGGCCGTTCGATATTACGATTCAAGAACCATGGCTATGTGTATCGGTAATTTCCGAGAAAATATATTCTGGAGCTAACTCAATGATAGGAATAGACTTGTTGCGCAACCGGTCAGATTGCCTGACCGGACGTTGGTTAGGGATCGTGAATTACTTCACAGAAAGGATTATGAAAATGGAAACGCAAGACTGCTTGGAAGCAATACAAGTTGCCTATGTGAATGCCAACAAGTTCAACACAGCGCCGCAGGCGACCGTTATGCAAACGGAACGGCTGCCATTCACTGTCAAACTGGCAACCAGTGAGGAAGATCTCGCCAAGGCGGTGTCAATTAGATACCAGGCCTATGCTCGCCATCTGCCGACTGTCGCAGCAGCGTTGGAGAGACCAGAAGCTCTTGATAGGGAAGAAGGCACAGTTGTAGTTCTTGCCGAGTCAAAACTGGACGGAACACCGGTTGGCACAATGCGGATTCAGAATACTCGCGACAAAAAATTGGCTCTTGAGCACTCTGTGGATCTTCCGGAGTGGCTGAAAGCTGAGAGCAAAATCGAAATTGCCAGATTCGGTGTTGCAGAAGGGCGTATTGGCAGGCTCGTCAAAACAGTTCTGGTCAAGGCGGGATTTCAGTACTGCTTGCTGAATGATATTGATTGGTTGGTCATCGCAGCCAGATCGCCTCTGGACAAGCAATACGAGAAGCTGCTATTTCAGGATGTTTATCCAGAATTGGGGTTCATCCCCATGAAGCATGCTGGGAACATACCCCATCGCGTCTTGGCTTTTGACGTGGCAAATGCCTATGAAAGGTGGACGGCTGCCAATCACCCGCTATTCAATTTCATGTGCAAGACTCACCACCCCGACCTACAGCTTGCCAACAGAAATGCGTCGACGGAGGCCGTAGTCGCCAGATTGCCTGCCGCCTATCAGCATTCCGGATTAAACCCCTTGGCAATAATGCCGTAAAGAAAGGGATGTATAGATTCAATATCGTTGGTGTAAGCGATGAGACAAAGCTACCTTAAGCATCAGGGGATAGGCGCGGCGATTGATTCCCTGCTGAATGGGCTGTCTCTGTACGCAGTACCGATCATTATCGGAATAGCTTCACTTTACGCGTTGGTTGTTCTTGAAAACCAATATCCGTTCCAGGGTCAGAATTCTCTTGCCTTCCGGGTATTGGAGCAGACGAATGGCTCACTGTCACCTAAAGAGGCGCTTCAGCAACTCGATAAAAAAGCGCCCGTATGGCATCACGACACGCAATTGTCGGAATCACCTTATTGGCTAACTTTTTCGCTGAATCCAACAAGCAACGAAGAGACCCCAATCATTGAAATTCCTTCGAGGCATGGTGTTGAGATTGAATGTTGGAACGCGGGCGGTCTTAGCCAGTTAGGGAAAGCGGATCGCTCAGGTTGGACAGGGGCGATCAAGCCGGAAAAAACGGGTTTCGTGATCACGGCGGGGGCGCTCCGAGAAATAACAAAAATCGTATGCAAGGCAGAACACACGGGCCCAGCACGCATAACGATTCTCCAATGGCCGCAACCACAGTTCGATATATCCGTTCAGAAGTTTCATAGAAATGCCGGGCTTCTTGACGGCGGATTGATTGTGCTTGCGGTATTTGTACTGGTAACTGCGATTATTAACAAGGAATGGACATACGTACTTTTTGCGGCCTGGCTCGTCGCAAATTTACGTCTTGGCGCTTTGTCGGCCGGGTGGGATATCCAGTGGCTGGAAAGGAACATACCGCCAGACTTGATCGCCCCCATGCGGAAACTTACGATTGCCGCTTATTACATCCTCACTTACGCCCTCTTCAGGCGGCTGTTTGGAGAGAGCTTGAATCACCTCAAGCATGACTGGTTGCTTAGTGTTGCACAGTGGACATGCTTGTTGATTCTTGGCTACGCATTCTTCCTGCCATTCAAATACTTTCTTCCCCCAATGTGGCTGACGGCCTCTATTGGGGTGTTGGTGCTGATGTTTCTTATGGGCAGAATCCTTCTTGAGACGCGGTCAAAAGTTGCCATGTGGTATGGGGCGTCTCTTGGAATTGCGGTTTTCGCGAACCTTTACGAGGTCATATCCGCTGCGCTTGGCTACAAAGGCCTTATAGGTACTGTGAACAGCGTCACTGCGGCATTGTCTTCCAGCCTGATGGCAGCTTTTGCCATTGCCGAGCAAATGAGGTTGGAACGTGAAGGACGTGTCAAGGCACAGACGGAACTGCGCAACGCCTACGAGGCGATCCCGATCGGGTTGTTCACCCTGACATCGCAGGGGCAGTTTGCCCAGGCTAATCCAGCCCTGCTCGAGATGCTTGGCGTGCATAGCGTGCAAAGAGATCACTGGAGCGACCATTTCGAATTGGGCGCCTGGGACAAACTGCAGAAACTGGTCTTGAGCGGGGCGGGGCTGGAGATGGAAATCAGAAGTCTCTCCCGGCGAGGCAAGGATCAAAAATGGTTCATGGTGAAAGCGGCCATGGCCAAGGACAAGATCGAAGGTTCTTTGCAGGATGTGACCGAAAAGGTCAAGGCAACCGGGAGACTCCTCTTTCTTGCGGAGCATGATCCGCTAACAGGGATACTGAATCGACGGGGCATTGAAAAGGAATTCGACGAAGCGCTCGGTGAGCTTGCCGAAGGGAACGCCATGGCCTTGGCCTACCTGGATCTGGATCGGTTCAAGCTGATCAACGATCTGTTCGGCCATGTCGCAGGCGATGAAGTCCTGAAGCAGGTTTGCGATCGCATCCGGGGCATGCTGACTGAAGGGCAGAGCATCGGCCGGGTAGGTGGGGATGAGTTCGTCATCGTGCTCAAGGGCACGCCCATTCAATCCGCCGCATGGATATGCCGCGGTATCGTCGACAGGATCGGTACCCAGCCTTATCTGATTGGCGAACGGGCCTTTCAGGTGAAGGGCTCGATCGGCCTGGTCGAAATAAGCCGAAGTATGCGTGTCAAGGACGCCATTTCGGTGGCGGACCGGGCCTGTCGAGAGGCAAAGAATGGGAATCACGGCAATCCAGTGGTTTACGACACACACTCTCCGGTATTCCGGGAGCGCGAAGAGGAGTTGCACCTGATCGAGCGTTTCGGGACCAATGCCGCCCCGGAAGGGTTGTTTCAGGTGATGCAGCCCATCATGTCCTTGCGCGCGCCCTATGATTCCCTCAATTTCGAGGTGCTGCTCCGGATGAAAGAGGCAGATGGATCGATCACGCAAGCCGGGAAAATTATTGCTGCGGCGGAGAGCAATGGGCGCATCGCGGTAATCGACAAATGGGTGCTCACCAATACCCTTGAGTGGGTCAGCACCCACTATGAGCATTTAAAGAACACGCGATTCGTCTGCTTGAACTTGAGTGGTGGATCCCTCAACGACGAGAAGTTCATCAAGGACGCTTTTGCGATACTGGCGCAGTATGGGCGCACCGTGGAGCGGTTGTGCATCGAGATTACCGAAAGCGTGGCGCTGCACGATCTGGACAACACCCGGCGCTTCATCGACGGGGTGCGCAGTTATGGGGCAAAGATTGCGCTTGACGATTTCGGGGCTGGATACACTTCGTTTTCCTACCTCAAGGAACTTCCGGCAGACGCCCTTAAAATTGACGGCCAATTCGTCAGGGGCGTGAATGCCCACCCGGCCAATCTGGCCATTGTCGAAGCCATCGTGGAACTTGCCCGCAATCTGGGTATGAAGAGTATTGCCGAATGGGCCGAGGACTGCGCCACCCTCGAATCCCTGTCGAAAATTGGTGTCGATTATGTACAGGGATTCGCCATCGCAAGACCGCAGGAACCGGGCAAGTTGTTACTTGCCGAGTCATCAGCCAGTTTCATCGAGGATGAAAGCGTGGCTGCTTTCGTTCGCAATACGCTTGCAAAGGATCGGACAAAGAATCAGCTGGATCAATCCGGGGGCATCACACGGAACAACCTGCATTGAGCTATTCGTAGGAAAAGGTGATGCAGGGTAGGAGCGCATTCATCACTGTGAGTGGCGCGCGCCACAAGGATTGACTCGCAAGTCCTTGAGTGGGTTGGTGGGCCGTGTTGGACTCGAACCAACGACCAAGGGATTATGAGTCCCCTGCTCTAACCGACTGAGCTACAGGCCCAAAGTGTTTAACAGCAACGCTTTATAGCAGATATTTGACGCTGGATTAGGGCCGGGAATTGCTCGGATTTGACCACTTTTGCCCTGGGTTTAGTCACGTTTAGTCACGGGGGATTGGACAGTTGGGATTTGGAAATAGGGCTGCCGAGACTCGAACTCGGAACCAACAAATTATGAGTTTGCTGCTCTAACCGATTGAGCTACAGCCCCAAGAATTTCCGAACGGTTTTTTATAGCAAAGATCGTGTTCATTTTTAGGGCAGGCACGACCTTTGGAATGCTGCTGTACTTCAGCGCCCCGCGAATTCGAACTCCCGAATCCCGCCCTAACTTCCTATAGGCCAATCTCGTCATCGAAAAGTTCGTCGGGCCGAGTCCCGAGAACTGACTCGTAGAACCTTCCTACAAGGCGAATTGCGTGTTCACAGAACCCTTCTCTAAGCGTGACGCTATCCTTAAGGCCAATCATTGAACAATGACTTATTCCTCCGTATATAGGATTGAAGATCCTCTGGCATCGGTTTACCGATTCCGTGCACGAATCGGTTTCTTAGCTCTCCCAATCGACGAATCTCTTCCCAATCCGTGCTCTGGTCAGGGAAAGCGATCTTTGCCTCTCTCTTCAGATACTTTTGCGCCCTGATGATACCTTTGTTCTTCGTGTCTTCGTCCGGGGACGCGAGATGCAAATTATCCTGATGGATGCCATCGCAAATC